>JAYFMV010000021.1:0-95994 GCA_042408245.1 Potamolinea sp.
CATTCGTGTAACGCTCGCTGCGTCTCCATTCAAAAAGCGAACTGCTACAGAGGTATCCAGGGCAATCTCACCACTCATTCACATCCACCTGCCGACACTCGGTTGCGATTGCACGTTTTAACTCTTCCGCCTCGGCATCACTTAAAATTCCCGCAAATTTTGCCAGAGGATGAGTTTGGCGTGTCGCTTTAGCCCGATGTAAAAAATCCAGCACTGCTTGCACTAAGTCATCGGGAGCTTGTTCGAGTTCGTGAATCAATTGTTCGCGATTTGTCATCTAACTCCAGTATATCCAAACAATGAATTTGCTCGTTGATACCTTACCCACTAGACGTTCTGGAACCACATTCGGAGAATAACAGTACTTGCGGACTCAGCTTTGTTGAGCATAGCGCTCTGCGATCGAGCGGCGCAATAGTCCCATTGGGAATAATTTACCAGATTAAGACAACCTTAAGTTAGCGCTTAACGCCTTTATCTTTACTAGCGAACACCCGCTTGCACGTGTCATCCTGAATTTAGTCTCAATTTTGAGCGAAAAGGAGGAAGTGATGAACTCAACAGTAACTACAATTGAGCGATTAGACGAGCAAAAAACTCAGATTCTCAACCCAATTGAACGACCTCAGATTACTCACGAACTTTCCGAAAATATCATTTTAACCACAGTCGATGATATCTACAATTGGGCGCGTCTCTCCAGCTTGTGGCCGATGATGTTTGGTACTGCTTGCTGTTTCATTGAAATGATGGGAATGTTCGGTGCTCGCTTCGATTTTGACAGATTTGGTTTGAAGCCTTGGCCAAGTCCTCGTCATGCTGATTTAATGATTACTGCTGGTACAATCACCATGAAAATGGCTCCTACTTTGGTACGTCTCTACGAACAAATGCCAGAACCAAAGTATGTCATAGCAATGGGTGCTTGTACAATTACTGGAGGAATGTTCAGTAGCGATTCAACGACAGCAGTAAGGGGAGTAGATAAGTTAATTCCCGTGGATGTTTATCTTCCTGGTTGTCCTCCCAGACCTGAAGCTGTGCTTGATGCCATGATTAAATTACGCAAGAAAATCGCCAATGATTCAATGCAGGAACGTGGCTTACTTTTCCAGACTCATCGCTACTATAGTGTGACTCACAATCTGAAGTCAGTACCGGAAATTGTCACTGGTGAATATTTAGAGTCTCCTACTCGGAATAATCCCCCCAAAGAGTTAGTAGAAACGCTGGAAATGCCATTACCTGCACTTGCAACTTATCGCCAACAAAAAGTAGAAGCATAACTATGATGAAACTACCTCCTGGTCCCGGTTTGTCCTTATTCACAACCATTCAATCATTCGCTAATCCTTTGGAATATTTGGAAGATTGTTCACAGCGTTATGGTGATACATTTACAGGACATTTTCCGGGCTTTCCTCCAATTGTGTCTTTCAGTAACCCCCAAGCTATCCAACAAATTTTTACTGCGGAACCACATTATTTTCACGCTGGGGAAGGGAACAAAACTTTAATCCCTTTACTAGGAGAAAACTCAATGATTCGCTTGGATGGTGTTCCCCACCAACGTCAGCGACGCTTATTAACTCCTCCTTTTCATGGGGAAAGAATGCGAGCTTATGGCAAGATAATTTGTGAGATTACCGAGCAATTGATGAATGGGTGGAAAATTGGTAATTCCCAAGCAATTCATTCATCTATGCAAGAGATTTCTCTCAGAGTTATTTTAAGGGCTGTTTTTGGTATATCTGAGGGAGAACGTCTTGAGAAAATTCGGGAATTACTAAATTCTTTACTGGAGACTTTTAACTCACCTTTGAGTTCCAGTATGCTTTTTTTCCCGTTTCTACAAAAAGATTTAGGTGCTTGGAGTCCTTGGGGACGTTTCTTACGGCTTCGTCAACAAGTTGATGAGTTGCTGTATGCGGAAATTCGGGAACGTAAGGAAAATCCTGATGTTTCTGGTGACGATATTCTCAGTTTAATGCTGTCAGCGCGTGACGAAGATGGACAACCGATGACGGATGTTGAATTACGCGATGAATTGATGACGTTGCTGTTTGGTGGTCATGAAACTACAGCATCAGCTTTAGCTTGGGCTTTTTACTGGATTCATTATCTACCAGAGGTAGGAGAAAAACTCCTCAAGGAGTTAGATAGTTTAGGTAATGACCCGGAACCGATGGAAATTGCTAAGCTTCCTTATCTGTCTGCTGTCTGTTCTGAAACCTTGCGATTTTACCCGATTGTTCTGTTTTCTTTCGGTAGGATTGTGAAGTCACCGATTGAGATTATGGGCTACGAATTTGAGCCAGGAGTAATGTTAGCTCCCTGTATTTATTTAACTCATCATCGGGAAGATATCTATCCGGAACCTGAACGTTTTAAACCAGAACGTTTTCTGGAACGTCAGTTTTCACCTTATGAATATTTCCCTTTTGGTGGTGGAAATCGTCGCTGTATTGGCTATGCTTTTGCTCTGTTTGAAATGAAGCTGGTTCTAGCAACTGTGTTATCGCGTTTCCAATTCTCCCTTGTAGATAATCGTCCCATTAAGCCTGTTCGCCGTGGTATTACGATGACGCCAGCAGGTGGTGTAAAAATGATGATGACGAGTCAGCGAGAGAGGGTTAGCACTCCAGTTCATGTGTGATTTAAGGAGAGCAAATTTAATTCATAACCCCGGAAATAAACCGGGGTTTTTTGTTAGTAAATGAAGCATTTAGTGAATACGAATGTACCGACTTAAAACGCTCATCACTTCGCAATATTCTATGCAATTAAAATTTTACAGCCTTGTCATTTGTTTCCGACACCCGCCAGGGAATTAATTCCCTGGCTAATAGCTAAAGTCCACTAAAAGAGGACTAAATATAGATTTTCAGTCCTCTTAAGAGGACTTTCGCTATGAGGACGGAACTGTGGTTTACCCACAAGGGTGTAAGATGTCAAATACAAGATGCATTATTTATCAAACTGTAGTTAGGTGACTCAAATCAGGATGATTAAGTATCTGTAGCTTGAAATTTCAAACTTGCCCAAGTCAACTGTTTTACCACCTCAACATTACCTTCGGAAGCAGCATTTTTCAAATCTCGTTTCAAGTGAGCATTGGCGATCGCCTCTTCTGGAGAACGAGAACTTGTCTCAAAACATTTCTCCAGGGCTTCATATATGCCAATCCTGCGAGACATAGTACGATATTGGCGTTCCGTATCCAGCAACTTCGCCATCAGTTCCAGGTGCATTCCATCGCTGTTGCAGATTTCTTCTAGAACTTGCCATTCATCGTTTCCTAGTAGACTATTTTCAGCACCAGGCCTTGTGTCTCGGAAAGGTGAACCTGTGACTTCGCTATAAATACGAGGCAAACTATCATCAAACTCGTGATTTTCTTCTAACCAAATACGGCGAATTTCACTCAATTCTTCGGGAGTAATTAGAGTAATATCGCGCATATTTTCTGGACAAGTCTGACGAACTTGATTTTGAACTGTGAGCAATCGTCTCAGGCCAATGCTCCCGCCATTTTTTCGTGTAGGGGCCAGGAATTGGTTCAACGGAAACTTCCCCGTCTAAGTTGCGTTCATACAGTTGAACATTACCTTTTCGACGTCGAAAATCACGTTTATCGCGGTCATCGTCAACATCTAATTCAGTACGCAAATCGAGTAAAGGTTGTAGCCATTCTTTCTCTTCATCGTTCTGAATCATCGCTGTCATGGCTTTATCCTCGGTCACCAGTGTACAGACCCAGCAGCCAAAACGAGAACTTCCACAACTGGGGGTAGAAGTATCAACAACTAGGGGACATTCATTATCCGCTGTGGACTCGCGATACATGGTGAATAAATCTTTATTGCTGTATCCCCAAGGATTTTGCCATTGCATCAAATAAAGCCAAACTTCATCATTTCTCCAGTCTTCTATGGGGCTATAAACCAGAGAGTTTGGTAAGTTCATATTAGGGCTGAGGTGAGCGCGTACTCTATGAGCTTCCAGTTTTTTCATCCGAGCACCACGGGTCACACTTTCAGCCTTACGAGTACCTAAGACGAGAATTGTTTCACCACTGTTGCGGATGACATCACGAATAAAATTATTAGATGGACTAATTTTCAATCTTGCGGTACACCAGCGAAATTTTCCTCTCGGAGCTGGGTAGCCTTTACCAATTAAACCCACCCAAAATGTTTCTGTAAGATCTGGATGTAGCAGATGAGTTTTAAATGGCATTCCCTGCTCTTTTGTAGCAATCTCAATTTGCTCCAAAGATTTACGTACCCAAGCAGAAACTATCGGATTTTCTACTAAAGTATCTGTTGTAATTACATGAATTGTTTTGGTTCGTTTTTCTGGTGGAAGAGTGGCGATCGCATACCAGATCAGTTGTAAAACTGCAGTGCTGTCTTTTCCCCCCGAATATCCAATTACCCAGGGAATAGCATCTAAGCAGTACAAATCTTTAATTTCAGTGCTGAGAGCTTCGATATCTTCTACTAGCTCTGCCGCATTACGTTGAGCTTTTTTTTTTCTCTTTCACTGTCGTTATTCCTGATAGCTAAACAATAAATCGTAGCATATAATCATAATATAATTATACCTCAACTGGATTAACTATTCACATGGCTCAAACAAACGAAATTACAAGTGACAGCACACATTCTGAGCCAAAGCCTCGACTTGATGCCCTAGATTCATACTTTGAGGAGTATCATAATAAAGCTCGATGCTATCCAGGGTTAATTTTCGAGCAGGGGACACGGAGGATGCTACAAATTAATGTACCTGCTTGTGACTTTCCTTCGCTTCTTCGAGCCAATCCCGCTACTGCTAATGATCCTGATTCAGGGAAGAATCGTCCAGAAGTCAAAGGTCATGCTGAGGAAATAAAAGAATATCTCCTTGATCGTACTCGAAAAGAAGAACCTTGGATTTTGGGAACACTGACAACAAATGTAGCCGAAAATAAGATTAAGCTAATCGAATTTAGCCGGGGTATTTGTCTAGTCGCTATTCCTTATGGAGTTAAATTAGATATCACAGATGGACAGCATCGCAAACGAGCCATTCAAGAGTTGATATTAAGTGATGAGAGTTACTTAATCAGTGGAGATGTCTTCCCAATCACCGTGATTTTAGAGGAAGATTTTAGCCAGTGTCAGATAGATTTCCGAGACATGGCGCAAACGAGACAACTAGATCAATCTTTATTGTTGTCTTTTGGTAAGTTTTCCGGAAGGGTTGGTATTACTAAAAATTTGCAAAAACGAGTACAAATGTTCCTGGATAAGACCGAGAAAATTAAAGCATCTCCTGCAAATAAACAGGGACTAATTTACACAACTAATTACATAGCCAGATTCGTAAGTTGCGCTTTTGCTAATGATCCAAGTGATGAGCTTCAAGATTATGATGTTGAGGAATCATCTGTAGCTTTAGTTAAGTGCTTGAATCAATTTTTCTCGGAATGCAATCAGACACGCTCGATTTTTGAGAAAAAGCTGGAGAAATTGAAAGCTGATGAGGTAAGTGCATTTAAGGAGAAAGGTTTGCTGGGTATGAGTGTTGGATTGGAAATTCTGGGACGATTGCTGTACTTCACTTATGATGTAGACATAAATTCTTTTAATGAAGAGCAAGTTTCGCAACTTGCACAGATAGATTGGTCAAGAGAAAATCCACTTTGGAAAGACAACGTAGTAAGAATAGACCCGAACCCAAAAAATTCAACTAGGGTTTATAAACTATCTACTGGTTCCAATGCTGTAATGGATGCAGTAAAGATGGTAAAAATTAGACTGGGATGGACATAGTTTCTGTCTTGTAATCAAAAGCTCAGGACTTACGCATACACGCCACATAGGGAAGAAATCCATAGCTATGCGCTCCTACGAATGGTGGTTGAAAGGTAAAGAAAGCGTAAGTACTGAGCTAATTTAAGATAGGAATCGGCTCAGGTCAAAGTCTTCTTCTGACTGTGTTCGCTTCTCTCGTTCCCAACTAAGAAGCAACAATATTCGCTCTGAGTAGTCTACCGCACCACGCAATTCATCTCGCAAAATTTCCAGTCCCCCGTTAGCATATTCTTCAAAAATATGGATGCGTTTTTCCTCATATTCTTTCTCATGAGAAGAAAGAATTTTGGCATCTTTCGTTTCAGCAAGTGTGAGTAATTTGATAACTAAATCATACCCTTTTGTTATAAAGTATTCTTCCTCGATTGGTCCTGGTTCTCTTTTGGAGATTTCCCCCAGAGGAGTTCGCTTTTTCCGCTTAGCACCCAAGCTGGCTGCTAAGACGATGACATCAGTATAATGACGAAAAAATCCTGATGTTCCCTCTGATAATGTTAAGGCTTTTACTAATTCCGCCTTATCTTTAGCAACCCTGATTCTATTTCCACCCATTTTGATTATATCTACTTTCTTGAAATCATAACAGAATGCTTTAACTAACACTCATCTCACAGCCGTCAGTATGACTATATTAACGAATACAATAAATCAGGGCGTATTGCTATACGCCCCCTACCCTTTGAAAATGCAAATTGCTTCCCCTCAAGCTTTGCTAAATGTTTGCAGCAACCAAAGATTAACCTTACGATCATCTTCAGTATGACTGCGTTTTAGAGCTTCTTCTACAAGGGCGATCGTTAATCCCGGTAAAACCTGCGACTCCTGAATTCTTCCACTGCGTCCATCCGCAATTGCAAAAGCAACTACTTCCCCAACTTTTACATCATCAACCCAATATTCCTGTACCCCAGATTCTTCATAAAGTAACCGCTTCCTTCCCAAATCATCAGTGATAGTAGAAGAACCAATTTCTATAACTAAATTTGGTGGGTCATATTTATAAAGATCGACTGGATCATCTGTCATAGGTGGTATTTTTAAACCAGAACCGATGTAGAAAGCTAAATCTGGTTGAAATTCACCTATACCTGCTTTCCGAAAACTTGTATTAGCAAATTCGACAATACGGAGATTCTTAATGGTGGCAAAAAGACTAACCGCTTTGGAAATAATTGAACTTTGACGACCATGACGAGGACCAAGGGGCGACATTTCTATTCTTATGAGTCCTTGATGGTAATAAAACCTGCCATCGAGATAAGCAGGATTTTCAGCTAGTAGAAGAAATTCTTCCCAACTAGCTTTAACCCACCAGGTATCTGTTGCCAAATCTTGTATTAGGACATTGTTCGCGTACCTGCTTGATGAACTAACCACTAGGATTTGCCTCTAAAATCTGGGTTTGTTTAAACTTACAGAGATTTTTCTTTGGATCAGTATAGAAATTGCAAAGATATTGGATTATATCAATTGACATGCGGTCAGCCTGTGCTATTTTGTAGTATCTCGAAACCAGAGGGAGTTTTGACAAAGAACTGCAAAGTGCGATCGCCCTTGTAACTGCTGTGAAAATTACCTCACCGCGATCGCTATCTTTAGTACATAAGTATTAAGTCGTATTCAAAACTACAGTATTAGCTACAAATTATTGATAATGGAAGGGAATTTAGTTCCCAATCCAAATTTACAGGTTCTAGGCAAAGAAGCGCCCAGTTATGCTTGAATTGCCTGAAAGCTATTTTTGATAATGTTGAGATTGTCTCAAAAAATTCTATTTCATTTTACTTCATGATCTGGTAAAGCATTGAAGCGTTGCGTTCCGTTACATACGCACCAATTTTGAAAATTTGTAAAGCACTTTTTCTAAAATGATCCTTCTAGAATAAACAGAAGTATCCTTGTAGTCAGATCAGCAATATTTGAAGCAAGATAATCCAACTTGTGTCAATGTCTAAGTCCTAACTAATTACTCAACAGGAGAACAACGTTATGACCGAAGTGACCACAAAAACAACAGAAAATCAAGAACTTCTCGCTTATCGGACTAGCGAATACGACTATTGGGATGCCCGTGTATTGGCAGATTATTGGGGACAGTCAGAGGACGAGGCCAAGGCTCGAATTGGCAGAAAAATTCTCTGGGGTCCAGCAGATGTTGCCATCCTCGAACAATTTCTTGTAGATGCAAGGGTGAAAGCTCTAAAGGCGGCCAAACCAGCCTCAAACCCAAGCTCATACAAGCTATTCAGAGAGTCCGAATTTCGTGAATATGAGGACGTGGAAGCATTAGCAAAATTTTGGGGCGATTCATCACCAATGGATGCAAAATTACGCATTGAGCGCAACTTAATTTTAGGCAATGATGAGCTTCTTAAAAAAGCGTTGCTATTTGCTCGATCTAGATAAATTGTTTCCCAACAAACTTTGAATAGGGCGTAGCATTCTCAATAAAAACCTAGATTGAATGTACACAATCTAGGTAAGAATGTTACGCTTCTATACTAAATTTTTTTCAACAACTAACCTGAGCAGGTTATGTCTTTTTTGAACTGGAAAATCGGCTGGGAAATTGAGCTGATGGCACCAAAGGGACTAAGTAGAAAAAACTTAGCTGAGTCAATAGCTGAAGCTCATGATGCAAAAGCACATCGTTTCTTCCACCCCCAATCTGAACTTAGTCAGGTTCCAGGAACTCCCTTGTTTCACAATCTAACTTTAGGGTTTGAAGTTATCGATCGCCAGGGAAATTTGATCACTCGCTGTGTAGATGATCTCACCCTTATTGACGACTTAGAAAAAACTCACGCACCTCAGCCAGGATGGTATCGAATTATTAGCGATGATACCCGATTTCTGCAATTAGTAACTTGCCAAGCTGACCCAGCTTCTGAACTTACTGAAGTCCTCAAACCGATCGCTAGTTTATTTGCTACTACTCCAGAAGTAGGACCGGGTGGAATGATGCGTGTAGCAGATCATACAGGCAATCCAATTGCGATTGCTGCACCTTTACCAGGGGAGAGAGAACGTCCCTGTGAGTTAATCACCCCACCAATTGATACTAATCATTTTGAACGTTTAGAGACTCTACTTTCTCCAGCACGCTCCCTTGGCTTCACCATTCCTACTGAAGGTGCAACTCACATGCATTTTGATGCTGAACCCTTATGTTCTGCAAGAGTTTTCGCTAACCTAGTTAATCTTTTATGGACACATGGGGAAAATTTAAAACGATTGGTAGGAACTAATCTTAATTGCAGACGCTTGGGAACGTGGGATGAGGAATTGTTGGTAGTAGTCAATGAATCTGATTTTTGTGAATTATCTTGGTCGGATGCTAAAGCACGTCTTGCTAAACTTAAACTAACAAAATACTGTGACTTTAACCTGAAAAATCTAATTCATTCTATTCCTAACAAACATACCTTTGAAGCTCGTATTTTCCCCTCCTGGATACATCCTCAACCGATTATCGAGGTGACAGCTTTGATGGAAGCAATCCTACGTTATACAGTAACAGAATTCAAAATAGCACCCACCGCACCCCTGGAAGGGAAATTAGAATCCGTGCAGGAGTTTCTCGAAGCCTTACCCATTGCTGAAGATTTTCGCTCTATTTGGTTGTCTCGTGCTGCGGAGGGCTGTAGACTTTTTCCTAAGTTTTAGATAACTTTCATTCAGGAAAATTGATGTCATGGCTCAATACGATTATGTTGTAATTGGTGCAGGTTCAGCAGGCTGTGTCGTTGCTAATCGTCTGACAGAAGATGGTAAAACAACCGTGTTGTTGCTGGAAGCTGGGAATCCAGATACAAAACCAGAAATCCACATTCCTACAAACTGGACAAAACTATGGGGTACGGAGGTGGACTGGGCATATTTTACAGAAGAAGAACCACACCTAAATAATCGTAAAATCTATTGTCCACGCGGAAAAGTTTTGGGTGGCACCAGTTCAATTAATGCGATGATTTATATTCGCGGCAACCGTCACGATTTTGACCATTGGCAAGAATTAGGTAATCCGGGTTGGAGCTACCAAAATGTATTGCCTTACTTCAATAAATCTGAGAATCAGCAGCATGGTGCATCTCAATTTCACGGTGTTGATGGACTGTTGAACGTGACTGATGCAGTTGCTCCTAGTGTAATATCACAACGCTTTCTAGAAGCAGCCGTAACAAAGGGTTATGATTGCAATCCTGACTTTAATGGAGCAACTCAGGAAGGTGCAGGAATTTTTCAGCTTACTTTCAAAGAAGGGAAGCGACAAAGTACAGCGGTTGCGTTCCTACATCCAATTTTAGGGCGCCCCAATTTAACAATTACTACCAGCGCTTTAGTTACTCGTTTATTGTTTGAGGGTACACGTACAATTGGGGTGGAATATCTACACAATGATACGCTGCACCAAGCTTTTGTAAACCAAGAAGTAATACTTTCTGCTGGGGCGTTTGATTCACCTAAATTGTTAATGCTTTCGGGTATTGGCAATGCACAAGATTTGCGTGCATTAGGCATTTCTCCTATCGTTGATTTACCTGGTGTAGGTCAAAATCTCCAAGACCATCTATCTGTTAGTGTCGCCTACCTTGCCACTCAAGATGTGCAACCTTCAGCAACCAGCAACCTCGCAGAAGCTGGGTTATTTTTACATACTGAGAATCAATTAAACACTGCGCCAAATTTACAGTTTCACGTGGGTCCACTCTTATGGGTGCAACCTGAGTTTGCTCGTGAAGGTTCGGGATTTTCGATTGTGCCATGTCTGGTTCATCCCCAGAGTTGTGGTAGTGTAAGTTTGCGTTCTTCTTCCCCTAAAGATTCACCAAAAATTCGGATGAATTATCTTCAGAGTGAGGAAGATTTGCAAGTGTTAGTAGAAGGGATAAAAATAGCGCGAACTTTTGCTAATTCAGGAGCATTTGATGAGTACTTGGGTGAAGAAGTTGCCCCTAGTATCAAGGTGACAAGCGATGAAGACATCAAAGCTTACATTCGACAAAATTGCGATTCTACATACCACCCTGTCGGGACTTGCAAAATGGGAACTGATTCAATGGCAGTTGTAGACCCCGAACTGCGAGTACATGGTGTTGAGGGGTTACGAGTTGTCGATGCATCAATTATGCCAACCCTGACGACAGGAAACACGAATGCACCTACAATTATGATTGGTGAAAAAGCAGCCGATTTGATTAAAGCAGTAGGGCGTGTTTCACAGCAAGATTTGGAATTAACGAAACTGTCATAATGTCTCAACTCATTTTTAAAATCTTTTGAGCGCAACGTTTTCAATCTCCTGTCAATTTTAGTTATTCAATGGAGTTATTCTAATGATTCATCACGTTTTCAGATATTTAATAGGTAAGCGATCGCCTTTAAAAACTGCGCTCGCGTCACCGCCTAAATTTTGTTTAGAGAACATTTGATATGCGCGAACTCAAATATTACGTCGCTTGTACCGTCGATAGATTCATTGCTCATAAAGACGGTTCATTTGATTTTTTCCTCACCGAAGGAGAGCATTTCACAGATTTATTTGAAAACTTTCCTGAAACCATTCCAGCTCACTTTCGTGACAAATTAGGCATAGATTCTGAGAATAAGTTGTTTGATGTTGTTCTGATGGGACGCAGGACTTATGAGGTGGGACTAAAGGAGGGAATAACCAACCCTTACCCTCAAATGAAGCAGTATCTTTTTTCTCGCACCCTAAAAGAAAGCCCGGATAGAAATGTTGAGCTTGTCTCAAAAGATGCTATTACATTGGTTAGGGAATTAAAGAAGCAAACAGGCAAAAATATCTGGCTTTGTGGTGGTGGTGATTTAGCCACAACGCTTTTTCCAGAAATTGACGAAATGATTTTGAAAGTGAATCCGATATTGCTAGGTTCAGGTATTCCACTTTTTTCAGGTGTCATCAAACAGACTTCACTGGAACTGACCAACAGCAAAATCTACAACAACGGTTTCATGTTGCTTCATTATCGGGTGAAACATTGAAATGTTGCCTTCCGTTAAATACACACCCATTTGCCAAAATCAGTCTCAAGATTGCTAAGATATCGTCTTATTGTTGGCGCTGTTAATTGTTGAAAGTTTTGATAGTCAGTACTTGCGGGGGAGTGGAATCTGGGGGATAGAGAAAATCTACCTGTACCTTACGACGCTCCCCAGGTGGTATATTCAGCCTCAGCAATGGTTCTCCAAGCTGTCCGCGTCGCTGTACCAAATGCACATAGCAAATTTGGGATTGTCCCTGATCGTCCTCATAACGTACCTTCACCGTACCGCGAAAAAATACTTGTTCAACCCGTGGATTCAAGAAGAGAAGTTTATCTGTACCCGCTTCATCTTTCAAGGGTGTTTGCATCGAGACAGTCACAGTTTGAGATTGATTTGTAGAGTTTTTCAGCGGCAAAGTGAGATTGTATTCTACCCCATAGTTACTATGAGCAAAGTAGGCGGTATCGGGATAGCGGACTAACATCGGTGCACTTTGAATTTGATTTGTATTCAGGGTAATCAAATGCAAAGTACCTATTACATAAGAAAACGCTTTTCCCGGTTGCGGGATAGTCAGATATTCCACATTCAAATTATCTGTTATTAGCCCTTGCCATTGCGAACCTTTAGAGACACCCGCAACGCGACCGAAAACTGTCGGTTCTCTGGGAGGATCGAGAGGAGTAGGAATTGCGCCGCGCGGTTGAGCTAAACTTCCTGTATTCAGCAATTTTTGCCATTCAGCTAAGGTTGGTGCGCGATAGCTTCCATTACTATTTTGGAGCGCTTTCATCACTAAGTTAGCCACATAAATCGGCCCGTCACTTTTTAAACGCATCATTGTAGAACGTCCGTTGGAAGCTGGAATTGTTTCCACCCCAATTGGCTGATTCATTAACATTTGGCTTTGCTTCGGTGCAATCACCAACTTTTCCGGGAAATTTACTTGTCTAACTCCCCGCAAAATATCATTCATGGTACGACTTCCGGGGCCAGAATATACAGTACCGTTGGGATTTTCCGTAATGTCTGGTAAGGAGATAAAAGGCGCATCTGGAGTTCCCAGATAACTAACAGCTTGCAACACTTCCACGGTGACAGGTTGATCGCTTTCGTTATGCAGAATTAAACCTTGGTAAAATGGGCGAATTTCGGCTTGCGTTTCAGCTCTAGCGATATGATGAGTAAATATATCAAAACGTCCCTGGAAGGAAAAATTGAGGTGCGCTGATGGTATTTGTTTGCCTATGGGTGGCAAAGTAGAAAGCAAAATTCCTTCAGTTTTTACCAATTCTGGACTATTACTATTAAAGGTGGGAACTGTATCAAGTCCTCCTGGTAAAGCCCGCACTTGTTGGGGATGAATTTCTACTCCGGCGATGTACTGCGGTGGTACAGCGGAAATGTTTAAAGCCCGACAAAGTAAGGCTGCTACTTCTGATCGACTGGCGTTTTGATTGGGTTTTAGTTGTTTAATGTTGGGATAATTGACGACTAAAGTGTTAACGGCTGCAGAGGCGATCGCATTTTTTGCATAGTCTGGGATCTGCGCCGCATCTTCAAAATATTGTCTCAAAATTGCTTCTGGATTTGTGGGGATGTTGTAATTTTTAGCACCTGCTAGAACACCTATGGCTTGCGAGCGCACAATTGGCTGATTTGGTTGAAACATTCCACCTGGATAACCAGAAAAAAATTCCCGCTTGTAAGCATCTTGAATTGCTTGATGAGCCCAGTGATTGGGAGGTACATCTTTAAAAGTTGTTCCACTGCGCTTTACTGGGGCGTCAGGGAAAGCATTCAGCATCAAAACGGCAAATTCAGCACGAGTGATGGTTGCGTTGGGGCGAAAGCTACCATCGGGGTAACCAGTTACTAACTTGCGCTGTGCCATCTGGCTGATACATTCTTTCGCCCAATGGTTTTGAATGTCTGAAAAGACAATTTCGTTAGGCATTGATAGACTCCAAAGAAAAGCAAAAAAAAGTCAAAAAGTTCCGACTCGCAGCTATGAATAGATTTTAAGCTCAACTGAAGTCTTTGAAGTATTTTTATATTAATTCGTTACCAATTTTCTATAGTTTCATACTGGATTTGAACTGAATCTATAATACTGTAATTACACAAAAATCTTCTGTCTACACAGGTGATTAAGCGCATTTTTATGGCTAAATTGTATTGCAAAACTTAGATGAACAACATTCTTTTCTCCTTACTAAAAATTAGATTCAACTTCTACAATCTCGGTATATTCAAACTCATTGGGACTTGGCTTCACCAAAGGATAGCTAATGCCACCTAATTCAATAGAATCTTTTTCACAATCTAGTTTGGGAGAATTATAAACAAGCACATATTCTTTACCCAGGTGTGTGATCATTTCTTGTTCAACTTCACCACGCCATTGAGTTTTAGTGACCAAAATTACTAACTGATTTGCTAATTGAGGGAGAGTTTTAGCAATTTGTCTGCGGTAGATTTCATCTAAACTACCAAAAGGCGAATCCATGACAACCGGGAAAGTGCTACTATCTGGCGCCAATAGTGCATTCTCTTGAATCCACTCCCTTACCCTACCAATAATGCCACCGATAAACGATAAGCTGAGAATCTGATTTTCTCCCGTAGAAGCAGCAACCGTTGCCTCATAACCAGCAGTATTTTCTATTAGAGTTAGCTCATACTTGTCACTCAGTTTAGGTATATAAGGAGTAAAGGAAACTTGACTAAATATTTTTTGTACTCGCTGTTCCAGGGAAGAGCGAAATTGCGCATCCAAACGATTTTTTGCTTCTTTCAATCGTTCAACTGCATCTTGAGTAGCAGCGATGCGTTGTTGCGCTAAGATTTGCTTAGCTTCATTCAGCTTGTGCTTAGCAATTTGCTTAACCTTGGCATCAATATCTAATTTTAGTCGCTCGATTTTCTGCTGATTTGCCCCTTTTTCTAGAGTTATTTCCTTAATTTTAGCCTCAGTTTCATCAAAGCGTTTTTGTAACTGTTGAATATCTTCACTAGGAAAAGTACGCAACTTTTTTCTAATATCATCTAATTGCGTCTCAATTCCCGATAGTTCAGTTCTCCACCTAGCAATATTTGCTTGTTGTCGATCAACTTCTTCCCAAAATTCAGGTACTTGCTTATTCAGTGCATCTACTTGTGCACCCATACGAATTGCTGTTTCTTCAACATCAGCAATTCCTGCTTTATCCATCCAACCTGTAACCTCTTGATGAGCATGAGTTCCTTCTATCAATATAGTCCCACAGATACAGCGTCCTTCGTTCAACAAATCTCCCACAAATTGCTTTTTAATCCCAACAGGTAACTCTCCTTTTGCCCGCAATTGGGCAACAATTCCTTTAAAATCAGCCGTTACTTCCCCAAGTAAAACTGTATAGCCTCGCGTTGAGATTGCTCGTTTCAGTGTATCTTTAGCTTGTTTGAGTTGTTCTCGAATTAATTTTTCTTTTCCTTCCAGTTCATCTCGCAGTTGTTGTAAATCTTTGGCGCCACTGAGTTCTAACAAACGATTGCCAAGGGTTTTCTTTAACTCATCTTGGTTCTCTAATTCCTTGTCAATTTCCCCTAGGCGATTTAATAAGTTACTGTTTTCTTGTTCAAGTTTTGCCTGTTCCTTCAACAGCTTCCTTGTTTCAACATCTCCAATTACGGCTAATTCAGTTTCCAAGCTTTTCTTGGCTTCGCCAAGATGCTTGATGGAACGATTTAATACCTCGACTCCTAATAATGTCCTGGTCGCATCAGCAATTTCTGTTTTCTTATCAGAGCGAACAATTTGCTCAATCCTTTCCCCATCAAAGAAGAAGTATTGATGCAAACTAACAGGCAAAATCCTACCAATGATATCTTCTGGATGTTGTGGCGGCAGTACCCAACGTCCATCATCTCCTGCTATCTGTAAATATAACTCGCTTTTTCCCTGTTCAACCCCAGCTTCAGTTTTATAAGCACGGCAAAGGCGCTTAGCTTGATAACGTTTGTTGTCATGTTCAAAGCCAAGTTCAACCCAGCATTCTACTGAATCTTTGTAATTTGCTTCGGTAATTGCTCGTTTATTCACCAAATTATCTTCTGAGGCAAAAGCTGCAGTGAATTTTTCATATAATACCCAGGTAAATGCATTCAGAAGCGTTGTTTTTCCAGCGCCATTATTGCCATGAATAATTGTTGTGTTACGTTCTCCAGATGAAAGGATAACTTCTGGAGTTTTGCCATAAAATTGACGAAAGTTATACAGCCTGATTGACATCAGTTTCATTGGATTTCTTCTTTTATTATTTTTAAGATGTCATCGTTAATATTGCGCGGTGCTTTCATATAGAGTTTATCTTTTTCTGTCTGCAAAACTCGCTCAATAATGCGGCGAATTTCTGGAGGAGCGTTAGTAATTGGTTCTTGTACATCATTTATATTTGGTTCTTCTGTCATCTTCAATTCTTCCCTAAGTAGATATCTCAGGACTTACGTAAAATTACCCAGTAGATGCTCTCAATAATAGGGTACGTTAGATAACGCACCCTACAGGTAGATTTCCTGGGTAAGTACTGATTCTGATACTTGTACAAGCAAGGTGGAGATTGCCACCTTACTAATACTTGATAAATTTTACAGGGATTCAGATATCTAGTAATCCGTATATTTTCTGAATTTGCAGCAGTTTCATTCTGGCTTCTCCAGCATTATCCGCTAAGTCAGCAAATTCCAAAAATCGCATCAACTCTTTTCGCAACAAATTACGTTCTACTTCCAAAGTTTCTCGCCCTAAGTCTGGCGGTAAAACTATCATGTCGAATAAAGTAGCCCGTTCTTTTCCTGGATATGGGCGCAAAATTCTTCCCCGTCGCTGAATAAATTGGCGAGGATTGCTACTACTTGCGAGAATTACAGCGGTTTCAATTGCTGGAATATCTACGCCTTCATCTAAACATCTAATTGCTACTAAACCTTGCAATTCTCCAGTTTCAAATTGACGGCGCAATTTTTCTCTTTCTGCTAAAGGTGTCTCTGCAGTGTAAGTGTTAATTCGATATCGTAATTCAGCCCCTAATAACTTAGCTACTGCTGCTAATTGACGGTTACTTTCTACTGTTACTGAACCTTCTACAGAACCATCTCCACAATAAAATAAGGTGTGGTTCGTATCCAGACGCTTCAACATTAATTTTCGCAAGGCTGTTAATTTGTTAGCTGCTGCACCAATTAATCGAGCGCGTTGCATTAATAATGAGGTCAGGGTATCTTTGTTTTCTATCTTTTCTTCATCCATGAGCGCCCAACCAATCCTTTTGGTAAGTTTGGCATAGGCTAGTGTTTCTGGTTCGGTTAATTCTACTAAAATTGGATAGTAAAGATAATGGACTAATGCTCCCTGTTTGATCGCGTCGGCTAGGGTAAATTCTGGTTGCAATACTGAACCAAAATAGTCAAAGATAAATTGTGTGCCAATTTCATCAAAATGCCTTTCTGGTGTAGCTGAAAGGGCGAGACGCAAGCCAATGTTACGAGGAAGACTTTGTTCTAGTTTTGTAGCGCCTAAGTTATGAGCTTCATCGCCGACTATTAAGGTTTTTTCGGAAAAATATTTCAGTTGAGACTGTAATCCTTCTCCTATTAATGTGGCATTAGTAGTGACAATCGTCAGAAAATTTTGCTTTCCAGAAGCAATGTTATAAAGTTGGGTGGAAAGTTGATTTTGCCAGTTGTGTACACTCTCAAATGCTAAGATTGGCTCCAGTCCAAATTTCTGACATTCTCTCGCCCATTGTGTTACTAAATGGCGATAGGGACAGACTATAAGTAAGATTTGTAGACCAATCTTTTGATAAAGCTCAGTGGCGATCGCTAAGGCTGTAATTGTCTTTCCACTACCAGTTGCCATCTTCAGGGTGCCTCTTCCCTGATTGGCAAACCAGTTAGCAACAGCTTGCTTTTGATAAGGTCGCAACTGAAGAGATGGGGGAATTTTTGGGCATCCTGGTTGTGGATTTAGGTTGTAACTACCCTTGGCTTCAGCTACTGCTAAAAGTTTGTTAATCGGGGAAAGTTTATCCCCTAAAGGTGAGGTGAAATTATAGAGATTATTAGAGGGCTGCTTATCGACTTTATAAACATTCTTTGAGGACAACTTCATTATTTAACTGCCCCGGTAATTTAAGATGTTGAATTAATATTCTCCCTTGTTTCTCTAAAATAGCAATAGTCTGTGAAAACTGATACTCTGTTCTACCAACTATTTCAGAATTTCCCCAGTATATTCTTTGAACTGATTGGACAGCCTGCAATTGAGCCCAGCAGTTACCAGTTTACTGCGCCAGAAGTAAAACAACGCTCGTTCCGTACCCCCCTCCTTCCCCCCTAAAAGAGGGGGGATGACAGAGGACTAAGATTTTTTTTACTGGCTTGTTTCTCCCTGTTGCTGAGTCTTCCGAATTGCCGATTTATTTTGTCGAGGTGCAGTTCCAAAAAAAGCCAAATTTTTATTCTCGCTTATTTGCAGAACTATTTCTGTACTTTTACAGCGGTTACGGCTGTTATGAGGTACAGTCAGACCTAACCCCCAACCCCCTTCCCTTCGAGGGAAGGGGGCTAATGTCAAAGCCTCTCTCCTTAAAGGAGAGAGGTTTGGAGAGAGGTAAATGTACCGCAATACAGAGGAAACCGCTATATCAGTTTGAGCCACCTCACGATGAGTGGTACGCTATTGTCATATACCGTCGCCGCAGTCTTGAAACTCCAGCCCCTAGGCGATATCGTGAGTTGATGGAGCATCGAGTACGACGGATTTACCTGGATGAAATTGCTCAGGCTGGTGATGCGCCTGTTGGTGTGGGAATTGTACAGTTGGTTGTAGAGTCGAAAAAGAATACAGGGGCGATCGCTCGACAGTTAATTAGCAAAGCAAGACAAGAATTCCCAGATGCCAATCTCCAGCGACAAATCATAGAATTAATAGAGACAGTAGTTTTGTACAAGTTTCCCCATCTAAGCCGTGAGGAACTAGAAGCCATGCTGGGATTGAGCGAATTGAGACAAACTAGGGTTTATCAAGAAGCCCTTGAGGAAGGCCGTCAGGAAGGTCGTCAGGAAGGCCGTCAGGAAGGTCGTCAGGAAGGCCGTCAGGAAGGTCGTCAAGAGGGGCTTGAGCGTGGTCAAATACAGGCTAAGCTAGCAATGATACCCCGATTACTACAACGAGGCTTAAGCATTGAGGAACTAGCAGAGTTGTTGGAACTAGAAATAGAAACTATCAGACAAGTAGCAGCAGAACAAAATACGAATCCGGAATAGTTTTTCCCGCGATTCCTATACAAAAATAAGCACCCGCAACTGAAGAGAAACGGGTGCTTTCAATTAACAACAAAATGCTTTAATTAATAAGCATCTTGCAACTCGTAGAAATCAGGCGAGATATAATCCTTACGTAAGGGCCAACCTACCCAATCTTCCGGCATCAAGATTCGCTTCAAATTCGGGTGTCCTTCGTAGATAATGCCGTACATATCGTAGGATTCCCGTTCTTGCCAGTCTGCAGCTTTCCAAATCCAGTACACAGAAGGAACTGTAGGATTGTCTCGTGGTAAAAATACCTTCAGCCGCATTTCTTCGGGTCTGTTAGCATTATCACTGACTTTAATCAAGTGGTAAAAACTAACTAAATCTTCTCCCGGCCCCAAATCATAAGCGCCTTGACACTGGAGATAATTAAAACCATAAGCATAGAGCGCAGTAGAAATTGGAAGTAGAAAATCTGGCTCTACCTTGATCATTTCTACACCCAAATGATCTCGCTCTAAAGCTTGGTGTTCAAACTCATTTTCCGTCAACCACTGAGACACCTTCCCAACTTGAGTTAACTGGGAATCCCCAGGGGTTGTTGGTGCTAATTCTCCTGAACCCTCAGCCACGTTCAACCTCCTGTTTTACTGAAGACTTGAGCGCGGGTGGTATTGGCATTCCCATCGCTTCTGTCAATTGCTTTGGTGGAGTATAGCGCTCTTGGGATTGCAGATACTTCCCGGTTAAAATTTCCGGTACAACATTCATTTTGTGGGTGGTGCTGTAGTACCGATGTGTTTGCTCCATCTTACCCCGTTCCTGCATCGACTCATCAGCCACTTTTTTACGCAGCTTAACGATCGCATCGATAATTGCTTCTGGACGGGGAGGACAACCAGGGATATAAACATCCACAGGAATCAACTTATCAACGCCTCGCACTGTTGTTGGGGAATCGACGCTGAACATACCACCAGTAATTGTACAGGCTCCCATTGCGATGACATATTTTGGTTCTGGCATCTGTTCGTAGAGGCGAACCAGGGCTGGGGCCATTTTCATGGTAACAGTACCAGCGGTAATGATTAAATCGGCTTGTCTGGGGCTAGAACGTGGGACTAGACCAAAACGGTCAAAGTCAAACCGGGAACCAATCAGGGCCGCAAATTCAATAAAACAGCAAGCAGTCCCATACAGCATCGGCCAAAGGCTAGAAAGCCGTGCCCAGTTGTACAGGTCATCTACTGTGGTGAGAATGACGTTTTCTGAAAGGTCTTGAGTGATACTAGGACGCTCAATTGGGTTGAGGATGCGTTCAGTTTGTTGCTTGTCAGTTGTAGTTTGAGGGTTCATGACCATTCAAGGGCTCCTTTGCGCCATGCGTAAACCAGAGCAACCACAAGAATTGCTATAAAAATTAGGGCTTCAATGAAAGCCAGCAGTCCCAAGCGGCTGAAAGCTACCGCCCAAGGATACAGGAATACAGTTTCAACATCGAAAATTACAAAGACCAGCGCAAACATATAGTAACGGATGTTGAACTGAATCCAGGCTCCACCTATGGGTTCCATACCGGATTCGTAGGTGGTGCGACGTTCTGGCCCGCGAGTGGAAGGACGCAGTAGTTTAGACGCTGACAGCGCTAAGAATGGAACTAAACTGCAAGCCAGTAAGAAGCCTAAGAGATATTCGTAGCCGCTAAGAACAAACACAATGGTTAACTGCCACTAAAAATTTGCGTTATTACTTCTTTACATTGTTAATTATAGGTGGTCTGTTGTTTTGACCGAATTAGAGAAACTTTGCGGCATCATTGCTAAAAGCTATCCTCATCATTGATATCTTCGGCTATTTTTTGTCAACAAATTGAGCTTATTGATAAGGAGCTGGACGAATAGGTATAGTCAAGCTGTAAATACAACGCAGGTGAGAAAGTCTTACATTTATGCGATAATTTTTAACATAGATTTTAAGAATTGCTTCCTAATTTTTTCTGCGTGCAATGAGCGATCCAGCCAAAGAGCAAACCCTTGCTGAAATAGCGCCAGCTAGTTACGAGTGTCGCTCCTGCGGCTACGTTTACGACCCAGGCAAGGGAGATAGTAATCGTAATGTTCCTCCTGGGACACTTTTTGAAGAGTTGCCTACCGACTGGCGTTGTCCCGTTTGCGGCGTTAAGACTTCTCAGTTTGTCAATGTTGGTGCGAGTGATGCCCCTTCTGGTTTTCAGGAGAATCTCACCTATGGCTTAGGTGTCAACCGCTTGACGCCAGGACAGAAAAATCTCCTGATTTTTGGTGCCTTAGCCTTGGGATTTTTATTCTTTTTAAGTCTCTACGGTCTGCGCTGAAGGATGGTAATTATACCATTTTTGTGCGACTAGAGCCAGGAATCTTTGTATTGTTGAGGCTGCGCTCTTGAGAGTGGTGTCTGGATTGCTCAAATTGAGCAAGCGCGGCTACTCCAAAAAACTAGAAAATTCGCTTTTATCAGTCCGGGAAGTTATGAGCTATTTTGTGAAAACGCTGAAACAAATTGTAATATTGTTGGCGATCGCCTTCATTTGTGTCAGCTGTGGTTATACTCAATCCTTGAGCTATAACCCCTGGCAAGTGGTTTCCCTACCAACAGAGGAAACCCTACAGGACGTAGGTTTTACAAGTAACCCCAATCATGGATGGTTAGTGGGCAGTAATTCCACAATTTTAGAAACAAAAGATGGTGGCAAAAGCTGGCAAACAAAAGGACTAGACTTAGGTGACCAGAAATATCGCTTTACTTCCGTAAGCTTTACCGGAGACGAAGGCTGGATTACCGGAGAACCAGGAATCCTACTCCATACCAACGATGGCGGTGCATCTTGGTCGCGCATCCCCTTGAGTGAACAGTTACCTGGTTCCCCTAATACCATTGTGGCACTAGGACCCCAAGCAGCAGAAATGACCACCACCATTGGTGCAATTTATCAGACTGAAGATGGCGGGAAGAACTGGAAAGCAATGGTGGAACAAGCGGTAGGTGTCATCCGCAACATTTCCCGTTCTGATGATGGCAAATACGTCGCTGTTTCCTCTAGAGGTAACTTCTACTCGACTTGGGAAGCAGGACAAAATGCTTGGGTTCAGCACAATCGCCAGAGTTCTAAGCGTCTTCAGAGCATGGGATATGGCAAAGATGGGCGTCTGTGGGTGCTGTCCCGGGGTGGTAAGCTGCAATTTAGCAACACCGAAGACCCTGAAGCCTGGGACAAAGCACAAACTCCTGAATTTTCAACAAGTTGGGGATTACTGGATTTAGCTTACAGAACACCTAATGAAATTTGGGTTGCAGGTGGTAGCGGCAATTTACTTTGTAGTTTGGATGGTGGCCAGACTTGGCAAAAAGACCGCCAAATTGAAGACACCCCTTCAAACTTGTACAAAATTCTTTTCTTAACACCAGAACAGGGATTTATCATTGGTCAGAAGGGAGTTTTGCTCAGGTACGAGCAACAACAACAAGCGGCTTAAGACAAGGGAAATCTCTTGAAGCAATTCAAGCAGTTTTCGATTATAGTTATTTTGAGTTTTCAACTGTTGTAGGAAGGAGGAATCAGCAATGTCAGGAACAACTGGAGAACGTCCATTTGGTGATATTGTTACCAGCATTCGTTATTGGGTAATTCACAGCATCACCATCCCTGCTTTGTTTATCGCAGGCTGGCTTTTTGTTAGCACTGGTTTGGCTTACGATGCTTTTGGCACACCCCGTCCTAATGAGTACTTCACCCAAGAGCGGACGGAAGTGCCAATTGTTAGCGATCGCTATGAAGCTAAAAAGCAAGTAGAACAATTTATTGGCAAGTAATTTTTTTGTAAAACAGGTTCATTCATTATGTCGAGTAATACTCCAAATCAGCCAATTCAATATCCGATTTTTACAGTCAGATGGTTAGCAGTTCATACACTGGCTGTACCATCAGTCTTTTTCTTAGGCGCGATCGCCGCAATGCAATTTATTCAAAGATAGGAGAAACGACAATGGCAGATCGTCTTCCAAATCCTAATAGACAACCGGTTGAACTTAATCGGACTTCCCTTTTCTTGGGTCTATTACTGATTTTTGTTCTTGGTATTCTCTTCTCCAGTTATTTCTTCAATTAACTGGCGGCTGGAAAGATAATTGTTGGGTTTAAATAGGAGGTATAAACTGTGTCTGGAAGTGGAAAAATTCCTTTGTGGATTGTTGCAACTGTTGCTGGTATGGGGATACTCACCCTTCTGGGTGTTTTCTTCTACGGTGCTTACGCAGGAATCGGTTCCTCTTTATAGTGCCCACTAGAAGCTGAACTTTAACAGTTAATTAATAGAAAAACCGTCAGTTAAAGTTAACTGGCGGTTTTTTCGTGGGAGTTTAGCGAAAAGTTTCCTAGATCCCCGACTTCTTAGAGAAGTCGGGGATCTAAATGGGGGAAGCACAAAAAACACGCCCTAAGCATCAAACTCATCTAGGCCGAACTTAACCAAGTCCGAAGGAACTACCACGCAATCAAGCGCAACCTTGTGACTCTCCCGCTGAGTGTCGAGATCGACGGCGATCGCCTCAAACCTGATATCCACACTACCAAACGGCACAACCAACTGAGTCATCGCCTCTAACTTTCCTGAACCATCAGGTAACAAATCCACTAACCAGCGAGGGCCATCCAGCAGATAGCGACTTTGGCGGTCTTGAAGCCACAACTTGACACAAAGACGAACACGATGTGGCGGTAACTTGATGCGCACCGTCAGCGTTTCCCCAGCAGTAAGCTCGTTACTAGGTAAAACAATTGTGGGTGCTGGGATGGGAGATTCTAACTGCGGTGGAGGGAGAATAACTGGTTTAGGCTTAGAGACAAGCTCCCTGGTTGGGTAAACCATTTCCCAAGCATCTACTTTTCCTGAAGCCTCGCGTCTGGTGAATGTTGGTTCACCTGCTAGCGTCTCTTCGTCTTCCACAACAATTTCTTGAGCATCCCAATCTTGCTGGACTACTTCTACTACAGGGGGATAATCTGGCGTTTCTTCCACCTCGGTCGGAGTCTCCTCTTCCAGAACAGGTAATTGTAGCTGGTGTTCATCAGCAAACGCACTACCCAAATCCTCGGCTTCTTCCCACATCGAATTATCAAAATTCGTGAAGAGTGTATCGGGATTGGGTGGCTGCGTAACTTCCTGTGCTTCCGCGAAGAGTGTATCGAGATCAGGTGATAGCGTTAGCCCAGCGGTGACCGAGGAGCTAGCGCTGCTGCGTTCACCCTTGGTGTCTCCCCTTGGGAGCAGCGCAGAGCGCCTGACTTCTTCCACTTCCATAGGAAATGTAGGAAGATTTAGTGATGGTGTGACTTCTTCCTCTTCCACAGGGACTGTAGGAAGATTTAGTGATGGTGTGACTTCTTCCACAAGAGCAGAATTAGGAGGAGATACATCAGACTTCAGCCATTGGGAAAACTGCTCATCAATCGCCAGAGAATTCAGCCGCAACCAAAAACGATTTTGTATATTTAAAGTTGGAAAAGCATTATCCAAAACAACAGATCCATCGCTAGCCTCAAGCATCGACCGTTTAGGAGAGTCGCTTACTTCAGATTCAATAGCCTGGGAATCAGTAGTTGGTACAACGGTAGCCGTCGTATCTGAAGTATCAAGAGTATCAAGAGTATCAAGCCTTGAGTCTTTAGTTAATGATGGCGCCTCAACATTCTCTGGCAAATCTGAACTAGCCAAACTTGAATCGTCTACCGCATTGTCCCAAGCACTAGCGGAAAAATCTTCCAGTGCTATAGCTTCTGCTTCAGAAATTTTCTCCTCCGAGAGTTTCAGGACTTCCTCATTTTGTCCATCAAGCGCAGCTTCTTCTGTACTCGTCTCCACTGAAGAAAGAGAATTTGCTGTTTCGGGAAAAAGTTCCTTGGCCAGAGCAACTAATTGCTCCATAGAGTCTTCCTCCTTTACCTCAACTACTTGTGCTTCAAGCACTGTAGGAGTGGTCTGAATTCTAGGGAAATTAGGTAGCTGGAGAGACTTTGACGGTTTGTGAGTGGGTGATGGTTGATAAATTTGTGGCGGTAAGGGATGCTGAGAGACGGGTTGCAAGGGGCGGGACTGACTACTTTGGCGAGTGTCTATCAGGTCAAGTACAACCTGATTCAAAAGTAATGTTTCCGCTTCTGGCTGTTCTACGGTCACTTCTTGAGAGACAGGGAGTTCCTTAGAAATTACCAGCATTTTAGCCACAGGCATTACCTTAGTACCTGCAAGAATCGCTCCTAATAACTCGGCTAAATCAGCAGTTACAGTAAACGGTTGACTCGCCAAAGCTACTGGGGTTGAGCCGTAAAGCGTGACTTTTCCCAAAATCAGACGGGTGTTGCAGTCTGAGGGAATCTCTATCGTCTGGCTAAAAGCTAAGGGTAGCGCCTGTTCTGGTAATTGATGTTGGATATTCAGCAGGACTTTTGAGTTTTCAGGATCGCGCAACTCATAGCGCAGGGTGCCAGAGAAAACCAAGTCACCAGTACTGGAAGTTTGAGAACCATTGATCTCAAGGACATCTAAGAAATCTACGACGCCAGTGATACTAAAAGTTTTTCCCACCGCTATTAGAGCATCCTCCTCTAGGGTTAAATTTAACCCGCCGCTCTCTAAGGAATACTCGAATTCAGATGTTTCTTCTATTTGCAGTTCGCTTGCTTCAGAGGGATCTAAATCTAGCAATAGGGGATCGAGTACCTGCTGCAAAATTTGATCGAGCATCTGTAGCGACTCCTCCAAAATTGGGTTTGTCGCTGTTTTAGCTTGCACTGGCAAAGAAACTGGGGAAATTTCTCCCCCCTCGTTCATCTTTAATCCCCAATCTTGCTCATCTAAGTCAGCAGTCAGCTTGCTGTTGTTCTCGTCTGACTCATCTGGCTGTTGAGGCGAGGTTTTTTCCAGAGTAATCGGAAGCGGGAGCGATTCTGAAGGTGAGGGGGGACTGATTTGAGTTATCTGTTCAGGGAATGAGTTGTCTGTGTTATTTGTACTGTCAAACTGAATCGGCTTGGGGTGAGAAAGTTGCTCAACAGCTATGGAATGGAGATTGGTGACTTCTATTAGGGGGACATGGGATTGTTGGTTTAATTCAGTATTGGGCTGAAGTTTCTCCGACTCTGCGACTCTCCCCTTCTCCTTTTCTTTAACAACAATCTCTAATCCCGAATCTGGAGAGCCAGACATTTCTGATTTAACTGGTACTGCTGTATCGGAAAGTTTCTCAGTTACCGGCGCTACTTCAACAGCTATATCAGAATCAGCCTTAACCTCTGTCTCACTAGCTTCCACGAATGGTAAAACTTGCAGTTGTACAGTTTCTTGCCAAGAGCGCAAGAGAAAATCGGACATAATATCGCCACAGCACCGTAGTTCCCACCTACCTGGCTTGAGGTATGTGAAGGGAATTACAACCATTAACCCTTCTCGATTGGTGCGACGCGATCGCTTTTGAGACCTTCGCTTGGGGGGGACTTCCTCGGTACTTTCATGACTGACGCAAATTTCTACCTCAGTATTGCTACGGCTTGAGTGAGCAACTACTCGATAGCGACCGGCAACGATTGCAATCTTTGACGACTTGATCGGTTGCCAGGTACGTGAGCCTTCTTGTTGTAGTAGAAATTCCCAAGAGTCCATAGTTATTTTAGTTTTTAGTTGTTATTTTTTAGTTGTTAGTAAGCGACGAGACTGCGGCTGTTTTTTGGTGCAATGCTTTGGATACAAACTACTATATATTTCACAACTAAAAACTTCTTATTGAAAGCGGTCTATCTGGTTGCGTAGCTCGATAGTATTTTCTAGTAAGTCAGCTTGGGCGATCGCTTGTTGTTCTCCAGACTTCAGCCACTTCAAATTTACGGTTCGATTCTGGGCTTCTGCATCTCCCAAGACTAAGCAACCAACTGCACCACTTTTGTCAGCCCGTTTAAACTGCTTACCAAAGGCACTACCGCTCAAGTCTAGTTCTACACTAAAGCCAGCCTGACGCAGCTTTTGAGCCAATTCTAGAGCTTGTGCTTCTGCAACATCTCCTCTAGATACCACGTAGAAATCCAGCTTGGCCAACGGCTGTTCTTGCAGCTTTTGCAGCAGCAAAATCAAACGTTCCAGCCCCATTCCCCAACCTACTGCTGGCGTATCTGGGCCTCCCAGTTGTGCCACCAACCGATCATATCGACCACCAGCACAGACCGTTGCTTGAGCACCCAAGTCATCCGACTGAATTTCAAAAGCTGTGTGGGTATAGTAATCCAGTCCACGCACTAAGCGAGAATTTACCTGGTAACTAATGCCTATGTCAGTAAGCAGTTGCTGCACTTTTTCAAAGTGACTCATTGACTCTGTACTGAGATAGTCCAGGATACTGGGAGAAGAAGCGACAATTTTTTGCGTGCGTTTGTCTTTACTATCTAAAATCCTCAGTGGGTTACGGTTGAGGCGATCCTGAGAGTCTGGGTCTAACTCATCTTTGTATGGTGTTAGGTAATCTACCAGTGCTTCTCGATAACGGGGTCTGTCTTCTGGATTTCCCACCGAGTTAATATCTAGTCGCAGATTTTTTAGTCCCAAAGTTTGCAGAATATCAGTGGCGATCGCAATTACTTCTGCATCCGCCCTTGGGTTACCACTACCTAAAACCTCTACTCCAATCTGGTGAAATTGCCGCTGACGCCCTGCTTGAGGAGCTTCGTAGCGAAACATAGGTCCGGTGTACCAGAGGCGTTGTACCCCACCTGTGGCGTAGAGACTATTTTGAATAAAGGCTCTGACTACGCCTGCTGTACCTTCTGGACGTAGAGTCAGGGAACGGGGAGGGTCGGCGCGGTCGTTGAAGGTGTACATTTCCTTACCCACGACATCTGTAGCTTCACCAATACCCCGTTCAAATAGTTCCGTCCGCTCAAATATAGGGGTACGAATTTCCTGATAAGCCGCATTTGCTAGAATCTGCCCAGCGATCGCCTCTACTTTCTGCCAATACCCGACTTCTGTAGGCAGAATATCCCTTGTTCCTCGTAAAGCCTGAATCGAATCCATCAAATTTTCGCTGCCAATAATGTCTTACGGTACTACCGGAAAACTTTCTTTTTCCCACGTACCGTAGCGGTTCTGATAATACGCCAAAATCTGGTTCACACGTTCTTGCTGTGCCGGATCAGTTGTTTCCCCATACTGAATCCACAAGCCATCTACCTGACTTTGGTTGTAATCAAACTGCTGGGGTGTCAGGGGAATTAGACCTGTTTCCAAGCCTTTGACGCAACGTAAATGAGCAGCAATCTCCCGATATACTGCTACTGGTAACCTAGGACAGCGAATTTTAAACCGTAGCTGTTCGCTCATAAACTATTACTCTATATCAGGCTTGAGGAGGAGCCTGCTCTGCATCGGTTGGCGGCGGTGGTGGTGTTACTGGTGCTGTAGTCGCACCAGGCGCAGGCGTGCCAGATGCACCTGCTGCTTTTTCTCCAACTTGTCTTGCTACCTCAATGCCGAATTGCTCCAGAACCACAACTGGATTTGGCCCTTGATTCATTTCAATCCGCTTAACTAGCACCTGCCCATTTGATAAGCGCTCTCCCTCACGAACGGAGCGAGTAGTTGGCTCATTCGGTGCTTTCACAATGGCATTAGGCACGCCAGCAACTTCTACTACTCCTGTGACTTCAATTCCCTTTGCCAGGGTTGGTTCAGGTAGCTTCGGTAATATTGGCGTTATTGTTGGATTCGGTACGGGAGGAGGTAATAGTCCAATAGCAGGAGGCTTAGAAACAGGAGGACTGACTTTCGGGCTCGGTTGAGTGCGAGGCGGCACTGGATTTGCTCTGGTTGCAACTTGATTTCTGGTTGCAACTTGATTTCTGGTTATACCTTGATTTCTGGTTGCAACTTGATTTCTGGTTGTACCTTGATTTCTGGTTGTACCTTGATTTCTGGTTGTACCTTGATTTCTGGTTGTACCTTGATTTCTGGTTGTACCTTGATTTCTGGTTTCCTCTGTCGGTCTTGTTGCTACTTGTCCTCCCCGTAGAGTCCTAGGAATGAGGGTACCGGGTGGCGCTACCAGCGGTGGCAGTGGTGGGACTGATCTGTTGTCAGTAGGACCTGCAGCCGTAGGGCTTGGCGGTATAAGCACAGGTACTGTGGAAATTACCGCAAATGGATCGCTACGCCCTTTGAGAGTCTGTTTTAGTCGCACCTCTGCTGGCACAGATGGGAACAAGTTAACAATAGGTTTTGTCTTCTCTGGTTGCTTTGTTGCTAACGTACCTGACAAAGGACTGGGAGAAGCTAAAGGCTTTGACGGAATGGTGCTAGCAACAGGAGAAGGAGAAGGGCTAGTTTTGCTCCCCTGTTCCTCGTCGTTACCAATTAAACAGCCTCCAATAAACAGAGGCATCATGCTCACCAATACAATTAATGAAATTTTACGCATGAACAGTCCCCCAAAGTTTTCCCAACAGACACCGCAAAAATCACTTATATCAAAAGTCGAGCCAATCAGTAGATAACTAAGTATACCGAAACCGTTTTCAGTTCTTTCTGTCTAGTGTTTAACATCACTGTCCCAAAAGGCTCTGTATGAACTAGGCTATTAGCAATTTTTCTCTAGCTACCTACTTACCAATATATTAGTTTCGGCAAGGCAATGCTTGTGCTTCATAGTGATTTTCCTCTGCGCTTCCTGGGACGCTTTTTAAGGTTCCGTGCCAGTCATGAATTTTTTCAGCGAGTCCAATCCTTTTTTTACACGACGAGAGACGGTTACAACACTGATATCTAAGCGTTCTGCTACTTCTTTTTGTGTCAAGTCATGTAAAAACACAAATTCTAGAATTTCGCGAGTACGCTTTTCCAGGTGAGCCAAAGCTTGCTGTAGCCGAATTTGGTCTTCTTGGGCTAACTGAAAACTACGGTATTTAGGATCTGGTACCAGTTCCCCTAAGCAAGTTGTCCCCTCTTCTGCGTCTCCCACAGGGGTATCTAAGCTCAGAGGTTCGCGGTTTTGATGAGCCAGCTTAATTTCTTGCCATTCTGCTTGCGAAACATCCAATGCTGCGGCTATTTCCGCATCCGTTGGTTGTCGGTTGAATTTTACTCGTAATTTTTGCGTAATCTCCACAGATTGTTGCTTGAGCGCCAACCAACGTCTAGGAATGCGCACCGAGCAACCGCGATCGCGTAAATAGTGCTGAATTTCTCCGCGAATGTAGGGAATTGCGAATGAACTAAAGGCACTTCCCTTGGTTGTGTCAAACCTTTCAATGGCTCGAATTAAGCCAATACAGCCCACCTGAAGCAAGTCTTCGTAGCTTTCGGTACACTGATTTACCCAGTGATGGGCTTCTTTTCTCACCAGTCCGAAATTCAGTTTCACTAGCTCATTGCGAATTTCAGCAGAACTGCTTTGCTGGTACTCTCGCAATAATTGTAGGCTTTGATGCTTCAGTTCATCGGTGAGGGAGGTATGCATGGCTAATTCGGGTGGTAGAGCACTATGATGATATGAAGACTCTCAATTCTTATCAGAGTCCCGTTTTTACGTTGCTGCTGTGATTTACAACACAGACATTAATTTTTCAAGGCTTTTTTGCACCCATTAGGCAACTGCACTTAAGCCAGGAAAAGATTGACTGCTTTTAGCTGCGTCTGAAATCTATTTTCCAGTATTCATGCTGTTGCCCTGCCATTTTATCATTTGACTAGGTTTTAATACACTAGCAATTTATCTTTGTTGAGCTATTGCTCTAAACTGTCTTTTTCAACAGCGCAATTTTTGTTCACAGACAATTACTGATTGAAGTATTTTTGAATTGAAACAATCCTTGATTATAGGATTGAATACAATTAATGTCAAGCTTTTTGGCTTCAAGGATAGATTCTGGCTTGGCTTCAGCTTGACTAGCAGGAAGCATTAGATAAAAAAAAAGGGCTTATGCCCCTTTTCCAAGGTTCTCTAAACGAGTGGCGCGTCGGAATCCCCAAAAGCAGATACTTGATTGGGAAGGAATCACCCTCGCGGACTTTGGGATTAGGGATTGGGGTAGATCGAGAACTTATTTCAAGGGTTGGTTGGGGTTTGAAGTCCCCAGTCCCCAGTCCCCATTACCCAGCCCCCAGTCCCCAGTCCCAGGTAAAGAACTAAGCTTCTGAAGGTTCAACGCGACCGTAAAAAATACCACGAATCAGGACTTCTTTTGGCTCAGCAGCACCCAAATCGGTATCGGAAGGCTGTTCGCTCTCAAAAGTACCAGCAATTTCGCCAGTAGCGCTATCTACCTTAGCGATTTGTAGGGAGATTTTGCCAGGAATAGTTTGGACGCGCTTGACATTAGCACGATTCAGATCATCCGCATCAGCTTGGGATGGAAGAGCGATCGCATTGTCATAACCAGCAGCTACACCACGACCTTTGGGATCGAGGAAAACAGCACCCCGGTAGGAGGGGACTTTGAACTCACCTTCAAAGTCAGTGGAAGTATTGATGCTGTCAAGTCCAGGTTGGCTCTTAGCAACTAAACTTTTAATCGTGAACAGGAAAGGTACTCGCTCGCCACCAGGCAACTGTACCGTGATTGCTTGAAAGTCCATACCCTCTTTTTCAAGGAAGGTTATAGTTCCTTTCTCATCAAGTTTCAAGTTTCCACTTACTTGGTCAATACTAGACGTGAACCGGGTCAATAACTTGCCAGGAACAAATTCTGCCTCTTGCCGTTTATTTGCTGGTTCTTCCTTGACAAAGAACGTGGTTGGCTGTAAACACAGGTCTGTCAGCACATAAGACTGTTTGGAATCTATAGGAATAGCGCCGCGAGTCGTTTCTGACAACTGCGGACAGTTATTCGCCAGACCAGTGTTTCTAATCTGGTCATAGGTTAGTTTCTCAGTACTGGTCGCATTTGCTGGACCTTCACTACAAGCTGTTAATACCCCCAGACACAAAGCCAGGAAGGCAACTATCAAAGCGCGATACCTCATGGTCAACCTCAATCGTCAATCTCTGAGCTGAAAATTTTTGTTATCGTTATGGGTGTGTCTGGCTCCGGTAAATAAGAGCCAAAAAGCTGCTGCCGTCAAAACATCTGCAAGAGATGCCTACAATTGCCTTTCCACCCATGCTATATTTTGGGCTGCACGAAGAATTGCGGTGAGGGTTATATCTGTTGAACTGCTACTAGGTGAAGCAAAGTTCTTAGAATGGCACCGCAGGCGTGAGCCTCAGATCTTGTTTAAAAGCATTGTACACGGGAAAAGTCGCCTTTAATCTTTTGGAGGGGACTGGGGAAGAAAGTAGGAAGATGAAGTATGAAGGGAGAAAAGCTGAACGCCTTCAGGCTTTAACGTATCGCGGAAGTCCCCACCTTCAAGACAAGCGGGTCATATCGAGCCGTAGGCGAGTACCCGCAATGTCTAAGGTGGGGATGGCTAGCGAGAAGTCGGAGGCACGGAGACTTCCAATCCCTCTGGTAACGGTAGTCGGTCAATCCAGTCCTCAACCAACTGAGTGACCGTCTTTTCTTTGTGGTTGGCATAAGCTTTGAGTTTGGCAACTCGCTTCTCTGACAACCTTAGATTGAGTCTTCCTGTTTTCATGGGTATACATACAACGTGTGTATACCATGCTAGTATATAGTTGGTTGCTGACCCTCCTAGGCGTATGGAACAGACAGGTTTAATCCGAAGTAGAGTTACGACTCTTACCGCAGCAACATCGCAGCTAGGAAAAGAACACGACCACTGGTTGGTAAGGTTACGTCCTGCTGTAAAAGAAAAGCCAAGTTGTGTTGTACGAGATAGAAATAAACGACCTGCGGAAGGCGGGTTGCTGCTTGGGTTCCCATGAGGGATAAAGGTTTGCGCGTCGCGCATACTGCGTAAACGCAAGAGCCAGAGATGCTGTGTAAGACCATCATCGGATTTAGTTCCGAACTCGCAAGAGTACCCAACGTGGCTACGGCAAATGAGACAAGAAACGTTGATGGTTGTTTCTTTGAAGCTCCGGCTTCAGCGAAGCAAGCCGGAGTACTTCACCTTACCCAAGGATTGTGGGCTATACTCTACATCCTTCTGAAGAATCCCCCGCTCCCCAATCGGGGCGACGAGTTCCACAATCCCTAATTGCTAAAATGAACTGTGAAAAAGATGTAGATTCAGGGTATTTGCAGGAAAAACTGCAAGCTATTACCGCCGAGATTCTTAATTTAGCGAGTAGCCTTCAAGGTGATAATCTGGGGCTGTTGGAATTGCTGCGGGCTTTGGAGGACTCCCATCGCGAAATTCGCGACAACTTGTTTCAAGCCTCGTTACCGGATAATCGACAAGCACTTTATGCTCTCTTGAAAGATATTGAAGAAGCAGGAGGCTGGCCCTATATAGATCGCATGAAGCTGCAATTGCTGCTATGCAATTTTCCAGAACATTCGATGTATGTAGAGGAAGCCTTGGGGGATGGCCAACAGCAGCGATCATAAATTTTTCAATAAGGATGCGCAGTTGGTATCAACAGAGCGAGACAGATTAACCCACCAATGCTAAGATCCTGCGGTCACTAGGAATTTCAGGAAATCAATACTCTGTTGTTATGCCGATTGCTGCGCATTCAATTAAGTTTGGGACAGATGGTTGGCGAGGACTAATCGCTGCCGATTTCACTTTTGAGAGCTTGGCTTTAGTAGCACCTGTGGCTGCAAAAGTCCTGGCGGATATCTATGGAGAGTCCACTGGTAGTAACACGGTCATTGTGGGTTACGACCGACGCTTCATGGCGGAAGACTTTGCCAAAATGACTGCTGAAGTTGTCAAAGCCGCTGGCTTTGATGTAATGCTCTCTGAATGTTACGCTCCCACTCCGGCTTTTAGCTGGGCTGCTAAGCAAGAGAACGCTTTGGGAGCTTTGGTACTTACAGCTAGTCATAATCCTGCTGGCTACCTGGGATTGAAGGTAAAAGGGGCTTTTGGTGGGTCAGTTTCCCCAGAAGTCACAGAACAAATTGAGGCCCTACTTACTCAGGAACCCACAAAGGCTCAAACCCCTGGAAGTCTAACGACTTTCAATCCCTGGTTAAGCTACTGTGAGGGGCTACGAGGAAAGGTCGATATTGCCAAAATTAAGCATCTGATTAGTCAAGGGAAACTAAGCGTCTACGCTGATGTGATGCATGGTGCTGCTGCGGGTGGCTTGAGCCAGATCCTAGGGGTGCCGATTCAGGAAATTAATAGCTCCCGTGACCCTTTGTTTGGTGGCGGTGCTCCAGAACCTTTGCCACGCTACCTTTCTCAGCTATTCCGAGTGATGCGGACTCATCGGCGTACTGAAGGTGCAGGTTTGTCTGTTGGCTTGGTATTTGACGGCGATAGCGATCGCATTGCTGCTGTTGATGGCGAGGGGAACTTCCTGAGCTCCCAAATTCTCATCCCGATCCTGATCGAACATTTAGCATCACGGCGTCAGTTTGCTGGTGAAGTGGTCAAAACAATCAGTGGTTCAGACTTAATTCCCCGTATTGCCCAATTGTATAACTTGCCACTGTATGAAACTCCCATTGGCTATAAATACATTGCCGACCGGATGTTATCAACTCCCGCTTTACTAGGTGGTGAGGAATCGGGAGGAATAGGTTATGGGAACCATATTCCAGAACGAGACGCACTGTTGTCAGCACTTTATCTCCTAGAGGCGATCGCCGACTCAGGGATGGATTTGAGTGACTTGTACAAACGCCTGCAAACTAGCACTGGTTTTACCTCCGCTTATGACCGCATAGATTTGCATCTGTCGGGAATGGATGTGCGATCGCGCTTGCTGGAACAATTACAAAATCAGCCCTTAACAGAAATTGCCGGTCAGTCAGTGGTTGATTGCCAAACTACCGATGGCTACAAATTCCGTTTGGCTAACGATAGTTGGCTGCTGATTCGTTTTAGCGGGACTGAACCTGTATTGAGACTGTACTGCGAAGCAGCTACTGCTGAAGAATCCCGTCTAACTCTCAACTGGGCTAAAGATTGGGCAAATTCGGTATGATCTTAAGTCCGTTGCCTCACATTGCTAGTCCTTGGTGGTAACAGAAAAAGGACTGTTTTCATGCCCGGTTTTCATGTCCGTAGGGCTGTAGGGCTATATGACCAAGGATTGTTTTCATGCCCGGTTTTCATGTCCGTAAGGCTGTAGGGCTGTATGACTAAGGACTAATGACTAAACTGATTGTCGCGACAGGGAATCCCGGTAAGCTGCGGGAGATGCAGAACTACCTAGCAAATTTAGGCTGGCAATTGCAGCTAAAACCAGCCGAACTAGAGATTGAGGAAACGGGTGAGACATTTACTGCTAATGCTTGTTTGAAAGCATCAGCGGTGGCTTTATCAATTGGAGAGTGGGCGATCGCTGATGATTCTGGCTTGGAAGTTGACGCCCTGAATGGTGCTCCAGGGATTTATTCGGCACGTTACGGTAAAACCGACTCCGAGCGCATTGAACGGCTACTTGGAGAACTGGGTAATGAGCCAAATCGGGGGGCGCAGTTTGTTTGTGTTGTGGCGATCGCGCGTCCTGATGGAGCGATCGCTCTTACTACCGAAGGGATTTGTCGGGGTGAAATATTGCTGGAGACTCGCGGTAATGGAGGCTTCGGTTACGATCCCATTTTTTATGTACCCCAGCAAAATTTGACCTTTGCCGAGATGAATCCGGAGATGAAACGGCGCTTCAGTCATCGTGGTAAAGCATTTGAAGCATTGCTTCCACAACTGGGGAATATAGCTAAGCAGTAGGGTGGGTATTGCCCACCCTAGTTAAAACGCCTAACGACTAAAGTCGCGGAACCACAGGAACAAAGCCTGCTTGCGCAGGCTTAAAAATAGCCTGCGTAGGCAGGCTTAGTTTGTGTAGCCCCACCCTTCAGGGTGTGGGCGTATATTTACAAAAACGGGATGCTCCCAAAAGCTAGAGACTAAACAGCCTCTAGATTCTTTTCTCCTGTCCGAATCCGGATTACTTGCTCGACTGGACTAATGAAAATTTTTCCGTCGCCAATTTCACCAGTTCTAGCAGCAGCGATAATTTTTGCTACTACCATGTCAACTTGATGGTCTTCAACGACAATCTCCACCTTCAGCTTTTGCAGGAATTCCACAGTGTACTCTGAACCGCGATAGCGTTCGGTCTGACCTTTCTGGCGTCCAAATCCTCGGACTTCAGAAACCGTCATCCCCACAATACCAGCGTTGACCAAAGCAATTTTTACTTCGTCTAGTTTAAATGGTCGGACAATTGCTTCTACCTTCTTCAAGGTCTATAGCTCCTCACGAATATTGATATCTTTCTTTATAGAACGAGCATGACACTTTCTATCATCGGCAACAGTGAAACTTTTGTAACTTTTAATACTTTTTCTCCGTAGGGGCGAAGCATTCCTACCTAGATTGAGGGGACTTACGAGTTGATTTTTACAGGAATGCTTCGCCCTCCTCTGCTTTGTGCTCCTACCTAGATTGAGGGGACTTACGAGTTGATTTTTACAGGAATGCTTCGCCCTCCTCTGCTTTGTGCTCCTACCTAGATTGAGGGGACTTACGAGTTGATTTTTACAGGAATGCTTCGCCCCTCAAAGATTTTGGTTCCCACTAACGCTATACAGGCGAGATTCTATACTTTTTGCATTTGTCTAGTGAAAAGCGACATTTGTCAACTAGCAGCCAATGGGACACCAGTAAGCATAGTCATCTGTAATTTCTCCTTCCGAGACTCGCATTCCTACTCCCCCAGAGACAAACTGATTTCCCCCATTATTGTAAAGCCAAGCTCCCCAAACCACAGACATAGATTCTCCTGCTACTTCTATTGTCGGAAAATCTAACAATTCTTGATAAACATAATCTTGTTTTGTATACCACGGATCATTATTTTTACTTGTCGTTGTGATTTTTCCTGAATTTACCGCAAATGAACCTTCACCTTGTCTTCCCAGAATAGGTTTAGCAAAGTATGAATCCCCAATTGCTTCTGGATTCATTGCTGTTTTCGGGAAATAGTCCAAAATTGTTCCTGCATTTTCTTCACCAAAAAAGTCGTATCCCAAATCATTAATCAAAGCTAATATACTTTTGGGTTGCAGTGCAAAAGCAGAGCCAAAGTTGACAATAACGACTTTCTTTTCAAAGATTAATTGCTCTAAGGCTGACCATAATTTTTGCCCTGCTTCATCAACATCCTCAATAACCCATTCAATCGGATACCAGAGAAACAAAATATCTATCGGGTTTCCAGTTTTCTCATTAAACAAGTATTCACCATCTTTAATCCGTAGATCCTGTAACCCAAAAGCATCACTATGTCCTTGAAAGTAACTGCTTAACCAGCGTATCGTCCCTAAATCTTCAGCATTGTTCAAGGCAGTAAAGGCAACTGCACAATCAGAAAGTGGTTTATTTAGATGTAAAGCTGCTCTTTTGATATTTTCATTCAGGCTTGCTCTTAATTTCTTTTGAGAATAGATATCAGGAGGGTAGAGACTAAAATGTTCTGCAACTTGACTATTACCTTCAATACACTCAAACCAAAAACTAGGAGTTTGTGCATTAGTTTCTACAATTTTTTTCACTCCAGTCTTTTCGTTCCAGCACCAATCCAGACGCATACAAAATGGTGGTAGAGAATCATACTGAATTAGCTTGATAGTTTCTTTGGGAAAGCCATAGTAAAGCAAGCTTTCTTCATCTAGACCACGAATAATTGACCAAACTTCCAGGAAAACACGACCAACTAATTCAGATGCTTGCTTAATTTCTAGTATGGTTTTTGGGGAGACTTGATGACAATGATAAAGCGCGTAAGGGTCTAGCTGGTCAGCAATAGGTAAGCCTGTTTCTTTGTTAAAAGGAGAAATGTCATACCAACTTAGATTCATCCCCCCAAACAACTGATCTCGTTGGGGACAATCGAAAATATTTGTATCCATCATACCTATCTGAGATTAACCACCAGACTTACCGCTACTTGAACTACCAAAGCCCCCGCGACCCGACGAGGAAGAACTTTTACTTGTACTGCTAGAATCTGATGAACTATTGCCAGTAGAATTAGCAGAGTTAGCACCAGCACTTGTGTCAGTCCCAGATGTAGAATTACCTGACTTAGTAGATTGCCCCTCATTACTACCTTGAAGTGGTGCGACTATAGTTGAACTTCCGGCGCCACGGTAAGCACCTCCACTACTGCGCGTCGCTGAGGGGTTACACTCCTGGGATTGCTTGGCGTTTGGGTTATTACAATCTACCTGGCTTCCTTGTTGGTATGTGTTACAGGAAACAATGAGGCTTGATGTCATTAGGAGAACAATTAGTTGAAATAAGCTAGGTTTAAGTTTCATGATCTATTTCCTGATTTCCCATTGGTGTGTAGTGAGAGAAAATTGATAAACGTTTTATTGGCACTCTCAAAAAGCTATATTCCTAATCATCATTCTGCCAAGGCTGTTTTACGCATCCACAAGGAACTTTCTCCTGCGCTATAGACGTTCATTCTCGTTTCGGCGCTTTACGACGCTGTGGCAAAATTTAGGTAAACTCGTCTTCATTTAGTGTTCCCTGCATGACCGCAACCACATCCACCGCCCAAACCAAATACGACCCAGCCACCACTGAAGCAAAGTGGCAAAAGTATTGGGAAGAACATCAAACTTTTAAAGCCGACCCCAATCATAGTGGCGAACCCTATTGCATTGTGATTCCGCCGCCTAATGTTACCGGTAGCCTACATATGGGTCACGCCTTCGAGGAAACCCTGATTGACACCCTGGTGCGCTACCAGCGGATGAAAGGGCGCAATACCCTATGGCTACCCGGAACCGACCACGCCAGCATTGCGGTGCAAACCATGCTGGAAAAGCAACTGAAAAAAGAACGCCAAACCCGCTATGACATAGGACGAGAGAAGTTTCTGGAAAGGGCTTGGCGCCAGAAGGAAGAATCTGAGGGTACGATTGTTGGCCAACTGCGACGCTTGGGGGTTTCGGCCGATTGGTCGCGGGAACGCTTCACGATGGATGAAGGCTTATCCAAGGCTGTGGTAGAGGCTTTTATCCGACTTTACGAAGATGGATTGATTTACCGGGGTGAATACCTGGTGAACTGGTGTCCAGCTTCCCAGTCTGCTGTCTCGGATGTGGAGGTGGAAAACCAGGAAGTTAATGGCAATCTTTGGCATTTCCGTTATCCTCTGAGTGATGGTAGCGGTTTTGTGGAAGTGGCGACAACTCGACCTGAAACGATGTTGGGGGATACAGCGGTTGCGGTGAATCCCAAGGATGAACGCTATCAGCATTTGATTGGGAAGATGCTGAAACTGCCGATTATGGGGAGGGAAATTCCGATTATTGCTGATGAGTTGGTTGATCCTGCTTTCGGGACAGGTTGCGTGAAGGTGACTCCAGCACATGACCCGAATGATTTTGAGATGGGTCGGCGTCACAATCTGCCGTTCATTAATATCATGAACAAGGATGGCAGTTTGAATGAGAATGCTGGGTCATTCCAAGGTCAAGACCGTTTTGAGGCCAGGAAGAATGTTTTAGCGCAGCTTGAGGCTGAGGGATTCTTAGTGAAGGTGGAGGATTACAAGCATACGGTTCCCTACAGCGATCGCGGTAAGGTGCCAGTGGAACCTCTCCTTTCGACTCAGTGGTTTGTGAAAATGAAACCACTAGCAGACACAACTCTAGGGTTCCTCGATGAAAAGAATTCACCCGCATTCGTACCCCAACGCTGGACGAAAGTTTATCGGGATTGGCTGGTAAATCTCAGAGATTGGTGTATTTCCCGTCAGTTGTGGTGGGGACATCAAATTCCTGCTTGGTACGCGATTAGTGAGACAGATGGTGAGATTACTGACAATACGCCGTTTGTCGTAGCGAAAAGCGAAGCTGAGGCACAGGAAAAAGCAATTACACAATTTGGGGCAGATGTCAAGATAGAGCGAGACCCAGATGTTTTGGATACCTGGTTTTCTTCCGGTTTGTGGCCCTTCTCAACAATGGGCTGGCCAGAAGAAACCATCGACTTGAAAACCTATTATCCTACAACTACCCTAGTTACAGGATTTGACATCATCTTCTTCTGGGTAGCGCGGATGACACTGATGGGTGGATATTTCACCGGTCAAATGCCCTTTGAGACTGTTTACATCCACGGATTAGTCAGGGATGAAAACAACAAGAAAATGTCCAAGACAGCGAATAATGGCATCGATCCCCTGTTGTTGATTAATAAATACGGTTGCGACGCCCTACGTTACACCTTGATTCGGGAAGTTACAGGAGCGGGACAAGATATCCGCTTAGAGTATAATCGCAAGACAGATGAATCAGCATCAGTAGAAGCGTCGCGCAACTTCGCTAACAAACTGTGGAATGCTACGCGGTTTGTGATGATGAACTTGGATGATAAGACGCCGCAGCAGTTAGGTTCTCCCCTAGAAACCGGGATGGAAGCGTTGGAGTTAAGCGATAAGTGGATTCTTTCGCGCTTTCAGCGAGTAGTGCATCAAAGCAGAGAATACCTTGATAACTACGGCATGGGAGAAGCCGCCAAGGGACTTTATGAATTCATCTGGGGTGACTTCTGCGACTGGTACATCGAACTGGTAAAACCACGACTACGTGAGGAAGCAACCCAATCTAGGCAGATGGCGCAGCAGACGCTTGCTTATATTTTAGAAGGCATACTGAAACTGCTTCATCCTTTCATGCCTCACATTACAGAGGAACTATGGCACACCCTTACCCAAATCGGTGACAGTCAAACTCTGCCCTTACAATCCTATCCAGTAGGTGACGATGCCATAATTGACGCCCCTTTAGAGGAACAATTTGACCTCTTAATTGGCACGATTCGCACTATCCGCAATCTACGGGCTGAGGCAAATATCAAACCGGGGGTGAAGGCACCAGTTATCTTACAAACTGGAAGTAGTGATGAAGGTCAAATCTTAGAGTCTGGTCGAGCCTACATTCAAGACTTAGCAAAGGTAGAGACATTGACTATTACCCCAGCCGTCGAGAGTGAACTCAAGAACACCATGGTAGGTGTGGTTGGCACAGTCCAAGTGCTGATTCCCCTGGCCGGAGTTGTGGATGTGGATGCCCTCCGCGCTAAGTTAGAAAAAGACTTAGGTAAAGTGGAAGCGGAAGCCAATTCCCTTTGGGAGCGTCTGAAGAGTGAGAACTTTGTCAGCAAAGCCCCACCTGAAGTCGTCCAAGCTAAAAAAGATGCTTTAGCTGAGGCTCAAAAGCAACAATCAATTTTGCGCGATCGCCTCAATCAACTCCAGGAAAACTCTTGAATAGTTTCTTGCCCCTTAACAACCATTAACAGGCAATGCTACACCTAGCCCAAGTACAAAACAACGACAGTGTAGGCGGGGTGGAACTGCAATTGCTAGCCCGCCTACAATCTGAACATTCCTGGGCAGTAATCAAACCCGAAAAAAAAGTTCCACTTACCAACACTGAGAGCCTACAACCAGGCTGGTTAGTGTTGGTAGAGCTTTCTGAAAATCAAGAGGTTCTGCATATTCAACACGCCAAAGATTGGGTGTTGGATTTTGTGCAAAAGTACCTGACCATAGGAGTTACACCAGGTGTCTTAAACGAAGAAGTAGAACGCAGCGAACAGTGGAGACAAGACCTAACACTGCAAAGTCAGGATTTGACTCGTCGCAATCTGGAAGTGGAAGCGCGTCGCGAACAAATTCAAACTCTCGAAGAAGAATTGAAACGGGAAAAACAGCAAGTGGAAAGGGAAAAACAGCAAATGGAACTTATGGCAGAGGAACTGGCACTGGAAAAGCAAAAACTGCAAAAGCTGGCAGAAAAGTTGAAGAATAAAAATGCTTCCGAGGACACTAATTGTGGTGATAATTGAGGATAAATTTCACAGAATAATTAACACTTAAAAAGTGAAAAATTAAAAATAAGTCATTTTTCATTTTTCAGGGGAAGGGTGACTGCCAAGAATACTCCTCGGTGTCCCCTGTGGCTCTCCCAAGATGACAACCGAGCAAGTTAGCTGCTGCACTAACGGGGTCGTAACTTCTCCAATTGCTAAGCCATCAGCACCAACCCGACGCCGCTGCGATCGCAAGACAACTAAATCGTGAGATTTTGCTGTCTCTAGAATTGCCCCGATTACATCATGAGCGGGTAGAGTTTGAATTTCTATTGGAGGGTTTTGAGGTGTTAGCTTGGAAACCATTAGTTTTAGCTGAGAATTAGTCCAAGCAATCTTGCTCTGTGGCGTTCTTATTTCGCACACATGAAGCAAGGTTATCTGAGCTTGATTACGTTCAGCCAGAATTTGGGCAAACTGCACAGGAAGCACCGCAGATGGTGTTAAGTTTTCTACTGGCACCAAAATACGCTGCATAGAGAACGGTGAATCTAAAAGCCGCGTCACCGCTACTGGACAGTGCGCGGCCCACAAAACTGAATCAGTTACAGTACCAAATAAACGTGCACTCCAAGCCATTTTTTCGCTCAAACCTAAGACAATCAAATTGGCATTTTGTTCTCGACTTGTATGGCTAATTCCTTGAGCAATGTCATACTCAATTCGCAGTTGCACTGACGCCTCAATCCCCAATTCTCGACACAAATCTTTGGCTTCTTCCAGCAACATTTGGCTTTTTTGCACAGCGTTATTCATCTGGGGAGAGTCCATGTGAGCGTGAGCCTGAGCGATCGCTAACGGGACAATTCGACCACCTGCATATTGTGCCAACAAACTGGCCATTTCTATCAAGAATCGCTGAGTTTTGGGATTATAAATTGGCACTATTACTGTAAACTCACCCTGATTTGGCGATAGCGTACAGCCCTGACGCTCGTGCCTCGCTAAAGCTAGGGCTATCGGCCATGAAAACAGCGGAGCGGCGACCGAGGATCTAGCGCTGCTGCAAGCAGATCGCTCTGGTATTGCCTCTGTTTGGGAAGTATCCTCAGCAGTATCTATTGTTGTTGATGACTGTAGTTGAGGTGCAAATCTCGCTGTCAAAATTGGGCCAAGTGTAGAAGTCACCAGCATCAAAACAATCACACTGTTTAAGACAGCTTCATTGAGTACTCCCGCCCGATATCCCACCAATGTTGCTGCTAGGGTTGCTCCTACTTGTGGTGTTGACAAAGACCACATTGTTAGCATTTCTGAATTGTTGTAGCGATAGACCAATTTAGCAAGAAATGCTGCTAAAAATTTGCTAAGAATTAAACCCACCACAATTGCAGCAGTTAGCCAAATTGTACTCAAGCTCTTCACAAAAGCAGGTAGATCAATTAGCAAGCCTAAGTCAACGAAGAAGATGGGAATAAACAAGACACTTCCCACAAATTCGACTTTTTCCTTAACTGGCCCATCCCCCACAACATCATTTACAGCAAGTCCCGCCAAAAAAGCACCAATAATTTTTTCTACACCAATTAATTGAGCGCCCACTGCGGCTAAAAACAGCGACAACAGCACAAACAAAAATTGGTTGCCTTGGTCATCTTTAGAGCGACGAAAAAATTCTTTCCCCAACCAATCCAAGCCAAACAAAACTGCTGATGAATAGATAACTAATGCACCCAGTAAGATGGCTAACTGAAGTGTTGAGAATTCCCCTTTGTGAATAGCAATACAAATTGCAAGTACTAAAAGAGCGCCAATATCAGTAAAAATAGTCGCACCAATGGTTACGATCACCGCTTCGTTGTTGACAACTCCCAAGCGTCTGATGATAGGATATGCTAATAAGGTATGGGAGGCAAATAGGGAACCAATTAAGATTGAAGCGTTCCAGTCAAAGTGAAACAGACGACCGACCAAAGTTCCCATAATTAATGGGATGAGGAAGGTAAATGTACCAAATCCCAATGATTTATTTCTTGTACGGCGAAACTGCTTCATGTCCACTTCCAAACCGGCGACAAACATCAGGTAGACTAAGCCAATGTCTGATAGCAATTGCATGGTGTCTGATTTATTGTCTAGCACCTGTAAGCCATTAGAACCTAGCAGGATACCTGCGGCCAACAGACCTACTATTCCGGGTAGTCGCAAGCGCTCAAACAGGGAAGGAACTGTCAAGATGACTACGAGCAAAACAGCAAATGGAACGATGGGTTCCTTTAAAACTTCGGAAATAGATTCCATATAAATCTCAGTAAGGAATTTGGAGCGATCCAAAGTCAGGTCGCATTGCTGATGAGAAGACGCGACTTCAGCTACGTCTCTTGCAAATTTTACAAATTTCAAAAATTCTCTAAACTACCTACAGAGGTATTTATTTAACTGCAAAGACGGGAAAAGCTAATTTCCTCAAGAAGCCGAACAGTAGCAGGAATATAAAAATCCTTCAGTTCGGGATTTGAATAAATACAAATTTCAAGACTTCCAAGACTTGGCTCGCTCAATTCCTTCACAATACATTGAGAATTTGAATCTTTGCCCTAAAGAGGTAATTTGACAAATATATTAGCCTGAGTTAGATTGACGTTCAAGGGTAAAATTCATCTCTAAAGAAAATCTGTTAGTGTTAACAAAAAACCTGAAAAATTGACAATGAAACTGTTTGCATATCTTCCAATATTTGCTATTTTTCTGTTTCTTGGAGCCTTCCCTGTTCAAGCTAGACAATTAGAGCTTGCAGCCTGTGATAATGCTGATGTTCAGTGTATGTACGATAATACGCTGTACAAGCTAAACCAAATCACTCAAGGCTGTCAAGAAACCCGCAAACGGGAAAGCAATATGACTTACACTATTTGTCGGCTCAATGGCAAAGGCATAGTCAGAGCTTCGGAGTTTCTGACAGAATATGGCGATGGTTTGGGCTACTGGTTCGAGAACGGTCAGGTAATTGCAATTAGGGCATTTCACGACAATAGTTTATTTGTATTAAATCAGGGCAAACTGTCTGCCCTATACGAATTTGATCTCAAGGGAAAGATTAAACGTAAAACGCAATTTTCCCCAGCCGAACGTGCGCGAATTGAAAAGTTAGCGTCTGATGGATATCAGAGGATTTTTCAAAAGATCTCATCAGACAACAAATCTCAAGCTAGGATTGCTCAAAAAGCTGATTTGGCAACCGAAGATATAACTAATCCAGATTGGCAAAAAGTACCCGGTACAGGTGGTAGCAATCCGGACTTTAGTTCCCCTGCGGCTGTCAATGTGAATGGTATTAAACGTTGGCGTGAGACTGAAACAATTAATATTGGCGGCGAACCGACTCCTTATATTAGTGACATGGCCACCTATGATGTGGTGAATCCTGATGGCAGTTATACCCGGATGGAATCCAACTGCCGAAAAATGCAATCTCGCGCAATTCGCCAGGGACAGTTTGAGTCTAAAACGCGGGTGAGTTTCGCTAATCTTTCAGACTCTTTGCGAGATTCTGATAATTCTTCTATCCGCAGTAAACTGTTGCGGTTTGTCTGTCGCGGCGAGTTTGATAAAGACTTGTCTAACAATGCAAAAAGCAGAGTAACAATTAACAACAAATAACTAATAACTAAAGCCAGATCACCAGTGAAGCTGACTCAAAATATACCGTAAACGGTCATAGTCATCCTTCAGCAACACGCTCAAAATACGCCCTGCTTTTACCAACCATTCGCGGTCAGCCTTGCGTAATTGGTAAACTTCTCTAATTGCTGCTGCTATCAGTGCTTCCACTGGCGCTCCATTTACTTGCAATAGAGTTCTTAAAAAATCCAAATCATTGGTGAAGTGAAGGATCTCTGCTGCTTCGCATTGATGTACTGCTTGATGAATTTGTGGCGGACGGGGTGGAAGATATTGATAGACTGGCCCCTTTGGATGATTGGAACCATTTACTCCTGAATGGGGAGGCAAATATCCAACAATCGCGGCACGAAACTCAGTTTTAAGCATGGCAAAAATTTGGGGTTGCTGTTCCCGCAATTCTGCTAACGACAACCCCATAGCTACAGCCCGGTGTACAGAATCAATCGGGCTTGTGGTTGCATAGTAGACCACAGCCATGACTTGATTGCCCGATACTTCATCTTGTGACTTTACCCAACTGCCAAAAGGAGGCATTACAGGGAAGCTCAAATCTTCTGGCTCTAAACATTGTGCCAGAAATTCCGTTGTTGCCGTTTCGATCACCTCAGCAATATGATTGTCTGGGCGATCGCCTATTGCAAACTGTGGCAAAGGAAGACGCATAATTTTGTCGCTTTTTCGTAGACTGTAATTAGACCTCCTGCATAAATCTGAGAAGGACGAAAGCGTTGCGATAGCGAGTCTTGCTTGCGGCACGCTACTTCGCGTTCGAGCGTCAGCATTTGCCTATAAAAATCTGGATTTCACCGATAAATCCGGGTGCAAATGCTAAGCCCCTACTGACTAATGGCTACTTAGCTTTTTTAGCAACTTTTGGCTCTAAAGCTTGTAGTTCTGACAACTGGAAAGTTACTATTTTGTCCCAGTTACCACCTTCAAATAGAACCCCAGCTTTGCCATCGCCAATTCGTTGAACTAGGCCTTCAAATTGGTAATAGATATCATTGGGATTGATTATGCGAACAATTGAACCTGGAAAAATCATTTTGTTACTTTTCAATTGCTAATTTCTAATGATTGATTGTCCCTGATTAATTGTTAATTGTCCAATCCCCAGTCCCCAGTCCTCTGTCCCCAGTCCCTAAAACTTCAATCGGTGTCGATGATTAGCAACCGATTCCACCAGTCCGATACCAATAAAATTCGCTACTAAAGCCGAACGACCGTAACTCAGTAATGGTAGAGGAATCCCGGTAATTGGAGCAACGCCAATATTCATACCAATATTGACCACAGTCTGAAACACAACCATCGAGAGGACACCAATCGCTAGCAGAGATCCAAAATTGTCCTTAGCATTTTGAGCAATAATCACCAAACGCAGACAGAAGAACCAGAAAGCGAATAGTACACACAAGCTACCAGCAAAGCCAAGCTCTTCACCAATCGACGAGAAGATGAAGTCAGTATGCTGTTCAGGAATAAAGCCGAGTTGAGTTTGGGTTCCCTGCTGTAGTCCCCTTCCCCAAAGTTGACCGGCACCGATCGCGATTTTAGATTGGATTAGGTGGTAACCTCCTCCCAGGGGGTCTTTATCGGGGTCTAAGAACAAAATCAAGCGGTCTTTTTGATAATCCTTCAAAATGCCCCACAAGAAGTTGCCTAAACCGCCAGCAACCGCGTTAACTACCACAGCACCCAAACTTCCCAGTATGGGCCAGGAAAAACTGCGCCAACCAATGAAGCCCGTCGCGACTACCCAGACGAACCAAGCAGGTAAAAAGATGCTGAAGACAATTGCTGAAACAAATGGAGAAATCATCAGCAACAGCCAGCCAGGGTTAGCATTACCCCAGTAGAGCATCCCCATAGTAATGGAACCAAAAACCAGTGAGGTTCCTAGGTTAGGCTCCAAAAATACTAATATCCAGGGAACAGAAGCAATCCCCAATACTCTCAAAACAGCGCCCATAGTTGAGGCGGGTTCCACGTGCATCACAGCGGCTAAAGTGATGATTAACCCGATTTTGGCGAATTCCGAGGGTTGAACTTGGAAACCTGCGATTGGTATCCACCTTTGAGCACCATTAGCGGTGGTACCGAAGAACATCACCGCTACTAAGGAGATATTAGTAATGCCATAAACAATCCAATGCCATTGCAAAAGCATTTCATAACGCGATCTCGCTATGAATAGTACAATTGCTAATCCAATACCGCCAATGATCCAGTGCCACCACCAGTCTGTTTGCCCATTGTAAAGTTCAGTACTACGAATCATCACCCCCCCAAGGAAGGTGAGGCAAATAGTTACTGCCATTAACTGCCAGTCTAATTCCTGCCAAGATAATAACAGAGCCTTCCAGCGAATATACTTAAATGACCTTTGCCACATAGTTTGTTTGTTTAATTAATGGGGGTTTGGGGCTATAAGTCCCGCGCTATGCTGCCCTTGAGCTTCGCGATACATAGACCTTTAAGGCTACTGAGTGGAGGTCAAACCCCCGGAAGTAGCCAATGAGCGTATAAACTCGCTGCATCGGTTTTGCTTCGTTTAGTTCCCTTGCATTCTTCGCTCTAGAATCTTCAACTCTTCCGATGGAACTCTTACTGTTAAGAACTTTGCTGTCATTTGTACCAATAATAGTGGTACGATGAATTCTATCAGCTAACCACTGACCAGATTGAGAGTGAAAGTCAGATTCATCAAGACCTCCAAACTCTGGGGACGGTACAGAACCTTGACAATTCAAGTGATAGGGTTCCAAGCAGGAAACAGTACTCAATGTGAATACTCGGTGCTTGGGTAAAAACTTGACCGTACAAAGGTCTAAGTCTTCCAAAAACACTTGGCAGCTAGTACTCAGGGACTCTGAGGAAGCAAAACGCCTATGCAGTCGGTCTGTCGGGGAATAAGTCATGGGGCTGTTCTAGATAAGTGGCGAAAACCCCGCAAGGGAAGTAACTAGGAATGCCTGACCGCGAGGTAAGGAAGCCCGCACTGTACCGCAAGGTCAGCGTCGGGAGGATGTCACTTTAAAAGAGCCGCCATCGAGACTTTAGCAGCAATCTGAGAGGCGATCGCTATCAATGCTTTAGCTGACGCTGACTCTGGAAAACCGACAACAATCGGTACTCCTGCATCCCCTCCCTCCCGTAAGGAAATTTCCAGGGGAATGCAACCAAGCAAGGGGATACCCAGTTCTGCAGATGTCTTCTGGCCACCTCCAGAACCAAACAGATCGTATTGGCGATCGGGCAGATCTGGTGGGATAAAGTAACTCATATTTTCCACAATTCCTAACACAGGTACGTTAAGCTGCTGGAACATTTTCAAGCCTCGACGAGAGTCTATTAATGCTACAGTTTGAGGCGTTGTGACAATCACCGCACCTGCCATCGGCACCGCTTGGGTTAAGGTTAGTTGAGCATCACCTGTTCCTGGTGGCATATCTACAATTAGATAATCCAATTCGCCCCAGTTTACTTGATAGAGAAATTGGCGAATAATGCCATTTAACATTGGTCCACGCCAAATCACCGGCTGATCGGGATCGATTAAAAAGCCCATTGAAACCAGTTTGACGCCGTGGTTAAAGGAAGGTTCCAAAACCTCTCCTTGGGCACCTTGTTGTACCATCACCTTAGCGCTGCTTAAGCCCAACATTGTGGGTGTATTTGGCCCATAAATATCAGCGTCAATTAAGCCAACTTTCGCCCCCAACTGTGCCAGCGCTACTGCGACATTCACTGCTACAGTAGTTTTGCCAACGCCACCCTTACCACTGGAAATTGCCAAAATATTTTTTACGCCCTCAATTCCAGTACGGTTAGGGAGGGGCTTTTGCTGAGGCGTTTCTGCGGTGACATCTACTACCACTTCTGTGACACCTGGTAGCTGCTTCACTGCCTTCTGGCAATCTTCTACAATAAATTCTCGCAAGGGGCAAGCTGGCGTTGTCAAGACTAAGGTAAAGCTAACAGCGCCGTCGTTAATTTTGACATTGCGGATCATGTTCAATTCCACCAAACTCTTGCGGAGTTCTGGGTCTTGTACGGGACGCAATACTTCTAGAACTGAACTAGCATCAAGCATAATACACACATTCCTTGCCTCTAGAGATCAATTCTCGGGGAACTTGATCAGGGATTCTTCATATATCTTAAGGGTTTGTTGCTCAATTAGTTGTGCTATTCACATTTTTTCTGCCTTGAGGGGGTTGAACCTCAAGATTTAGTATGTTAAACAACTAGCAAACACTGAAAATACTATTTTTCGGAATTTAAACAATTTTTATGCCTGTAATTTTATAGCTCAGTTGATGAGAATTTAGAGTAAAAATTGGGCTGCTAAAGTAAATCCTGGGACAACATCTTCACCACTTAAAATTGCTGTAGCTGGATACTGCGTAATTGAATTATCGACTCGATAAACGAAGGCTTGCTGATTCTTCCGGTCAATCAACCATCCCAACTTTACACCATTAGCAATATACTCTTGCATTTTTGCTTTGAGTGTTTCCAGACTGTCGCTTTTTGAGCGAATTTCAATGACAAAATCTGGTGCTAAGTTGAGAAATTCATCTTCTCCTTGATCCCATCCTGCTACTAAACGTCCTTTAGCCACAAAAGCAGCATCGGGCGCTCTTACGGCACTATTTTTTAATCTAAAACCAGTACTTGGCCCAAACACTTCACCCAAATCTTGACTTTCCACGTAAGTCAGTAGATAAGCCACGGCTTTGGCTTCTCGATTACCAGAAATTCCTCCTGTTGGTGGCATAGTTACCAGTGTTCCATCAGCATTTCTTTCAAACCGCAGCTCTGGGTTTTGTGAACTGATCAGCATCAGTTCTTCATCCGTAACCGCTGTCCATGACTTTACCATAGCTTGATTCAACTGTTTTGAGTATTGACTACGTATAGTTGAAATATAGCAATTTTTTAGTAGGCATTTCGTTTTAGGACAGCTTAGCAATGAAAAAAAACCGCAGCTTTACTCCAATTACTAGCCTATTTCACTGTATTATTTTTCCCGATTTATGGCTTAATTAAACGTCTTTTTTGAGCAGACTGACGATATTCAGCTAAGAGTTTTTCTCGTTGCCAATGCGGATAAAGCATTGTTGAAGTTAAAGATATACCTGTTAGCATCGCCAAGAAAATTAAAAATGGATTGAATCCCACCTTGAAACCAGTGCTTAATACCATACTAAAGCCTGTGAGGAAAAGTGGGATTGCTACTGCAAATTCTTGACTGAATCCTCTATCTTTATGATTTTTAATTACAGCTCCAGTGGCAAATCCAATCACTAAACCAGCAAAACCCAAGAAAGCAGTTACAGGTACAGGCAATAATCCATAGAAAAACACAACAGCCAACCAAACAAAACCTATAACTGAAAGTGCTGTTTTTACTACAGGTACAGCCTTAACTCCAACCGCCGCCAGGAGGACTCCGGCTAAGAAACCAGCCGCAAATCCAACTCCTATTAAAAGCACAGGTACAGCACCTCCTAATGCAGAATAAAATGAGATCAACCAAGCCATTGACGCTGCACCAAATCCCGTCAACAACCAAGTTATCCCGCTTAACAAGGCTATGGAAATATAAGGCGGTTTTGGTGGTTTAAAGAGAGTTGTATCAACGTTAAGAGTTAGCTCATGAGTTTCTGGAGAAGAATTTGTCTGTAATAAAATCTGGCGGCTGTAGGTTTTATTTACCATCAACCTATTGGTGTCAACTGTAATCTGGCAATCCACGCAATTACCTTGGAAATTGACTGGATCAAAAGAAATCCAAACATGAGAGTTGGGGAGATAGCGTGGGTCGCTCTCGTGGGGGGCAACTTTCCAATTACCTTCCAGTAAGGTATCTGGAATAGAGTTATTAATAGTAATAGTTTTAGTTAGCTTTTCTCCCAGTTGTTTGGCATTAAATTCCAGAACAATTTGGCTAAATTTAATTTCTGGTGTGCGGGTAAGATCAAGGGATTTTAGCGCTTCTAGTGCAGTTGTGGCATTGGGAAAACGGTCTTTTATTTTCGGTTCCACCATTTTTTGGAGCCAATCAACAAAACGCAGACTGAGACGGGGAAGCAGATGCTTGAAATTAATCCTACCATCTTCATTAATTAAGGCATCCATTGCTGTTGATTTTGTCCCCGTCAGCAAGCAAATTAGTGTTGCACCAAGTCCATAGAGGTCAGTTGCTTCACTCAGTTGACGGTTGTACAACTGTTCGGGTGCCATGAAGCCGAAAGTCCCAGCGGCAATGCTGCTCATTGCTACTTCTATTCCGCCAATTCGGGCCAAGCCAAAATCGACCAAATAAACATTCAGTTGCTCGTCCAGCAAGATATTTTCTGGTTTGATATCCCGGTGAATTACTATGGGAATACGGTTTTGCAGGTAGACCAAAATTTTCAGAACAGAGATAGCAATTTGCTTGATTTCATCGGGAGCAAAACTGCGTGGTACGGCTAATGATTGGGCATTTTTGTATTCCTGCACCATGCAAAACCCAGCTTTGGTTTCAAAGGAATCGAGATAATGAGGAATGTCAGGATGATCGAGTCCTTGTAACACTTGAATCTCACGCTCATAGGCTTTGAAGCCTGACCAATCAGAGCCAGCTTGGGCAAATAAAAATCTTTTAATGACAACTTGTTGCTGAGTTTTGTTGTCTTTTGCCAAGTAGGTGATACGCCCTCCCGCACGATTTCGCCCAAGTTCTCGAATCATCTGATAGCGGGGGCTTGAAGGGTTTGGGGAGTTGTTCATAACTGCTTCGATAGAGTTAGGTGGCGATGATTTAAGTGCATTCACCCTGCGTGGTGCTTAGCAGCATTCGCCTTTAACCACGCAGGGATTTCTTCTTTGTAACCAGAATTATCCTTAAAATACTGGCATTCAAAAAAACTTAACCATATTCAAAAGCAGATGTTTTTGTGGAAAATTGCCCTAATTTTAGCTATGGGCGATTGATGCGGAACTTACTAGCTTGCTAGGCGTCCCCAATATCTGTATTACACCTATACGTCGGCGCCTGGTAAGGCATCAGCATGAAAGTTCTACCTCAAATAACTCATCAGCAGCAACAGATTATTGCAACTCTGGTTTTAACTGGCATTTTATCCTTGGGTGCTGCAATGACCCTTATTAATTCCGCAGCCGCTGAATCTGTCAAAAGCCCTCAAGGCTTTGCCAATATCAAGCAATCTAACGATTTACCTGTTTCTGTAATTAATGCCATTAGCCGCGATATCTCTCGCAGTAACAATATTCCCCCCGGTCAGTTAAGAGTTGTTACTGTCTCTCAAAAAAATTGGACAGATTCCTGTCTAGGTCTTGGCAAACTTGATGAAAGTTGCGGACAAGTATTCATTCAAAACGGTTGGCGCGTTACCATGTCTGACGGTCGCCAAACTTGGGTTTATCGCGCCGATAACACTGGACGCATTGTGCGTTTAGAAAACCAAAGCAACCCTAGTAGCAGTAATTTGCCAGACTCAGTTGCTGATGCTGTTTTGCAAGCAGCCTCTGTACAGTTGAAAGTATCAACTTCCCAGCTCAAAATTACACAGTCGGAACAGCGAGATTGGCGCGATCGCTGTTTGGAACTTGGTAGTCCTGTAGAATTGTGCGCGAGCGCGATCACTCCAGGTTGGCGGGTGACTGTGGAAAGCAAGCAACAACGCTTGGTCTACCATACTAATCGCAATGGTTCCCAGGTAAAGCTCAATAAATCAGCTAGCAATATCAGTGAGGCGGATTTGCCTTCATTAGTTAGCAATGCGGTTTTGCAAGCTGCGTCTAGTCTTACAGGATTAAGAACTTCTGATTTACGCATCGTTAAGTCTGAACAAATTAATACTGACGGTTGTTTAGGTTTACCGCGTCCTGGTGAACCCTGTACGAGAATTAATATGCAGGTTTGGGAGGTAACTGTTGAAGGTGGACGCAACACTTTAGTTTATCGTTCTACTAACAATGCTTCTCAGGTCAGGCTGAATGAATCAGCTAGTAATATCGCGTCGGCAAATGTCCCAGATGCTGTTTCTAATGCTGTTTTACAGTTTGCATCGGGACAGCTAGGAGTGCCAACTTCTCGCCTAAGAATTGTCAAATCCCAACAACAAACCTGGCAAGATAGTTGTTTAGGTCTTCCTCGTGCTGTGGAAAGGTGCATGGGCATTGTTACACAAGGCTGGCGGGTGACTGTGGAAAACAGACAACAACAACAACAACAATATGTCTATCGCACTAATAATACTGGCTCCCAAGTCAGGGCGGAAGATGTAGCTAATCAACCTCCGGGAGATAATAATTTACCAAGTTCTGTTGCTAAGGCTGTTTTGGAGGACGCATCGAAGCAGTCAAATCTCTCGGTTTCTCGATTGCGTATCGTCCAAAGCGAACAGCGAGAGTGGAGTGATGGCTGTCTGGGACTACCTGATCGGGGAAGATTATGCACTCAGGCGCTGGTTTCTGGTTGGCGTGTGACTGTAGAAGGCGATCGACAAACCTACATCTATCGTACCAATGCATCTGGTTCTTTGGTCAAGTTGGAGACTGGAACCACTGCGGGGTCTGGTGACGCGGTGCGGATGAGTTCCAGGGAACTCCCACCACCTCTGACTGAAGGTGTTGTGTTTCGGGCGATCGCTAGTGGCGGTATCGTTGGTAATACTATCGAAACTGTCCTGATGAATGATGGACAAGTTATTCGTCGTTTTAACAATTCTAGGATTAAGAATCCGGTTCAGACCCATCAAATTTCTCGTCAAGAACTGCGTCAGTTCCTACAGTTGCTGGACAAGGAGCGATTTTCTCAGTTTAACCAACTGAGTTACCCAGCTCCAAGAGGTTCTGCTGATACTATCTCTGTCACCCTCACAAGTCAATCTTGTACAACCCGTTTCACCGATGCTAGTAGTGAACGTTTGCCTGATAATTTGAAGTCAGTGATTCAAGCCTGGAGTCAAATTGCTAACCGTAGGTAGTAATTCCTAGGGAATGAGGAAGGGGAATCAAGCCTGAAGTATGAACAACTTTCAACCTTCGCTTCTTAACCCTTCCCCATGCATTCACAAAAGGATAGAAATATCCTAACGCTTTAAACTACGGTTTGTCTATCGGAATGTGTTGCTTTAAATTATTGTACTTGCTAAAATTTATACTCAAAGGAAGAACTATGATATAAGCGCGATTCATGAGTGTTCAGCCGAGCCACCCTCAAGATTCATCGGAAAAGTTTCCACAATATTGCAAAAAGTCAGCTAACGTGCGACAGCCGACTCAGACAGAACCAACATTTTATTACTTCGCTTATGGCTCTTGTATGTGTCCGGTGGACTTGAAGCGATCGCTCGGCGAGAATACCCATACCTACGTGATCGGCCCTGCAACTCTCAAAGGATATCGACTGGGTTTTTACCGTAAATCAGTGCTTCGCAACTGTGGAGTACTGGATGTAGTTCCAGATGCAACAGCGGCTGTTGAAGGAGTATTGTACCGCTTGCCGATGCGCTTAAGCGATGCCTTGGATCACCGGGAAGAAATTCCAACACGAGGTTACCGACACGAAATAGTAGAAATCCACCGTCACGGACGAGTTTACAAAAATGTCCGCACCTATGTTGTGGTAGATAAACTAACAGAAGAACTAGCTCCCAACGATTGGTATTTTAATGTTGTGCTTCGAGGTGCAATTACTTGTGGACTAACAGAACCATATTGCTGGAAGTTATTTGATCATATGCACCAACTGCAACGACGTGACGGACAAAATCAGTCGCTACGTTCTGCTTAATATTGGGATAAATTAAGATGACGAGATGCGTTATCCTGGCGGAGATTGCACCTCCGATATTTTGGTTTAGCTTGACATTCTCCTCTGCTGCTATCTTCAATTCAGTCTGGGAGAATTTCAGCTAATTAGTGACCATAACAGGTGTTAGCAGGAACGCCCTAGTTTCACCATTGAATTTCCCCTTACCAACAATCTGTCCCCGATTATTAATAGCATTAGCCGTAGTTAATTCCCATCCAGAATTAGTGGGAAGTCGGCTATTGAGGTCAGTCATCTTGCCATGCTTCCATAAGAAAGCGTGCTCAATTCCACTACTAATTTCGGACTTACCAACAATAGTTCCCGAATTGTTAATAGCAAGCGCCTTGCTATTATTACCACCGAGAGTACCCAAGTCTTTCATTTTGGGGTTTTCCCACAAAAAGGCGTGAACATAGGAAGGGCTATTATTGTTGAAGGTAGAAGAACCAACAACCTGGGCCGTCTTGTTGATGCTACGGGCTTCGCTGTAGTTTCCGCTTAAAGTACCTAAGTCACGTATACTGCCTTTTTGCCACAAGAAGGCGTGAGACTGTGCATTATTTGTTTGTGAACCGCCAACAACTTGCCTTGAATCGTTGATAGCATAGGCTACGCTGCCACTACCACTACCACCGAGGGTTCCCAACGAAGTCATATTGCCCTTGTACCACAAGAAAGCCGGCCCTAGGTAACCGCCAACAACGTGTCCAGTATTGTTGAGACCATAGGCGATCGTAGAGTTATCAGCAGAGTTTACATTAGTGGTCTTGCCGTTTTGCCACAATATAACTTTCTTCCCCATCACATGAGAACCTGGGTCTGTATTGTAGACTACCTGCCCCGAAGAGTTGATAGCTGAGGCATAGCTGAAGGCTAGGGAACCGCTGATGTCCAAGCTATTCATCGTGCCGTTTTGCCACAAGAAGGCTTTCTGAATTTGCCTACTAATAGAACAATATCCAACCACCTGCGAAGCGTAGTTGATACCCAAAGCTTCGCAAGAGCCGCTACCGAGGCTGCCCAGATTAGTGATGCTATAAGATAAACTTACTGTGGCAGTCGCGAAAGTAAAGATGGAGGTTGCTAAGGCAATAACTATCCCTAATACTAAACTTATTAAGAAATTTTTGAATAAACGCTTAGTCATAGAGTTTGCTATTTCCGTAAGACTGTGATAAACCAGCAAAAACAGGAAGCGCTAGTGTCTGCGTGAGCACCTCAAGATACTGACGCTGAATTGAGTTTTTAGTCCCTACAAGCTTAGATAAAAGCAGAGCGTGAAGCTTATTTATCTTTATAGATTATCAATTTAACGATGATTATTCAACAGATGTGATATTACTTAACTTTGAGTTAATTTACTGTAGATATGAGCAAACTTAAGAAGTTAGTTTTCCTATCAATATTTATCGTTTGCTTATTTGTTCTTGCTTCCTGCTTAGAAGATCTAGGCGATTTTAAAGGTTCAGGCAAGTCAACAACAACAAATCAAACTCAAGTTAACCAGTTAGGACAAAATAGGAAGCAACCAACTAAAAATTGCCAGATTAGCAGCATCAATTTTATCACAACTGATAACGCAGGTAACAATGATGAGCGAGGGAGCAACCATGTGATTATTTTTGACCCTAAATCGCCAAAGCTAGATTTTAAAGTCAGCATGGGAATATCCCATAAAATTTATGCGAAAGATAGTAAAGGAAAATTGCTCAGACAATATATACCTAAAAGATTTAATGAAATTATCGCTGATGAAAATGCAATCTTAAATGGAAGAAGACCGATTGCGGCGATTAATGGTGACTATATAGATATTGATCATAAACCCCAAGGCTTAAACATTTCTAGAGGAATAGAATATTCAGGAATGTTTAAAGATAAGCGTTCTTCCTTTGGAATTTCTGGTGGGAAACCTCAAGAGCGAATTGCTACGATTCAGATTGGGAAAAGAACAGAACAAATTCTCAATTACAACTTGGTAGGAGGGAATGGCAGATTTTATAAAAATGGCAAGTTTAAAAATATTTGTAATGAATTAGGAGAGTATGCTTGTGCTAGCGAAGTTAGTAGGTCTATGGTCGCTATTACTGACAAAGGTTATGTAATTTTGCTCGTTAATAACTCATATTTGGAACAAGCTCTTTATCCAGATATGTTTGATGATGTGTTGGAAGGTATAGCTAAGAATTACTGTTTGGGGAAAATTCAGGAAGGGATGTTATTTGATGGCGGACTTTCGACCGCTCTTTATTTTGACAACAAAATTTATGTGGAGAATGTAAATCCGATGGGTTCAGTGTTTTTGATTTACCAAACAAAATAGGGATGGTGTATCGGAATCATATTTTTTTTAACGCAGAGAAACGCAGAGGATTGCGCAGAGAAACGCAGAGTTTTTTTGAGCTTCATCTCGGTGAATTCCGATGCATAGGGAAATGATATTAGATTTCTTGCAGAATCCCTTCATTTTCAGAGGATAGTATGTATAGGCCTGGTTCAGTGTCGGCACCAGGAAGAATTTCACGGCTGCTTTTAACACCTCTACTTTCGCACAGATCTGCAAAAGACTTTAAACTCTCTAATCTTGCTGAAAGTTCGCTCAAAGCATCCAAGTATTCAGCTACAGCAATTTGGCGATGTGTCCATGCTTCATCAAATTTAGAGGAACTATAGGACATTTCAAACTCTACATCAACATTAGTTTTTTTGCTTCTGATTTGGTCAGGAGATAAAGCGCAATCGTTTGTTGATATTTCCGTAATTCGTTCTACCCGTTCTGGGGTAATATGGTTTTTAAAGCGAGAGTTAGTAAAGCGATAAGCTGTAGACAAATAAGAGTTTTCATCACTGATTAATTCATCGCCCCATCTTTGAGCTACTTGTTGGAATTTGGGGACTTCTACCGCAAGCAATTGTTTAGCTTCTTGAGGTTTCCCTATTTCTAGGAGAAGATGCGCTTCTGTTGCTGTGGCTATAGCCCAACCTTGAAGAGAAACATCAGCATTGAGCATGATTTCAGCATCTAATTTTGGGGTAGCTTGTATTGCTTGGTTACTGAGAAATAGTCGTACTCTGGAAGCTGTTTTAATGGCTTGTCTCGGTGATTCATCAGGAAAACGAGAAAGGTCATCAAGTTCAGCTTTTAAAGCAGCAATTTCTTTAATTAGCATTGCTTGATGAAGATGGGAAATAGCTTTAGCGAGGCTTTGTTGTTTTTGGCGGCTATCTTCTACTAATAAATACAGATAGGCTAATTGTCCAGAGATAATATCTAGGCGATTATCAACACGATTTAATCCCGCTTCAACTCTATTAAAACCTGCTATTACGGTATTTTCAATTTGATTTAACCCAGCTTCAACACGATTAAATCCTTCTTCCATTGACTGTTGAAAATGACCTAAACTTTTGTTGATTTGGTGCAGTTTATAGCCCATATAAGCAAAGCCAGCAATACTGACACCAAGATTTAAAACACTTGCACCCGCAGCAATTTGAGTTAATCCCATTACTGAGGATAAGGTTTTTTCAATACCGATTAATTTATGATAGGTGAGTCCATGACCAATAATATCAATTCCTCCCAAGATGGGGGAAAATGGAACATTCATCAGTTTGCTGGTCAGTCCTGGAGTTTCGGCTAAATGGCGGACAATTTGACCAGCATTTTCTGTACCTTTAGCCCATCTAATCACGCTTCCGTAGCGTTGCATTGAGCCATTTAACAAACCTTGGATGATTTCGGGATTGTTAACTAAAAGAGTGGTATCAATTAACATTTTAGTTCCTCTGTTTAGCGATTGTAAACTTCAAAGTTTCCGTAGGCTTCCATTTGCAATCTAGGCGATATTTTAAACTTAACTTCTAAATCAGCTAAGTTACGGAAAGCGTCATATCTATCGAGTTGATTTACATTAGACTTAAATCTTTCGTCAGCTTGATTTAGTTCAATATAGACTAGGCAAATGTCATACTCTGATTCTTGTCCGGGAGAGACTGAATATTGACTGATATTAGCTATTTTTGATTGAAATTCAGATTCAGAGCCTAGCCATAAATATTTCGTCATGTCGTAAAGAGTTTCTCCATCATTAGTATCAATGCGTCCTTTTGCTTCCAGTGATTGAAGAAAATCTGCTTGTGAAGAAGAAACTACTAAAACTAAAAACTGTTTAGTAATTCTTTGAGTTGGAGGAGCTTGAACTCTAGGAGATGGAGGATTAGGATTGTATTGTCTAGATTCTTCTCTAGGATTTGTCCGTTGTTGTCTTTGAGTTTGAGTAGTAGAGGGAGGATTAGAATTGTCTTGTCTATGTTCTTTTCCACGAATTGTCTGTTGTGATTGTTCCTCTTGTTGCTTCTTGAGATAATGTACTACTGTTCCTGCTCCTGCTCCTGCTAATAATCCTCCTACTGGTCCTGCTACTATTGTTGCTACTACTGCTGTTCCTACTACTACTGCTCCTTCTAAAAATTCCCTAGGTTCCATGTTTTAACTCCTGAATTTCATTAGGTATAAAACTTACTTTACTGACGACAATCTTCTTCTAACTTTTGACAAATTGCTGTCATCTTATCTTTTTGAACTTCAAAATCACGCCAAAACTGTTTTTCCTGTTCAAAGTTATCCTCAATAATACTTAATTGTTGTTGCAAAGCATGTTCAGCTAGATTGGTAACTTCATCAACAGATTCTTCAAAGATACCGCTAACATAATCTAATCGTTTGAGAATCCAGTCACATAAAATATCCCACAAGCTTGATTTTCCTTTCTCAATTCCACTTAACCATTGTTTTGCCATTAAGTCGGGAGACGGAAGAAAAAGTTCAACGTATTCGATATTTTCGTAAATATTGCGAGTTACCGCTTCTTGATAATTACGAGTTACAGGACGTGTTTTTGTTCTAGTTTTTGTGCTTTTGAAACAAGAACCCTCTTGATAAGATTCTGTATATTCTTTATGTTCGGTTTTTGTGCGAGTTTCATATTCTGTTTTAGTACCAACTACTTCTCTTTGTTGGGAGCGATTTTGCTTAATAGCGTCTGGAAGTTCAAAAAACTTCTCTGGTAAAGTTGGCAAGTTTTGAGCTAACTTTTTGCGTAAATTACTAATGGCTGCTTCTTCCAGATTAATCGAAGAAAAATTTGACTCAGACAAACAAACTTTTAATCGCTTAACTTGTTCATCAACTAATGATTCTAAAGCTTGTTCAAACTGTTGGGCTTTTCCTTGTAAGAAAAACTCTGCTCTTTTGGTGATAGCTTCTCTCATATTGTGATACAGGATACGAACATAACGCTCATCATGTTCAAGTTCTTTTTTCCCTTTATGATCATCATCCCTTACACGCTTAACTAAATATTCTGACTTAGAAGAAAATTTACTGAGTCTTCGACTAACATTATCATAAGCTTTAGAAATATCCTCAGCTAATGAAGGTGATGTGATTTCCCGTAGTTTATCTTTTAACTCAAAAGCACCTTGATTATTCTTGAGAGAATCGCGAACTGGAACAATCAGAACTTTGGTTAAGTCTCCTTCCACCTCAGCGACAGCATCAAAAATTAGGGAAAACCCCTTACGATCTTTTTTTTCAGCATCTTGTTTAATCTTAATCCGACTCTTAGGATCGTCGTTTTTCAATCCTTCTATCAGTTGCTCAATTTCACTCTTAAATTCTTTACCTATTTTTTTGATATTTTTCTGCAAATCTTGACTAACTTTAGCAATATTTTCTCTTTCTTGTTGAATTTGTTCTTGACTGGAAATCTTTCGGGTTTGAATCAGAATGTCAAGATTATTTGACAAAGACTCATAGTTATCGAATACTTCCAACAACGCAGGAAGTATTACCAGTTCAGCAAAGGATTCTTGAACCCGTCTACGGAAGCAATCCCAAAGTTCTCTTCCACCACTCCACTCTAGAGAATAGCCGAGAATTTTTCGCATGGTTTCATCATCAATAGTCTCATTGTCTTCTACCTGATCTTCAAGATCACGAAACCAATTCTTTAAATTTCGGTTCTCTTTAGTGTTTAATTTAATAACTCCTGCACAGTCTTGAAACATAGCCTTAAGGAGTTTTAACCGCATCTCCTGATTGATCAGTGATGGTTCGTGCAAAGATCCTGAACCCCAAGCACACTGAGCATAATATAAAAGACGAGCATTAAAAGGGAGAATATCAGGAAGTTCTGGAAGTGATAATACTTCTTGAATTTCCTCTCTTAACTTATCAATACGCTCTGATAAAGGTAAATCGTCTTCACCTCGGTTATCGACTCGATTTAAGATAAAAATCATCGAATCCGTGCGTCCCTGTAGGTATTCGACAATTTTCTTTAATTCTTCTAATAGACGTTTTCTGTGGTCATCATCTACCTGTAGATAGTCCAAAGCTACTAAACTAAAAGCTTTATTAACTTGCTTTTGGATAGTTGCTAAGTTAGTCCGATCTTGAACTGATTTCAACCCAGGTAAATCAATCAATTCAACTCCTATATTGTTGGGTAAACCCAGTAAAGAAGCATTACAAGCAGGTAAAATAGGAACATAAGCTGTTAGTTGTGGCGCAACATATTCCCGTTTTTTCCGCGCATCATGATAAGTGTGCATCACAGTGCGAATTCGCTGATATAAATCCTCATCACTTAAGCCAGTCCATTCACCAGTATCCCACGCAGCATCCTCTGTTTCTGCAATTACTAATTTCTGTTCTTGAGAGTGTTTGATTGTTAGTACACCCCCACTCATTTCTCCTGCTTCGATTGGTGCGATTTTTCGACCAATAAGCGCGTTAACAATCGTTGATTTTCCAGAGGATGTTGTTCCTAGAGTAGCAATCCGAAAACTAGGATTTTCTAACCGTTGGACTGCTTCTTGATAAACAGTTAAAAATTCCTGTAGACAAGATTGAATTCCTGGATCAGCAAAAACATCAGAGGATGAGTTGACTAACCTAGATACTGAAGTGCCTAATTCTTGTAAGAGGCTGCGAGTGTTGTTTAACTTAGCTTCAATATTGAGTTCCACTCTTCTGCCCCTGTAATTAATATTTTTGCCTAAAACTGACATTTTGCACCAGTCCAACAGTCCGATAGTCCAACAATCCGACAGTCCGACAGTCCGACAATCCAACAATCCGACAATCCGACAATCCAACAATCCAGCAATCCGACAGTCCAACAATCCAACAATCCGACAATCCGACAATCCGACAGTCCAACAGTCCAACAGTCCAACAGTCCAACAGTCCGATAGTCCAACAGTCCAACAGTCCGACAGGGACTCAAGTCCCTGTCTCATAGCTAAAGTCCTCTAAAGAGGACTAAATGCATATGCTCACAAAGATTTAAGTCCACTGACGTGGACTTAAGCTGTTAGCCAGGGGTTTAAACCCCTGGTGGGTTTTGTCGCTTACTGACAATGGTGCAAGATGTCAGTTAAAACGCCGATAAAAGCTGATAAAAAACAGAATAACAGAAAAATTTAGAAATTTCTAGATAGAGCATGGTCTCACTTATCCCGCAGAATTCCTAAGCCAGCTTCTCTTTCGATATAATCTGCTAAATCTAGAAAATCTTCCCGTGGATTGCATTTACCGCCAATCAATTTAAAAGCTAATTCACTTTGCTGTTCTTCTGGATTTTCTAGCAGATGGATACCCCAGTAATAAAGCTGATCACTGGAGCGAATACAAACCTCTTCTGGGTCAATGCAGTGAAATTTGTCATCGGTTTCCCTGATTTCCTCATAAGCCTCAAAGTAAACTTTTTTCAGAACCTGCATCTGTCTAGTAGTAGGCGACTTAAAATTGTTTACGAGTACAAATAGATGAGCATTCTTGTTGATTTGACGTATATCTTTTACAGTATCTTTAATGACTTTGCCATGTTTGTTGATTCCCAAGGGATTGAAGGTTGTTGGTATCAGGCAATAATCAAACTTTTTAACTAGCTCTTGCGGATTCCGCTCAAAAGCTGGTGAACAATCGCAGATGACTATTTTGCAGTCACGGGCTGCATCTTCATCCCAAGCTTGCTCATCGTAGACTTCAATACTCTCACCCACGTTGTTGGGTTTAGGAAGATAAACGCCATCACCGAGCAACTTTTGTAGATTTTTTTCTGGGTCTAAGTCTACAAGAGCAACATTGAATCCTGCAAGTGCAAATGCTCCTGCTAAGTGCGCTGCAATGGTGGTTTTTCCTACGCCACCTTTGCAGGTAAAAACGCCAAAATAAATCTTGTCTGGCTTTGGTGGTTGAGGTATTGGTAAAGCTGGTTGATCATTAATCCAAATAATCTCGTTTAGAGTGGCAATTCCACAGATAATTTTCGGATTCTGACCCCAACTTCTCATCAAAGCGCGTGCTGAGCTACCGTAACCTTGTGTCGTTATAAAAAAACCACAGTTAAATTTTCGTCCAGCGTTGGTTTCTAAATAATCAACAAATTTGGAAAGATGGGGTTTGCTGACATCGCTTTTTAACCATTTAACCTGAACAGCACCAATTTGGTTTTCTTTTTTGACAATCAAATCGTAATTCGCTTGGTTTGATTTTGCCGTTTCAACCGTCCAACCTTCCTCTTGGAAAAGTTGTGACACATGTTGTTGGAAGTGTACAAAGTCTTTGGTGAAGGAGGGATCGGAAGATGACGACATAAATAGCAATCTTCAGGTTTTGGTTTGAGGAGAACAGTTGTATGTTCCTCTACGCAATATAGCAACTTGCTTAGACGTTTTACGTACCGCGAAAGTTAAGTTTATTACCTTAATGACTTTCTTACCGATGCACTAATTAGGTCTACCAGAAAGGTTAGGCTGATAAAAACTATCAAGGTAGTTACAAGTCCTTTATAGTCAAAATTACTTAGTTGTTCTGTAAGCAAACGCCCTAATCCTCCAGCACCCACTAAACCTACAATTACTGTGGAACGAATGCAGACTTCCCAACGATAGAGGATGTAAGCGACAAAGCGCGGTAAGGTGCGGGGTAAAACAGCATAGAGGAAGACTTGAGGACCAGTAGCACCTAAAGCTTTGAGCGATCTCATGGGACGCTCATCTAAATTTTCCGTCACTTCTGCCATCAAACGCCCTAGTATACCTAAGTTATGTAAGCCGAGGGCGATCGCTCCTGGTAAAATTCCTGGAAACAGGACAAATAGGAAGATTAGTGCCCAAATTGGTTCGGGGACAGCACGGGTAAAGAGTAGTAGGAAGCGGGTAAATACAAGTACAAAGGTTCCCCAGTAGGGTGTTATAACCTTCCTTAACAAGGGGGGTTGGGGGGGTCTACTATTACCAGTATCCAAAATTCCTCCTGGTAAAAGGAAGTTTTGTGCAGCAGGGAAAGAAAGCAAAATGCCACCAATTCCAGCAACAGTCATTGCTAAAATAGACAGAGCAAGAGTTTGAGCCGAAAGTGTCAATAAATCACTCATTTGACCCAAGTCAGGAGGGAAAGTACTCTGAATCACTCCTGCTAAAAGTTTGGCTGTTCTTGGAGACCAAAGTTTCGAGAAATCGGCTTGGATATACCAGAAGGAGAATATTAGTAAAACAACAGCACCCAGAAATGATGCTTTGACAACTGGATCTGCTTGGGAAGGAAGCCGATTGCGTTTTTTGAGATTCAGGACGTTCAAATCTAAGCGACTGGGAGCACCCAAGCGACGACGCAACATCGCACTCCAAAAATCAGTGAGGCCACTTAACCCGACTAAAGCAATCAGAAATGTCCACATTTCCTCGTAACGCAGAGACTGGAGACTGAGAAGCATTTGATAACCAAGTCCACCAGCGCCGATAATTCCTAGTACGGCCGCGGAACGAATCGAACACTCAAAGCGATAGAAACTGTAGGAGAGAAGATTGAGAAATGCTTGGGGAATCAGACTATAAGCAAAAGCATTGAGGGGTGAGACACCGCTTCCCAAAAGTGCCATTAGGGGTTTGCGAGGCGTTTCGTCTAAAATTTCTGAGAAGACTTTGGCCGTGATTGCACCAAAAGGAATGGCGATCGCCAATATTGCTACCAGTGGATCTAGTCCAAAAATATTGACGAAAAATAAACCCCAAATTAATTCATGAATCGCTCTAGGGATTGCCAAAATTGCGCGTACCAACAGCCAAGGACTCTGACTTGTATGTGTGATAACAGATTCCCACCACACCTGAGAAGACAAAACACCACCCACCAAACCGATCAGCACACTAAAGAAGGTGCCACAGACAGCATAAGCTAGAGTCTTGAGCGTAGCCTCCAGCGTCAGCTTCAGCAATTGGGGACTCAAGTCTGGATGAGTAGCAGCAACCAGAAAACGCCAAACGAGAGTCCATCCACCGGTATTGACTAAATCCCCTTGGAATAAACCTGCTGTGTGTAACGACCAGATGAAGGCTGCTACAAATATTAATCCCCAAAGGGTTCGCCAGTTGAATAGTGAAGGACGCTTGGGGAGGGTAGATGTTTGGCTGACGCGCATCTTTGCCATACCCAACCTAGAGTTTACGAATCATATCATTTCCGAGATTAAGCTCCAAAAACTCTGCGTTCTCTGCGCAAACCTCTGTGTTCTCTGCGTTAAAAAAACTAGCATTCCAATACTAAAGAATTCGATTAAAGACTGCTATCTATCGAATTCAGATTATACAACTCCTCAATCATCGCCTCTGAGAGTGATTCAGCAGGTGTATCAAACAAAATCCGTCCCTCTCGCAAACCGATGATACGTTGATAATGGCTACGGGCAAATTCAATCGCATGGAGACTGGTAACTAAAGTTTTTCCTGGCTTGCTGCACAAAATGCGCAATAAGTCAAGAATCTCCCTTGAACGTTCTGGATCAAGGCTAGAAATTGGTTCATCGGCAAGAATAGCAGTGGGGTTCTGCACTAAAACACGGGCGATCGCCACTCGTTGTTGTTGTCCACCAGAAAGGCGATCGGTGCGTTCATAAAGTTTTTCGGAAATCCCCACCTGCGCTAAAGCAGTAGCAGCAGTTTCCACTTCCAGAGGCCAGATCAGTGAAGCAGCAGCTTTCGCAAAAGACCAACGGCCGAGATGACCAGCATTAACATTGTGAATCACCCGCAGATTATCTACCAAATGAAATTGCTGGTAAATAGTACCAATCTGACGTTGGACTTGACGCAAGGACTTGGGACGAAGATGGCTGAGATTGCGACCGAGTACCCAGACTTCTCCCTGTGTCGGTAAGATTGTGCCGTTCAGCAAGTTAATTAGGGTGCTTTTCCCGGCACCGCTGGAACCGACAAGCGCTACGCGATCGCCTGGAAAAATCTGCAAGTTAATCTCAGCTAAGGACTGAAAACTGCCAAATTGTTTAGTAACGTTTTTCAGTTCAAAGATTGGTACATCTGGGTTCATTGACCAAGGCTTTTATATTTGAGTATTTTCCCATAAACCCCCTGATGAACGTTGTTTTGTTCTCTCACTTTCTCCTTTTATATCTGCGAGTAAATCTCCAAGCATCCATTTTTAAAAAACTCGCGCCGAGGACATTGTCCTCGACGCGCCAACCACTTACTTTTATCAAGCATTTGGTTAGACCAATACATTCCTATATTATGACGTTATGGTGCAAAACACAATAGATTTTACACAAGTTTACATAATATTTTTTGGTCAAAACTCATCAGTAATGGAAGGGAAAAAAGGTTATTTAATTTTGCCTATCTCCCGGCCAACAGCTTCAATTTGAGAATAGTTAGAATTTTGGGTAGGGATAAACTTCTTAGCCTCCAAAAGTTCAAGTATTTCCTTGTGTTCTGGAACTTTGGGGTCTAGCTTCAAGAAAGCATTCTGCACTTTTTTCCCAAAATCCGCGCCATGCCGTTTGTTGACATCTGGATGGATAACCCAGTGGTAATCGTAGTAGGTGGGAGTTTCCCAGATGACCTCTACTTTGTTGGGGTCAACTTCTTTAGAAGCCAGTCGTTTTTCCCAGACTTTTTTGTTGACGGCACCAACCTCATAGGTGGAAGCTTCCACCAGCTTGATCGTTTTATCATGATCACCAGAAAAGCCTGGTTTTCCTTTGAAATCTTCAAGTTTGATACCAGCTTGTTTGAGGAAATATTGAGGCATCAAACGCCCGGATGTTGAGGATTCGCTACCAAAAGTAAAGGTACGGCCTTTGAGTTGTTGTAGGTCGGCAATGTCGTTAATTGGGGTTAGCAGACTTCTTTTATTGGCGATGAAAACGCTTTGGAATTTCTCGTCTACGTCCCGTTGGGCGATCGCAAGAGCACCTGGTACTTGCAACCTTGCTTGGACACCAGTCAAGCCACCAAACCAAACTAATTCCAAATCTCCTACCTTAAAGGCAGTAACAGCAGCAGTATAGTCAGTGACAGGCTTATACTTCACAGGTACGCCTAGTTCCTTCTCCAGATAAGCCGCTAGCTTGTCGTATTGACGCTGCAACTTTTGGGGGTCTTGGTCAGGAATTGCGCCAATTGACAAGGTTTGACGCTCAGTTTTACCTGTATCACCGGATTTTTCCGAAGATTCGGGGGAACAAGCTGCTAACGGTAGCAACAGCATTAATAGTCCTGATAACAATAATTTTTTCATACCACTCTTTTGAACTTACTTAAATCTTATGTTTTAGGCTACATCAGAATCTACACAGGTTGTATGTAAATAAGACAGAAGGTAAGAAAATGATTAATGCAAAATAAAGAATTTATTGCCATGTCAGATCTCGACCAGTTAATTGACCAAATACACCAAGAAGCAATACGTGAGTCTTTTCCCGTCGATGAACCAATATATCAGGATGCTGGTAAGGATTCTAGGATGCCAATTCTCTATGCAGGAAATCTGGAAAGCCAGGTGTGCTTTTTTGCCCGCGATTTAGGTAAAGATGAAGTTCATGCACAGCAACCGCTTTATGGTGCTGCTGGGAAACTCGTTCGTAAAGGTCTTTATCGCGCTATTTATGGTAAAGAGCCAAGGGATAATGCAGATTTGTTAGAGGTTCTAGATCGGGTTATGTTTACTAATACAGTTCCTTACAAGCCACCTGGAAATAAAGCTTATTCGGAAGTTGTTAAAAAACGATTTCGTCCTTTCCTCGAGCAATTTTTGGTGTTTCATTGGCAGGGAAATCAAATTATTACGTTAGGGAATGAAGCTTTTAAATGGTTTTCGCCTTACGCTCCTAAAGGTGCTCTTGCTCAGTTTTTTGAAGAAAGCGAGCGCTATACAGCTAGTATTGAAGTTACCCTGCTGGCTAAAGATACTCAAGGAACGCTACACGAACGTTCAGTAATGCTGTCACCTTTGCCTCATCCTTCCCCGCTTAACCAAAAATATTACGCACAATTTCCACAGTTGCTTCAGCAGCGTATTGGTAAAATTTTCTAGTAAAAAAAAGGCGATCTGTACTGCACAAATCGCCTAAACTGCAATGTTAAAGGGCAATCCCAGAGGGGTTGCCCTGATGCAATGCTTGTGTTGTTGATTAATTCTGCCAATTCTGCTGGAAATTATCCTGTGAATTCTGCCTTCCGGAGCGCATATTTTGTTGGATTTCCTGACGCTGCTTTTCAGTCAAGATAGCGTTGATTCGCGATCTCGAAGAGCGCATAATCTCCTGAATTCTGGTTTGCTGATCTGAGGTTAAATTCAGTTGAGCTAAAATATTTTGCTGTCCACCTTGCTGTCGCATGGAACCATTACGCGCACTTCCACCAGAGCGCATTCCACTTTGACCGTTGTCCATAGCAGCTTTATACTGCTCTCGCTGCTTGCGATCTAGGACATTCTCAATTTCTTGGCGAGTTTGTTGATGGATCTGCCTCATTTGGGCAATTTGGTCTTTGGTTAGGTTTAATTTTCCTAATTTACCTTGTCCTCGTTCTGTCCTCGCTTGTGCTAGCAATTGTTGTCCAGGTGCTGCGTTTACTGCTGTTTGAGCTAAGGGAATTGCAGCAATTGTAAGCACAACAGCTCCAGTTAATACAGATATCAGTTTGTTTTTCATTTTTTACTTCTAGAATTTTCAAAAATACAGAGCTTGTCCAATATTCTTCTACAGGTGTGTTGCATCTGGCAACGTTGTTTAGAATTAATTGCTATTGCGCTGCTGACTTTTCTGACGCATATTCTGATCAAATTGTTGCCGCTGTTGTTCGTTGAGGACAGCGCGTATCCGGGCTTTAGATGATTGCTTGATCTCTTTGAGTTTAGCTTTCTGAGCGTCAGATAAATTCATTGCAGTACGGGCCACTCGTCGATCTTGGTTGTTTTGTCGCGCTGCTTTTAGCTTAGCCCGTTGCTCTTCGGTGATGACACCCTTCATTTGAGCTTTGCTCTCTTTGCTGATTTTAGCAATTTCGTCTTGTTGTGCTTGGGTTAGGTTTAGTCCTGCAAATTTATCTTGGCGTTGTTGGCGTTGTTGACCTTGTGCTTGTGCAACAATCTGCTGTTTGGAGGAGTTGACTTGAGCGTTTGCTGCTAGGGGTAGTACGCTAGCAAAGCTTCCAGTTAGGGCGATCGCTCCTAGTAAAATCGGCATTAGTTTGAGTTTCATGTCTCGTCTCCTGTCTCTCTCTTTCCTTTCATGCCACCATCATAGAAATTAAGACGGTAATACCACATCAGGCAAAAGTCACTATTTGAGTATGACTAAAGTCATGGATCAAGATCTGACCTTAGAAATATAGCTTTTGATTAATAAAACCAGATATTTGTCATTTGTCATTTGTTTTTAACTACTGACTACTGACTACTAACCACTGACCACTGACCACTGACAGGAAGGGCTTAGCATTTGCGTTGTAATCTTGTCGGTAATACCTAAATATTTGCCAGCAAATGCTAAGCCCCTACACAACTGACCACTGACCACTGACCACTGACTACTAACTAAGTATGAGCCAACCTATTCAAATCCACAACCATCCTTTTCGCTTCTTACTTCACTTAGAGTGGGTACTACTGGTTATTGCTATCTTGTCTGAAGCTTCACCTTACCCGTTTTATCGCATTCCGCGAGAACCACTCCTAATGATTTTGAGTATGGTGGGATTTGGAATGATGGGTTTGAGAATACCTAATGGCAAGCAAATTTACAAGGTACTTTATACCATTACAGAAATTTTATTAATTGTCTTAACGGTAATTGCGGGAGGGATTCGACTCTTTCCGCTTCTGTATATTGTGCTTGTCATCCGTAGTTGTCTGATCTTTGAATTACCAGAACGTTTGTTTGTTACAGGTTTATCGTTTTTTTTGTTCGTAATAACTCTTTTAGACTGGCTGCAACAGTTTACTTCACGAGGAAGGATTCAAGAGCGTTTTCGTTATATTTTTTTTGGCTATACGCTCTTGTTTGCCTTGACTCTGGCGTTTGTTTTGCTATTAATGAATGCTCTGCTGACTGAGCGCCAAAGTCGAGAAAAACTTGCCTTAGCAAATGAGCAATTGAGACAGTATGCTCTGCGAATTGAAAACCAAGCAACCCTACAAGAGCGCAATCGTATAGCCCGCGATATTCATGATTCTCTGGGACATTCTCTAACTGCTCTTAATCTTCAGTTGGAAACTGCTTTGAAACTGTGGTCTACTGACCCTACAAAGGCGACAAATTTCTTGGTACAGGCAAAACGCTTGGGGTCAACTGCGCTTCAAGATGTTCGTCATTCTGTCTCGGCGATGCGATCTGACCCTTTGCAAGGAATGTCTCTGGAAGAGGCGATCGCTTCCCTGACTCTTGAGTTTCAGCGCTCAACGGGTATCTCTCCATACTGTAACCTGATGCTGGGGCGTCCCATACCTCCTGAGATGATTCCGGCTCTCTACAGAATTGTACAAGAAGCCTTGACAAATGTATGCAAATATGCTATTGCTACTGAGATAAAAATTCAGTTGCTGGCATCGTCAACCCAATTGGAGTTAATTATTGAGGATAACGGTAAGGGGTTTAACGTCAATCAAAATATTTCGGGCTTTGGACTGCAAGGAATGCGAGAACGCACCTTAGCATTGGGAGGCAAGTTTGAGATTAACAGCGCACCAGGAGCTGGATGCAGAATTACTGCTAAGTTTAAATTACCAAGTCTTTAGTCTCCCTACTGGCAGGGAACAGGAACAATCCAAGGCTTCTGGGGTGTGGCGCTTGAGGATTGTGCAGTGAGGATGATGTTTCCATCAGCACCAATTATCCATCCTTGGGCTTCAATAATTTGCTTGGCGCTCGCCTTGTTTATACTTTTGTCAGCAATCTGTCTCCTCGCTTTTTCCCCATTCCTCGCTGCTATGGGGCTACCTAAATCCTGTAACCAGCTTTCTTCGCCTAGTGTCTCATAAGGATTGGGTGGTAAGCCTCCTCTGCCAGTGATGGTAAATGTACTATTGGCTGAGTTACTGCCAACTTCACACCTACGGTCAATCAATCCGGTGATGTCCACTATATCTGTTGGCAAGGTGGTTAGCGATCGCGTTGGGTCTGCTTCAGGTGTGTTGATTGCCACGACACCATTTACCCCAAACTCAGAACTGGCGGTGATGTCGCTTTTGGGAGTAAGCTTTGTACGCGGTTCAATGCCAAAAATGCCTTGAGTTGCGATGCTGATATTCCCTCCCCGGCCCTGGAAAGCATTGGCCTTGATGTCGCTATTTTCTTTGGGTATGGCAACGATCAAATCAGTATCTATCCTGATGTTGCCACCATTCCCACCAGCCCGAAGGGTGCCTGCAGTTGTCGAAATTAAACTATTGTTTCGCAACAGCAATACTCCCTGCCCTTGTAGTGTAATGTTTCCACCATTCCCAGATGCGGTTTCCGCAGTGAGTCTCCCTTGGTTGTCTAGGAAAATAAAGTCAGCAGTAAGCATTATGTTGCCTGCACTTCCCTTTCCAATACTATTAACACTCAGTTGAGCACCGTTGGTTATGGTGAGCGATCTCGCTTTGATGTTGATGTCGCGTCCATTACCCTGTGCTCCTAAGTTCACTCGGCTGACTGCTACGCTAGGGTTACCTTTGCTGTTTGTGCCATCAAAGGAAACGGTATCTGTGGCTGTGATGTTCACATTTCCTGCATCTCCCTTACCGGAGATACTGGCACTTAGTAAAGCACCGTTGCTTACAAAAAGCGATCGCGCTGTAATGTTGAGATTACCACCATCGCCCTGGGCGCCGAGAGCGACTCGGCTGGATACGGTAGTCGGATTTTTATTGGTGATGTCCCAGCCGTCAAAGGATACGGTATCTTTGGCGACAATGTTCACATTGCCTGCATTCCCCTTTCCCAAGGTGGTAGCAGTTAGTAAAGCACCATTGCTAACAGAGAGCGATCGCGCTGTAATGTTGATGTTACCGCCATTACCCTCGGCTTCGGGAGCGACTCGGCTGGCTACAGTACTGGGGTATTGATTGCTGATGTATCCGCCGTCAAAGGATACGGTATCTGTGGCTACAATGTTCACATTGCCTGCATCCCCTTTCCCAAAGGTAGTTGCACTAATTTGAGCACTGTTGGTGATCCAAAGCGATCGCGCACTGATGTTGATTTCACCCCCATCGCCTTCTGCCCCTAAGTTTACTCTGCTGAATGCACCGCTGCTTTGTCCCTTGCTGTTTACACCGTCAAAGGAGACACTATCAGTAGCATTAATGCTCACACTACCTGCTTTATTGCCCACTCCCGAATTACTGGCACTTAATTGAGCACCGTTGCTGAAGGAAACTGATTCAGCTGCGATCCGAATGTTACCTCCTTTACCCTGTCCATAAGTGTCGCTTTGAATCAGGCTATTATTAGCTGAAACTTTGCCTTTGCTGGTAATGTTGATATCTCCGCCACCACCCAATTTACCTCCGGAAGAGTTAATATCACCTGCGGTAATCTCACTCTTGGCATTCAGCGTGATCTTTCCGCCATTTCTACCAGACAAGTCTGCAAAAGAAAGTAATGAACCAGCACTGGTATCAATTCCTCCATTACGACTGGTAATACTGATTTCTCCACCATCCCAAAAGCGAGAGGAAGTATCAATTTCATCCGTCGTAATTTTATCATTGGCAATCAGCGTAATCTTGCCACCATTACTAAAACTATCTATAGACCCAGAATTCACATCACCATTGAGGAAAATCCCACTTCTTGAGTCGATAACGACATCACCACCATTCCCCAAAATACTACTGGTATTAATGCTTCTTACCTGAATTGTTCCACCAGGTAAGGCAATATTGGGCTGATACTGATTGGTTAAATAAACACTACCATTAGGCGCAGTGACGGTGATCCTGCCAATATTAATATTTGAGTTAGTTGCCGAATTAGTCGTACTAGGTATGGGTGATAATTTGATGTAGTTACTACCTCTAATTCCCACAGGACTAAAAGCAGTAGTCCCAGCACGCACATCTAAAGTCGGTCTAGTACTGCCATTAATATTTAAAGTAGCACCATCCGATAAAGTAACAGTTTCGTCAATATAGTTTATTGCGTCTGCACCTGTAATCGTGACACTGCGAATATTCACGCTACCACCAGCAAAAATATGTAGCGATGCCCCTGTATATTCGCTAAAACTAACGTCGCCTCTTGCGCGAATAATTGGATCTTCCGGACTAAACAAGTTTCCTAAACTACCATCTAGTTTCTCAATCCTAAAATTACCTGCTGCGCTGTAATGAGCATCACCTCTAACTGTATTAGCACTGCGCAATATTAAATTTCTCCCAGCCCACAAACCGGAATTTGGATGATTTAAGGCAGATATGTCTACTCCTTGATTTCCCTGAACAAGCAAGTTTCTGCCAGCTTTTGCAATAAAAGGCTTTGTCGTACTATCTAAAATTTGTACTGTGTTTTGTGCTTGCAGTGTTAAATCTCGTCCAGCTTTGATCTGACCTTGTAAGTTAAGATTACCAGCAGCTAAAGTCAGATTTTGTCCTACTAATAAAGAACCAGCATTGCTAATTACTGCTGATTGATTTGAGCCATATTGTAACCCCGGACGCAGTTTAATTGTTAGCAAAGGTGGCGCTTCTGGATGAGTGGCGCTGAATTTTAAATTGTTGCCAAATACTAAACTGTTGGCTGTAGTGGCAAAGAAAGAAGCTTTAATATCTAGTTGAGCATTTTGTCCAAAAACAATACCGTTGGGATTGATGAAAAATAGATTAGCTGGGCCATTTACGCCCAAAACTCCCAGGATGTTTGAAGGATTATTTCCCGTAACGCGAGAGAGAATGTTTTCAATTCCTGTGGGAGAAGCAAAGTAAACTCGCTGTCCATTACCAACATTAAATTCACTGAAACTATGAAAAAGGTTAACGCCTCTAATCGCACCGCCATTAATTTGGTCAGCATTCAAATTATCAACTTTTGTGTTAGGTGTAATCACAGAACTTTGCCCCCCCAAAGTGTCATCAGGTTTAATTTGAGCGAAACTGGGAGATGCTGCAATGGCAATGGCACCAACTACTACTAAAAATCCTGCTAACCCGAAGTGCCACTCGCAATTTTTTAAGGGAGTCATTTATGGATTATTGTGGTTGAATCGAAGCAAGCAGGGTTTTCTCTAGAAGTGTGTATTCCCCAAGCTTTGGCTTATATGTTAGCAAATTCCCAGCCAGATAAGTCTGTGTTTGGTTTGGTGACAAATGGGGGTAATTTTATCTTGATTAAAATAATTCAGCAAGAACAGCCAAGTTATGACCCGCCTGATGAGTTTACCCTGAGACGAGGTAATGATTTGTATAGGGTTTTGAGAATTTTAAAACGGTTGAGTCAGTTATTGGTTGGCGGTGAGTAATGACGGTGATTGGGTTATATTTAAACGAGTATATTGCAATTAAAATCAAAATTTGAGGTACTCAACATGGCTTATAGTGACTTTACATTGAGTAAGTTTAAAAAGAGTTTCAATATTAGAATTGATGAAGAAACTGATTTGTTTGCTCAGGTTGAGCCGACAGAAGTCAGTGAAATATTATCAAATAGTTTAGCAGAAACAACTGAATTGGCTTTAGCTATTAATACTGAAAAAGCGCGTTCAGAAATGATTATTACGCCAATTTTGTTAGAGTTAAGACGCCAAGCTAATTATCAGATTAGTTTATTTTCGGGAAGTGATTTTAATGTCGATACTGAGCAGGGGTTGAATGGTTATTGTGATTTTGTAATTAGCCGGTCTAAAGAACAGTTAACAATTAATGCGCCAGTGATGATTATTGTTGAGGCGAAGAATGAAAATATTAAAGGTGGTTTAGGGCAATGTGCGGCGGCAATGTTGGCTGCACAGTTATTTAATGAACAGGAAGGTAATGAGATTAAAACTATTTATGGGGCGGTGACTACTGGAGATATTTGGAAGTTTTTGAAGTTGGAAGGGGCTGATGTGTTTATTGATTTGAATAATTATTATATTAAGGAGATCAATAAGATTTTGGGTATTTTGTGTCAGGGTGTGCAGGGGTGAAAGTATGCGTATGCGCGAGGTTTTGGTGAACAATGAGGAGTTTAAGGATTGGCCTGTTGGGAGAATTCCGAAGGATTGGAATGTAAGAAAACTTGGAGATGTAACTGATATTGAGAATGGTACAACACCATCGCGGGAAGAACTTAAATTTTGGAGTGAAGGAACAATTCCGTGGTTAGCTACTGGTAAGGTTCATGACCGCTTTATTTATCAAGCAGATGAATTTATAACTGAGTATGCATTGCGAGTATGCAGTGTACGCCTTTTGCCCATAGGAACAGTTCTTGTAGCTATGATTGGCCAAGGGCTTACTCGTGGAAAAGTGGCATACTTAGCTTTTGAAGCAAGTATTAATCAAAACTTTGGCGCAATTCTTCCTTGATCATCATTCAATTCCAGATTTTTATAACCGTGCTAACAACAAAATAATCCAATGCCTACGCCTATTTATCACATCACCCACATTAGGAACTTACAATCTATTCTACACTCAGGGGGATTGATAGCAAATAGTAGCCTAAAACAACAGCAAACTAACTATCAAGATATTGCTCATGGACACATACAAGATAGACGAGCATTAACCCGCATTCCTTGCGCTGCGGGTGGATTTTTACATGATTATGTACCCTTCTATTTTGCCCCTCGTTCACCTATGCTTTATGCCATTCACAAAGGTAATGTCCAAGGCTATAGCGGAGAACAAAGTTCAATAATTTATCTGGTTTTTGAAGCAGAAGATATAGAAGCTTTAGGTTTAATTTTTGCTTTTACTGATGGTCATGCAGTAATGGCATATGCTGATTTTTATGATGACTTAGAAGCTTTAAAATTCGTCATTGATTGGGAACTCATGGATTCAAAATACTGGTTTGATACTCAAGACGACCCCAATCGTAAATTCCGACGACAAGCAGAATTTTTAGTGCATAAATTTTGTCCTTGCTCGCTAATTAAAGAAATCGGCGTAATCAACAGCAGAATCAAAGCAGAAGCTGAAAGTATATTACAAAAATTAAATTTTAAAATCCCTGTTATGGATTACTATAATTGGTATTACTAAAATTAATTTGTTAGTGCTTTTTGTACTGAATGGGTCAGATAAATGATTGAATTTAAGCAAGGTAACTTATTAGAAGAAAATGCCGAAGCCATAGTAAACACCGTGAATTGTGTGGGTGTCATGGGTAAAGGTATCGCTTTGCAATTCAAGCGAGCTTATCCTGAAAACTTCCGCCAATACGACCAAGCCTGTAAATCTGGAGAAGTACAACCAGGGCGTATGTTTACGGTGGCTACAGATAGTTTATTTAACCCTCGGTACATCATTAACTTCCCTACTAAACGACACTGGAAAGGCAAATCAAAAATAGAAGACATCAAAAGTGGGCTAAAAGCTTTAGTTGCAGAAGTTAAGCAATTAGGTATCACCTCAATAGCAATTCCACCGCTAGGATGCGGTAACGGCGGCTTAAATTGGGCAGAAGTTAAACCCCTAATACAATCAGCCTTTGCCCAACTACCAAATGTTCAGGTAATTATTTTTGAGCTAAAGAGTGCACCAGCGGCGGAAAAAATGCCCGTTGCAACCAAAACGCCTAACATGACCCGTGCTCGTGCTTTGTTCATTCGCTTGCTGGAACTTTACGGTATTCCCGGTTATGAGTTGACCAAGCTAGAAATTCAGAAACTCGCCTATTTCTTGCAAGAAGCTGGGGAACCGTTAAAGTTGCCTTATATCAAACATAAATATGGTCCCTACGCTGACAATCTTAACCACGTTTTAAAACATATTGAAGGGCATTATATTTGTGGCTATGGTGATGGGACAAGCATTGCAGAAAGCGCTGAAATTTATGTGTTGCCAGAAGGTAGAATTGCCGCACAAACTTTTTTAGAAACAGAACCAGAGGGCCAACAGCGTTTAGAGCGAGTGAGTAACCTTATATTTGGCTTTGAAACGCCTTATGGGATGGAACTGCTGGCAACAGTTCACTGGGTTGCTAAAGAAGACCCCAACGTAGTAAAGGATACTCAGTTGGCGATTCAAAGAGTACATGAGTGGAGCGACAGGAAGCGCAACCTTTTCAAACCCCAACATATTCGCAAAGCTTGGCAGCGCTTGCATGAGCAAAATTGGCTAACAGCAACCTAGATGCAATAACAGCTATGAAATCAAGTTAATAACTATACAAATTATTATTGTCAGGGGGGAAGTAATTCCTAACAACGAGCAACTAACAACCAACAACTAATTATGATTCGTGTTTTGCTAGTAGATGACCAAAGTCTGATCCGTCAGGGTTTAAAAGCGCTGTTGGAATTAGAACCAGATTTAGAGGTAGTGGGAGAAGGTGAAAATGGGCAAACAGCGATCGCCTTGGTAGAATCTTTGCATCCAGATGTCGTGCTCATGGATATCCGCATGCCGATTATGGATGGGGTAGCAGCGACGCGCGAAATTTGTCAGCGTTTTGCTGGTACGAAAGTTTTGGTTCTCACCACCTTTGATGATCATGAATACGTTACTGAGGCGCTACGATATGGGGCTACAGGGTATCTGCTGAAAGATACGCCTTCAGAAGAGTTAGCTGCTGCAATTCGTGCGGTTCACAAGGGTTACACCCAGTTGGGGCCAGGGTTATTTGAAAAGGCTATGGCAAAAGTTCCTCTTCCCTCAGCCACTCCCCCAGCTACTTGGGATGACTTGACCCCTAGAGAACAGGAAGTATTGCGGCTAATTGCTGCTGGTGCTAGCAACCGTGAGATTGCACAGACTCTCTACATTTCGGAGGGAACTGTTAAAAATTATGTTACACGCATTCTTAGTCATTTAGGTTTACGCGATCGCACTCAAGCGGCAATTTTTGCCAATTCTTTTTTACCCCAGAGCGATTAATGTAGCTTTTCTTAACAAAAACTTTCCACCTTTTTCTTATGGTTGAACGTCTTAGTGACAGGCATCACAGACAAACCTTGTTTACTATCACCTTTTCTTTTAGCTTGCGATCACCGAAAACTTTTCATAAAAAGTTCATATTAAAAGCATAAATCTATACAAAAAAAATACCATGTCATCTCAAGTGTTTGCGCCCCTGGTTAATGTTGAAGAACTCATTGGTGAAATCTTAATGTATCGTCAAATTACTTGTACAGAGCAGCTACTCTTAAGGTATGCTTTGCTTTGTGATCACTCCATGTCGGAAACAGAGCGGACACTCATCGACCGAGTTTTTTATGGGGTTCGGCACGGATTGCTGAGAATAGTTGATTGATACTACCCACACCTTCAGGCTGGAGATTCTTAGACCTAGATGATTCTCTAGCTAGCTGATACTGTCAAGTATCGGATTAGTGTGTCCCTCCCAAAAATTAAATTCATACTTTAGGTAGAGGATAGGAACCTCTAGGCTTCTTAAAGTTAGCAATGGCATCTGGGTAGTAAATTACTCTTAGAGCAATTCCCAGAGCAATTCTCTTGGTATTGGTAAAAAAACTTATTCTTTAAATAAAGATTTGTATAAGTAAAGTTTTTTAGTGAAAAAAATTAAGGAAGATATAGAAAGTAATTAATAAACCAAGACACCTGATGCATTATCTCTAATGGCTAATTTAATTGTTGGAGTAAATGCCCATAACCATAAATTTATTTTATGAATAAACACTTGTGTCCTTGCTGTTCACAACGTTTACTTCGTCATATCTCTTTCCAAAGAATTTACTGGTTTTGTAGCCAATGTCATCAAGAAATGCCAGATATAAATAACTTGCTAAAGACTGAATTGGTTGCAGCTCATTGGGTTAGCAATAATATTACCGAGCGCCAGCATTGGGAAGAAGAATGGCAACTTCGTAAAAAGCAGTATTCTGCCATCAAAGCTATCAAAGAGTTGGAACCTCTAGCTTTCTCAGATAGCCTAACTACTGTCTATGATGCTCTACTACGGCAAATAAAAGTAAGCGAACTGTAGTGGGGACTGGGGATCGGGGACTGGGGACTAATTGAAAATTTCTATTACCCCTTCCCCTTCCCCAGCTCAATCTAACTATAAGTTGTACCGTTGGGCATAATCGCTCCTTCCAAAGAAGCTTCGCTCAAATTTGCCTCCGTGAGGTTAGCTCCGATCAAATTAGCGCCCTTCAGATTAGCACCACTCAAGTTAGCTCTCGTCAAATAAGAGAGCAGCAAGCCCGCTCGCAGCAAATTTGCCTGACTTAAGTTAGCATCTTGTAAATTAGCCTCAAGCAGATTTGCCCCCGCAAGATTCGCTTTACATAAATTAGCTTTTTGCAAATTCGCCTTGCTGAGTTCTGCTCCCCTTAAGTTAGCTTTTTTGAGCAACAATCCACTCAAACTTGCCATACTGAGATTAGCTCCTTGCAAGTCAGCCCCACTTAAGTCAGCACCGCTGAGATTCGCTTCCCGCAAATCCGCTCCTCTCAAGTCAGCTTCACAGAGATTTGCTCCACTCAAATCAGCACCTTTGAGGTCAGCTTCGCTCAAATCAGCGTTCTCCAAATTTGCACCACGCAATTTCACCCGATGCAAATAAGCTCGAATCAAACTAGCTCCACTCAGGTTTGCTCCGCTCAAATCTGCTTCACTGAGAATTGCTCGACTCAAAGTTGCTTTTCTCAAGTCCGCTTGTACAAGAATTGCTCGACTTAAAGTTGCACCAGTTAAGTTAGCTTTTGTCAGTTTTGTTTCTTTGAGCAAGGTACCAATCATACTGCATCCAATCAAGGTGGCAAACTTTAGATCAGCGCCAGATAGAATCGCTCCACTCAGTATTGCTCCGCTTAAATCGGCCTCAATTAATGTTGCTTTACTCAGGTCAGCTTTGGAGAGAGTTGTCTCAATCAGTTGCGCTTTTGATAAGTCTGCAAACCTCAAGTCAGCATTGCTCAGATTCGCTCTAATCAGTTTAGCCTTAATTAAAATTGCCCCGTTCATATGGGCAGAAGTTAAATTGATACGATTCAGATTTTCTGCACTTAAATCGGCTCCAATAAGATTGGCACCGGAAAAGTTTCGTTCTCCTGTTTCATCCCTACTCAAAAGTTCTGCTGCTCTGGAAAATTCACTTGCTTTCATAAAATTTGCCTGATTTTCCCTGCTTTTCGTCAGCTTCTAGCTCGACTTGAATTTCTTAAAAGAAAGTTCATCTGGCAGGGGTTAACTAATAATCCCACCGAAGTTAATACGATTGGTGCATCTTTGATGCTTGAAAACAACAGTGAGTCAAGGCGTAATTATTGGCTGCTTGTGGCAACTCTTGAATTATCAATCGCCCTTGACTTTGACTGAATTGAAATGACTATCAACGAGTAAATGTGAATAGCAGGAAATAAGCTGAATCTTGTAAGTAAAGATCCTGAGAATTTTGCAGAGTTATCGCATAACCTCTCTGCTGCTTCACAAGCTAATACTTATTTCCTAACTAAACATCGGTGAGTTTTCTCAAGAATGAGCAATCCTGCACCTGTTACAGCACTCATAGACTCTCGATAGAGTCACTATTCGTGGTGTCCCTAATCTCTGGGAAAACAAAAAAAACATTTTTTGGGCGACTCAGTTTGTGTCACCTCCCCTTACACGGCACTAAATTATCTAAAACGTCATCAGTGAATCATCGCTATTCGCTGATCTGGCTCCTGAATTTCCTGCAACCGCAACCGCTACAAAAAACCTTCCCAGTCATGGTTTGCATAATGCCAACCAGGTCTCGGCATTAAGCTGGCAAAGTCTCTTGTATTCAATGCCCTTGTGGACTCTAGTGCTGCTCCCAAATCTTGGCGCGGCGTCATACAGTTGGATAAGGATTTTGTCGGTAAGGATAGTGCGTGTAAAAAACTTATCTTTTAAAGATAATGGTTTGAGTGACAACTATGCAAGGTTTAGTTACTCTTTTCAATGTTTTAATGCTACTGCAACCGGAAAAGTTCCCGGTTCGATGACCTTAAGAGATAAGCCGTGATTAACTTTGAATCGTTCATTCCTGAAGAAATAACTCTCGCGCTAAAGCATCCCTTAGCTCAGAATCTAGAATTGCCGATTCCTGATGCAAATATTGCTTCTTTGCAAGAAATTCTCGAATTTCAGCAGCCCGAACATTTTCCCGGTGTCGTTAAACGCATCATTCCTTTGGATGCTGATACCTTCTGGGAGTATTGGTGGTGTGTACCCGATCGCCTCCTCCTACCCTTTCAGAAGAGCATCTGCAAACAGGGAAAACTTCAACTCGCTATGATTTGTGGGTTTCCAGTCCCTTGGATATTACCCAACCTCCTTGGCGAGGGTAGCTTAGACCACAAATATCACTTTAGGAGTATGGTAGATTAACTTACTCTATCTTATTCTACTTAAATGGTAGACCGTAGTTACAATCAACTACATGAACGCGGCATCTACTTATCATGAAAGAAACTCTAATCAAAACTCCAAATACTTTTGGTGATTGGGCATATCTGGCAATCAAGAAACACTTCAAGAAAACGATTAAGCACGAAAGCGATGTTCTGAAAGACAAAGAGCCGGAAGCCTTACACCAAATGCGGGTAGGGATGCGGCGTCTGCGTACAGCGATCGCTGGTTTCTCTCCTGCTATCTCGCTCCCTAAAGCTGCAAAAGAACAAAAAATTGCCAAAATTGCGCGACAATTGGGTGAATTACGAGATATAGATGTTCTGCAAGAGGCCCTGGAAAATAAGTATATCCCAGCTCTTCCCACATGGGTAGTACTACAAGAACAAGACGCTCTCAAGAAAGTTTTGTCAACTTTAGCTCATCAGCGTGAAAAGTCACTTCAACAGGTTCAGACAACCCTACAAGCTGAACAATATCAGAAACTGAAGCGAGCTTTTAAAGATTACCTGGAAAAGCCAAAATACGGAGAGCTTGCCGAAATTTCAATTTACGAGATTTTGCCAGATTTGCTCTTACCTTCAGTTAGTAAACTTTTTCTCGATCCAGCTTGGTTAGTAGGGGTGAAACTAAAAAATGGAGAAATATACATCAAAGAACATCTTGATTCGGAAGCAGTAGCTGAGCTTTTAGATATCGAGGGAGACAGACTTCATAGCCTACGTAAGCAAGCTAAACGAGTGCGTTATCAAATGGAGTTGTTTACTGACTTTTATAGCTCTAATTATCAAGATTATCTCCAAGATGTCAAAGACATTCAAAGCATTTTAGGTGAAATTCAAGACAGTTTTGTTTTGGGACAATTTCTCACAGATACTCTTGGCTCAGATCTTACAGTTCAATTGCCAACTCTTGCCGCTGAATTGACTCAAACTCGTTCTCAAGCATGGCAAAAGTGGCAATCTTTACAACAGCGCTATCTAGATACTAAAACTAGAAAAGATTTCCATAAAGTGCTGCTCAAACCAGTTGCTACACCAAAGCAACCCATAGAGGAAGATTAGGAAAATATTTAACAACAAGTATTAGCTTAGGGCAATTGTTTGAGACGATAACCCAGACCGTGTACTGTTTCAATCAAATCATCAGGAGAGCCAGCGGTTCTGAGTTTTTGACGTAGGGTTCTGATGTGAACTTTGATCGTATATTCTTCTGGTGGAGCCTCAAGAGACCAGACGTGCTCCATAATCACACTACGACTGAGTACGCGCCGACCATTCCGCATCAGTAATTCTAAAAGCCCGTACTCTTTAGGTGTCAAGTGTAATAGCTTATCGCCACAGTATACTTCGTAGGTGCTGGGGTCAAGGCGTATGCTTCCCCATTCTAAGATTGGTGGTGAACAAGAATTGCCCCGACGCAACAAGGCCCGAATGCGAGCAAATAACTCTTGTAAATCTACGGGTTTGACTAGATAATCGTCTGCACCAGCATCTAGCCCAGTGATTTTATCGGCGATCGTGTCACAGGCACTTAGGAAGAGTACAGGCATACTGTAGCCATGCGATCGCAACCTTTGACACAGTCTCACTCCGTCCAATTCTGGGAGCATCACATCTAGCACCATCAAGTCATAGTCAAGGATTTTGGCTTGATTCCAGGCGGCTTCCCCATCAGTCACGATATCAACAACATAGCGTTGGTCGGTGAGGGCTTCTGCTAATGTTTCCGCAAGGCGCAGATCGTCTTCAACAAAAAGAATCCTCATGGCAGAGAACAAGGTGAGTATGTTAAAGCTTGCTTAAGCAAAGGGGAACATCCTCACGCAGCCTTTGTGAAAGATTAACTTAAAAAATTTTACCCCAGATTGTTCCTCCTATTGAGAGATTCTTTCACTGCAGCAGCGGGAGGACATAAGTATTTGTTACTATTAGCTCCTTGCTTCTCACATCTAATACACCTTACTTTTCACCAGCAGCCAATAATTTACTTTTAATTTATAATTGCGTCACTAATGTTTACAATAAGCCAAGAAATTAGCTCAGATTTTTTTTAAGTGTAAAGTTTTATGAATTTCTCTCATTCTTTCCGATTTTTTTACTTTTTACGTACCAATTTTTTTACTTTTGGTGTGTAACTTTCATTCCTAGGTGAGCTTCAACAAGTCACTCACCACTTTTAAGACCTAAATAATTTAGGAGAAATTAACAAAATGCTTGACGCTTTTTCCAGAGTTGTTGACCAAGCTGACAAAAAAGGTGCTTACCTCAGCAGCGACGAAATTAATGGTTTGTCAGCAATGGTTGCTGACAGCAACAAGCGCTTAGATATCGTCAACCGACTCAACAGCAATGCCTCTAGCATTACAGCTAATGCTTACCGTGCCTTGGTTGCGGAACAGCCTCAAGTATTCGGTCCCGGTGGTGCTTGCTTCCATCACCGTAACCAAGCCGCTTGTGTTCGCGACTTAGGATTTATCTTACGCTACGTTACCTACTCAGTATTAGCAGGCGATGCCAGCGTAATGGATGATCGTTGCTTGAATGGTCTACGTGAAACATATCAAGCTCTCGGTACTCCTGGTGCAACTGTTGCTTCCGGTATCCAAAAGATGAAAGAAGCATCACTAGCGATCGCCAACAACCCCAGCGGAATTACCAAAGGTGATTGCAGCAGTTTGATGTCTGAAGTATCTGGCTACTTTGATCGGGCTGCTGGCGCTGTTGCTTAAGCAATTCTCAGCATCAGTTCCCAACTTAAAGAGCAAGATTCAAAACTTAATCAAACCATCCAGGAGATAAAAAGTATCATGAAAACCCCCCTAACCGAAGCAATTGCATCAGCCGACACTCGCGGTGCATACGTAAGCAACACCGAAATGCAAGCCATCTTTGGTCGCTTCAGCCGCGCACAAGCTGGACTGCAAGCCGCTCAAGCATTCGCTAGCAATGGTCAGAAGTGGGCCGAAGCTGCTGCTAATCACGTTTACAAAAAATTCCCTTACACCACTCAGATGCAAGGGCCACAGTATGCCTCTACCCAAGAAGGCAAAAACAAGTGCGTCCGCGACATTGACCACTACCTGCGCACCATCAGCTACTGCTGTGTTGTCGGTGGTACAGGTCCTTTGGATGAGTACGTGGTGGCGGGATTAAGCGAATTTAACGCGGCCTTGGGTTTATCCCCTAGCTGGTACGTTGCAGCCCTAGAATTTGTCCGTGACAATCATGGTTTGTCCGGTGACGTGGCTGGTGAAGCCAATATCTACCTCAACTACGCTATTAATGCGTTGAGCTAGTCATTAGTTGTTAGTTGTTGGTTGTTTGTTGTTGGTTATTAGTAATTAGTCATGGAACAAAAGACAAATGACCAATGACAAATGACCAATGACAAACGACAAAAAAATAAAGTAATTTTTTCAACGGAACTTAACACATGAGTAGTTTAACTCAAGACCGCTTGGGCATTGGTGCGGCGGTAGACAGAAAAGTTGAACTTCGCCGCCATTGGACTGAGGATGATTTGCAACAGGTGTTTCGGGCTGCATACGAACACGTGTTTGGACGCGAAAGAGTTTATATGAGCGGCGTGTTCGCCAGCGCTGAATCTTTGTTGCGGGATGGTAGCATTAACGTCCGCCAATTTATCCGGACGTTGGCTCAATCTGAATTTTACAAAGAGCGCTTTTTTTACAACAAATCCCAGGTGCGTTTCATTGAGTTGAACTACAAGCACTTATTGGGACGCGCTCCTTATGACCAGTCAGAAATTGCCCACCACGTAGATTTGTACGCCTCCAAAGGCTACACAGCGGAGATTGACTCCTACATCGACAGCGCAGAATATGACAATGCCTTTGGGAATGACACCGTTCCTAATTACCGAGGCTTTCAGTCAATTCCTGGCATGAAGACTGTTGGATTTAATCGCTTGTTCTCGGTTTATCGTGGCAATGGCAATAGTGACAACGCCCAGTTTGGCAGCAAAGACTCCAAATTGCGGATGCGGGTGTCAATGAATATGCCCAACTCGATTATTACCCCCTCATTCTATAGCAGAATCGGGGCTTCATCGGGAGCAGGAACCTTACGCAGTTCAGCCACACGGGGCGATAGTCGCCTGTACCTGGTAGAAGCGGTTATTGGAGGAGTTGGTAGTAAAGTGGCAGTGCGTCGCTCTCGCCAAGTCTACAGTGTACCTTTTGACCAGCTTTCTGACAAATTCCAGGAAATTCATAAGCGCGGCGGCAAAATCGTTAGCATTACACCCACTTAAATTTTTGACCAAGGATTGTAGATTAGTTTGGTTAACAGCTCAATTTCTTTCTTGAGATTAGTAAATTCCCAATAATTGCATCCAAAATCAAAAACATAGTGAGAAAATAGAGAGAGGGAGAGGAGATAAAATTTCCGAAATCTCCCTTTTTTTTCATACCAAATAAAAAAGTAAAAATTAGTTTTTTTAAACCTGATTATTAGAGTACTGTTTTTGGCATTGATATGACGAGTGTAGCTTCTCCTACCGAACCAATCCTTTCTGCTGAAACAGCGATCGCGGCTTTAGCAGGAGACGACAATCAAACCCGCTATTACGCTGCTTGGTGGCTAGGTAAACAGCAAGTACAATCAGCCTGTACGGCGCTCTGTGAGGCTCTCCGGGATGAGCGATATCGCACAGAACAGGGTGGGTATCCCTTGCGGCGTCAAGCGGCACGTGCCTTGGGACAATTGAAAAATCCGCAAGCTGTCCCCGCATTGCTTGAAGCCTTGAACTGCGATCAAGATTTACGTTTACGGGAAGCCGTGGTACAAGCTTTAGCTGCAATTGGCGATCGCCTTGCAGTTCCCCCAATACTAGCGCTGTTGAAATCCAGCTTAGAGCAACCCTATGAAGTCTTGATTGAAGCTTTAGGAACCTTGCAAGCTTGGGACGCTCGTCCTCTAGTTGAGCCTTTTCTCCAACATCGTTCAGAACGGGTACAATGTGCAGCAGCGCGATATCTTTACATTTTGACTCAAGAACCTCAGTACATTGAGCGGATTGTCAAAAATCTCAGTCATGAGAATATGTATTTGCGTTGGTCTGCTGCTTTTGACTTAGGTGCGATCGGACATCTGACCGCAGCAAGAGCAATTATGCAAGCTAAGGTTGGTAATAGCTTGAAGTTGTTGAACTTGAAGCGCATCTTAGAAGCAGTCTTGCAGGACAATACAACAGAAGAGACAGCCAAACGAGAAAAGTCTCAGGTATTACTTCAAGCAATTGATGATTTATTAATTCAACTTTAATTTACTGCTTTTTCATGACTAATAATCGTTTTCATGCCCGTAGGGCTGTACAACAAATAACCAATGACGCACTCACCGATACAGATTTAATTGAGCAGTTAAATAGTGCTGCCAGTACAGTAGAAATAGTTAACTTGATTCAAGCTTTAGCTGATAGAAGAACCAGCGCAGCAATTGCTTCCTTGATAAAAATGTTGCACCATCACAACATTGCTGTAGCGTCTGCTGTTGTGGAAGGATTAGTACAACTAGCACCAGATTCAGTAGAACCCTTAATTACAGCCTATCAGGCGACTAAGGATCATGGAGTACAGGCTTTAATTGTTCAAGCTTTAGCCAAGATTGGTGATATTCGCGCCCTGGATTTGTTAATAGAAGTAGTTGGTGTAGAAGTCGCCAATCACTGTCAGGGAAATGTGCGACGAGTAGCAGCAAGGGGACTAGGACAAATTGGCATTTGGGGTGATTTAGAAGCAATTGAGCGTGCTGTGGAAAAACTGATTTGGGCACTATTTAATGCTCAAGATTGGGCACTCCGTTATGCAGCTATTATCTCCTTACAGGAAATTGCCACAACTGAGGCAATCGACGCCCTAAAACAAGCTTTGTCCCAAGAATCCGATGCAGTTGTACAGGAAAGGCTTAAAACAGCCTTGGAGTACTGGGATTTACCTCGCTCTGCCTAATCTTGGCTTAATATGGTCTAATTTTTTGAGCCACTATTTGATAAGTAAATAATACTATAGGGTTTGGAGGGGTTCTGCTGATGCTCAATCTTGCCAACCCAGTTTCGATCGCCATTGAATTAGTAGTTCTCTTCCTGTTGGCTGCTTACTATCTGCTTCATCAGGAAGTTACCAAACGTCGCAGTGCAGAAATTGTACTACGTCAACAAACAGAACGGGAGCGACTGGTAACCCAAATTGCCCACCATATCCGTCGTTCCTTGAATCTGGATCATGTACTTGTGACCACAGTGGCGGAAGTGAGACACTTTCTCGCATGCGATCGCGTGTTGATCTATCGCCTTTGGGAAGATGGCACCGGTAGCGCCATTACCGAGACAGTACTACCAGACTATCCGATGATTTTAGGGCAATCCTTCCCAGAGGAAGTTTTTCCCAGAGAATATCATCAGGCCTTACTCCCAGGGAAAAATTCGCGCGATTCCTGACATAAACCAGAGTGATGTTGAGCCTTGTTTGGCTGAATTTGTGCAACAATTCGGCGTCAAAGCAAAATTGGTAGTACCGATCCTTCAGGGAGAAAATCTCTGGGGACTATTAATTGCTCATCATTGCACAGATGTGAAGGAATGGCAGCCTTTAGAAATTGAATTGATGAAACAATTGGCCACACAAGTAGCGATCGCCATCCAACAATCAGAACTCTACGAACAACTACAAGAACTTAACAGCGAACTAGAACAAAGAGTACAGGATCGTACAGAAGAATTAGGCAGAGCCAACATCTACCTGCGGGAAGAAATTGCCGAACGTAAGCGCACCGAAGCCGCCTTGCGCCACAGCAATCAAACCCTAGAAGCCCTAATTATCGCCTCTCCCCGCGCTATTTTCACCCTTGATATCGATGGTAAAGTCAAGATTTGGAATCCAGCAGCAGAGCGGATGTTTGGCTGGACCCAAGCAGAGGTAATCAATCAGCCTAACCCGATTATCCCTGAAGACAAACTGCAAGAGTACAACTTGATACAACAGAGTGTACTGCAAGGAGCAACCCACGCAGGTGTAGAGTTTCGCCCAAATAAAAAAGATGCCTCTACGATTGACATCAGCTTCTCTGCAGCGCCGTTACGAGATAGTGATGACAAAATCAGCGGTTTAGTGGCGGTTGTTGCTGACATTACTGAACGCAAGCGACTGGACGAAATTCGCTTGGCCTTGGAAAGGGAGAAAGAATTGAGTGCACTGAAAATTCGTTTTTTCTCAATGGCATCTCATGAATTTCGTACCCCACTCAGTACTATTTTAGCAGCGTCACAACTCCTGGAAAATTGCATAGATGAAAGTGGTGAAACAGAAAAAAAGCTAAGAAATCTGCATCGGATTCAAGCTTCTGTTAAAAACATGATTCAGCTAATTAATGATATTTTGACTATCAATCGGGCAGAAACTGGAAAACTTGAATTTAATCCCAAATTGCTCGATCTGGAAAAATTTTGCCGTAACTTAATTGAAGAAATTCGGTTTACTACCAGTACCCAACACAGCATCACTTTTGTCTGCCAAGGAGAATGTTGCAATGCTTATTTAGACGAAAAATTGCTCAGGTCTATTATTGGTAATTTGCTTTCAAATGCGATTAAATATTCACCCCAGGGAGGTAATATTGACTTTACTCTGGATTGCCAACAAGGTATTGCTAGTATAAGTATTCAGGATCAGGGTATTGGTATTTCCCAGGAAGATTTAAAACTGCTATTTGAACCATTTCATCGCGGCAAAAATGTCCGTAATATTCCTGGTACAGGATTGGGGCTTGTTGTTGTCAAAAAGTGTGTGGATTTACACGACGGAACCATTACTGCAAATAGTGAAATTGGAGTCGGTACAACTTTTACGGTAATACTACCTTTAGGACAATGAAGAGGATGGCATTAATCCGCTCTCATAGCTAAAGTCCACTTGTATAGGACTACAGCAATTTTAAGCTTCGTAGAGTACAGTGTAGGGGCGCTCTTACCTTGCACTCCTACGACATCTTGTATTGCAACGATTGGAAAACTTGCTATAAATGCAGGCGCTTACAAGGATTTTATATCGAATCCGTTTGCCTTGGAATAATATGTTTTTTTAACGCAGAGAGCGCAGAGTATTGCGCAGAGAAACGCAGAGTTTTTTGGAGATTAATCTCAGTTCAGTGGGATGCATAGGTCAATAATATTAGTCCTCTTCAGAGGACTTTAGCTATAAGAGGGGGAATTGATTCCCTGGCGAGATATGGGGATTACCAATGAATAATAAAATATCTCAGTATTAACCGAAACGTCCCGGATTAAATAGCTTGAGAAACTCTCGATTTAGGTGCTGATAAACTGGAATTTTGCTAACTTGAATATGAGCATTTCCTGTGGTTCCTAAAACCAAACTTTCATCCGGTTTATCAAACAAAATGCGTACCTTAACCCTGGGTGAATTTGGCGCTTGATTAGATGCAGATGACTCTGATACCGTCGCACGGGGAATATCAATAACTTTCCCAGAATACCCCTGAAAATCCGCATCAGGGCGAAACGTTATAGGTAAGTCAAGCTTGACACGTCGCGCTTCTTCAGGTGACACCTCAACTGTGGCAGATAGCTGTTTTAAGTCAACAATTTTCAACAATTCTTGCCCTTCCGGGAATTTGCGAGGCTCGTTAGTTTCTACTCCTTTAGCATAGACAACAGTACCAGAAAACTTTGCCCGCCAAGTGAAATCATTTTGTTGATTGGTCAGTTTTTTTTGTTCTGCTTGCCAGTATTCAACTAAACTCTTCAATTGTTGAACTTGTGACTCAGACGCCTGCACTTCTTGAGACGCTAATTGTACCTCATTTGTCTTATCCATCGCCTCCGGTAGTTGCTGATTCAATAACTCTTCTTGAGTAAGTTCATTCGCTTGGGAAACTTGAGCATCCAGCCCTTGAATGTCAATTTTTTCCCTATCAATTTGCCCCTGTAAATTGTTTTTTCTCTGAATCAGTTCGTCCCATTGTCTAGAAGAAATTGCTTTAGCCTCTGCTGCTTCCTGACTACGTTCAATCTGAATTTCTATCAGAGTTAAATCCCTTTGCAGTGCCGTGATTTGTTGCCTTTTACTATCCTGTTGTAATTTCAACTGAAGAACAAGCGAGTTATCACCTTGTTTCATTTTCGCTATCTTTTGCTCAAGTTTAGTCACTTTTTGAAGGCTGGATTGTTCATTAATTTTCGCTTTGTTGAGCTTGCTATCTGCTAACATTTTTTGCTGAACAGCCGTGTTAAGTCTGGACTGTGCTTCTAACAACTTGCTATCAACATCTTGACGTGTTCTTGTCAGTTCCCGCTGCGAAAATGTAACCAGTGGATCGCCCTCACCTACAACAGCATTATTTTTGACATGGATTTTTTCCACCATCGCTTGTTCTGGTACAAAAACCGATTGGTAGTAATCAGGTCTAGGTTCCACAACTGCTGAACCAGAAACTTTGTCAGGAACAGGTAAGAAACTAAGGATACCTAAACCAATAACACTTAACCCAATAAAAAAAACAGGCTTCCAAGAGGTTGATGAAGTAGATTTTGTCTCTGATTGTGATGAAGTTGGAGGCGCTACAACAGGTGGAACAACTTTGAGAGAAGGACGTTTTTCTGATTGAGGATTTGTCATGGAAGTAGAAGTTGTATTCAGAGAGGGAGAGTAAAAATAAATTGCCCAAATAGTTAGTAGTAATAATGCCCAAAAGGGAATATTCGTCAGAGTCCATCCAGTTAACAACAACAAGAGATTACCAAAAACCAGTAGACTGTAAAGCAAACTAAATGGAGCGTAACCTGCAAGAATTAAGCGTGTATTTGGATCTTTTGGTCGAGAACGGCGACGAAATAAATTAGCGTAAAATTGGAAAGATCGAGAGCGTAAATTATTAATCCCACTCAAAGCACTCGCTAAGTAATAACCATCAAATTTAGCCAAGGGATTGAGATTAATCACCACCGTGAATAAAGCCGCCACCATCAATAAATAACTGATATTTTTTAGCCAACTTGTTTCAGCTAACAACAACCAAAGCCATAAACCAATTGCCCAAAGCGTAACCTGACAAAGCACTCCAGCACCAACTACTAAAACTCGTTGACGACGTTTCACAAGACGGTAAGAAGCGGTAGTATCGGTATAACAACCGGGCATTAAACAAATGATGAATAGTCCGATTTCTGGAACTGTTCCGCCATAATGTTTGAGAGTGAAAGCGTGACTTAGTTCATGAATTGTGACGACAAATCCACAGAGGAGGATGAAGGGAATTAGGACAGACAAGCCTTGATTTTCCCAAAGTTTATATCCGGTGAAGAATATTTGAGATTGTTTGGATAGTCCAACTACTGTAGAAGCGATGAGAAATACACTTAAAAACCAACCAAATGGCTTCGTCCAAATCCACCGCAATTTATCGATATGCTTGTCTAACCAAGGGTCAGGATTAAATAGAGGAAGCTTGAAAGATAGTAATTGCAGAGGACTAAATTTACGAGGTGACGGGACAAATGCTTTAGACCCTTCTAACATTCCTGTCGCCGTTAACATACTCAGTAATTGCTGTAGGTGTTGGAAAGGAATGGAATGTTTTGCACAAATTTCTCGCGGGGAAAGTTGTCCCAAATCGTCAAGTATTGCTTTATCACCTTCTCCTACTTGCATAGGTGATGAAGTCTTATCTTCTGGGTTATCTAAAATCCAGTAACCCTCTGGATTGTAAGTCCAATTTACAGATGATTTTAGTTGGGGACTAGAAGTATTTGCAGTAGGAGGAGTCGCAGGATTGGAGTTTTCTAGAACACCCAATGCCAGCAATTTTTTGAGTAAATTTTCTACTAAATTAGGGTCGATTTCACCAAAGTGCTGCTTACATGAATCCTGGATTTGCTGAACTGTCAACTTACCCGTAAAGCGTTGCAAAGCGTAGCCTTCAACCAGTGAAAATTGATATCGACGGTTGCCTATTTTTTCTTGCAGAACTATTTTGTCTTTTTGATGAATACTTAATTGCCAATGCGCGGTAATATCTGGACAAACGGAATTAGTAGCAGGATTGAAAGTTTCTTCAAGTTTCATGCCCTGTGGTAGATGCTTAGTAATTGTGATTAATGTCAACGTTTGTAGGGGCGCACGGCCGTGCGCCCCTACGCAAGCTTTTGGATAATTTTTTTAAGTCTCTAATTGCACAATAAACTGACTCTCCCTTGCAATTTGACTGAAGCTGCTTACTTCATCAAAACTTCATAAAAACTTGATTTTTATCGCCAATTTTGTGAATCTTCTATGAAGATTCACAAAATTGAGAACTTTTCCCTAGCTTATCTTCCTTCCAAAGGAATAAATTAAGGGAAATTTATCAACCTACAGGGGCGTCTTATGGGTGGATTTTGGTTTCCTGGGAAGAAACGGACTGCTACAGCGCAGAAACGGCAAATAAAACCGACTTCGACCGCATTACAGAGCGAAACCTTTATTTTAGAAAGAATTTTGACGCCTAGCGGGTTAGTTGATGGGGGAGACGATGCATTACATCCCTTAGTAACTGACCTTCATGTATCATCAGTTCCAGATGTTAATCCCAGTGATACAAATTATTGGGATGCTGATCTTACTCACGCTACAGAGGTCAGTGACCATCAGGCATTTTTAGATAGTAGTGATCTTGAAATAACAGACAAGCAAATACTTGCAGAACACGTAGTAGATGTACCGCTGACTGACTCAAATATTGAACCGCTTCCCTTCATCTACAACCTCGATACAACTACAGAAGATGCGGTTACTGATACCTTAATTCCTGTCACCGATAAAAGTATTTTGGCGACAAATCTAGCGTCAGAAACTTCTACATCTAATCTAGATATTGGTGGAACAGAGGTTAGTGATGTTGGGGTGACAGACAAGCCAATATTTGCCGATAATTCAGTAGATGTAACAGTTCCAGACTCGAAGGTTGAACCCGTTTCCTTAAGCCAAATTTACGATACAACTACAGAACATTCGGTTGCTGATACTCACACTTCTGATAACATCAACAACCTTTTGATGACGACTGTAGAGCCTTCCCAGGATAAGTTTACCTCTGGATTATGGACGGTTGACAGTACAGGAAAAGTCAACTTTGACTATCTATTTGATGGTGGTAAATATCAAGGACAAGTAGCGATTTTCAGCCTGGATGGGATGGATAAATTTGTTCCAGGTTCAGAAGAATTTATCCATGAAGCTACAAGTCGCGCCTTGAGTGATTCTAATCTCGGTCACGTAGTGATAAATGATGTCACTCAAGGAGCAAGATTTCATGGGACTCTGCCTTGGGAACCCGATTATAACTCCGGGGAATATCAAGGTGTGAAAACCTACTCGATGAAGCCTGGGGATACTTTTGGTGTGATGATTATCCCCAATGGCACAGTACAACAAGTATTTAATGGCGAGACTTGGGGTTCTTTAAGTCCGCTATTTTCCATGACAACGGCGAACCCAAATGAAGCTTTCCAGATGGGACAAATTGCTGATGTCAATGGCAATGGTCATACTTTTGTAATGGAAGATTTACGGGTAGATGGTGTTAGTGACCATGACTACAATGACATCATTTTCCAGATACGAGGTGCGACGGGATCAGCGGTACATTTAGATGATGTAATTGACTCCAATCATGATTGGCGTACTACGGATATGGGTAAGGCGTTAATTGCTTATGCCAAACCTTACGATAATCCAATTGTTGATATCCATCCTGTAGATGTTCCTCATAATCTGAATACTCTGGTGTCTGAGTGTGAACCTCCACATCACACAGTAGAGCCTCCTGTTGATACCTCTCCAGCTCTCACACCTATTACTGATACAAAGGGAACGCATTTTAATTTTGTACGAGCGAATCAACCGTTAATCGGTGTAATTGATACGGGTTTTAGTGCTAATAATCCAGATATTGACTATAGTCGCATTGCCTTGGGGCATGATTATGTCGCAGGTGATGGGAATCCTTTGTTACAAGCTGGTGAAGGGAATGAACATGGTACTCATGTTTTAGGTGTGATTGCTGCTACGAATGATAATGGCGTTGGTATTGATGGGATAAATGATGATGCGCCAATTTGGGTAGGTCGTGCTACGGATTCTGGACATTGGGCGGATTCTTTGGTGGAGTTTGTGAATTATGCCAAGGAGTCAGGACAACCGAATGCGGTGATTAATTTGAGTATGGATTTGACTCAGATTAATCCAGATGGCAGTGAGACTACACGTTATGAGTTTACACCGCAAGAAAGGGCTGCGATTGAGTATGCTCGTCAGCATGATGTGTTGATTGTGGTGGCTGCGGGTAATGATGGTGGTGTGATGTCGGTTTTGGGTCAGGCTTCCCAGGAGTTTGACAATATTATTACTGTGGGTTCAGCTCATGATGTAAATCCAAGCATTGCTCCTGCAGAGGGATTTGATCGCGTGGATTATTCTAGCTACGGTTACGGGCTGGATATTATGGCTGATGG
>JAYFMV010000022.1:0-27692 GCA_042408245.1 Potamolinea sp.
GAGGGTTTCAGATGGGGATTTAGACCCCACCTGAAATATGCCACTTATAGAAGTGGGAGTCTCTTACTCCCTTATGAAGGAACAGGAAATAGGAAAAACTGTTCCCTATTCCCTATTCCCTATTCCCTATTCCCTGTTCCCTTCTTCGATGACCAATGACTAATGACCAATGACCAATGACTAATGACCAATGACTAATTTTTCGGCAAAGCATAGATGCCAAGATGGTTGGCTACTGGGCGTTGGCGCATGGGAGTTTTCGTGTGAATCGGTGAATTTAACAGGTGTGAACCACAACAACCTCCCATTACTAGGGTTGTTGAACCACCCCCATCTAAGTTGAGAGCACTGTCTGCACTTAATTCCATCGCTATGTTTTTTAGCTCACCTAAAGTCACACCCTCGCTGTAAAATGGCTGACGACCATCAACAAGAATTAGCCACAGATTTCTCACCTTTTTTATCAATAGCAACAGCGGTACGGGATGCAATTCTTTCGGTTTTTCAGTATCCTCTTTAATGATTGATTTGCCGTGATCTACCAAAATTTGTGCTCCCGCTACCGCTTGCAGTGTACCAGAAGGACAAATCTCTTGAACTATTTGGGCGCGTTGTTGTTCCGAAATACACAAAATTGGCCATCCTGGTGCTGCGGGTGAGTAAGAATTTCCATTAGAAATTGCTTGTCCCAGTACTCTAACGCGATCGCCTCTGCGAGGGTAATAATCCAAGGATGACGCTCGTAAAAAGGATGAAAATAACTGGCATTAATAGCTAGTTGTAAGTTATATTTTTTCAAAAATTCTGAGGTAGTTTGGGCATTGCTTCCCTTTAAATCTGATACTTGTTTTCCTGGGGTCAATAGCAATTTGATACCCGGGGCTTTCAGGTCGATAGTGACAATATGAATCATTAAGTTGCGGGGCGTTGTTCGTGCTTCGCGGCGATAAACTACCCCTTGAAATAACTGTTTCCTGCTTGTTTGTACGGGGTGGGCGATTGAGAATCAGTAGACCATATAGAAGAATTGGGATTACCACAATACTAATGCCCGTGGCAAGTAGTACTCGCTTGAGTAAAATATTGGCTAGTTTGCTCGTCACCTGATTTCTTGGTAGATACCAAATATTTTATACTCAGTCATGAGGACTGATTAATGAAGTGATTGTAAGAGTTCTTAAAGCTAGATAAGTAAAGTAGATATTTTTCAGGTAACGTCTCTACAGTGTGCCAGGATAAATTGTGAAAAAAAGGGAGATATAACCTGGTATTGAAGTTTAATAGTTTTTATTCGACAAAAGTATTAATTTTGAATTAACCACAGCACTTAAATGTGAGGTAAACCTAATGGCTATTGAGTCCAAACAACCATTCAATCGCAATCTTAAGCTAGCCCTGGGGATTGGTCTGCTTATAATCTTAATCTTTGGCATCACATACTTCAATTTTCAGAAACTTTTACCAAGTTTATTAATTTCGGTCAAAAGCCTTGGCACCTGGGAGTCTATTGTGTTTATTGCTCTCTATATCTTGGCCACACTGTTATTTGTACCTGGTTCGATCTTGACTATCGGTGGAGGTGTTTTGTTTGGCGTAGTTTGGGGGTCTATCTATGTAGTTATTGCGGCAACTTTAGGCGCAAGTTTGGCTTTCCTGATTGGACGCTACCTATTACGAGCTTGGGTTGCACAGCAAATGAACGTAATGCTAAGTTTAAAGCTGTTGATGAAGCAGTTGGGAAACAGGGATGGAAAATTGTTCTGCTAACTCGTCTTTCTCCACTCTTCCCCTTTAATTTTTTAAATTACGCTTTTGGTGTCACACAGGTTTCTCTCAAAGACTATGTTTTGGGTTCGTTTGGCATTATTCCAGGTACTGTGCTGTATGTTTATATTGGTTCCCTGGCTGGTGATCTTGCCCTGATGGGAATGGAAAATCAACAAATGCACCCAGAAACTCAAATCGCTAAGTGGGTGATTCGGTTGGCTGGGTTTATTGCTACTGTTGCTGTGACTGTTTATATCACCAGAGTTGCTAATCAAGCTTTAGAAAAAAGTGTCGTAAATAGCAGCAATCTCCCAGGAAATAACTCAGAATCTTAGTTTAATCTGAATTGCCACACCCTGACTTCTATACCCGGATCTTGACAACTTTCGTATTTCAATTTGCTACCATTTTAAGGCACAGGTTCACAAATTACAGCTAACTGCTGCCTGCGCATTGAACCTTAACAACCTAGAATATGGGGTTCCGTCAGTAACAGATTACTCGTGGTCGTACCTGTGGGCGGGTAAAATTCTAGCAGTATAAAGGGTTGACAAAACTTTTTGTATTGTTCCGGTGCGGAGGGGCATCCCGTGTCGTCAATAAAGCTCAGCTAATGTCCTATGCGGTTAGCAGGAGTCGCTGAGAAGCCTACACTAACTGATTACAGTATGGTGTAAGAAATGTCAAGCTTGTAGGCGTCTACCTCACTTTAAATTGATTATGAGTGATTCGATTCGTTTTCTGATGTGTGCTCCTGACCATTACGACGTGGATTATGTAATTAATCGTGGATGGAAGGGAATATACATAAATCATCGCGCGATCGTGCTGTTGAACAATGGCAAAAAACTGCATTACGTTCTCAAAGAAAACAGCATTGTAGATTTAGTTGCGCCTCAGCCCGGTTGGCCTGATATGGTATTTACTGCCAATGCAGGTTTAGTCTTGGGCAAAACTGTGGTACTCAGCCGCTTTTTCCACAAAGAACGCCAGGGTGAAGACCTTACTTCAAGGAGTGGTTTGAGTCACAAGGATACACGGTACACGAACTCCCTAAAGATTTACCCTTTGAAGGTGCTGGCGATGCTTTGCTAGATAGGAAGGTCGCTGGCTTTGGGCTGGGTATGGCTTCCGTTCTGAACTAGACTCTCACCCCTACATCGCTAAGTGGCTGGATATTGAAGTAGTTTCTCTGCGGTTGATGGATGAACGCTTCTATCACCTAGATACTTGCTTCTGTCCCCTGAGTGGCGGCTATTTGCTGTACTATCCAGAAGCTTTTGATGCTTATTCCAACCGCTTGATTGAAATGCGAGTGGCACCGGAAAAGCGGATTGCGATCGAGGAAGCGGATGCTGTAAACTTTGCTTGCAATGCGGTTAATATTAACCAAATTGTGGTAATGAATAAAGCCAGCGATGACCTGAAAAAACGCCTCGCTGCGGCTGGTTTTGAAGTAATTGAAACGCCGTTGACAGAATTCCTGAAAGCGGGTGGTGCTGCAAAGTGTTTAACGCTAAGGGTAACTGAACCTGTACGCGCTGAAGTTCATGCTAATACACCGGTAGAAAGTCGCACCATTCGCATGGATGGACATTTACTCGATGCTGGTATTATAAGCCGTGCACTGGATTTGATCGTCGAAAATGGCGGTAGTTTCCAGGTTCTAAATTTCCAGTTGGGTGAACAGCGCCAAAGTACTTCCAGTGCTGATGTGAAAGTGTCCGCTCCTTCTCACGAAGTGATGGAAGAGATGATGACACAGCTCATTGATATCGGTGCTGTTGCTCCTCCTCAAGAGGTTTGTGATAGTAATCTGGAACCCGTTATTCAAGACAGTGTGGCTCCCGATGATTTTTATGTCACCACTATCTATCCCACAGAAGTAAGGGTTGATTGTCAGTGGATTAAGGTACAAAATCAGCGGATGGATGGGGCGATCGCCGTTACTCGTACTCCTGATGGCCCTGTGGCTCGCTGTAAGCTACTACGGGATCTGAAAATTGGGGAAGATGTGATTGTCGGTGTTGAAGGTATCCGCACAATCCGCAAGACGGAATCTAGAGAACAGCGCAACACCCAAGAATTCAGCTTCATGGCTTCTGGTGTCTCTAGTGAACGACGGGTAGAATTAGTCGTTGAACAAATTGCTTGGGAACTGCGTAAACTGCGTGATCGTGGTGGCAAAGTTGTTGTCACAGCAGGCCCGGTAGTGATTCATACTGGCGGAAGTCAACACCTAGCGCGTCTGATTCGCGAAGGCTATGTACAAGCGCTGTTGGGAGGAAATGCGATCGCAGTTCACGACATCGAGCAATCCTTGATGGGAACTTCCCTTGGTGTTGACATGAAACGCGGGGTAGCTGTGCGAGGTGGACACAGACACCATCTCAAGGTGATTAACTTGATTCGTCGCTATGGCAGTATTGCAGCAGCGGTAGAGCAAGGTGTACTCACCAAAGGTGTGATGTATGAGTGTGTGCGCCAAAATGTGCCCTTCTCTCTTGCAGGTTCGATCCGCGATGACGGGCCATTGCCAGATACTCAGATGGATCTGATTAAAGCGCAAACTGAGTATGCCAAGTTGCTGGAAGGCGCAGATATGATTTTGATGCTGTCTTCGATGCTACATTCCATTGGTGTTGGTAATATGACACCGGCTGGAGTGAAGATGGTTTGTGTGGATATTAATCCATCTGTCGTGACCAAGTTGAGCGATCGCGGTTCTGTGGAATCCACTGGTGTGGTTACCGATGTGGGATTGTTCCTCAGTTTGTTGGTACAACAGTTGGATAAATTGACGAGTCCCTATCAGCTTGTCTAGAGACTCGTTTGTTGGTTATTTGTTGTTGGTTATTTGTTGTTTGCTCATATCAACCAGCTAATAACCAATAACTAACGACCAACAAATTAATGTATATGTTGGCTAACAAGCTCCTTTTCTTCAGTAGCAGTTTCGTTAGCACTAGAAAGTAAAACCCAGCCGGCTTGTCTTAGTTTTTGATAAGTTGCCCAACCCTTAGAACCTTTGAAGATTTTATAGTCCGGGACAGTATATTGAGGGAAAGCCGTGTAGGGACGCCACGCTTCATTAGGAGCGGTGCGCAAATGTAAAATTTTTTCTTCACTTGTACCAAATCTTGATAACCAGCACATTTGTCTTTGCATAGGGAACTCCTCTAACTTTTTTTTCAATTCAAGGTGGAGAGTCCTGGTTGACTGACTACGTAGCTGAAACTGATACCCTGTGGGTTTTCTGAGCGATAACCGTTGACTCTAACAGCCTTGTTCTTACTTGACTACAGAACTTTATCTGTTTGTTCCGGATAGTTTCTCATTCATTAGGAGTAAATTCCCCAAATAGTTTTTGCTTGAGTAAATCCTTATAGTAGATATCACGTAAAAATAACTATTTATGTAGCTAATGTCACAAAAAATTAGCTTGTTCAAGAATCATCTATTTGAATAAGCCCTGCAAAACTATTAGATAAAATTCCTATTCTCAGGAAAGTCTGAGCGGTTGTTCCTTTTCCATAACCCTCCTCTTATAAACTCCAAATAAGTTAACAATTCACTTACCTAGAAGTTTTGTAAGTGATGTTATGGTGACAAAATTTTATTAAAAGAGAAAGTACCCATCAAGGGTACTTTTATAGCAACCGCACAGACGCCACATATGGTAGGGGCGCAAGGCCTTGCGCCCCTAGGAATCGTGGTTCAAAAGAAAATTTGCGTAAGTCCTGGGTTTATTAACCCAACTTATTTTTGGCTCTGGATTTTCGTTTAAGTCCCGCTAATGCATAAGTGAAGCGTTGGTGGGGTTTTAAAGCCTCCACCATACGCAGTCCCCGTTTGCTTTTACAGGTTAACGCTGTAGGTAATTTCCAGCATCACGTCCTGTAGTTCATCAAGCACAGCCTTCTGCGGGAAGGTCATCTGTTTTTCGCGGATAGCTTTGACAGCAGCAGGGAAGGATAAATGCCAAGTAGAATCTACTCCAGTACCTTGGAATGGTAGCAGACGACCCTTGGGTACCGACAACTGGCGAGAATCGGTTTGGCAACTGTCCAGAATCATCGTTTGGTGAGCAAACAAGTTGACAACAGAGCGATTGACATCGCGTTGGCGGCTGTGGTACTTGCGGCTAGATATCTGGGTTAACTGACCACGGGGTGCGATTCCCTGACTTTCTAGGGCTGGGAAGGAGACTCGAATGCTCTGAATTTGTCGCCCATAGTGTTCTGGATAATCAGCGTCAAATAGCGATTCATTCAGGTGGAAAACTGCCTCACCCCGCAGTTTCAGCGATGCTAGCGCGGATTCATCGAGTTGTCCCAGGGAAATTGATTTGGTGACCGTTTGCTCTGGCTGTTTGAGGTTGAAGTAGGCTAGATCCATGCGCTCTAGGTCAACCCAGAGAGCTTCACCAGCCAGCAATCCCTTATAGCGACGATCCCATTGAGGGCGAATGAAGGTGGTATACGTTCCAGTCTCGTTCTGGAAAGCCCGCTCTGCCATCAGCGCAAAACTGACAGTGGCATCGTAGGCAAGGCTGTATAAATTGCTAATCCGCCCGATGTACCAATTGTAGAACTGCTCGTTGGTGAATCGACTGGCACGGAAGGCAATCATCTGATCTTCATTAAATTTCTCCAGCTCAATTATTTCCAGGTTTTTCTTTTCCATCTGGATTTTGAGCTCGGCTTCGGCGATCGCTGAATCAGATTCCTCTATAGACTTTTTGAGAACATCGCGATCGCGCTTGGCTTCCTCCTGACGGCGTAGATTACTGCCTGTCTGCATCAAGGCATCCGCCGATGTTCCCAGTATATCTGCCATTGCTTCAAACTGTTCCTTACTACATTCGGGTACGGCCGCGAAATCTGCTCCTCCCACTGCAAATCCGTAGATATTGGGTACTACCCTGAGAGTGCTCGACACTAGGGAGAAAACTTGCTTGCCGTTTAGGATGACTTCCCTAGCGCCAAGTGTTGAAAAACCCGCTATCTCATAGCCATTGTGTAGCTCTTTGGCGAAGCGATCCTGCCAATCCCAGTTCGTCTGAAGAGTAGCTTTAGCAGGCCTCTAAAGTTTCCTTTGCCTTTTTTTCAATGTCGATCTGCTTATTCTGCATTTCTATCGCCAGATCGAAGGAATATGTCAGAGCATCCCCTAGTTCTTCGAGTGCGCGTTCATCTCGCTTTTCCAGAGCGTGCTGTAGCCGCGAGCCAATCCTCATCAATTCCTTTGTGTAGTACTGGGCTTTACCAAGTATTTCGGCAAAGGTGTAGGGCAGTACTGTCTGAGTCAACGTTACAGCATCTGTTGCTGCTACCCCAGACTGGGCAGCTAATTGTAGTTGTCGTGGGTCAATCGGGGCTGCTAACAGTGGAATATTCAGCGGTTCACCATCGATAGTCAACCAGTGGCGTAGATTGTATAACCGCTTTTCAAAAGTCTGGTACAGGGACTGAATTTCCTGGTTGAAGGGCGGACGGAAGTCACTTTCTGGGACAACATTCCCCAAGGTAGGATTACTCCAGTCGCTGGAGGTGAGTACGTCTAATTCATCGGCTAATTCTTTTCTGAAGAGGTTTTTGGCAACCACATAACGCAGCTTGGCTTGTTGTAGGGTTTCTTGCGTTTGCTGGCGATAATAATCATCCCCTTCTGCTAGTGAGTGTTCCAGATGCTGACGGATGATGGAATGTTGATAGTGAATTGGGTTTTTCAGGGCTACATCATCGGGGTCAGTAATGCTGCGGCTACCGTCAGTAATGCTACCTGTTAAGGGCAAAACACCCCAGGGGCTGTCTTGGTTAGAAGGATCGTAAGAGGGATTGTAGATACATTTCATCCAGCGTTCAGCCTCGTCATAGTTGCCCATGTCAGCATATTTGGAGGAAATTAATGCTGGAATGTGAAAGAAGAGTTCCCAGCCATAGATACCAAATGAACCATCAAAGTCAAATGTATTTTTGGGCTGCGGTTCAGAGATTGGATCTATGGGAGGAGTTGCTTCCTGAAGGGCTTTTAGGAAATTATCGACACCCGGCTCAGGATATTTTTGATTTTCGAGAGAAAACAGCTTGATAATATCGTCAGGCATTGGTAGTAATTCTGGAACCTGACGCATTGCCTGGGAAACTAGATGGATAACATGGTTACTACCGTCGATAGTCGCATCACTGACGACTAAGTATCCCTCTTCTTTGCGGTCTCCAGTTTCTTCAAAGCATAGCAGACCAGTTGAAGATCCCTGAAAATCAATAATCAAGTCTATCGATTCTCCAGCTACTTCCTCAGTTCTAAAAGTATCATAAGTTATCTGGCTCTTCATTTCCCAGGAAAACTTAATTGTGCTGCTGTCCATGCTAATCGGTTCGGGGTTCATCGAAGATGTAACACTGCACCCTTGTTTAGAATGAATCCATGCTGGGTTATCATTCTCAAATTTATTCTCAACTAAAGTAGCGTCATTAAGTTTGGTGGTAAATCTGAAATAAGTTTGTAGGTTGTTTTCCTGCGCCTGATCGATGGTTGTACTGAAGGTTATGTCTGGTATATCAACAATTAAATTGTTAGTTTCCTCATCAACTCTGAAGTTTATAGTTATTAACTCTCCTTGGTTTAAGTACTCATGAACATTACATTCTGCGATGCTTTGCCCCTCAATAGGAATTTTCTGTGGTTCCCTGGAATAACTCAATTCTAAACTTGTTGGAGAAATGACAAAATTGAATGTATCCTCCAGAAAACGACCTTGGGATGAGACGTAACTAGAAATATCTACCTCGTCGGGGGGAATAGAAGAGATGTCTTGAGTTATCTCCGCAGTCTTTTGAGTTATCTGAAAGCTAAGACATTTCTCATCAGTTGCTCCTTTATTAATAACAAAGAATTGTCGTATCTCCTTATTTTGACCATCAAAGTAAGGTTGGTAGATAGTTGGTGCCGCTGGTGGAGAATCGAATGATAGCAAAGTATCGACTACATCAGCCGATTTAGGATTCCACGGTTCACCAAAGCTGCCATCGACTCCTTGTCTCAGGTATTTGGGACGCAGGAAGTATTTCGTAGTTGTTCCGTCTTCGCTACGCTTTTCTTCTAACTCAATCCAGAGCAAAAATAATCGGTTCCAAGCATAAGCTGGGTAAACCCCATAAATTGTCTGATTAGAAGTTGGTAGGTCAATTCGCTTCCATTCTCCCCAGTCACAGCTTTGTCGGTTTTCTTCTTTCAGCAGAGTTAAATCTAGCCGCAGATGACGGTAATAGTAAGTGAGATGGCTCCAGGATGCTTTGGCAGTAAAGTAATAATCGATGTAAGCGGGTGTTCGGATATGGAAGAAACCTGTCGGTTGCAATTCTGTCAGGTGCTGTAATTCCTTGATGTAGCTGTAGATAGCGGTTTCCACCATATCTGGGTTCAAGGAACCTTGGCTGAGTGACTGCTCGAATTGCTTGAATATCTCGGTTTTTTCCAACCGTAATTCTGGCTCAATGTAGTTAGAGGGGTAAAGCTTGAGCTTTTCATTAGCCTCCCAGACACGGTATTGTTGAGCAGTTTCCCATTCTTCTTCGAGGGCTGCTTTAGAGGTAGAGGTAAATGTGGCGCTTTCCACTCCTTCCAGCATCCGGTTAATGTAAACCTGTACTGAACTCGTGGCTTCCACCAAGCGGCTGGTTGGCACAGCAGAGGAGACATTTACATCCAAGAGTAGATATTCGTAGAGACTTTCCGTATCAGTAATCTCTGCTTTCAGTGTTGGAGTCGGTGCCACTACTTTCGATAGGTAGGCAGCCACCAAGGCATCTCTTAGCTTTTCGTTGAGTGAATTTTGAGCAGCAGTTGCCAATTCACCGTCTTGATAGCGAGATAAACCAGCAAGTACGGCACCAGCACCAGTGGCTGCATTCTCTAGCTTTGTCAAGCTTAATAGTTCGGTAGCACTGAGACATAATTCTCGACATAGTTGAATTTGCCGATTCAGGGCATCAATCTGTTGTACAGTTTTTACAGCCGCATCACCCCGGAAGATAGCAATGTCTTCTGGATTCCAGTCGAGCAACAGCGCCAATATCTTGTCATTTTCGGTTGAATTGGGTGGGGTTTCCTCAGATACTTTTTTCAAGTAGGATAGCCACAAATCTGCTGAAACTTCTGCATTTTGGAGTTGTTTCCAACAATGGAGATAATAGACTTGTTCCAGGCTGAGGGGGCGAGTCATGCTAGTAGTCAACCAGGTGGGATGATCTACAACCATCGCTACGCTTGCTGGTTCCAGTAACAGTGTGCTGATTACGGTTAGATGGCGAATCAGATTGTAAATTAGTTGCGCTGAGGCATCACTAACTACCAAAACAGAACTACTGGAGGTTGAGGAATAATCCCACAATAGGAAAGTATTGAGTGCGTTGTAAGCATTATTATCAATCCAAGCCAATAGGGGCGGCACTACTTCTGTATTACCATTATTGGTCAATTGCACCACTTGTTCAGCTAGTACCTGCTTTTGACTGGCCTGAACTTGCGCTAGACTGTCGATGAGCTGCGATCGCAGTTCGGGATTTTGAGGAGCGCTGGCGCTGGTCAGTATTTGATCAACCGCAGTGGCGATGTCATCTTTATCAACATCTTTCACCAGACCATAATCATCCAGGATTCCCTTTTCAATTAGTTTCTGGAACCAGTTGATTTCAGTTGAATCAGAGGGTAAAGTCCAACTGGTGTAAGGGGCAAAGAATGACTCAGTAACCCGATGTATTTGAATTGCTTGATGCAGTTCGTGCAACCAATTCGCCATCTTTTGCGTGTGTTGCAGCACAACTTGATCTGGTGGTGTCAGGATTATCAGCACCTGAGAAGTCGAGAAACCTGATATCTTTAACCACTGAGACAACCACACCAAACGGTCTAAAACTGACAGTAAAGATTTGATATTTTCTGATGTTGTCGCTGCTGCTAAGGTGGTTAGCAGTTGAGAATCAATCTTCTTCACCAAATCGATTCCTGTCAGCACATTCACGCCCAGCAGAGGAAAGATTTTTGCCAAGCGGTAGAGTTGCGAGAAACTTGTTTTGTTGAGGATTGTTTCAGCGCCAACTTCTATAACAATTGCATTCCATTCAGCGCGGGATAACTTCAAGCCCCGCCGCAGGATGTCACCAAGGGTAATACCCTTATTTGTAGCTGTTTCTACCTGATTCAGCGTTGTGGTGCCAGTAACAATCTTCTCGTTTACGTAAGCCGCATCGGCACCAAACATCTGACCCAACAGCGAGGTTTCCTGTTCACCGACTCGGCGATAGCTATTGACTTCCGCCAGTAACCCCACAAACTCATCAACGCTGAGGTTGTACTTTTGTAGCCAGTATAAATAATGGGCTATGACATCAAAGCCTACATCTGTGACACACTTTGATCCCTTTGCACCAGGAACCGCAGACAGCAGCCAATCTAATTGATGAAAGGCTAGCCCTGTCCGTTTGTATAGCCGGACTAGGTGGTTCATACCTGCTAGCATTTCTGAAGATAGAAACTCAGTTGTCCCATTGTTCAGACATTTCATTTCCAAATTGTCGGTGTTGCTTTCGAGACGCAGGGGTAAGTCGGTAAAAAATCTTGCCCCATATTGGTGAGCTTCGTAGGCAGTACCATTCTCATCTACTACCCCATAATCCCGATACAACTGAATAAATTCATCAAAGGAGATATCTGTGGTAACGATAAATTTGTCTACAATACAGATAGTTTCTGGAGTTAAACTTGCATCACCATAGATGTCTCTAAACATGTCAGCAGATGTTTCCCATGAAGTGGAGGTCTTCTTCAGAACCTCAACATCTGGCTGAGATAAATTTAAGGCATCGCTAGGATCGGGAACTAGAGTGAAATTGTCGTCTGAAATCACCCATTGAGAAAGGCGACGGCTAATTTCATTCAGACTCATACCATTCATTTGAGCCAGACCAGTGCGGATAGTCGCAAGTTCTTTGTCAAAAGGTAGAGCCAGTGGATGGAGTTGGGTTTTGAGGAATTCGAGGTCAGAGCAGCCACTGTCGAGGATTTGGGCTGCAAGTACTTCATTCACCAACTCCAGAGTTGTGATCTCCTGATGCAGGTTGTCTTCACTCAGCTCTAGTTTCGCCAAGTCAGGACGACGAGTATCTAGTCCAAAGAGGGGGTCTACTGGGGTGATGCTGTTTTTAGCTAAATCATAGATGTGCTTTAAATAAGCCGCCGGAGATTGGCTCGACTGAATCGAATCCGGTTTGGCATAACGAATAGGCTCGTTTTCTAATTCTGTTGCTACTTCCCGTGGTAAAGCAGGTGTCCGCACATGGCGCAGGGCTTGGCTCAAGGGGTCATGGGCGACAATTGCATCACGCATGACAGTCTCAACGCGCATTGCTCGTTTTTGCGCTTCTCGGTAAAATTTGTAAGTTGGCAAGGCGGTATCGCCTGTTTTGGCTTTAGTCGCTGCTAACAAAGCATTAAAACGAGGGAACGCAGCCACCTCTGCTGTGGAGGTAAAGCCGTAACGACTCAGTTCCTGCTGAAATTCATCGTTATAGAGGGCTTTTTCAATTCTCAATCGGAGGGAGGACTTGTCCATGTCTTGACCTGCACCATTTTGCTGATTGCTCATATCTTGCACCTATAAGCTGAAAAATGAGATTTTAAATCGACAATATCACGTAAATATCACGCATTTTCACTGATTATTGATTAATTTGACTAACTGATGCTCATTTACTATTTGTGGAACGTTTCCACATTGCCAAGGATGGCTATTTGATTGGGGTGAATACCCATAGCGATACATTGTCTTTTGACACTCTCCGCCCTATAAGTGCGGAGATTCATTGACTTTTGCCAAAGGCCTCTTATTTAGCAGCAAGAAACCATTCGGTAATTCCATTGGCGATCGCCTCAGCTAATTTCTGTTGCTCTTGCGGATTTGATACCCATTCAAATTCTTCCGGATTAATCATAAAACCCAGTTCCAAAAGTACTGATGGGGTAATGTGAGGACGAGTCAGCGCTAAATTATTCCAAAAAACTCCGTAGGAAGGACGCCTTAATTTTTCTACCAAATAGTTATGCATAAATACCGCAAAACTATGGGCTTGGGGGTTATACCAAAACGTACCAATACCCTTGGTATTAATGGCGTCGCCGTTATCGGGGAGAGCGTTATAATGAAGGGAAATTGAAAGTGCGGGTTGCGTTTTTTCAATCATATCCACCCGCTCTTGTAACCCTACGTCTTTATCTTCCTCTCTTGTCATATAAACTATCGCCCCTCTACGCACAAGTTGTTCTCGTACCAGCTTTGAAACTGTGAGAGCGACAGCTTTTTCTGGATAACCAGTTGGGCCAACCGATCCACTATCTTCAGGGCCGCCATGTCCGGGATCTAGCAAGATTTTGATTCCAGATAATGGCTTTACAGTACTAACTTTTGGCGGGTGACGTAGAGAAAGAATTAGGCTTGTACCTTCATATTTCAGGGTATAACCCCACTGTTGTTGTGTTTTGAGATTAAAGGTGTATTGCACCTGTCCTGGAGCCACTTGTTGCCAATCTAGGCGAGAAATTAGGGGGTCATCATCCAGCCGAATCGTATCAGTTTGAGCGGTGGTATTGTACAAGGTGACGGTAAAATTACCAGAGCCTTGCTGTACGCTCACTGGTACTGCTACTTGTAGGGGGAAAATTACTTCTGTTGCACCCTCCACCTGACGAGCGCGGAGACTACGAATAATTGAGCGCGGTGGGACTCCACTGGCGAAAATTCGCACTTCTGAGGCTTTGATCCAAGCGCCGTAATCTAGTCTTAGCCATTCTCCTTCTTTGGCTGTGACCGATGCTCTTGTACCTTTAGGAAGGGGCGTCATGCGAGAAAAATCGGTGCTGGGCCCGGTTCTCGCAACACCTGCATTACTGATTACTTCTGCTACTTCTAGGTTTACTGGAGAGAGAATTGAGATTTTTCCTGAACCTGACTGGGTGATTGTTTGACCATTCATGGACAATTGAAACTGAGGGATACCCAATTGTGCAGAACTATCGGCTTTGACGCAACCTTGATATTGTCCAGTTCCTGACTGAGAAGCCGGCTGATTTTGTTGGGTTAATATGGCAGAGTTGGGCGGTAATTGAACATCCTGAGATTGCGGTAACAAAGGGATAATTTGCTCGCCTAGTTTGACAGAAACTGTAGCATTTGGAGCTGCAATTGCGCCCAAACAAATCAATTCTCCTGGCATTTTGGCGATGTCTACGGCTGGTGTGAGCGAATCTTTGGCAAATCCTAGCCCAGTTGGCAGATTTGCTTGTGTTGAAAGGCGGGTAATTTTAATTTGAATTTGCTGATTTTGATAGCGCAGAGTGAAGCTATTTTCTCCTAATTTTAAGGGAAAACTCGGCGCAAAATTTCCAGCCTTACTCCGAGAGATGGGAGTTCCATTTACTAGCACTTCCCCTCCGGAGGGAGCAGAACCAATTAAAAAAATCCGCTCAGATGTTGTTTGATGATTGGTTGGGGGATAGGAAACAAAAAGTGGTTGTTCTGCCCAAGCTGGAGAGGTCATAACAGTTCCTACCAAGGCTAATCCCAGGATATTTTTCATTCTTAATCGCCGCTATTTTTACTTAATTTTCTAAAAGATTAGTTGGTATTCCATCAATACTTGTGATATTTTTGGCTTGCCAATATTCATAAAGTCCTTGTTCTCCCTTTTTCTTGGCCCAATCTACCAGCATTGGTCTTTCTTCTTGCAATTCATAAATCGGTACTCCAAAGCCGCAAGAAGTTTGTACTGATTCAACATTTAGGAGAATAATTTGGCGTTCTCCTGGTATGGGATTAAATAAGGAATAGTAGCTTGGCCATTCCTGGGCTCTGGGACGAATTACCTTACCTTGACCGTAAAGCCTGAGAATCAATGGTTTCTCGGAAAAGCTACAAAACATAATTGTCATGCGACTATCTTCTTGTAAGTGGGCGGATGTTTCATTGCCACTACCAGTTAAATCGAGATAGGCGACTGTTTGATTATCGATGCAGCGAAAAGTATCTATACCTTTGGGTGATAAATTAATTCGCCCTTGGCGAGGTGCGGTTGCTGTAAAAAATATCTTTTGTTCGGCGATAAAACTTTGCAATTCTGGACTAATATCAGAGTAAAACTTAGCCATGAATAAAACCTAAAAAATCTTTAATTGTTTGTTGGGAGATATTTTTTTACTCTTTTTTCCCTCTCTCATATCCTTGAGGCTGGCATCAGAATTAACTAACATTGTGATCTAAAAACGCTGCGTCTCTCTGCGCCACACTCTGCGTACTCTGCGTTAAAAAAAATATAGGATTCCGATGCCAACAGATTCGATATCACTCTCCTCCTCGTTTCTTCTACCCCAATGGGGGAGATTCTACCACCAGCCATGAACAATTTTTGAAGAGTGTGGCACAATTGACGGGTGAAATATCTAAAGTTGGGTGTTCTTAAAAATTTTATGACTAAGTTTGTCTTTGTAACAGGTGGCGTTGTCTCTAGTATCGGCAAGGGAATTGTCGCCGCCAGTTTGGGACGTTTGCTCAAGTCCCGCGACTATTCTGTATCGATTCTGAAGTTAGACCCATATATTAACGTTGACCCAGGAACGATGAGTCCTTTCCAACATGGAGAGGTGTTTGTAACAGCAGATGGTGCTGAGACAGATTTGGATTTGGGACACTACGAGCGCTTTACCGATACTTCGATGTCGCGGCTTAATAGTGTTACCACTGGCTCGATTTATCAGGCGGTGATTAATAAGGAGCGTCGCGGCGATTATCATGGAGGTACGGTACAGGTAATCCCACATATTACCAATGAAATTAAAGAGCGCATTCACCGAGTTGCTAAAAATACCAATCCAGATGTGGTAATTACGGAAATTGGCGGTACGGTGGGTGATATTGAATCTCTACCTTTTTTGGAGGCAATTCGTCAGTTCCGTAAGGATGTTGGGCGTAATAATGTGTTGTATATGCACGTGACGCTATTACCCTGGATTCCTTCGGCTGGTGAGATGAAAACTAAGCCAACTCAGCATTCTGTGAAGGAATTGCGCTCAATTGGTATTCAACCAGATATTTTGGTTTGTCGGAGCGATCGCCCTTTGCATCCAGGATTGAAAGAGAAACTTTCGGAATTTTGCGATGTACCAGTGGAGTCAGTAATTACGGCTCAAGATGCGCGTAGTATTTACGAAGTTCCACTGATGATGGAGCGAGAAGGTTTAGCGCAGCAAACTCTCGATTTACTGCATATGCAGCAACGAGAACCAGATTTAACTCATTGGCAAACTTTGGTTGAGCGTTTGTATCGCCCCAACAATAAAATTGAGATTGCCATTGTTGGTAAATATATCAGGTTAAGTGATGCTTATCTCTCAGTTGTGGAAGCACTGCGTCATGCGGCGATCGCGATGGAAAGCGAACTCAACCTACGTTGGATTAACTCGGAAGATATTGAAGCCTACGGTGCAGAACATTACCTTTCTGGTGTTAATGGCATAGTAGTACCGGGAGGTTTCGGCTTCCGAGGTGTTGATGGTAAGATTACGGCGATTCAATACGCCCGTGAACAGCAGATTCCTTTCTTTGGTTTGTGCTTAGGAATGCAATGTTCTGTAATTGAATGGGCGCAAAATATTGCTCATTTGGAGGATGCTAATAGTGCAGAGTTTGCTCAAAAAGCGACAAATCCAGTGATTAATTTATTGCCGGAACAGGAGGATGTTGTCGATTTGGGAGGCACCATGCGTTTAGGTTTATATCCTTGTCGCTTAGCTCCGAATACTCTAGCATTTTCCCTTTATCAAGAAGAGGTAATTTACGAACGACATCGACATCGCTATGAATTTAATAATGCTTACCGCAACCTTTTTTTAGATACAGGTTATTCGATCAGTGGAACATCTCCTGATGGCCGATTGGTTGAAATAATTGAATTACCAGATCACCCCTTCTTCTTAGCCACTCAGTTTCACCCAGAATTTCGCTCTCGTCCCAGTGCTCCACACCCTTTATTCCAAGGGTTTGTACGAGCCTCAGTAGAGAATGTGCAAGGCAAAAATGCGATTTCCTCTTCTAGTGTTACTTCAATGCAGCAATCCCCAGCAGAGGTATCTTGAAACTGATTAAAAAGTATCAGTCAAATCATACTTCAGGAATTTAAATTCTTGGCAAGATCTGGGGATGATTGAGAATGTGGCTTGATTTCAATTTAAACCTAGTTGCTAGTTGCTAGTTGTTAGTTATTAGAACAGGCGTCCCACCTGTTATTGCTGCAAGGGCAAGTTTTAGCCAGATATCTAGGGTTAGCCTTCAATATTTGTAAAGCCGCCCTTGCAATTTAGTTTCCTACTAGCTTCTTGTTATGTAAAGCTTGAAAATAATGCCAGGATGTATTTACAAATTAACTACTAACGGCTTATTACTAACTGCTAACTGCTAAATGAGGAGGTTTTGTGGCGTACTGGATCAAAGTTAATCACGAGCGCAATGAATATGTAGTCGATCTTGACCGCCTTAGTGTTTTCGTCTGCGCCCCGAACGGTAAGATAACTTTCTGGTTGCCTAATAGTTCCCTCCCAATGATTCTCAATCAACAGAGTAATCCAGATGGTTATCAACAAGTTTTAGCATATGTACAACAAGTCTCGACTTACTCACTAGCGGGTTCTTGGATTCAAATTAATTACGAGCGCAATGATTATGTAATTGACCTCAACCGCATCAGTAGTTTTTGTTATTCTCCTAGTGGCAGGATAACTTTTTGGTTGCCTGATAGTTCAATCCCAATTATCATTAATGAACAAAAAGACCCTGATACTTATCTCAAACTTTTAGAGTTTATCAAACGAAAAACTGGACACATAATAGCTTAGGGAGAAATGGGTAATTGGAAATTGGTAATTGGTAATTGTGAATAACAACTAACAACTACCTTTTTGCCAAGCCAACTTTGCCGCACCAAGCATACCGGCTTGATTCCCTAACTCAGCAACAAGTAACTGCAAATTAGCACGAGAACTAGGAATAACCCGTCGTTCAATTTCTGCTATAGCTGTGGGAAAGAAAAATTCTGCACTCGCACTAATACCACCCCCAATAACAATCGCTTCCGGTGTCAGCACATAGATTAGACTTGCCAAACCAATTCCTAAATCACGTCCGTAGCTCTCCCAAAATTCTAGAGCGAATTTGTCACCCTCTTTCGCCATCAAAGCTAACTCCACAGGTTCCTTACCAGTGCGGCGCTTAATAGCCCCAATTGAGAGATATTGTTCCAGAGAACCCTGATTCCCGCTATTACACATGGGGCCATCCGGCTTTAAGGTGATTAACCCCAACTCAGCAGCAGCACCTTGATGACCCGTGAAGAGATTGCCATCTAAAATAATAGCGCCCCCAACCCCAGTACCTAAAGTCAGCAAAATTAGATTGCGAAATCGACGCCCAGCGCCTAACCAGGCTTCACCCAAACCAGCGCAATTAGCATCATTTGCTAAAACAGTCGGATAACCCGTCTTAGCCTCCAGCAACTCAGCGAGGGGCACATCCTGCCATCCTGACAGATTAATTGCAACTCTGGCAATTTTACCTGCAGCATCAGTAGGGCCAGGAGTACCGACACCAATTGCTAGGATTTGCTGGTCGGGAGCAAGTTGTGAGATGGCGCTGGCGATCGCTTCTACAACTGCAGTAGGTGTTGCAGGTTGGGGTGTGGCTACACTCAAATACTGTAAGCAAGTCCCATCCTCCCGAAATCGTCCTAGCTTGATTGCTGTTCCTCCTAAATCGATACCAATTACTTCAAAGCCACTGTTTTTATCAAGCAGGCTATCAGTTTCCTTGCCCATCTCACCACCTCTAAAAGTTTTCTTTAGTTTTACTATATAAGGCTATTGATATTTAACTTTGCTCAAGCCCATACCGGTCAGGTAATTAAGTAATTCACCTTAAGAATAATTACTAAGTTTATTAGCCAATTCTCCAAAAATTGTAATTTATTGTAATTTATAGATCGCTTCAATGATTGATTCCTGACGATTTTTTTTCAACACCGACCAATCATAATTAGATTTACGGTTTACATCCCAACTCAAAACATGAATACCATTCCAAAAGGTACCATGACCGTTTTGTGGAGTTGGCAAATCTAATAGCAAAGAACATTGAGGATGAGCAGCTATAAAATCCCAGTTAGCTTGTTGCACAGCACTCCAGTTACTGTCATCTACAATAATTACAGCTTTCTCGGCAAGAAAAGGTTTAACTAACAGCAGTCCTAAAAGTTGAGACCGATAGTCATGGGCTCCATCATAAAAATAAACACCGATTTTGTCAGAAGTAGAAATTCTTCTTAATTCTAAGAAAAATTGTTCAAAATTTTGATTACTGAAACAAACTTGCTCTTCCAGATTAAAGGTTGTAAGATTTTTGATTAATTTTTCTAAATTTTTACCTAAAGGATCAAACTCGGAAAAATTATCTACTGCATAAGCCATTTGGTTGGGATGATCGAGGAGTGCGCTGATTAAAGTTGACCCTTGAAAGCAACCCACTTCACAGTAAATTTCATCAGTTTCCAGACAGCCTACAGCAAAGTTGAGCAACTGCATTACATTAGCTGAAGTCATCCCCTTAACTTGCGCTAGCAATTGTCCAAACCGATTATCTTTAGGGCAGACTAATTCCTGACCCCAGTTTTTGTATAAATCCGGGAGTTGTTGAATGAACTTATGATAGTCCATGATTTTATATCAAATCGTTGAATAACAACTTAACATGACTTAATCTCTACTTAACAAATAATTAGAAAATTTTGAAGTTTACTTGAATAAGTAGTCGTAATTTGCTAATTTATGCAAATTGCTCATGAATAATAGCCTAATACCTAGTTATGCAAAGCAATAATGTTTAGTCTTCCTTGTAAATCTTCAGGAGAATTTATTGGAATCAATTCCTGCAAGTAAGGTTGATAGTAAAAAAGTTTATATTCTCTAGCTGTCAGAAAATCAACCACAGCTAAGCTGCTGCCTCTATTTCCTAGATTATTTTCGTATAAAATTACTGGATAAAATTCTGTTATCAGTTGGCTGCTACCCTCTAAAACTTGCAGTTCGTGACCTTCTGAATCAATTTTTAAGAGATCAACATTACTAACATTTTCTTGTAAAATTAGACTATCAAGAGTAAAGCAAGTAACTTCCTCCAAAATACCATAGGGACTTGCTCCTTCTGTCGATGGTTCAACAAGTGTATTAACTTCACTAGCAGTATGTAAAGCAAGTTGAGCTGTGCCATTGCGATTGCTAGCCGCTCCCGCACAAACTTTTACCCAACTTAGTTGATTAATTTTACAAGTTTCTTGCAAACAACGAATACAGCCTGAAAAAGGTTCAACGGCGAGTACGCAACCTTCTTCACCTACCCGCAAAGCAGCACTGAATGCATAGACTCCAACATTCGCACCGACATCAATAACAATCATCCCAGGTTTGATCCAGTTGCGCCAGAATTCCATTTCTTTTTCAAACCAGTCTCCTTCAGCAATTAACACTCTCGTAACAGCACTACGGAGACTTGGCTCAATCACTAAGATTAACTGCTTTTCAAAACTGACATAACTTATTGGACTGTCTATTTCTAATTCAGTCCATTCATGATCTAAATAATTCGCTTGTTTTTTTTTGCATTCTCGCCCTTTATTTAGCCAAAATTTAGCCATTTCCATCTGCCCCAAATCTCGATAAGCCAGGTAGAGAGATTGCAAAATATTCTCAGATTTTGGGGCTATTTTTATAGCACGGTGTAAATAAAAAACCCCTTCGTCCTGCTGGTTTCCAATACTAGAAATGCCTAATTTTAAATTAATAAAAGATGAATCAGTAAAAAGTTGTGCCGCTAGATGTAGATATCGCTGTCCAGTTAAGCTGTAAAAAGTCAGGGGGGCGCGACAGAAAACCTCACTTAAAAAAAGCAGTACTTGAGTGTATCCATTGTCCGATTGCAAAATTTGAGTTAGTTGGTCATGGCGACTATTTGTAAAACTATTTGCAGGTGGTAGATAGACTAACCCAGGGGAAATTGGTTGTTCATTGACAGAGGAATTATGTAGGGTATTGAGTAAAGTAAGAAAGGTCGTGTCCAGTGCTTGCTCTATTTCTCCAGTCATAGTGAAACATAAAGCAAGATGAGCTGCACAAAGGGGATGACCCTGCAATTTCACTCCTTTATTCAGAGCTTCTAATGCCATCTCAAAATACATTCCACGCAGGAACGAGTCCTGACATTGTTCGCTTTCAACTAGCGCCACTACTGCAATATTGTTCCAATCTAGGGCAGAGGTCGGATTATCCCAATCAGTACTTTCAATAGTCTTGGCTACGAGAGAAAGCATAACTAAATCAAGATTGATACCAACATTTTCTAGATATTTAGAATAGCAATCAATAGAAGAAAAAGGAAGATCATTTTTTGACATATTCAATAATTTCAAAATAAACTCATGGGGAGCTTTAACTGGCAATAGATTGATAAAATCCTTCTAAAAAACTTAGACATATTATGTCATCATAAAGATGGAAATGGCGTTGTATCATTTGTTGAACAATGCTAGCTCTCCACCTTGGTTCTTGACCCAATCTTACAGCAACTTGAAGATATTCATTTTCATTTGTAGCAATAGTTTCGGTCACGCCTAACATTTGTAAAATGCCGTAAGAATGTCGGCTGCGCATAAATTCACCAGGACAAGTAACAACAGGAAGATTACAGGCGATCGCTTCTAAAGTAGAATGACCACCAGACCAGCTAAACGTATCCAAGTAAATATCTGAAATTAAGTTAAGATTTGAATAGCCCAACCAATCTTGGCGCTGCAATATTACACAGTAGTCGTCACAATTTAAATTAAAAATAGCAAACGCTCGTTGGAGACGATGCCGAAATTTTTCAGTAATCTGTAAACTTGACTGGTGAGATAAAAAGGCAAATTGAGCTTGAGGTACTTGTTGAGCAATTGCGGGAAAAATATAATCATATTGAGGTAAATATTTAAAAAGAGACTGGCAAGACAGATAAACTATGGCATCTTCCCGTAACTGAAAATCAGAACGTGTCTTTGTCGGCTCAGGAATGACTGGTTTTTCATAAACAATTCCGATATTGGGCAAACAAATCAACTTTTCTGAATAATGCTCTTCTGCGTTTTCTGGCTCCATTAACTCGCTCGATAAAAAGTAGTCAATGGTTGGTAAACCAGAAGTGATTGGGTGTCCCCAGGTTACACATTGCACGGGAGCAAGACGCAATCCAGCCATTTGAGTTGATTGAGGATGCATACCGATATCTGTGAAAACCAGTATATCTAATTGGTCAGAAATGATCTGCTTACAAACTGCTTCTAAGTCTTCGGGAAGGTGATGGAAAGTATCGCTGTAAAGTTGAAACTGTCGAGTGATTTGATCGCTACTGCGCCCTGTATGGTAACAGTAGATTTCAAAATTATTTTGGTTATGATTTTTTATCCAGCCAAGCATCAACTGACCTACTGTATGATTTCTCAAGTATGCTGAGACATAACCAACACGAATCTTTACCCTTTTCTTGATGGGTGAAATCGGTATAGATTTTGCCCATTTTGGATATTGACGCGCCATCACTTGATGAACAAATTGCCCATACCGCACTTGGAGTTCTAAATCATTTTTACCTTGACACTGCAAATAATAATTAGTCTGGCTACCAACAGCTTTTAAAGCGTTATTTATTGCTTCCGGTGTATCTAAGGATGTCTGCTGAATTAATTCTTCTAAACCTTGGGTAAATTGCTTCCTGTAGTCCTCAATTTCTTCTGTAGTTTCATAAATAATCGGCAACATTAGTTGCTTTTGAAGTCTTAAATTTAGCGCCTCTGGTAGAACTAGCAGTGCTTCAATGAAAACTGCACTCGCTTCCTTCATGCGGCCAAATTCTTGCAATGTGGAACTGCAGCGAGAATAAAGAATTTCTGCCTGTGGATAGATGCTAATTCCTTCTCGATAAAATTTCAGCGTTTCTTCATATTGATTAAGGCATTGATAACAATCAGCTAGAGCCAGATAAAAAGCAATATCTCCTGTGTGAGTTTCTTTAAACTTTTGATATTGTTCAATTGCTTCTTGATATTTTCCCTGATAATAAAAAGAATATCCAAAATAAAGATAGGCTTGATCAGGCTGGTTTTGTGCCTCACAAGCCACCCCTAAGTTGTTAAGAATATCAGCATCATCAGGCTTGAAGGAGAGAGCTGTTTGATAAGCTGTTATTGCTTGATCAACTTGATGCTTTGACAGCAGAATATTTCCTAGATTAATATATCCAGCAAAATGATCTGGACAGCCGACAATTACCTGACGATACATTGATTCAGCCTTTTCCAGTTCTCCCGCTTCAAACCAAATATTCCCTAAGCTGTTATAAGCAGAAATCAACTGCGAATCAATCGCGATCGCCTCTTGATAAACCTGAATTGCTTGGGGAATATCACCAACTTTTTCTAGTACCCTACCTAGATAGTAATGCCAGATAGCTTTTGATGAATCAAGTTCTAAAGCACTGAGCAACGAATCTAACGCATCCTTATATCGTTCTGTTTCGTAATAAAGCCTGCCGAGATTGTACCAAGCCTCTGCATGATTTATCTCACAACTTAAAACTTGTTTGTACTTCTTTTTTGCTTCTTCATACTTGGCAGATAAATACAGTTCTTGGGCTTGGTTAAGCCATTTATTTAGAGTTTTTTGCCGACAAGGAACATGAAGTTCAGCAATTGCTCTAATCAAAGTTGTCTTGCGGAATTGCTGAAGGCTTGACCAATCATATTGATGATTATTATTCATATCCCAGCCAATGACTTGCAAGCCATTCCAAACTGAATAAATATCATCTTGTCTGGTTGAGAAGTCCAATAATAAACTGCTTTGAGGATGAGCTTTAAGAAAATCCCAACTAGCTTGATTTGTCGATTCCCAGTTACAATTACTTAAAACAATCAGAGCTTTGTCTGCCAGAAATGGCTTAACTAAAAGTAATCCCATCAAACGCGAGCGATAATCTTGCGATCCATCATAGAAATACAAGCCAATTTTCTCTTCTAGCTGACTTTCTCTTAATTCAAAAAAGAATTCTTCTACATCCTGATTGCAAAATATCACTTGCTCTTCTAATTCAAATTTTGATAAATTTTCTAGTAACTTATCAAAGCTATCTCCCTCAAGATCGAACGCAGAAAAATTATCCACTGCATAAGCTATTTGTTCTGGATGTCCTAGCAGCGCTCCAATTAAACTTGCACCTTGAAAACAGCCGACTTCACAATAAATCTCATTGTCTTCTAGACATTCAATAGCGCAGTTCAGTAACTGCATGACATTAACTGATGTCATACCCTTAATTTGCTGGATTATTGGCTCAAACCGATGAGATTTTAGAGTTACTGAATCTTTTCCCCAATTATCATAAAAACTGGGAAGCTGAGCGATAAATCTTTGATATTTCATGGTCTTATCAAGAGGTAGCGAACAGACGACACCATCAAGTCAGTATCATTAGTTTATCCCAAAACTATCAACAAGTATGTCTAAATTATTCAACTTTCTGTCGATGATTTGGATTTCAATTTTTGCTACGCCAACGAGGATTAATAACTTCACTTAATCCTTCTCCAAACAAAGACAACCCTACCACCAATAGTGTCATTGCTAAACCTGGAAAAAGGGCTGTCCACCAAATTCCTGTTGGTAAAGCATCAAGTGCTTGACGTAAATCTTGACCCCATTCTGGTGTCTGTTCTGGTAATCCTAATCCCAAAAATCCTAAACCTCCTAAAGTCAAAATTGCGTCAGCAGCGTTGAGGGTAAATAACACTGGTACACTTTGAATTACATTGAGAAATAAATAACGAGACAAAACTCTTTCTGTAGAAGCACCCATTGCTTGAGCTGCTTCGATGAATAATTCATTCTTGACGCTAGTAGTGTGGTTACGGACTACTCGATAATATTGGGGAACATAGGAAATACTGAGGGCGATCGCCGCATTTAATACACCTCGCCCTACCACAAAAGCCAGTGTTACTGATAGTAGCAGTCCCGGTAAAGTGTAAATAGTATCCATCAAAAATAACAACACTCGATCCAGTCGTCCACCCAAATAACCGCTAACCAAGCCCAAAGGTACGCCAATAATTAGACTCAGAATTGTTGCTAAAATAACTACTTGTAACGCAGCTTGAGAACCAAATATAGTGCGAGAGAAGACATCATAACCTTGGCGACTCGTACCGAACCAGTATTTTCCTCCTGGTGGTTCGTGAAGTGGGTTAATCAGTGAAGCCATTGGATCTTGCAGCCATCCCCAATCCTTAAATGTAGGAGCAAGTATTGCTATCAATATGAAGCAGACAGTGATGAAAAATCCCACCCACATCAATTGTATAGAAAGATTGGGGCGTTCCGAGAAACGTAAAAATTGTGGCAATCGGAGTTTAGTCGAGGTCATAAACTAATGTATAAGTGTACTCAGAGCTTAAGAAATCCTTATTTTATAGCATTTATTCTAATTTTTGCTTGTTGGTTTCTGCTCTTATTTACAAGTGGCGCTTTATTTGATGGCTATCACTTTGAAGACGACCATGAAATTGCTGCTATTCATCACCAACTTACCTTTCATAAAATAAGTATCTTGCAGACAATTAGCCAATGGATTCAAGATGATTATTCAATAGGTAGATTTAGACCATTGTACTATATTCATAGAATTGTCATTATCCGGTTATTAGGGTTTAATTTATTTTGGCTTTCTTTTTATAATTTTTTGCTTGCCTCTTTTTCCACATTTGTATTGTTTGTTTTTGCCAAAAAACTCAACTTCTCTTTTGTTAACTCAATTTTATTTTCCTTAGTCACAACATTAGGGTTACAATCAGAAACTTGGTGGTGGCTTGGCCCAGCAGAAGCTATAGGGACATTTTTACTTGCATTTAGCTTAATATTTTTAGTTTTCAGTATTAAAGCGATTAACTTAAAATTAATCTGGGAAGTCCTCTTCTATATATTTGTATTTTTGATGTCTGGTAGTAAAGAAAGCTTTATTTTAAAAATACCAGCTTTAGTTGTGCTGAGAATTTGGCTTTTTAGTCAAAAAAATCTTCTTTCTTGGTATCAAGCTCTGAAAAAAAATCTTTTTTCTAGCATTTTATTATTGTTTCTTTGTGGTGGAGAACTTTTATATATCAAGTATTACGTTGGGACAAGTTGTAGGCCCTTTTCAAAATAGGCTGCGGCTCCTAGGGGAAATCCTAAATCTATGAGGATTGCACCTCCAAGATAATATAGGGGCGGGTAATTAGGACACCATTTGATACCACACTGATAAATTAATCTAGCAGTTTCATAATCTTGCTGTTGCAAAAATTGTGAGCCTAGTATGCTAAGTAAGGATTCCATTTAAATACTAAGAAAGACAATTTATATATTAAATTAGCTAGATTCAAATCAGTAAAAACTTTCAGTTGAACCTAGCTGAACAAAGGTAGAGTACTTCCACTTAACTAACTTTAGTTAGCCGCTGAAACTCCAGTTTGTAAATAGCTTTCTATCGTCTTGCAAAAGTCACTCTTGGGCTTGACACCTTGCATCTGCGCTACTAATTCTTTGTCCTTAAAGAACTGAACGGTAGGCGTACCTGTAACCTGCGCATTTTCTGCAATATCTCGGTCTTTGTCAATGTCAATTTCAACAAAGTGAATTTTGCCCTCAAACTCATCGACTACTTTGTTGAGAATTGGCTTCAAGGTGTGGCAAGGACCGCAGTTGGGCGAGATATACTTCACCATAATTAGGCGATCGCTTTCATGGAAAAGTTTACGCAGCGCATATCCACCTTCATGGCGAGTTTTGTTAATATTAAACGCTTCTTCTGTTGTCCCTGTCGTCTCTTGAGTTACCTCAGTTGTTGGTGGTGTTTCAGAAGTCTGGGTCTGTTGGTGATACTCCTGAATTAGTCCATGAACAGAAAGCCAACGTTCTGCTAACATGGCCGCCATACAGCCAGTACCAGCAGCGGTAATTGCTTGACGAAACTCGTGGTCTTGAACATCACCAGCCGCAAAGACACCTTCTACACTCGTCTCCACGGAACCCGGCTTTGTCACAATGTAACCAACATTATCTAGTTCTAACTGCCCTTTAAACAAAGATGTATTCGGTATGTGACCGATCGCATAAAATAACCCCTGAACAAGCAGCTTACTTTCCTCTCCAGTCTTAGTATTGCGGAGTTTGACGCCAGTCATCTGGCCCTTCTCACCGAACACGTCTAAAGGTTCGCTGTTCCAATGAATCGTAATTTTGGGGTTATTCAAAACACGGTCTTGCATGGCTTTACTAGCACGCATTTTGTCGCTGCGCACTAGCAAATGTACATGATCGCCGTATTTTGTCAAGTAAACCGCTTCCTCTGCGGCCGAGTCACCTCCCCCGACTACCGCTAGTTCAGCACCCCGGAACAGGGGAGTCGCACCATCACAGATAGCACAAGCGGAGATACCCCGACTCCAAAACTCCCCTTCACTGGGTAGTCCCAAGCGTTTCGCTGTCGCACCAGTCGCAATTACAATGCTATGGGCTTTGACTTCCCGTTCCTCGGAGCGGACAATAAAAGGATGCTGACTCAAGTCTACGAAGGTCACATCCTCAGTGTATAACTCTGCTCCCCAGCGCTCAGCTTGAGCTTTCATCCCCTCCATCAATTCTGGCCCTGTAATCCCTTCAGGAAAGCCTGGAAAGTTCTCTACTTCTGTCGTGGTCATTAACTGACC
>JAYFMV010000023.1:0-25015 GCA_042408245.1 Potamolinea sp.
TAATTTTATTGGCAGCATAATAAATAATATCACCGACTGGTTTATTGGGTTTGTCGTAGTGATGTTGGTGATTCTAGTCTTAGGGGAATTCCTGAACTTAGATCAATTGAAGGATTTTCTTCTCAAGAAAGTGATGGGGCAATAAAAAAAATAGCATATATAAGACCTAACCCCCTACCCCCTTCCCTAAGAGGGAAGGGGGAGTCATGTTCCCCTCTCCTTGCAGGAGAGGGGTTAGGGGAGAGGTCAACATTTAACGTTTAATTTAGTTTGCATAATTATAAAAAATAGCATACACCTATCATTTAATATAGCAATTTTTTGAAGAATTCGTAAAAGACCATTAAAGATTTCAAGAAGTGTTTCCGGATTCTCCTCAAAGAGCCAGGAAAAAAGGAGCCGTGAGCTAAGCGACATCTACAGCAGGTGTCAACCAAAAAATGGAGGAGAGAACGATTGGATTATGAGTGTTTTTTGACACAACAAAACTCATCTTTCATCCTCGAAGCTATCGCGTCCCGCCTCGCTAACCTTTTTTTGGTCAAACGCTACATGATTTTCCCCGCAAAGGAGTATCGCGTGCCAGCACGTAAAACATTTCAAAAATTGCAGACACAGGCATTAACCCTTAGCGCTCCCCTGTCTGCTGATCACATTCGGTGTCGGTTTCACCCTAGTTTTAGCCTCACTTGAACCCGCATTTCGCAGCGGGAACAGTCGGTACTGGAAGCAGCAGCAAGCTGTACCGAAGCAGCCTTGAATACCGCTTTATCTGGTGGTGGCAATGTTTATTTCAATTGCGGCGCAAGTCCCGTGACAATTCCAATCAGCAGCGAAAAAGTAATTACTGCTAACACCATCCTTGATGGCGCTAACAGCGCTGGTGGTGCAATTACTATCAGTGGCGGTAATTCTAGGCGGATCTTCAACGTTCACAGGAAACGCTCCATTCAGCAGTCAAGAACCTCACTCTTGCTAATGGCTTCACCACCGATCAAGGGGCTGCAATTAATAACGCGAAATGGCGGAACGCTAACCGTAATTAACACCACATTCAATAACAATACCTCCCAAAAACCAGGAGAATTTGGAGGAGGTGCAATCTTTCAGCGGCCCTACCGGCACCGTGAGCATCTCTAAGAGCAGCTTTACCGGAAACAAAGGTAGCATTGGCGGTGCGATCAGGATTTTAAACAGTAACTTAACCGTCACGACTAGCACGCTTCACCAGTAATAGCGCAGTTGATACAACTCTTGGTAATGGTGGTGCAATTTACATCGATGGTGCTAATGGAGATAACGGCAAAATCAACATTACTGCTAGCACCTTCACTAGCAATTCTGCGACTGCTTACGGTGGTGCTTTCTTCAACAACATTTACAACAACAACCAAACTGTTGTGAGATAAAAGTACCTTCACCGGTAACACTGTTGGTGGTGGTAGTAATGGACAAGGTGCCGCTATTTGGAGTACCGGAGATCCCGCACCAAATGGAGGTATCTGGACAACTGGTGTTAACAACACAACACTCACAGTGAAGGATACAACAATTAAGGGCAATACTGCTAGTCAACAAGGCGGCGGTATCTGGCTTGGGAGACACCCGACGGGAATAACAATTACCAATACTACCGTTTCTGGTAACACAGCTACGAGTAGTAATGGAGGTGGTATTGTGCTTGCTGATAATGGCAAACTAACTATTACCAATAGCACCATTTCTGGCAATCAAGTTAATGGTGCTGTAAGTATGGGTGGCGGAATTGCAATTGTCAGCGGTCAGACAACTATCACTAATAGCACTATCGCTAACAATACTGCTAACTGGCAGGGTGGAGGCATTTTACATACTGCTAGTCTCACCCTAAAAAATACGATTGTTGCCAACAATCTGGCTAAGAATGGCGGTAACACTTGGAATATCAAACACAATTGCACTGACCCAGTAACTAATGGAGGCAATAACTTACAATTTACCTCCCTCAACGCTAGTTCCACTGAATGCGGTGGGTCAATTCCAATGACTAATCCTAATCTTGGCCCCTTAGCAAGTAATGGTGGGCTTACTCAGACTATGGCACTCTTAGCAGGTAGTGCAGCGATTAATGCTGGTGCTAATGCTGGATGTCCTACAACCGATCAACGAGGTATTGCTAGGCCCCAAGGTGGTACTTGTGACATCGGTGCTTTTGAGTTCAAATAAGCGCGTTTTCTGAATTTTTGCTTCAGCTAACGTTTTGAAGTAAAACACTTAATCATTCCTATCCCCCTTGAATCAAGGGGGGTTTTTTAAATCTTTAAAATCTACCTAATACTAGAGGCGGTTGATGAAGAGTCCATCAACACAGGAACAATAATCTTGCTTTCTAGATTGGCGTCAGAAAGACTTCTTATAATTGCCAAGCAAGCTGTTTTGTTTTGCATCTTTCTTCATTCTCTGTCAGTAACAAATCCCGCCGTGGAATTAATTCTCGTAGGGATTAGCTGAAGTTTATTGAAATGGGACTGAGGCAAGATGTCGGTTTTTAGGATGTAAATGCTTTCTGGGAATTATTAAGCAGGTAGGCGTAAAAAAAAACAGATAAATTTGTAGGGGCGGGTTTATGGATAACGCCTGACCAGAACCAGTTTCTCATGTTCAAAACCCGCCCTCCTGATGTTGGGTTTATTTCCACCCACCTGCTTAGCAGCGATTTCTTTAATCTCTCAAGGAGTCTTAAGTGTCAAATTTCACTCTTTCTCAAAACTTTCGTAAGCCTGCATTTTATGCGAAAACTCTGCTTAATTTAGTTACACTTTTCGGTATCGGCGTCACCTTAAATATCGTTGCGGCTGAAGTCGCATCTGCTGGTGGAATAGTTGGTAATGGAACCGCAGCAAGCTGTACCGAAGCAGCATTGAATACTGCTTTAAACGGTGGTGGTAATGTTTATTTCAATTGCGGCACAAATCCTGTGACAATTACAGTCACTAGCCAAAAAGTAATTTCTGCTAATACCACCCTTGATGGTGCTAACAATGGCACACCTGTAGTTACTATCACTGGTAGTGGAGGAACTATTTTTAATAGCGCAGGAAATGGCATCCAGTTCACAGTTAAGAACCTGACAATTGCTAACAGCACAAGCACTTCTGGGAGCCTAATTTATAACGCTCCCAATGGCAAGTTAAATGTAATTAACTGCAAATTCAATAATAATTCTACACCAAACAGTTCTTGCGGTGTAATCTACAGCGACACTGGAAGTACTGTGATTGTGGATAAAACGTACCTTTACCAATAACAGGGCTTCCCAGGGTGGTGCAACCTACACCAAATACAGCGACTTAACAGTTACCAACAGCACTTTTACGGGGAATAATAGTTCGGGAAGTGGCGGTGCGATTTTCTACTTGGGTGCCAATGGCGATACCGGAAAAATTATCCTGCGGGCTAACACCTTTACCAACAATACAGCCGTTAACAGCGGTGGTGCTATCTATAGCCAACTCTACAATCGAGAGACAAGCCTGATTGACAACAACACTTTTTCTGGCAACAGCATTAGTAGTAGCAATTCAGGGAGGGGTGGTGCTATCTACAACGTCAGCAGTATAGTCTCTGGACTACCTGGCTTTACTGGAGGCACAAACAGCACAGTTCTGACTATAACAAATAGCACCTTCTCTGCTAATACCGCTACTTTTCAAGGTGGTGGTCTTTTCGATAGTGGTGCTACGACCGTCAATATTACCAATAGTACCTTTTCTGGAAATAAAGCTACTGCTGCTTATGGAGAAGGTGGTGCGATTTGGAAATCAAGTGCTGGCAAAATCAACATTACCAACAGCACGATTGCTAATAATACTGCTGGCAATTCTGGCGGTGGAATTTTTGGAGGGGGTTCCACATCTAAACTTACCAACACAATCATCGCTAACAACGTTGCTAATAATGCCTCGAAAACCCAGCAGAATTGCTCTTCTGCGCTGACGAATGGTGGCAACAATTTGCAATTTTCCTCCGTCAACCCCAATTCCAACGAATGCGGTTCAGCAATCCAATGGGGTGATCCACTATTAGGCGCACTAGCTAATAATGGAGGGCGTACTCAAACGATGTTACTTTTGTCTGGTAGTCCAGCGATTAATGCTGGCAATAATGCTACTTGTCCGACAACAGATCAACGAAGTATTCTCAGATCAAAAGGTGATATTTGTGACATCGGTGCTGTGGAAATGATACCGTAATTCAGGTCTTGCAGTATTCTCAGTAAATTCCCAAGCTAGCCAACCCGCCAACCCGCCAGGGGTTCAAACCCCTGGCTAATAGCTAAAGTCCTCTTAAGAGGACTGTAATCCCTGTGAGTGTCTGCATTTAGTCCACTTTTAGTGGACTTGAACTTAAGCTGTGGGAATTGATTCCCTGGCGGATGATGCAACGGATGCAAGATATCAATTGAAATGGACTAAATGCTTAATATAGCAGTAAAAATATAGATTAGGACATTCTCTTTCAGCTTATTCCCCCTTTTAAGAAAAGGGGATAGGGGAATTAAAACGTCCTAATCTCAACCCGTAGTGATCTAGATTTTTTTGTTGCTAAATGAGCAAAATTGTTGTAGGGGCGGGTTCAGGGGATTAATTATCTAAGAAAATCTACCATTTTTCTTCAAACCCGCCCTCTTTTACTTTAGGGGTTCAGGGCGGGTTTTGATTAGAGATTTTTGGTGTGATGTCAAGTTTTAGTCCCTAAACCCGCCCCTACAAATATAACTTATCAACTAGATTTTACAGGAGCTTTTTTCCTAGCGCGACGCCACTGATTTAAACTGAAAGCAGCAATTCCCAAAGTAACTAACAGCATCCCAAAAACTTGCTCTACTGGCATTTTACTGTTAATAATTATCCATGCCAAAATTGCTGTTAAAACTGGCAACGTTGCACCAACAATTGACGCTCGACGCGCATCAATTAGCCTAATTCCAATGTTGTTAAATAGATAACTGACAACTGTCAGAATACCTAAGACTAAACTGCTGATAATCAGCGGTGACCACATAGAAGGTGCGACCTTGAAATGCCAAGCCTTGGGTAATGGGGCTAACAAGCTGAAGCTGGAAAATACAAGCATGGTGGCAAAGTTAATCCAACTTAAAGGAACCGGATTGAGTTTTTTCGCACAACTTTGCGCCAAGAGTAGGTAAAAAGCAAAGGCGATCGCCGAACCTCCAGCAGCCATGATTCCCACTCCAGAGAGTAAAGCAAGTCCCTGAATCGGCAGAGTCAGCCGAACAAATCCCCCCAAAACAAATAAAATTAACAAGCTGTGAAATAAGCTTGCTTTAGTATTAAAAATTATCCATGTCAACAGTATGGTGAAAATTGGATATAGGAAGAAAATTGTAATTGCAATTCCTGGTTTTATTGTCCCCAAAGCTAAATAAATTAGCACTTGAGATACAAACAAAAAGAAGCCACAAGCTAAAACATTGATAAACAAAGATATTTTTTTCGAGTTAGTAAACTGTTTAATTTCTCTCCACATCGGAGGGTAAATAAAAGTAGCCAAAATTGCTAAACTGGGTACTACAATCAACATCCTGATCCAGACAATGAGCAGCGAATTTCCCACATTTGCAGCCACAAATCCTCCCAATTTCAACATCCCAAAAATCTGGGATTTGTTGAAAATCATGGCAATAACTACATTCTGGAAGGCCAGCAGCAGCGAGGAAAGCAGAACTAAGACAAACCCCTTGGGAAGTCTAGCAATTTGTGGTATCTGTAGGACAGTAGTATGCGGTGCTAGGTTTGGCGCTGATTGTTTAGAAAAGTAAGACATAGTAGAGACAGTGGGATTTTCTTCAGGATACTGATTCGCGTTGCTTTGAGGCAAGGAAGATTCATACCAAGTTGCATTCATAAGTAGCACATTCATTTTCTGGGCACCCCCACGTCTGTCTCAAATACTATGTTTGAACGCAACTTCGTATCACTAGGTGGGGTAGAATTAATTTCAGAGGCTTCTGATTCAATAGCTTTCCTCTTGTCCGCTGATACTTAAACATCGCCACTCGCTATCCAAATGCATCACCTTGAGAGTCAAGGGAAATTTGCTACCGGAGATTACCTGATCTAACTCAGCACCAATAGTGGATTGGCTATGGCTACAGAGAACAGCAGCAAGTGCTAGGGCGATCGCAGTTTTTCGCATAATTTTTGCTATTTTTGCCTAAACTGATGCAGCTAAATTAGTCTAGAACACCTTGAATGAAAAACCTAACCCCCGGAGTTCGGGGGGACATTAGTAAGGAGGAGATAATAAATAGCGCAATTAAACACCTTGTTGGATTCGCGACAAATGTACTCAATTATTGCTAGAGTGTCCTTGTCTGTATGAATCAATACTTGTTGACAACCAAACACTAAAATCACCTCCTTATTGTTGGTTATTTTATCATTAATAGGCGGGATAAATCCCGCTGTCTGTACGACTCGCTCGGTTTCATCCCCCGCTTAAAAGACGGGGGCTTTCACCATCACTTTTCTGTAAAATAACTCCCTCCCTTTAATCAAGGTAGGTTTGGGGAGCGGTTCTTCAATTTTCTAGGAACAGGTGACAGGAATTCTCTCCCCAGTCAAACTGAAAGCACGCACTTGTGTAATTTTTACAGACACCACTTTACCTTTCAATTGGTTAATATCCCCGGTAAAGAAAGTCAAGCGATTACCCCTCGTGCGTCCCATTACTTGAGTGTTGTCTTTGAGATTTTGCTCTTCCACCAACACCTCTTCTATTCGTCCCATGTAACGTTGCGACGCTTGAGCTGCTTTATTATTCACTAAATGATTGAGACGCTGGAGGCGATCGCTTTTCACTTCTTCACTCAGCTGATTTTCCCACACCGCCGCAGGTGTACCAGGACGAGGAGAATAAGCAGCAGTATTCAGCAGATCAAAGCCAATCTCGTCCACCAACTTCAGCGTATTCTCAAACTGTGCTTCCGTCTCCCCAGGAAAGCCAACAATCGCATCAGCACTAATCGAAGCATCCGGCATCAACTCGCGAATCTTGTCAATAATGCGGCGATACTTCTCCTGAGTGTAGCCCCGCGACATGGCCTTGAGGATATCATTATCCCCCGATTGGAAAGGAATGTGAAAATGTTCGCACACCTTGGGCAACTCAGCACAAGCGCGAATCAACCGTTCCGTGAAGTAGCGGGGGTGACTGGTAGCAAAACGCAGGCGCTCAATTTCCGGTACATCGTGTACATAATAAAGCAAATCTGTCAAGGTGTTCTGGTGGCGCCCCGACTCACTAACCCCTGGGAGATCACGTCCGTAAGCGTCGATATTTTGACCAAGTAGAGTAATTTCCTTATAGCCCTGTTCTCCCAATTGTTCCATCTCAGTCGCGAATCGCTTGGGGTGTGCGGGATTGTTCAACCCCCCGCACATTGGGAACCACACAGTAAGTACAGCGCTCATTACAGCCATAAATCACATTCACCCAAGCAGTAACCGTACTGTCGCGACGAGGTTTAGTGATATCTTCAACAATCTGAATCTGTTCAGTAGCTACCACCTGATTACCATCGAACACCTGTTCTAACAAATCTTGGAGACGGTTAGCGTGTTGTGGCCCCATGACCAAATCTAGTTCCGGCACCCTACGCAGCAGCGCTTCTCCTTCCTGTTGGGCCACACATCCAGCAACAACCAGAGTCAGGTCTGGTTGTTCGTGCTTGCGCTTTGCTTGTCTACCCAAGTAGGAATAAACCTTCTGCTCGGCGTTATCTCGAATAGTGCAAGTGTTGTAGAGGATTAAATTAGCATCGTTGGGGTCTTCTGACCACTCGAAGCCCATATCTTCCAAGATACCAGCCATGCGCTCCGAATCTGCTTTGTTCATCTGGCAGCCGAAGGTAGTGATGTGATAGCGACGTGTCGAAGTACTCATGGATGGCTACAAGAAAACAATCGAGATTTTAGGGAGTTTATCTATCTATCTTACCGTAGGCGTTTGAGGAACCAAGCTAAACGGATAGGGTTTGGGGGAATATCACTTGGGAGTTAACCCACGAGGGTGCGCATCCTGCCAATAGCCGATTTTTTCTCTGACACGCGAAAAAGCGTAATACAGTATTACATATTTTTTGGTTTTTGTCCTGATACTTCCGCCAGACTCTGAATAAAGCAGTAGAAACTCTGATGAGGAGGTCTACCATGTCCGACTATCTTGAGTTGGGCGGCGATGAGGATGACAATCGCGGCAGTGGACGCTAGATTGATTATTCTGACTGGACAATGAAAAGCCGCTTCATTTTCAGGAGACTGAGGAATTGAGTGTCAAAATTCAATGAAAACCTGGCTACAAAAGCTGGGTTTTTGCTTTTACCAAAAAATAATTGCTCAATTGACGACACACCGACGATACCTACTCGACAGACAACAACCATTGGGCATATAACCTAAAGATGGAGTAAGTCAGAATACTTCATTATTGATATTTTGCCTACTTCCCACAAAAGATGCAAGAGAATTTATTCTCTGTCTAAAAACTCAAGCTAATTCAAGTTGAGAGATTTTAACATTCTCAACTTGAACTGAGATATCCGCACTTTAACGAAGATGAGGTTTCTGTAAGCCAAAAAGCTAAGCTTTACCTCAATACATCAACAGAAAGCGGATTTTTGGGATACTTATTGCCAGAGAATAAAGTGTGAGCTAAGGTAGATTCACATGGTGCTTTTTACTCTTCTTCAGAGAATTTTAGCTATGATGCTGGTATTTCAATTCCAGGTCAGTGAGAGGGCAGAAAATGTGAGATTAGTAAGTTTGAGTAGCTCTACAGGGCTAAAGTTAAGTCAGAATTTAAACAACTTTATAGCAATTAGCCTTCTGAGCCTTGACTTGTTATGCTGAAGGCAGTATCCCGGAGTGTTTGGGTTAGGGTCGCTGCCTTGCTAATGCAATGGTAGCAACTTTCTTTCTTCGTTAGCGTGACGTGCTTCGACTACAAATCACTATAAGCCTTAAACTACGCCCAGAATGACTTATATAACTTGTTAGTGAGTCTTATCTGCTGTCATTTATACTCAACTCAAGGAATACAGGTCTTACTTAGGGGTTGGATTTCATGCTTTTTTCACCTAGCCCACCTCTTGATGTTGTTTCGATGAAATTTTATTCAAACAATGGCTTCCCAAAAAAAGAGTATATTATAGTTTGGTAATCTTAAGTTCTAAGGAAATACATCCTTCGATAGAGAGAGTTTTTATTCTCTAATAAAAACTAAAAAAACTGAATGATAGCAATAAGTCACAGCATCTGCCAACACTTTTCAGGAGATTATTGGGTTAGCTACAAAAATGATGTAAATCCAATAAAACAGTTTTTAGAGACGCCCTAGTCAATCAGTATTTCTTGAAATTATTCAACATTTACCATTATGGTCACCGATTCCAACTTGAACCTGACAATACTACAATCTCTCCAAGCCAAAAACTTGCCGGGTGGTAAAGTTTTGCTAACGCGCAAACTTGAGGAAGCAGTACAAAAATTTGAGAGTCTTTGGCCTGGGACTATCACGGTCATGATGGAGGAAACGACTGAAGAGACAGACAGTATTGACAAAAAAATCTTTAGTCGAAATGAATTACCGTTCAATCTAAAAATAGTTTCTTTTGATCAACTCACTCCCGCCGACTTCCGAGATCAAACATCCTTAGTGTTAGCTACTATTGGATACCGACAAAATCATATAAGTCAAATTTGTCAATCTGCAGGTGTTCCCTGTATATATGTTTCAGAATACACCCTGCAGACCAGAAAACAAATAATTGCGGTGAACACGAAGAATCCACTTCTACGTCTGCGGAGAAACCTCTGGGAGCATTCTCAGGAACAGAAGCAAATACAAGCAATACAGCTTGCACAAGGATTGCAGTCTAACGGAACTCCTACTTATGAAGCTTATCGCGCAATTAATCGCGCTCCAATGCTTTTCTATGACACACGGATCAGTGAAGATATGCTACCTACGAATGAAGAACTTGAAAAACGTACTGGTAGACTCAATGAAAATAAGCCTCTCCAGTTAGTTTTTTCAGGAAGATTAAATCCCATGAAAGGGGCGGATCACTTATTAGATGTCGCCCAAGAACTTAAGCGCCTTCAAGTTCCTTTTGAATTGCATATTAGTGGTGCTGGTGTACTAGAAAAAGCGATGAAAGAAAGAATTGCTAAAGAGGGGCTTCACGATTGCGTCAAAATGAGGGAAATGCCAGATGATTTTAAGACAAAGTTTTTCCCCTTTGTCAAAGAAAACATAGATTTGTTTATTTGTTGCCATCGACAAGGCGATCCATCGTGTACCTATATAGAAACCATGTCCTGTGGTGTGCCAATTGTCGGCTATGCTAATGAAGCTTTTTCGGGAATGGTAGAGGATTCAAAAGCCGGCTGGGTTGTCCCAATGAATAAGCCAAAATTATTGGCGAAGAAGGTTGCAGAATTAAACAACAATCGCGAAGAAATCAAACAAATGTCGTTGAATTCCCTCAACTTTGCGAAAATGCACACATTTGACAATACTTTCTCAGCACGCATCGAACATATGAAGCGCATTGCTCTAAGTGAGAAAGCAGTTTTAGCTGAAAAATAGCGTTTTCCCTGATTGGGAAGGGCCAGTTTTTGAAGTGTCAGGTTCCACCGCTCCTCAAACCCAGCGATTACATATTAATTAAAAAACGAAAAGTGGACACTTTGAAAAACTGGCTACCTTACACAAATTTTGACTGATAGTGCAGTTGGAAGTCTGAATCAGGTAATAGAAACTCTGATGAGGACACCCAAACACCATGCACATTTACAGCTCTATCCTGTTAGGAAGTCTGTTAGTTACGGGTTTAGGAGTTAATTACCCAAATTTCGAGCGTTACGCTCAAAATGTACAACAGTCCGATTCAGTTCCACAACAGTTAGTGGCTAGCGATCCCAACCAGGAAGCTAACTGTCCCACCGACGAACAGAGTCCCCCCCCTGGCTGTGGAAGGAGAGAGAGTTAAGTTAAATTGGAGAGAGAAAAAAGCTATCTATGCTGCTTTCCATTTACCATGAAAACTATGGGGAATAACACCAGGTAATCCCAATCTACATACTGGTTCCCCCTCAATAACATTGCTATCAAAAACCCATACTTCACTTGTTTCGGAATTGCCGTCATATACAATAGTCAACACCCAGCCTTGCTCAGGATTGATGGCGTCGGGTGCATTGATGGGTTCCGAAGGATAGCGATTTTCTCCTAGATCTGCAATTGTTAGTGTATCTGTTTGGTGGTCAAAACGTGCGATCGCCCCAAACAATTCTTTGCTCGAATCCACTCCATCTCGGTGTACTGATAGATAAGTATAAGGCGAATATTGCCCCTCTAGTTGCTGTGGTACAACTGGAAACTCACAGCCTTTTTCTACTAATTCCTCTAGCTGCTTTACCTTACCATTCTGAGGATTGAGACGCGATCGCCAAAGAGTTCCCTTAGCCTTGGTCTTGGTGGTACCAGTCGCAATTTCTTTCAAATATTGATTTGTCTGAAAATCCGGATATCTGACAAAATCAACGATAATTTGCCCATCTGCATCCACATAGCCATTGCTGAAGTGCCATTGAAACCAAGGCTCAGCTTCAGTGCGACTAACTAAACTTAAGGTTTCACGGTCTAAAATAATAATCTGAGTTGCCTTGTTTGGTTGCCATTGCATCGAGTCACTGAAGCTATTCAAGCCTAGTCCTGCTGGCAAAAGATTCAACCTTACTGGAGGTATAAAAAACACCAAATATTGCCCTGCAAAAGCAAAATCATGGACTAAGGGAATACCATCCAGTTGCACTGAATTTTCTTGGATAATATTGCCAGTGCTGTTACTTTTATAAACCTTCAGTTTGCTATTGAGTCCCGCAGTAATACCAAAATTGAAGATTTCCCCTGTTTTTGAGTCGCGTTTGGGATGAGCTGAAAAAGGCGATCGCTCAGCTAACTTACTTAAATTATCAGTTCCCTTAGTTTCCAGAGTTTGCAAGTCGAGAACGTGGGGATTACCACCTTCCCACAAGGCTAAAAGTTTATCAGGCAAGGGCAGAACGGAGGTATTCGCTGCATTTTTCACCTGCTTTCCCCAGCGCTCCCAAATTGCTCCCGGTGCACTCATCCCATAATTAGGGTAGAGGAATTTTCCAGCCGCAGATTCTGCTTGGTAACCGGCGGTTTGGACGTAGCGATAGATTGCTGTAGTACCAGCCTCGGTAAAGTGTACTGCCAAAATTGCGCCATCGCCATCAAACCAGTGTCCAACTGGGACACCACCGCGTTCTAAGCGTCCAGGGCCGTTGCGATAGAGGGTTCCGCGTAAGCCTTCTGGAAGTTTACCAGAGAGGATGGGTAGGGGAGTTATGGGAAATTCTTTGGCTGGTTGGGCGATCGCTTTTGCCCAGGTTTTGGTGGTTGAGGGTTTGCTGGCTGTTTTCATGGCTATTTTTTATAGCAATTTTACAGCCGATGCCTTAATTTTTGCTAAGTTTTGTGAATTAGTAGGTGAGTTGAGGGCGATCGCGTTTAGAATGCGATCGGCTTTGTCGGTGCGCTTCGCGCGATCGCCCAAAATTGCTGTAGGGGAGAAGCATTCGGAGGACTAATTTTGCTACTTAACCAAGATATTTATATCCGAATGCTTCTCCCTGGCTGCTATGAAAAGGGCGAAGCATTCGTGATGATAAATCTGGGATTGGTATCATCAATCTAGGCACGAATGCTTCGCCCCTACTACTACCACTTAATCGCCAAAAACATCCTTGAGTTCCGGGTGGGTTATGCAGCGAACTCGTGAATGGTGTCATACCTTAGATAAATGAAGGTATTTTCGTCTCAGTTAGCGGTACTTCTTATCAAGAATTCCTTGTGACCGAGGCATTACCAAGAGTGACTAATGGGTCTTCTGCTGTTCCCCCTGACTTACCCGAAATAACAGCCAGATGGGTATGACGACCTGTAGACCAACCAGTATTTCCTTCAATTCCTGTACTATCTCCTGGGTTGATCTTCTCTCCCACCTTCACACGAACTTCTGAAAAATGAAGGTAGATAAAGCGGCGATTAAGGTCAGCATTCCAAATTATGACCTCAGCATTGTAATCAGAAGCTTTGACACGCTTTTTCAGTCCGGGGTGATACCCTGTATTATCCATTCGGACATCCTCAAGTTTTACTCCATTTTTCATATGAATGACCTCTCCACCCACTAAAGCACGAACCGCTTTGCTAGCGTTCCCTACTACGTTAGAATCAATAGCTTTATGCTGCTCCCACTGTCTCGAAGAAGCAGCTTGAGTGTGACCATATAGCCTTTGATAGTATTCCGTCAGGTTAAATTTCTTTCCATTAATAGGAGATTGCACAGCACTGCTACGCCATCGCTGGTTGGGATTATTACCATCACAACCCCATAGAATAACATTGCCAAGATTGTTCCGTGTGGGGGTATCTACGCAGAGATTTGTGCCAGTTCTTTTAATCAAAATCCGACCATCACTAACACTATCTAAATTCCAGTTTTGATCGGGGTCATTAGGATCGCAAGGCCAGACATTAATTTCTGCTCCGCTAGATACGTAATGTGCATTTAAACATTTCCCAGTAGAACGATGCTTTAAAAGAGTACCACCACGATTACCTGACATTCTGTCAAATTGTTGGTCAGGGTCACTATCATTGCGTTTAAAGATTGACATCCTTGGATGGCCATTAATAAGTCTGAAGCTCGAATTTGTATTTAAAGCGATGTTATCTATGGAAAAAGTTTCAACTGCTTGAGCCGCAGAGGTTCCAATAACTAAAGACGAAACTGCTGCTGTTGCTAATGCAAACCAAAGTTTATTTGACATGATCTATTAACTCCTTTGTCGCTATTTTGGGCTTGAGATTCAAAATTGTTGTAGCTTGATCCCTAAATAAATTTGTAATTATTTGGGATTCCGAGTTTTAACCCTCGCTCTAATTACCGCTTTTTGAGGTAATGTTCCAGCGAGTATTCTTCGCTTGTTGAGGCGTTAAACAAATGACATTGCCGGCTTTTTCTCGGCAAATATTGCCATTCAACAAATATGGGTTACTCCATATTTCCCAATTACCCCAAATCGTAAATTTGGGTGTAGCAACAGCAGAGATCAAAGCCTTGTCCGATGTATTCGTTTCTGTTTCTGTTTTTGGTTGTTCAATACCACCAGCATCTGCTTTTAAGGTCAAGGTGAAATAGGTACTTAAGGCAACCACGAGTACACTTAAAAAAAGTTTGGGATTCATTTGGGCGTAATTGTGTTCAGATGAAGGGTGTTACGGAAGCTGTGCTTTCCTCAAATCGCTTTCATATGGTTCTCCGGTTAAATTTGCCAGTTTTATGCAAAACTCATTTTTTGTTACAAAACTTAATCGACTGAGGTAGGGACGCACGGCTGTGTGTCCCTACAGATACCTGGATGATTGTAAAGTTATGTAAATTTTGAGCCAGCTTTGCATAAAAACTCGCTCTGGCGTTAGAGAACCATATAGAAGTTGACGATGCGATTGAAAGCGTTTGAAGTTACAGGTGTGATTTACCCAAAACGATGAACGAAATAGACCAATTATTGAAACATCTAGCAGTAGAAGCGCAGCAACATCCTTCTGGGACATTAAAACGGCAAATAGCTTTAGGAAAGTTGTTGAATGAAATTCAAAAATCGGGTAGGCTAACTCGTCCCACATTAGCTTCTCAATTTCGAGGTTCTTATGAAGAGATTTATGCTGTAGCCAAACAAAGACTGTTTCAATATATCTGCGAAAAAATTGATAACTACGACCAAAATAGGGAAGTTTTACAATGGGCAAATTTTATTTTAGAAACGAGATTTCCTGACGCAATCCGCGAAGTTACGCAAATTTGTAAAAATTTAGACCTAACAAAAGTAGAAAGGTTAACCTTAGATGACTTAGAGAAAGAGGGAATGAGCGAAGCAACTACTGCAAGTGATTCAGATGAGCAAGACATTAAGAAGTATCTAAAAGAAGACCTGGAGGGAATATTTAGAGAAGCGCATATAAGAGACAATCCCCAGGCTAATTTTCAATTTATATCGCTGCAAATTGCAGAGGGATACAGTTATAAAGAGATTGCCGAAAAAATAGGAATTCCCTATCAAACTCTTAACAGCTTTTACAAGCGAACCTTAGCTAAGTTTAAGCCTAAAATTGAAGAATATTTGTCAGAGTAGTCCAACCAAGCACGAGAGAACAGAAAAATGAACACCAAGTCAGACAAATTAACCTTTACAGTACCACTAACCCTAGAAGCACATCTAATTGCCCAACAGTTTCACAAACAACAGCTTAATTCTAAGAAAGGCAAACAAGTTTATCTCAACACCTTGGCTGTATATGCGGTGAACTTTTACCTAGAATGTTTGGGATTTGAAACAGACTTAGAAGCTAGTGACAGTTGGGATAAAGTAATGCAAAGCCTGACCAATACTGCGGATTTGATCATTAAAGAGCAGGGTAAGTTAGAATGCGTTGCCGTGTTACCAGATGCGAAAGTTTTTGCTGTACCACCAGAAGTTTGGGAAGACAGGATTGGCTATGTAGCAGTTCAGATGAATTCAGAATTAACCGAAGCAACCTTACTGGGATTTGTCTCAGAAATAGCAACTGAAGAATTAGCTTTGAGTCAGCTTAACTCCCTGGAAGATTTGTTAAAACAACTGAACCAACCAATAGCAGAGACTGTCATCAACAAACCAATACAAGGGATGATCAGAAACCAACTAACCCCAGAACTTGTCAAACTCAGCGATTGGCTGCATAATATTTTTGATGCTGGTTGGGAAACAGTAGAAACGCTTTTTGCTCCACCACAAAATGAGTTAGCTATGAATTTTAGGAGGGCATCTTCTGTAAAAACTTCTACCTCAGAAATACCAGAAGAGGAAGTGAAAAGAGGTAAGCTGCTTGGCTTGAAATGGGGTAACGAAGAAATGGCTTTATTGATAGGCTTAAAGCCAACAACATCAACAGAAATCGATATTTCAGTTGAGGTGTCTCCCACAGGTGATCAAACTTATCTTCCAGTAAATTTACAGTTGATGGTGTTAGATGAAACAGGAGGATCGGTGATGCAAGCTAAAACGATGAGGAGTACTGAGAACATTAGGTTAAACTTTAGTGCTGAACCAGGAGAAAGTTTTGGCATTAAAGTAGCTTTGGGTGATGTTAGCATTACTGAAGAGTTTCTAATTTAAGCATCACTTCACCAAGTTAACTTAAGGGTGCAGCTTATGGTAAAGATTGTTGATTTGTGCCTGGATGGTGATTCTGAAAATCTGGGATTTACAGTACGTTTAACGATTGCAGAAGAAGGTTCCCAAGCTGATATACAAAAATCTGCTAACTTGCCAGCTTCTCCAGAATTATCCACCCAATTACAAGACCATTGGCAGGAAAAATATCGCACCCTAGGTACACCTTACCGCATCAAGCCTAAAGAAATTACTCTCAAACGTTCTTTTAAAGAACAAGTACAAGAATGCAATGAATCAGCAGACAAATTACGTAAGAACCTGAATACATGGCTGGATTATGAAGAATTTCGTTTGCTTGACAAGGAATTAAGAACATCCTTGAATAAAGACGATGAAATTAGGTTTTTGATTCGCACTGACTCGCAAGAATTGCATAAGCTTCCCTGGGAAGAGTGGGAGATTTTTAAGAGTTATCCGAAAGCAGGTTTTGCTCTGAGTCCGACCAAGTATGAACGCATCAAAACAACTACGCTAACTTGCAACCCTAAAGTCAGAATACTAGCTATTCTCGGTAATAGTGAGGGGATTAATATTGATACAGATCGGCAATTGCTGCAGAGTTTGCCGAATGTAGAAACAGTATTTCTGGTAGAGAAGACGTACCAGGAAATTAACGATCAACTTTGGGAGCAATCTTGGGATATCCTCTTTTTTGCTGGACATAGTGAAACAGAAGGGGAAACGGGTAAGATTTATATTAATCCTACCGACTCTCTAAGCATTAATGAACTATGGTTTGGGCTTAATAAAGCGGTCAACAATGGGTTAAAAATTGCTATATTTAATTCTTGTGATGGCTTGGGATTAGCAAGACAATTGGAGAGTATGAGTTTGCATATTCCCCAAATGATTGTCATGCGAGAATTGGTGCCAGACCGTGTTGCTCAAGAATTTTTGAAGTATTTTCTTACAGCTTTTTCTCGCGGTGAATCTTTCGATCTAGCAGTACGGGAAGCTAAGGAACGTTTGAAGGGAATGGAGAGTGATTTTCCCTGTGCTAGTTGGTTACCTGTGATTTGGCAAAATCCCGCAGCAGTTCCCCCGACTTGGCAAGATTTGTTTACAGAAACCGAACCGGAAATTGTTGAATCGGAATCGGTAACTTTGCGACCTAAACGCAGATTGTGGAAGCGTAGTTTACAGAGATTGCTGATAGCGAGTGTGGGGATTACTTGCTTGGTGATGGGGATGCGATGGTTTGGGATATTGCAGTCGTTGGAACTGTATACTTTTGATAAGATGATGCAGTTACGAGGGAATGAAAGTCTAGATGAGCGTTTGTTGATTGTTGAAGTAACGAAAGAAGATACTGAGCGCTGGGGTTATCAAAATCAGTTACAAGCTCAAACGATGCTTAAGTTATTGCAAAAGTTAGATGAATCTAAGCCAAATGTTATTGGGGTGAGCATCAATCGAGATGAACCTGTGGGAAAAGGGAGGGCTGATTTAATTCAATACTTGCAGCAAAAGCAAAACAAGCATATTTTTACGATTTGTTCGCACCCTGAAGGTAAAGAACCTGGTATTAAACCTCCTGATGGAATATCAGAAAAGCTAGTTGGTTTTGTTGATGTAGTCAAAGATTCAGATGGGATTGTTCGGCGTCATCTTTTATCATTAAAGCAAAATAAATCTTCCTGCAATGCCAATTATTCTCTCAGTTTTCAACTGGCAAATAAATACTTAGAATCAAAAGGATACTCCCTCTCTTTTCCTTCCTGGGACAACTGGAAAATTGGTAATCTTGAGTTTAAGATCATCAAGAGTAACCCAGGTTTTTATCAAGATATAAATCGTCTTGATCGTCTTGATGGACATCAAATATTACTCAATTACCGTTATTACAACTACAGCACAGCTATTGCTAAGCCAGTCACTCTTACAGAAGTTCTAAATAATAAGGTTTCACGAGATTTGGTAGAGGGCAAAATCATTCTCATTGGAATCACTGACAAACAGTTAACTAAAGATGAGTTCAACACACCTTATAGTGATAACAATCATAACAAGGAAATCCGAGGCTTAATACTTCACGCTCAAATGGTAAGTCAATTTATTAGTGCTGTTGAAAATGGGCGGCACTTATTATGGTTTTTGCCTTTGTGGGGTGAGATTATCTGGGTTTTGGTTTGGTGTTTGGTGGGAGGGATACTAAATTGGCGATTTCAGATATTACTATACAGGAGGATAGCAGTTGTATGTGGAGTAATTGTTTTCTCAGGAATTTGTTTTGTTTGTTTGTTAACAAATGGTGTTGTATTGCCCCTGATTCCTACAGCTTTTGCACTTGTAGCTACTAATGGAATAGTGGCTATAAAACCCAGAATTAATACTCGCAAACAATTTCAAGTATTCTACTAGCAATGATGATTAATCAAAAATATTTTATACCAATTTTATTCTTAGTAATTGTCGAAATTACCAGTCATCTGTTAATCGCAAAAGTACCAGTTGGATCTGAGCCTCCAAATCCGCCAGATCAAGGTTCTCCTACTGGACGAGAACCAGCAGCTCCCCGTGGTCCTTGTGAAAAGACATCCCTCCCTTTTACTCCGTTATTGCCTCCTCCTGACGATGGTTTCTCTGGATTAACGCTTAAGGCACATCCGACTTTTTGGTTTTATGTTCCCTATAAAGCTGATAGCATCAGTGGGGGAAGGTTTGTGTTAAGAGAAAAAGAAGGAAATAAGCGTATCCATCGGGTGTCATTTAAGTTGCCTAAGACTCCTGGTTTCGTCAGTGTTAGTATTCCAAATACAGCATCACCTTTAGAAAAAAACAAGCAATACATCTGGACATTAGTACTTGATTGTGGCTCCGGAAGTTCCGATCAACCGCCTACTGTTTCTCATGAAGGATTAGTACAAAGAGTTGAGCTGGCTAATTTGGAAATTCAGTTGAAAACGACGAAACTAGAAGAACTTATCAAGTTCTATGTTAAGAAAGAAATTTGGTATGATGCTCCCAGTGATTTAGCTAAAATTCGAGAGTTTCCTGATGCTTGGGTTAAGTTGTTAGAAGCTGCTGGTTTGGAAGAGTTAAAGCAAGAATCGATAGGTGGTGAAGTTGCGCCGATTGAGAAGCAATAAGAAATATTTGTAGGGGCGGGTTTAGTGACTAAAGTTGTACGAAACACGAAAAATCTCTCTTCAAAACCCGCCCTCTTGAGGCGAATGGTAAGGGCGAATTTTGTTGAAAGCTTGTCTGTTTGTTGAATAAAATAAGGGCGGGTTTTGTTGAAAGTTTGTCTGTTTGTTGACTAAAGTTACTTGCTAAACCCGCCCCTACAGAGAATGGTATAAAGAGAAAATTGAAAGATGTTAATAAAACACAAATTGCAGTTTCTACCAAGGACTACCAACTAATGTGAAACTTGCCCAATAGTAAGGATGAGAATATTCTTTGTCTGGTAGTCCTGCATCTGTGGGTAAGGATATTGGCTCCAATCCATCTAACCCAATCAAATGACGTTTTTCTACACGCACCTTTTTTCTGATCATATCAATTTGAGCTTGTCGCAATGCTTCTGCTTTGATCTTCACTTCGGGTTGACTCAAATGATGATAAAATCCACTCATCAGCGCTTGCGTTCCTCCGTCTGGGACATACCAGAGACTCCCTATAGCTGACTTTACTCCTGTACGGACTGCTAACCCAGAAAAGCCCATTTCTGCATTTATATCTCCTAAAGCAGTTCGACAGGCGCTCAACACTAATAGTTCTACTTTAGGTAGTTTATTAAAGCCTACTTTGCGTAGTTCATCTAACTGTAGTTTTTTATCCCACAACTGAATGTAGGAGTTACTTTTGTCTCCTTCTTGAAAATCTGCGTGGGTAGCTAAGTGGATAATTTTAAATTGGCTTCGCAGACTGTAAGATGTGAGATTATCGTAGGTGAATTTTTCATTGAGGAAAGATGTGCCTTGCCATTTTAATTCCTTAGTAATTAAATTTAATTCTCTAGGCACCCAAAACAAATTATTCTGGTCTTTAAAATTAGGAAACTTAGAAGCTCCCATTGCCAAGATCTGTGAATCTTTCCAGTTTTGGTAACGGGTATTAGTGAGGCTGATACTAGGAACAGAACCAAGGCTATATTTTTCTATTAAATACTCTTTTCCATCCCATAAAGCTGCTAGAGGAATTTGGCGCATACCAGCATCCATAACAAAGATAAGTGTGTCAATTTTCAGTTCTTTCAGCTTGGCTTCAAAGGGTTTAATTAGCCACTGATATAATCGCTTACCTGGTTGATGGTGGCTAGGAGTTTCTGAGGGATTTATAACCGAGTTGCGAAACTCTTTTATGGTTTTATTTAGTTCAGTTTTGTTTGCTTCTGGAATATCCCGGAAAAAGTAATGATCTTCGGGTGTAACTAATACCAGTTGCAAGTGTTCAGCATAAGAACGAGCATAAAGAACTACTGGGCTTTTTCCGGTTTCATTTTTGATTGTCTTGAGGGTTTCTCGCAGGATTTGTCCGTTAACTTTTTCATCGGTAAAGTTTTCTCCAAAATAACCTTCGTATTGCTCCTCAAATTGTTTGTCAATGGCAGAAATAATATCATCTGGCTGGTTAATTGGTAGTCCTACTGCGGGAGCATTAAGTTCTAAAGGTGGGTAGTTAGGAATTTGCCACCCAAGATTATAATCTCCAGTCTGAGGATTTTGATTAACTTGTGTATCTGCACCGATCATATCTCCTACTAAAAATGCAAAATCTTTTATTGGGTCTATGCTGGGTTTGGGAGCTGGTTGGATATCAGGTAAGGGGTTGGGGTCTGGTGGTAGTGGTGAGGCTGCGGAAACTGATAGGATTTGTAGGCGATCGCTATCTTGTTTGTGAGTGTAAAGATATGCTTGTGTGGGTGCAATTGTTTGTTCAGTTGCAGCATTTCCTCTGGTAATTGCTCCTGCAGTTCCGTTAGTAGTTGGATCGCCGACAATAAAGGGTGTTACTCCTCCTCCTCCGTGGCGAATAATTATTGAGCCTCCGTTCAATACTCCCGCGCTAGAAATACTGGCATTTACACCATTTTTATCGAGGAAGGTGTCAGTAGATTTAAATCTGTTAGCGGTAATATTAACATTTCCTCCGATGCCATTTCCGAAGCTTTGGCTATTAATGTTGCTGACGCTAATATTACCAGGAGCAAAGAGGTTAATGTTACCAGCATTGCCAGAAAAAGATGAGTCAAGAATTCCTGTAGTGATGTTTCTTCCGCTAGTGAGAGTAATTCCTCCTGGTGAGGTAATGTTACCTGTGTTGATGTTATTAATTGTGGTGATGTTTACTCCATCTGGGTTAGGAATGATGTTACCTTCGACGCGCAAATTGTTCAGAGGTGCTGATCCACCGACAAGATCATTAAACTGAACATTTCCTGTTTGGGTTTTAAGATTTAGATTTTGGGTTCCGTCAACTGTGTTGTTAAAAGTAATGTCTCCTGTACCTAAAATATTGAAGAAAACATTACTACCAAGATTTACTGCACCGTTAAAGGTAAGGCTGTTATTGTTAGTTGTGATATTTCCATTTGTTGTAATATTATCCTTGGCAGTGAGGTCAATTTTTCCACCAGTACTAGAGACAGAATAAGCGTTAATTTGATCGGCGGTAATGCTACCAGCAGCATCAAGAATTATATCGCCTCCCTTTCCAAGGCTAGAAGCTGTAATCAGTGAACCTGCGGTGGTGTCGATGTTGCCGTTATTACTTTTGATGCTAATATTCCCACTATTTCCGCTGACGCCACTCAAGAATGTGGTAATTTTTCCAGTAGCAATATTATTCAGAGCTTCGAGAGTAATATTGCCACCATTTACACCACCTGCTGCATTTAAAGTTCCTGCAGAAGTATTGATACCACCGCTACGGCTTTCAATTGAAATCTTTCCACCATTTTGTTTCCCGCTAGTGTCAATGGAACCTGTAGTAATATCCTTGAAAGCTTCTAGACGAATATCTGCACCACTGCCATTTTTAGAAGAAGAATTTAAAATTCCTCCAGAAGTATTAATGCTTCCTGCAGTACTAATTAAAGTAATACTTGCAGCATTCGATGATTCAGTGCTTGCGGATATTAGACCTGTAGTAATATCACCAAAGGATTGCAAAGTTATAGCACCAGCCCTAGCAATACCACTGGTACCTGAGTTTATCGCTACACCAGTTCTATTAACCAGAATAGAACCTTCTTTACTAATAAGAGTAATGTCACCACCTTTACCCAACAAAGTTGGATTGTCTGGTCGTCCTCCAGTAAAACTCTCTATACAAAAGGTAGAATTAATACAATCGATGAAGATATCATCTTTTGCGATGATAGTAATATTACCACCGTTTTTAACTGCTGACCAAGAAATAATATTACCTCTGACAGTAATGCTACCACCTGAATTGAGAGTGATATCAGCGGCATCACGAGTGATGTCTCCAGTTCTATTAACAATTTCTTTTGTTGAAATGTTGCCTCCCGCCGTCAAAGATATGGGAGCAGACTCAACACCAAAACTATCTGTTCGCAGGTCTCCTGTTTGAATATTACCTGTAGCATTCAAAGTTATAGGACCACTGCTACCATTACCTGGACCTGTAGTAATATTTCCTACTTGAATACTTCCTGGTGGTAACGAAAGCGGTGTTCCCGACGGCTGAAAAGTTGTTCCTCCAAAATTACCAGGAAAATTAGTCTGAGTAACTGAATTTTCACCCGCTCGTAAAATCACAGCACGGCTTGTTGTCAAAATAGAAGCATCTGGATCTGTACCGGGAATAGCAGTATCTGGTGAGTTAATGTTGATATTTCCTCCACTTATACTTCCTGTCGCTTCCACCTTCAGTGACGCACCGGTGTAATCCCCAAAAATCACATCTCCATTAGCACGAATAATTGGGTCATACAGACTGACAAAATTGCCTAATCCACCTGATAAATTGAGCATTGAGAAACTACCACCAGTAGCAAAGTGAGCATCCCCAGAAATAAGCCCATTGCTAACTAAGGTTAGGTTCCTACCACTAACAAACGGTGTTTGTGGATGATTGAGCGCCAAAATATCAATACTCTGATTCCCCTGAATATATAGATTTACTCCAGCTTGAGCAAGAAATGGATTCGTGACACTATCCCGAATTGTTACTGTATTTCCGGCTAACAAATTTAAGTTACCAGTGGTGCGTAACTGACTTTCCACCAAGGTTAAATTGTTAGCTGCAGTAAGTGTAGCTGTTCGTGCTGTAACATTTTTGACTACGACATCGCCGTTATTTACCTGCAAACCAGTCCCGCTCAATCCTGTTTCAATTTTCCCCTCATTTCCAGTCAGCAATGCTGATAAGTTAAGAGGAGTAATTGGCAGCAAATTTCCCTTGTTATCCCTGGCGGCTGGAATCTCCAAGCTCAGTAATTGTCCCGGTTGACTAATCCTGACTAAATTTTCACCAGGTACCGCAGCAATGGTAATATTTCCTTTTGATGCTGTCAGTTGTCCAGTACTGATTACAGTTCCACCAAGTAAGGTGAGATTGTGACCTGCTCCTACTAGCAAGTTTCCAGCATTGATAATGCTTCCTGGTTGCGACAAGTCGAAGGCAAAAATACTGGGAATGCTGTTAAATTTTTGGTAGTTGTTGTCACCAATGGCGTTAAACCAATTAACCCCCCCTAGCCCCCCCTTATTAAGAGTGGGGATAGGAAAACCGATTTTTGTTGCGGTGGTCGCAGTGAAGGAAGCGGGAACATTGAGACTGGCATTTTTACCAAAGATGATTCCTGCTGGATTGAGCAAGAATAAGTTAGAATTGCCTCCACTCACCTGAATTATTCCGTTAATTAGAGATGGTTCACCACCAGTAACTCTTCCTAAGATGTTGCGAATTTGAGGATTTGAAATAAAGTTGGCAATCTGACCAGAGTCCAGCCCAAATTTACTGAAACTGTGGAAAAGATTGGCGGAATTACCAGAGAGGGAACCACCCTGAATATTTAGGCGATCGCCTTGTTGGATGATAATTGTACCAGTCCCGTCAGTCGCTGATGTAATTGGTTGGGCTTGCAGTGGTTTTTGAATAATGGCTAGCTGTCAAGCCAAAGCCTAGCAGTAAGCGGCTGAGTTTTTGCATTGCACCCTCAAGAGAAACAGCATTTATAGGACTGAGGCGCAGATCCGCGCAGATCCCCGACTTCTCCAAGAAGTCGGGGATCTATATTAGATTGCTGGAAAAACTGCTCAAAAGTCTACCGCAAAATTAACTGAATTTTTGTTAATCCTGATAACTTGCATCACTCGCTTTACTCCGCCAGGGACTTGATTTTCTGAGTGCTGATAAAGTAGAGCGAGTCGTGCAAAATATCAGTTAATTCCTAGTAGCAGAAGCTTCCTCGGTAAAACCTGCAACTTCTGACAAAACATACAAAGGTCTACCCTTCACTTCTTCGTAAATTCGCCCGATATATTCACCCAAAATACCAATACTTACTAACTGTACCGCACCGAGAAAAAACATAGCAATTAGAATTGCAGCAAAGCCTGTCAAGGGAGAACTAGGAGCAACAATTCGCCAATAAAGTACCAGTAAAGCCATCAACAATGCTACTGCAGCCGCCAACAAGCCAACATAAGTAGAAAGTCGTAAAG
>JAYFMV010000024.1:0-22531 GCA_042408245.1 Potamolinea sp.
GCTTGTCGTAGATATAGCCCAAGGCCTGACGACGAGCCGATAAGGAGCCGTCCTTTGCCAGGGTAATCATTTTGTCCACTTTTGAGCGAATAGCTTTTGCCCGTATTTTAGTAGTAGTAATTCTACCGTTACGAATTACTTCAGTTGTCAAGGCTCTCATTAAAGCCTTACGTTGGTCGGCAGGCTTGCCGAGTTTTGGCACACGACAGCGGTGACGCATTTTCTTTTCTTCCTATACACTCCAAATGGGGGACTGAATTTGACAGGCAGGATGCCTGTACTACTTTACAGGGAAGGGATTGGGTAGCAGTTAAATCTTGCCCAATCCCTAATCTAGCTGTTAGGTTTTTGCTTTCTCTTGCGGCAGTGTAATCCCCAAACGCCGCTGCAAGGCTTCAATCACTTCTTCGGCAGATTTTGCACCGAAGTTTTTGATTTCTAGTAGGTCTTCCTGGCTATAATCCAGCAAGTCTGCCACTGTGTTAATTTGAGCACGCTTCAAGCAGTTGTAAGCACGCACTGACAGTTGCAATTCCTCAATGGGGATTTGACCGTTTGGATCTTCATCATCTGGATCAATCGTTATATTTGTCTCCAGATTGATATCTTTGAGGGGATTGAACAGCTCGACCAAGATACTAGCGGCTTGACTGAGAGCTTCTTGGGGAGTCAGGCTGCCATTTGTCCAGATGTCCAAAAGCAACCGATCTTTTTCCAGGGAGCCGTCAACGCGAACATCTTCAACCGTGTAATTGACCTTACTCACGGGCATAAACACGGCGTCAATCTGAAGGAAGTCTACAGCAGCGGCATCGTCGCGCCCCCGATCCACAGCTCTATATCCTTTCCCTTTTTCGATGCGAAACTCCATTTCCAGCCTTGCCCCTTCTGCTAAAGTGGCAATATACTGACCCGGATCGACGATTTCCACTTCTGAGGGTAAATCAAACTGAGCCGCTCTAACTGTCGCAGGTCCTGTAATCATGACCCGACCAATCTGAGGCGATCCGACGTGTAACTTTTGAGGACAATTTCCTTCATGTTCAGCAGGATTTCCAGGACATCCTCCCGCACCCCCTCAATGGTGGCAAACTCGTGATTCACCCCAGCAATCCGGACGGCTGTCACTGCGGCTCCTTCCAAGTTTGAGAGGAGAACCCGCCTGAGTGCGTTGCCAACCGTTGTGCCTTGGCCACGTTCGAGAGGCTCCAGGACAAATCTGCTATATTGACTCTGATTCTTCAGTGTTTTAGACTCTACACACTCTATCTGAAACTGCGCCACACAGTGACCTCCCTTCTTCATAAGACCCCACAGAAAGCGCGCAAGAGCAAGCTTTCTTTTATACTGCTTCTGACCAAAAAATCTCTAGCCAGATGCTAATGAGTGAAGCACCAGCGGGTTGGTCGTTAAACGCACAAGCACAACAAGCTGACACTTCTTTCGATTCTTGCCAAAGAATTTGCTGATTACACTCGACGCCGCTTGGGTGGACGGCAACCGTTGTGGGGTATTGGCGTTACATCCCGAATTAATGTAATTTCCAGCCCTGCTCCTTGAATGGCTCGAATCGCGGTTTCTCTACCAGCACCAGGACCGCTCACCATTACTTCAATCTGACGCATTCCCTGGTCGGCGGCTCGACGAGCTGCTACATCTGCGGCTGTCTGAGCTGCGAAAGGCGTTCCTTTTTTTGCCCCCTTAAAGCCACTTGAGCCGGCTGAAGCCCAGGAAACTACATCGCCTCTTGTATCCGCAATGGTGACAATCGTGTTGTTGAAAGTAGACTGAATGTAAGCTACTCCATTAGGTACATTGCGTTTTTGCTTTTTTGCACCTGTTTTTTTAGTTGGTCGCGCCATTTCGCTTTATTTACGCTTTAACTTTGTTGGTTTGACTGCAATAACATTGATTACTTCTTAGCTGGTGGCTTTTTCTTCCCAGCTATAGCAACCCGCCGTCCCCTACGAGTTCTGGCATTTGTCCTAGTCCTTTGACCCCTGACCGGCAGCCCTAGGCGATGACGGCGCCCGCGATATGAGCCAATGTCAACCAGACGCTTGATGTTCATTGACTCCAAGCGTCTCAGGTCTCCTTCCACCTCATAGTTGGCTTCTACTTCGCCTCTGAGCGCTGCTACTTCGGCATCGGTTAAATCTTTAACCCTAGTATCTGGATTAATTCCCGTTGCTGCCAAAATATTTTTAGACCGCGACAGACCGATTCCGTATATGTATGTTAGACCTATTTCTACTCGCTTATCGCGAGGCAGGTCTACACTGGCAATCCGTGCCACACTTTTTACTCCCTACTTTTGGTTTTGTGCTACAACTTAGTCTTAAGAGTCTATGGACTATCCTTGGCGCTGTTTGTGCTTGGGATTTTGGCAAATCACCATGACTCTCCCGCGCCGTCGAATGACGCGGCATTTATCACACATTTTTTTAACTGATGCTCTAACTTTCATGCCTTATTTTTGGCCACACTGCAAGCTTAGCATTATATCATTTTTCAAGTAACTTTGTTAACCCACTTTGGTTAAATTATCAAGAAAGATAAGCTTTTTCTAATCCTATTTTTTGCGAAGACGATAGGTGATTCTACCTTTCGTTAAATCATAGGGAGTTAATTCGACCTTAACCCGATCTCCGGGTAAGATTTTGATGTAGTTACGACGAATTTTTCCCGAAATATGGGCAAGGACGTTAAATCCATTGTCCAGATCAACTCTGAACATTGCATTCGGCAACGATTCTGTCACCGTGCCTTCCATCTCAATTAAGTCTTGTTTAGCCAATGTGTTTAATCCTCAATGATGAACTCGACCACCCCCTATTCCAGATTTTTGGATGTTTGTCCAGGGAGCCTTAACATATTTTATCAAATTTGTCCTCAAAACAGCTCAGTTACTAGAGTTACCTCTAGACATCGCTTGAGCAATATGACTAATATGCCCAGTCATCCCTGAAAAGCAAGATTTTATCTGGAATAGCAGACGGTCTAAGAGTAGTTGTTCAATCCAATCAATTTTTTCTAGAATCAGTCTAGATACTTCACGAAGCAACTACTTGTTTTAGAGACTCGGTAACTTCTTCCATCGGGCGATCGCCATCGATAACTTTTAAAGCCTGATGTTCGCGATAAAAACTGATAACCGGTTCCGTTGCGCTGCGATAAACTTCCAGGCGTCGGCGAATCGTATCTTGATTATCATCCTTGCGTCCCCGTCCCAACATCCGAGTGACCAACACCTCATCCGGTACTTCCAGGTTAACAGCGCAAATACCAGTTTGGTTCAGTTCCTCTAATAACTCATTCAAGAAAGAAGCTTGGCTGACATTACGAGGAAAGCCATCTAAAATCCAACCGCTTACAGCATCGGTTTGTTGGAGGCGATCGCTAATTAGATCTAGTAGCAACTCATCGGGAACCAACTCTCCCTTATCCACATAGGACTGAGCTTTTTGTCCGAGGGGAGTATTAGCTGCGATTGCGTTTCTTAAAATATCACCTGTAGAAATATGAGGAATATTCAATAAGTCAGCTAAACGCTTTGCCTGAGTACCTTTCCCAGCTCCTGGGGGACCCAAAAATATGATTTTTGTCATTAGTTATTATTGGTTATTCGTTATCAAAAATCTTTGATTTGTCGAGTTATTGGTTGAATTGTGAGCCAAAGAACACAAAAAACAACCAATAACTAACAAACTTACTGTTTGACCATACCTTCGTAGCGCTGGGAAATGACATAAGTCTGAATTTGCTTAGCAGTGTCAATCGCGACACCCACCACAATCAGCAAAGATGTAGCGCCCAGTCCTTTCAAAGTCGTGACACCAGTAGCGCTTTCCACAGCAGTTGGGACAACAGCCACCAAACCCAAGAAAATCGCCCCTAAGAAAGTCAGGCGATTTAACACCCTTTCTACATAATCACTTGTCGTCCGTCCTGGACGAATACCAGGAATACTTGCTCCCATTTTCTTGAGATTCTGCGACATATCCACTGGGTTAACAATCAGGGAAGCGTAGAAGTAGCTGAAGAAAACAATCAAGATTAAATAGACCAGCGCATAAGCCCAGGGAGTCGGGCCATTAGGACTAAGATAATTTGAAGCTTGAACCAAGAATTGGTGGACTGAAGCTAAGAATTGGTTTTTGCCGTCACCAGCAGTAAACTGAGCGGCCGAAGCTGGAATAATCAAGACAGCCGAGGCAAAAATAATCGGCATAACACCGCCTTGGTTGAGGCGTAGTGGCAAGTAACTTGTACGTTCTCGGTAGAGACGCCGTCCCACTTGCCGTTTTGCCGAAATAATTGGAATTCGGCGGCCTTCCTTCTTGCACAAAGACAATACCGACAATCATTACCAGGAAAACCAGCAGCAGAATTACCACCTTCCCCACCGTTTCTCGGCCACCCGTTTGAGCGAGTTCGATGGTTTGGCCTAGGGTTTTGGGAAGAGCTGCCACAATATTGATGAAAATCAAGAGAGAGGCACCGTTACCGATTCCGCGCTCAGTTATTACCTCCGACAGCCACATGACAAACATGGAGCCAGCAGTTAAGGCCAGAGCCGTTTGAGCAATGAACCATGGCCCACCACCATCAATAGCAAAGGGTCGGAGCAACCCAGCGGTAATTCCCACACTTTGAATGATTGCCCAGCCTACTGAAACATAGCGTGTAAGCTGAGAAATCTTGCGACGCCCAGCTTCTCCTTCGTCTTTCTGTAATTTTTCTAGAGAAGGAATAGCAGCAGTTAGTAGCTGTATTATGATTGAGGCATTGATGTAGGGTAAAATCCCTAAAGCAAAAATTCCGACGGCGGCGATACCACCTCCGGAGAAAATGTCTAAAAAGCCGATGACTGGGTTATTCTGAATAGCGGCGGAAAATCTTACCCTGTCAATTCCTGGAATGGGCAAGAAGACTCCAAGGCGAGCCAGAATTAGCAGACCAACAGTTACAAGCAGCCGTCCTCTAAGGCCAGCAGCTTGCGCCATCTGCATAAAAGTTTCTTGAGCGGTTGGGTTTTTATCTCGACTGACGACCATAAAGGGCTACCTGTACAGGATAGGGGGTGATGCGCTCGCCAGCTCCTGGCGCTGTTAGGTAGGATTTACTCCTAAATAACTTCGCACGATCCCCCAGCGGACTCAATTTTAGTGCGGGCACCAGTAGTAAAAGCTGCTGCTTTTACGTTTAGTGATACATTCAGCTCCCCGTCGCCAAGAATTTTCAGCGGTCCATTATTTTGGTTAATCAGACCTGCTTCCAATAAAGAGGCTAATGTTACTTCTGTATTGGCAGGGAGTGATGCCAACTTACCCACATTGATCGTAGTGTAATGTTTACGATTGATGACAGTAAAGTGTTTTAACTTAGGCAGACGCCGATACAAGGGCATTTGACCACCTTCAAAACCCGGTCTTGTATTGCCACCAGACCGTGACTTTTGTCCACGCATACCTTTCCCGCTGGAAGCGCCTTGACCTGCGGAGACACCCCGACCTAGACGGCGTTTACGTTTTTTAGAGCCTTCTTGAGGCACTGCATCATGGATTCTCATAATTTTTTTAGTGGTTGGTTATTTGTTGAGTGTTATTAGTTGTTGGTTATTAGTTGTTGTTGGTCATCCGTAAACAAACAACAAACAACAAACAACAAACGACTAGGCGTAGAGGTTCTCGATAGGAACACCCCGTTCTTGAGCCACTTCTGAAAATGTGCGTAGGGAGTCTAGGGCGTCAATCGCTGCTCTAGCATTATTCAGGGGGTTATTGGAACCCAACTGCTTGGCTAGGATATTGCGAACTCCAGCTAATTCCAGGACTGTACGCACGGCTCCACCTGCGATTACACCTGTACCAGGTGCTGCGGGGCGCATCATCACCTTTGCACCAACAGCCGCGCCGTTGGAGGGGTGAGGAATGGAATTGGACTTGGTTAAGGGGACTTCGATCAGTTGCTTTTTGCCATCGGCGACACCCTTACGGACAGCACCAATTACATCACTAGCTTTACCTACGCCCACGCCAACCTGGCCGCGCTCGTTACCAACGACAACTATGGCCCGGAAGCTTAATTTTTTACCGCCTTTGACGACTTTGCTGACGCGACGGATTTGGATGACCCGTTCTTGCCAGGTAACATCTTTTTCTTTGGCACGGTTAGTTTTTCGACGATTTGCCATATTACATATCCTGAAAAATTACAGTATCACTGGATACTTTTTTTAAAATTCTAATCCAGCTTCGCGGGCTGCTTCTGCCAAGGCTTTGACGCGGCCATGATAAAGGTTGCCACCTCGGTCAAAAACAACCTTGGTGATGCCTTTTTCTAGGGCTCGCTGAGCAATCAATTTGCCAACCTCAACCGAAGAGTCGCAAGTCGCACCAGACTTTTGTTCTGACTTCAGTGTTGGTTCCAGGGTAGAAGCAGCAACCAGGGTATGTTGCTGATTATCGTCAATTACCTGCACATAGATGTGCTGGTTAGAGCGAAATACTGCTAATCTAGGACGCTCGGCGGTGCCGTTGACTTTGCGACGTACCCGCCGATGCCGACGCCGTACCGATTCTTTACGAGTAAGTTTCATTTTTACTTCTTACCTGCTTTACCAGCTTTGCGTAGGACTGTTTCACCGAGATAACGAATGCCTTTACCTTTATAGGGCTCCGGTGGGCGGACGGCACGAATGCGGGCTGCTGTATTGCCCACAATTTCTTTGTTAATCCCACTCACAATCACGTTGGTGTTGTTTTCAACTGCCACTTGGACGCCATCTGGGGGGACAATCTCAACTGGTTTGCTGTAACCAACGTTCAAAATTAGGTTGCGACCTTGAACCTGTGCGCGGTAACCGACACCCAGGATTTGCAGACGCTTTTCAAAACCTTTGGACACTCCCTCAACCATGTTGGCCACTAGGGTGCGAGAAAGTCCGTGACGCTGGCGTGCGGCTCTTGATTCATCACGCCGTACTACCAGAATCGTCTCACCTTCTTGTTCCACGGATACTTGTTCCGGCAGAATCCGGTCAAGCTCTCCTTTTGGCCCTTTGACAGCAACGTGTTGACCGTCGATTTTGACGGTTACTTTACCGGGAATGTCTATAGGGCGCTTGCCAATACGCGACATGACTTAATCCTCCTTTAGACAAAAGACTTGAGAATATGATTCTGACTACTACCACACGTAGCATAGGACTTCGCCACCAACTCCCTGGCGTCGTGCTTCGCGGTCGGTCATAATGCCACTGGAAGTGGAGATAATCGCAATGCCAATACCACCCAACACTCTTGGTAATTCTTTGCGATTGGAGTAAACCCGCAAGCCTGGTCTACTAACGCGCTTCATTGCGGTGATGATCGGTTGGCGGTTTTTGCCTTTGTATTTCAGGGAAACCACCAAAGTTTTTTTGACCCCTTCCCCTTCTTCTTCAAAGTCAGCAATAAAGCCTTCCTCTTTGAGAACTTTGGCAATACTGCGGGTGATTTTTGTTGCTGGTACGTTTGTTGTTTGATGCCTCACCATGCACGCATTACGAATGCGGGTTAGCATATCTGAGATTGTGTCGTTTGCCGCCATTTTTCCTTCCTATTGAATACAGCTTTAGTTATCCCGGAAGGGCATTCCCATCTCTTTGAGTAAGGCGCGTCCCTCTTCGTCGGTCTTGGCTGTTGTGATTATTGAAATATCCATGCCACGAATTTGATCGACGCTATCGTAGCTGACCTCTGGAAAAATTAATTGCTCTCGAATTCCCAGAGTGTAGTTACCACGACCATCGAAGCTTTTGGGGCTAACGCCACGAAAGTCCCGAATTCTTGGCAGCGATAAGTTAACTAACCGATCAAGAAACGAGTACATCCGACCTGCACGCAGGGTAACCATGACCCCAACGGGCATTCCTTGGCGAATTTTAAAACCAGCGATCGCTTTTTTGGCTCGCGTTACTACTGGTTTTTGACCGGTGATGATCGCGATTTCGTTGATGGATGATTCCATCGCCTTGGCATTTTGAGATGCTTCTCCCAGTCCACGGTTAACAGTAATTTTCAATAACCGAGGTACTTGGTGGATGTTTTCGTAGCCAAACTGCTCTTTGAGTTTTGGTACTACTGTTTCTTGATAGAGCGTTCTTAATTTTTCTGTCATGGTTTTTGTCCTTTTCGCCCCTGGGCTTAGTCAGGGAATTGTTATTTGTTATTTGTGGTTTGTTATTTGTAATTTGTTATTTGTATTCTCAACAACTAACAGCAAACACCCAACAACCAACAACAAATTAGTCGATAATTTCACCAGTTTTTTTCAGCATTCTTACCTTTTTTCCGTCGGCATTATAGGTATAGCAGACGCGGCTGGCAACCTTTTGCTTTTCGGAATAAAGCATCACATTGGAACTGTGAATGGGGGCCTCAAATGTGACAATTTGACCGGATTCACCTTCTTGACTAGGTTTAACGTGCTTGGTTTTAACGTTAACGCCTTTGACAATTACCGCACTGAGTTTGGGTAAAGTACGCAAAATTTCTCCAACTTTGCCTTTATGTTTCCCAGTAATTACTTGCACGGTATCGCCTTTTTTTACGTGCATTTTGTGGCGAATAGAAGCATCTTTCGCGCTCATGAGTTTACTTGCCATCAGATCACCTCCGGAGCCAGTGAAACAATTTTCGTGAAGTTTTTATCGCGCAGTTCTCGTGCCACTGGTCCAAAAACGCGGGTTCCTCTTGGGTTACCGTCGTTGTTGATGATGACGGCTGCGTTGTCGTCAAAGCGAATACTCATACCGCTATCTCGGCGCAGTCCCTTGCGGGTGCGAACGATTACGGCTCTAACCACGTCTGATTTTTTGACTGCCATGTTGGGAATGGCATCTTTAACAACGGCAATAATTACGTCACCTACGCCGCCGTAGCGTCTATTGCCAGCACCCAACACACGAATGCACATGAGTTTACGTGCTCCGCTGTTGTCGGCGACATTGAGGTATGTTTCTTGTTGAATCATGGTTTTTCTCCTTTTTTTGTTGTTAGTTGTTAGTTGTTAGTTGTCTGTTAGTTGTATTGTAGTTGTACGATGACCTAATGATTAATAAACCAATGACTAATGACTAACAACAACTCTTAGGATTGTGAGTTACTGGTAAGGATTTCAGCGACTTGCCAGCGTTTGGTACGGCTGAGGGGTCGTGTTTCTTGAATGCGAACGCGATCGCCTTCTTTGCACTTATTTTCCTCGTCGTGAGCTTTGTATCGCTTAGTGCGTACAACGATTTTGCCGTACTTGGGGTGAGCGCTACGGTTTTCTACAGCGACGACTACAGTTTTGTTCATTTTGTCGCTGACGACCATGCCAACTCTTTCTTTAACTGCCATTGGGGGTTTACTGCTCCTCTGAGGATTGTGGGGCTGTTGTGGCGGTTGAGACTGCGGCGAGTTGGCGTTCCCGTTCTACTGTCATCAATTGAGAGATGCGGTGTCGAGCATGCTTGAACTGATGGGGCTTTTCTAGGCGTCGGGTAGCTTTTTGCATCCGCAGCTCAAATAGTTCGCGCTTCGCGGCTAAAATTTGATCTGCCAGTTCCTGATCGGTTAATTTTCTGGCTTCGTCTATCTTGGGCTTAGAGCCATAATTTATACCTGTTCGCTATCACGGGTGATGAACTTAGTTTTGATTGGCAATTTATTTGCAGCCAGACGCATTGCTTCGCGGGCAATTTCTTCTGTACACACCGCCAATTTCATAGAGAATTCTACCGGGCTTGACGACTGCAACCCAAAACTCTGGGGAACCTTTTCCTGAACCCATACGAGTTTCTGCTGCTCTCATCGTGACTGGTTTATCTGGGAAAATGCGAATCCAGATTTTGCCACCACGGCGGATATAGCGGGTCATGGCGCGACGGCCGGCTTCGATTTGACGGGCTGTAATCCAAGCTGGCTCGGTGGCTTGCAGGCCAAACTCTCCAAAGTTGATGTCGCTACCGCGAGTGGCGATACCTTTCATTCGCCCGCGCTGCTGTTTACGGAATTTTGTTCTTTTAGGACTTAACATGATTGGTTGTTTGTTGTTTGGTTGTTTGTTGTTGGTGGCTTGTTATTTGTTGTTTGTTGGAGAGCTAAGAGCTAAGAGCTAAGAACTAATAACCAACAACTCATAACTAACAACCAACAACTAATAACTATTCATTGGAGCGGTCTTCAAATTGCTGGCGGCGTTTTTGCTGGCGGCGACGAGGCTGATTGCCTGTAGGCGCTGACTGCTCTTCTTGACCAGGAATGATTTCCCCTTTGAAGACCCAAACTTTCACGCCCAAAATTCCGTAAATTGTTTGAGCAGTACGGTAGGCGTAGTCAATGTTTGCCCGCAGGGTATGTAGGGGAACACGTCCTTCGCGAGTCCACTCAGTTCGGGCGATTTCTGCCCCATTTAAGCGACCGCTTACTTGAATTTTGATTCCCTGAACATCAGCACGTTGAGCGCGTTGGATTGCCTGACGTACTACCCGTCTGAAGGAAACCCTTTTCTCTAGCTGTTGGGCAATGTACTCGCCAATCAAGCCTGCGTCTGCATCTACCCGTGCTACTTCGATCACGTTGATGCGAATTTGACGGTTGCTACCCAAAGCCCCTTGAAGACCGACACGTAAATTATCGATCCCCTGCCCGCCACGACCAACAACGACGCCTGGACGAGCGGTGTGGACTTCTAAATCAATTTGGTCGGCTTTGCGTTCAATGCGAATTTCGGCAATTCCGGCATTGCTGAGGGTTTTTTCGACGTACTGGCGGATTTTGTAGTCTTCTTGCAGTACTTCTGGGTAGCGCTTGGTATCGGCAAACCAGCAAGAGCGATGCTCTTGAGTAATACCTAGTCGAAAACCAATTGGATGAATTTTTTGTCCCACGAATCTTTCCTTTCCCTTGTCAGTTGTTAGTTGTCAGTTGTTAGTTTTTAGTTGTTGGCTGTTAGTTTTTAGTTGACTAATGACTAATTACCAATGACCAATGACTATTCAGCGACATCGGGAGAAACAGCTACTGTGATATGACACGTTGGCTTACGAATCTGAAAAGCTCGGCCTTGCGCTCTTGGTCGAAAGCGCTTCAAGCTAGGTCCCATGTCAGCCACAGCTTTAGTAATAACCAAGGTGCTGGGGTCAAGATTAGAATTATGCTCGGCATTGGCCACGGCAGAGCGTAGGACTTTGAGTATAGGGCCACAGGCTCTATAAGGCATAAATTCCAGAATAATCAGGGCTTCCCGGTAGGAGCGTCCCCGAATCTGATCGAGAACCCGCCTTACTTTGTGGGGGGACATTCTGATGTAACGCGCGATCGCTTTTGTTTCTGCTTTAGTATCTATCGCCATAGTTTTCTTTCCTCTCTCGAAGTTAAGAGGAACCACTCAAATGTTCTATCGACGGGCCTTAGAATCTTTGGAGTGTCCCCGGAAGGTGCGAGTCAGCGAAAATTCGCCGAGTTTATGTCCTACCATTTGCTCGCTCACAAATACTGGTACGTGTGTTCGTCCGTTATGCACAGCGATCGTATGACCGATCATCTGGGGCAAAATCGTCGAGGCTCGTGACCAAGTTTTGATGACTTGTTTCTCACCTTTCGCGTTCAGGGCTTCAATCTTGCTAAGAAGACTATCAGCTACAAAAGGACCTTTTTTAAAGAACGACCCATAATTCAAATCAGGAAGGTTATTGAAAAAATTGAAAGTTGAAAGTTTGTATTCCTCTTGTCAGTGGGAAGGTTGAAAGTTCAGATTAGTTTTTTTTCACTTTCAACCTCATCCTCACTATGATTGGCGTCCGCCGCGTCCTCGTTTCGAGGACTTACGCCGGCGTCGGACAATCAAAGAACTACTTTGTTTCTTCGGCTTACGAGTTTTAGCTCCCAAGGCTGGCTTACCCCAAGGTGTCACAGGGCCAGATCTACCAATAGGAGCTCTACCTTCACCACCACCATGTGGGTGATCCACCGGGTTCATGACACTTCCTCTCACCTCTGGGCGACGCCCTCTGTGTCGGTTGCGACCGGCTTTACCCAGGCTGATGTTTCTATCCTCAATGTTCCCGACTTGTCCAATCGTCGCGTAGCAATCTTTGCGCACCATGCGGACTTCTGTTGAAGGAAGCTTCAGTGTTACATAGTTGCCTTCTTTGGCGACTACTTGAGCCGTTGCACCTGCAGCACGCACAATCTGACCACCTTTTCCTGGTGTCAATTCTACGTTATGAACGTTAGTTCCTAACGGAATATTGCTCAGCGGTAAAGCATTGCCAATTTCGATGGGGGCGTCTGGACCAGATACGATGATTGTGCCAACCATCAATTTATCTGGATGAAGAATATAACGCTTTTCCCCGTCCCGATAGTACACCAGTGCAATCCGAGCATTGCGGTTGGGATCATACTCGATCGTCGCCACTTTTGCTGGGATATTGTGCTTATCGCGGCGAAAGTCTACGATTCGATACAATCGTTTGTGTCCGCCACCACGACGGCGGCTAGTAATGACACCGCGATTGTTACGACCCTTAGCGCGATGCTTGGAATGGGTTAGTGATTTTTCTGGTTCACTGTGGGTAATCTCGGCAAAGTCTGAGATTGTTCCCTGACGAGTACCGGGAGTGTATGGACGATAGGTACGAATTCCCATAGTAGGTTGCTTGTCTTAAAAGGTTTGCAGGTTTTAGGTTAAAAGGTTATTTTCTCAAGAAGCGGTTGCAGGTTTCTGGACTTGTAGTTGAGCAATCTAAACTTAACAGTTTTTAACTTGACAACTTAACCCGACGCGACCACATTCCCTACTCTTTTGGAGAAAGCTACTCAATGAGTCGGGCTAGGCCCAATAGAACGGGGGAACGGCAACCCCTTCTGGGTACAACCGTTCAACCTTCAAACCTTTATACTTCGGGGAACAGGGTGATTGAGTCTCCTGCTCTTAAAGTGACAATGGCCCGCTTGTAGAGTGGCTTGTAACCTTGAAATTTGCCTACTCTACGCTTTTTACGCGCTGGAAGGATGGTGTTGACGCCTGTAACTTTTACCTCAAACAAGCTTTCAATTGCTGCTTTGATTTCTGGTTTGGTAGCTTTGGGAATTACTTCAAAGACGTACTTGTTTTGTTCCAAAAGGAGGGTGGCTTTTTCTGTAACAACTGGGCGCAGCACCAAATCTGCCAGATCGCGGGGGTTATACTGAGTCACTGTAAACCTCCTGAATTTTGACAAGGGCGGTGTTTGTCGTCACAATGTGGTCAGCGGCTAGCAAGTCATAGACATTCAAGCCATTTGCTGAAATCAGCTTGACATTAGGCGCGTTACGTGCAGACAAGAAAACCATCTCAGCTATTTCCGGTAGGATCAGCAGAATTTTTGAGTCTGCTGGGACACCCCACCGTGCGATCGCTTCCATCAGTTCCTTGGTCTTGGGCCGTGACATTTGTTCAACAAAGTCCTCAACCACAATCAAGTCTGTGGCTCTACTCTGAAACGCTGTTCTCAGAGCTAACCTACGCTCTTTGCGGTTCATTTTCAGGTCGTAGTCTTTGGGTTTTGGCCCAAAGGTTACACCACCACCGCGCCACAGAGGAGAACGGTTCGAGCCAGCACGGGCACGACCAGTTCCTTTTTGTCTCCAAGGTTTGCGTCCACCACCGCTTACTTCAGCGCGGGTTTTGGTAGAAACAGTACCTTGACGAGAGTTTGTCATTTGCCTAACCAGTGCTCGGTGTACAATACCCGCTGCGGTTTCTGGTTTGGCAACTCGCAAGTCGAAGGTCGCTTGTCCGACCTCTTCCCCTTGCCAGTTTCGCACTACACAATCAACCATTTTTTTTCCCCAAGTATTTGTCGTTAGTCTTTATGTCCCATGAATGACTAATGACCGAGCGCTACTGGCGCCCAACCGTCTTAGCTGGCACAATACTCAACAGAGCCCCTGGCTTACCGGGAACTGCTCCTTTAATCAGTAGCAGGTTGCGCTCGGCGTCTACTCGCACTACTTGCAGTTTGCGAATGGTGACGCGGATACCTCCCATACGACCAGCCATTCTCTTCCCAGGAAAGGTCCGTCCGGGGGTTGTTCCTGCGCCGGTGGAACCTGGTTGGCGGTGGTTTTTGGAACCGTGAGCCATTGGTCCGCGCTTAAAGTTGTGACGCTTCTGATAGCCAGCAAAGCCACGACCAATACTTGTGCCGCAAACATCAACCATTTGACCAGCACTGAACAGATCAGCGCTGACTGCTTGACCTAGCTCAAAACTACTGGTGTCATCCAAGCGATACTCGTTTAGGTGACGCAATGGTGGAGCGCTGGACTTGGCTAAGTGTCCCAACTCTCCTTTGCTCAGAGCCTTGGGCTTAACTTCGTCATATCCAATCTGAACGGAGGTGTAGCCATCCGTCTGCTTGGTTTTAATTTGTGTAACGGTGCATGGACCAGCTTGAACGACGGTGACAGGAATTGCTTTCCCCTCCTCATCGAACACTTGGGTCATGCCGAGTTTGGTGCCGAGGATACCGACAGACACGGGTTTCTCCTTGTTAGATGTTACAGCGAGGCAAGATTGGCAACGACTCTTAAATGAATCCCCTCTACCCCACAAACTTTGTCATCATGACCGCGAGACACGATTATCCTCATGGGAGGATAACGTTTGCCTGGTTGCAGTCTTTTAAGACTTAATTGCCAGATGGTGTGAACCGTTTTTAGAAACGGCACTGGCTAACTGCATTGCCTTGATTCTTCGGGACTTAAGTCATAAATTCCTTAGTATCCCAAGGTAGGCGTTAGTGCAAGTACGTTTATTTCCGGCTCACCACAGCTAGAAGCAGGGTAATAATAACAGCCAATTACTTGACTATTTCCTGCACGCCAACAGCAGGCGCTGCCGAAATTTTCTAGGCTCAACTAGGTTGCTCCTTGAACTCTCCTTGCAAACAATATGCAGGAGCAGCCTTTCCGGTCTTGGGCTTCTCATCTAAGAACTTTTCAGTATCTTTGAGATCAAGAGCTTTCGACTCTACCCCTAGCTACTGAGGCAGAACAATCAAACGACTTGCTTTAATAAAGACGCTTTGGTATTAAACCTACGACCTTCAATAATAGCGTGTAACGTAACCAATTACTTAACTGCAACTGTATTTTAGTCACAATCGAAAAATATATAGTATTTTTATCTTTTTGTCTAGTAACTCACTTTTCTTCGGGACTGGGAACGGGGGACTGGTCAGGTTGCTTTAGTAATCCTAATCCTCAATTAGGCGATCGCCTATCTTGCCCAACCAATTCAATTGTTTGGGTAACAGAGGAGCAATCGTTGAAGAACTGACTTTAGGCAATTGCCCAGCAACCCCAATCATATATAATATACAACTAATATTACTTAATAAAACTTAAGGCGGAATAGAGGTAGAGATGGCACTGATCACAACCGGTAGCTCATTTATCCGCGACATAGAAAAGTCGGGTGCAGTCGCAGTATATGCGCCTTTGGAAGGAGGATATGAAGGGCGTTACCGACGACGCTTACGGGCAAAAGGTTATTCCAGCTTATGCATAACCGCTAAAGGACTGGGCGACTTAGCCTCATATCTAACGGACGTTCACGGTGTTCGTCCTCCTCATTTGGGTAAGAAAGAAATTCGGGCTTACTATATACCCCCTGTTTTAACCTACCAATTAGAAAATTTACCTCCCAAGTCGAAAGGACTGGTGCTGTGGATTATTGAAGGTTCATGTTTGTCCAGTCAGGAAGTTGAATATTTGACAACTTTGCCTAAGCAAGAACCACGAGTCAAGATAGTGGTAGAAATGGGAGGTGAGCGCTACTTCCGTTGGACGCCACTCAAAGATAGCTTAACTGGACTAAGTATTGCCTAACCCATAGCAATAGCAATAAACAGCCCAAAACCATATATTGCAAAGTTTTTCAATCCCTCCAATCTTCTAGCTCACAGTCCTGGTTTTGATACCCTGGAGACATACTGAGCAGATTGAGGGGATTTTTTATGTTAGAGCAGCGCGACTATACATTAATCATCGACAAAAGCGGCAGTATGTCAATTAGAGACCAGTTAGGCAGTAAAAGCCGCTGGGATATCATGCAGGAATCTACCTTGGCCTTAGCCAGTAAATGCGAAGAATTAGATCCAGACGGACTCACTGTTTACTTATTTTCCGGTCGCTTCAAACGCTACGATAATGTTACCGCCAACAAAGTTGCCCAAATCTTTAAAGAAAACGAACCGTCTGGTCGCACTGACTTAGCCAGCGTTCTCCAAGACGCAACCAATAACTACTTTCAACGCAAAACAGCAGGTCAGACCAAAGCTAATGGTGAGACAATTTTAGTTGTTACAGATGGCGAACCAGATGACCGCAAAGCAGTGATGAAAGTAATTATAGAAGCATCACGCAAAATGGACAGAGATGAAGAATTAGCTATTTCCTTCGTTCAAGTTGGTACAGATTCCCAAGCCACGAAATTTCTCAAAATATTAGACGATGAACTGCAAGGTGTCGGGGCAAAATTTGACATTGTAGATACAGTTACGATGGATGATATGGAAGATATGACACTAACAGAAGTTTTACTTAATGCGATTACTGATTAAAAGTAGCTTTTCCAGACATTTTTACTGAAAAATTGTGACTAAATACTGATTATTGACTAGGATGGGGGGGTCAAATTGATGGAATCTATAGATGACTTGTTGGCAAAAGTGAAAGCTGAGTATCAGGAAAAAGACAAAGGGAAACAACCTAAAAAACAGCCTCTTTTTGAAGATGAGGAATTACAAGTGCCACCATCTCTCCCAGTAGCTTATCAATCTCAGTCGGCTCAAAATAATTGGCGCTCAGAAGTTGATGAAGGCTTGTTAGCACAAGTTAAGACTGAGTTTGAGGAAAAAGAGCGACTTGAGGAACTGAAAAGACAGCAAAAACTGAGAGAAGAACAACTGCGAAAAGATCAAGAAATCAGGGAAGAACAACTAAGATTACAACAGAGAGAGCAAAAAAAAAGAGAAGCCTTAACTCAGGAAGCAAATGAGTGGCTTAAAAAATTAAATCATCGATCAGAAGAAGGTCGTTGGTTTGAAGAGTTTTCTTATTCCTATCCCTCTCAACTAGATGCAGCGATTGATTATCTGCAAGCTTTGCGGGAAACTCATCGTTATTGAATGCTAATTTTCAATAATCTGAGTGTAGGAAACACTGATAAACATGGGAGGATATGCTCTAGTGGGAGGTTCAATTATGGAAGACCGTGACTATACATTAATCATCGATAAAAGTGGTAGTATGTCAACTCCAGACCAACCAGGAGGGAAAAGTCGTTGGGATGTTGCGCAAGAATCTACCCTAGCTTTGGCGAGAAAATGTGAACAGTTTGATCCAGATGGGATTACTGTTTACCTATTTTCAGGCCGCTTTAAGCGTTATGACAATGTGACCTCAAGTAAAGTAGCCCAAATTTTCCAAGAAAATGATCCGATGGGTACTACTGATCTTGCTAGCGTTCTTAAGGATGCCACCAATAGTTACTTTCAACGTAAAACATCGGGGCAGACAAAGCAAAATGGCGAAACTATTTTAGTAGTAACTGATGGGGAACCAGATGACCGCAAAGCTGTGATGCGAGTAATTATTGAAGCATCGCGTCAAATGGAACGGGATGAAGAATTGGCGATTTCCCTGATTCAAGTGGGGAGTGATACAACAGCAACTCGTTTTATGAAAGTACTTGATGATGACCTACAAGGTGCTGGAGCAAAGTTTGATATTGTGGACACAATTACTCTAGATGACATGGAGAATTTTACTTTAGCTGAAGTGCTGCTGAATGCAATCAACGATTAAATTGCTTTTTGGTTGCTAACTTCTTGGCTTAGCCTTAAGCCATAATTTGTCTTACTACATCTATCTTAAGAGGGAATTTTTTGGAGATAGCTCACCTCAGTGACTGTTCCCAAAAGTAGGGGATGGGGTAGGTTGCCCAGAAAATTCACCTCCCCATTTTTTTGCCAAAGATTTAGCATATAAGGGTGACTGAACTGTACTATCCCTTAAACTCTCTAAGGGAGGGGAACTGGTTTAAGCTCATCTGCGGAGCGAGCTACCAACACCTCCCTGCCGTCCGAAATCTAACGTTGGCTTACACCCTAGCCGGTATCGATTGCATTGATGTCGCAGCAGATCCGGCGGTAATTGCGGCGGCACAAGAAGGCTTACAAGTTGCTAGTTTTCTAGCTGGGGCTGCCCAAGCACGAGGGTTAGCATTTAGTCATCTACCGTGGCTGATGGTGAGCTTAAACGATGGGGAAGACCCACATTTTCGCAAAGCAGAATTTGACTCGGATTCATGTCCAAGCGACTGTCCCCGTCCCTGCGAAAAGATTTGCCCAGCACAGGCAATAGTTTTCCAAGATACCACTGAAGGTATCTCTGGAGTGGTCGATAAACGTTGCTATGGTTGTGGTCGTTGTCTACCTGTATGCCCCAGTCAGCTAATATATACTCGTTCCTACGTATCTGCTCCAGAGGCGATCGCCGAGCTAATTCTGCCGGCTGGCGTAGACGCCCTGGAAATCCACACAAAAGTAGGACATCTGGCAGATTTTCAAAGACTCTGGCGTGGTATAGCACCTTGGGTGGGGCGTCTTAAACTTCTGGCAATTAGCTGTCCAGATGGAGAGAATCTCCTTGATTACCTGGACTCACTTTATCAAATCATCTCGCCCTTACCTTGTCCTCTAATTTGGCAAACAGATGGGCGTCCGATGAGTGGGGATATAGGCGCTGGTGCTACTCGTGCTGCGGTAAAACTAAGTCAAAAAGTCTTAGAGGCTGGATTACCTGGCTACGTACAGCTAGCAGGGGGTACTAACGATCATACCGTCATCAAGCTAAGAGCCTCTGGGTTGCTCAATGATGGAGGAATGGCGGATGGGGAAATTTGGTCTGCTACCCCAAGCCAAAATCTGACCCTTCCCTACCCCTCCTTAATAAGGGGGGAATTCTCAAGCCAAAATCCCCAATCTTTTGTTGCCGGTGTAGCTTACGGTAGCTACGCTCGCGTCTTACTTTCACCAATTTTAGATCAACTTGAAAAATACAATGGGGAAGAAATTGATGCCAAGGGAACTTCGTCTCAAAGTCCACAGCTCAGAAATCTGGAAGACTTACCAGATCTACTCTGGGAGGCTGTGACCATAGCTGATTCCCTGGTTTCGCAGTTGAAATCAGCCAAAAAAACTGTCGCCACCCCTAGCTAAATAAACCCAAGCAAGCGGGTTGACACTAGATATCAAATTCGTTGACAAACTCTTGGGAAAATCCGTCGCGACAGTAAAAACAGATTTTCATCAAACCCACCCAGAAGAGCAGCGATCGCTGTCTTTGACACGAGCATTATGGTGAATATTCACGGTATCAATGGCTCTGACGAAAAACCTTTATTTAATCAAGAAAAGCTGGTTGTGCAAGAAAACCTTACTTCAAACAGGATGCAAATTACAGATGACCTCCAGAAGCTACTGGATGTTTTGCCAAAAGATATTCGCTCAGCATTAGAAAAACACCCCCAGCAAGATAGCTTGATTGAGGTAGTCATGGACATTGGCCGCTTTCCAGAGGTGCGCTTCCTAGGGTTAGCGGAGTACCTCCTAGAGACGCCAGTCACTCAGGAACACCTGACTTACTGCGTTGAGCGAGTGGGACACTTTAGCGGAGACAATCGCGCCGGCATTGAACGTACCTTACACCGGATCAGCGCCATTCGTAACCGCCCCGGAGAGATTATCGGCTTAACCTGCCGTGTTGGTCGAGCGGTCTTCGGTACCATTGGTATGATTCGCGACCTAGTGGAAACCGGTAAATCAATTCTGATGTTAGGGCGTCCCGGCGTTGGTAAAACAACAGCCTTGCGGGAAATAGCCAGAGTCTTGGCAGATGATTTACAAAAACGAGTTGTAATTATCGATACCTCCAACGAAATTGCAGGAGATGGAGATATTCCCCATCCTGCGATTGGGAGAGCGAGAAGGATGCAAGTTGCCCGTCCAGAACTTCAGCATCAAGTGATGATTGAAGCTGTAGAAAACCATATGCCAGAAGTCATCGTTATTGATGAAATTGGCACAGAACTAGAAGCCTTAGCTGCTCGTACAATTGCTGAGCGTGGCGTGCAGTTAGTAGGTACGGCCCACGGCAATCAAATTGAAAACCTGATTAAAAACCCCACTTTATCAGATTTAGTTGGTGGAATTCAGGCCGTAACCTTGGGAGATGATGAAGCCAGACGCAGGGGCTCTCAAAAAACGGTTTTGGAGCGCAAAGCACCACCAACCTTTGAAATTGCCGTGGAAATGCTAGAACGGCAACGCTGGGTCATACATGAAACTGTTTCTGATACTGTTGATGATTTGTTGCGAGGTCGTCAGCCGAATCCCCAGGTGCGGACAGTCGAGGAAGATGGCAAGGTAACGATTACCCGCCAAATTCCCTCAGCACCAGTCGCAATACCACCTAACAGAAGTGCACTCTCCCCTACCGCGACCAGATCTACTGGTTGGCGTTCCTCTGGACAGATGAAACCACTGTCCCGTCAGCCAGCACCTAGATATTCTGCTGAGGAAAGCTACTTTGAGCAGATGCTAGAAAGCTCCTGGCAGCAGCCAGACCCCCTGACTAATGGTTTGCGGACACCTGGGCCAAATGGAGAGGATTTGCCTCTACACGTCTATCCTTACGGTGTCAGCCGCCATCAGCTAGAGCAAGTGATTCGGTTGCTAAATTTACCTGTAGTCTTGACAAAAGACATGGATAGTGCTGATGCTGTTTTGAGTTTGCGATCTCATATCAAAAATCACGGCAAGTTACGGACAATTGCCAAAGCACGTCAGGTGCCAATTCACGCGGTCAAAGCTAGTACCATTCCTCAGATTACCCGCGCCTTGCGGCATTTGTTGGATATGGATGACCCTAGTACACCGGAAACGGCTGATTTACGGTTATTTACCGAAAACGGCAGTGATGACGAAATTGAGGCACTGGAAGAAGCACGTTTAGCAGTTGAGCAAATTGTGATTCCCAAAGGCCAACCAGTGGAGTTGTTACCGCGATCGCCTAAAGTGCGCAAGATGCAACATGAACTGGTAGAACACTATCGCCTCAAGTCCGATAGTTTTGGCGACGAACCCAATCGGCGTTTGCGGATTTACCCTGCTTGAGGAGAGCTGGGGGAGAGGGGGAGATGGGGAGATGGGGAGATGGGGAGAATTGGGACATTACCCATTACCTATTGCCAATTACCCACTCCCCATTACCCAATCCCCAATCCCCATTACCCAATTTCAAAAAAGTACTTGACACTTGACTGGTAGTAAATGCTACCATAAGCAAGGTTAAGCCAATGGGGTGTAGCCAAGTGGTAAGGCAGCGGGTTTTGGTCCCGCCATTCCTAGGTTCGAATCCTAGCACCCCAGTCAAACTATAATTATCCATCGCCAAGTACTGTTGTAAACTGACGCAATGATTTGTGGCAGTTTATTGACTTTAGTAGCACTTGGCGCAATAAAATATTTCTTTCTTTGGCAAAAAGAAAAGGTAATGCTTGGCTGTACAGTTGCCTATTCGTAGCAATTAGGAAAAATCTCTATGGGACTTAACTTCGGAAAGCACTCAGCAGTCATGAGTGTCATTGGAGCGATCGCCTTTGGCGCTGCGCTTGACGCAATCGCCTTTTTTTGCCTCAACAGTGGGACAAATTCTGTACAAGCTGCTCAAATTATTATGCTACGTCGTGGTTCCTCAAGCGAATCCATCGACCTAGCAGACCTCAAAATTTATGCTGAAACCGGGAAAGTTTCGCCAAGTCTTGAAAAAGCAGCGCGTCTGTTGACTCCTCAGCAACGCAATCAAATTCAAACAGTGCTGAAAGCAAAATACAAGATCAACGTCCTAGCAGTTGATAAATTGCTCAATACTGAAGTTGGCAATACCCTAGCTTCTTCCCTTGCTAGCGCTACACCGATACAGGATAAAGTTGGCGTGCAATTTGTACGCGAAGGACTAATTCTAGGAGCGAATAAACCAGAAGGACTTTCTCTGATTGGGTTTATTGAAGCTTATCCCAGTAAAACCCTAGATATTGATGTAGATCAGGCTTTTGGGTCACTAGGAACCTTTAACAAAGCTTTTTGGCAAACACAGACGTTTATGGCGGCGATTTCTCCTCAACTCGCTCCCAAACGTTCTGATCTTAGTTTACCCTTTGACCCCACTGGGCCAGGTAAAGCAAAAGTGGAAGTGCTTTCTTTAAACCTCAACGATGAACAGCGCAAGCGTGAGATTCCCGTTGATGTTTACTTCTCAACAGCAGCATCTACAGCCAAACCATTGATAGTTTTCTCTCACGGATTGGGTTCAGTGCGCATAGATATGCGCTACCTAGCAGAACATCTAGCATCTCATGGCTATGTTGTCGCTGCCTTAGAACATCC
>JAYFMV010000025.1:0-23378 GCA_042408245.1 Potamolinea sp.
AAAATACGAGAATCTGCGCTGTGAGTGGTTTCCCCCCTCTCCCCTAACCCAAGATCCTTGGTTAAGATGCGTATGTGGTTAATTTTTGTAGACCAAAGCGTCCAAAAATCGGAATTTTGTCTATGCCCTAAAACCAAGTTATCTCAAGGCTGTCTTTGCCGTCGGATACCCTCTTAGTCCCAAGCTTGGATTTTTTCAGGCTTCATACTCCTTTGGTCAAAGTGCTTTATACAGCAAAAGTACTTCCCAATAGCTATTCCCTAAATAACCTAAGTAGATGGCGCATCGTTTCCCCCTTATTCCTGGTGATTAATTCCTTGACAATAACCACTGACAACGAGCAAAAAACCTATAAAAGCATCAGGAATTGTTATTTTATTCATAACCAGAAAAGCCCAATTTATATATAAGTAGATTAAATTTCTGCCATTTTTAGGCCAGTTCTCTTTTTTGTTCAATAATTCATCAGAAGATGCTTTAATTAAATATCGGTTGCAATTACCGATTCAAGAAAACAATTGGTGTATGTCAATACGTTCAAAACCATAGCGAACAAAGGTTTTGGGCGTTTTTATTTTTCGAGACTCCCACTTTCGCTACATCGAAACATTGTTATTAACCTAGATTTATTTCTGCCATTATAGCTAGGCAATAAGTAATACGAAAACCTGAAAACGTAATACAATTAAGCCCAAATGTAATACGAAAAGGTAATACATAAAAATATCCAAAAATCTCTATCTATTGGTAGATTTTTTGCAATAGGTTTTAATACTTAATGAGAGTTAATCTATCAAAGCGAAATATTCAACGGAGTGCTTAAGAAGCATCCGATCAAACCTTCCAATCCGCCCTAAGCTTTGCAAAAATCAAAATTGACAAAACTATGGACACTACAAATAAACAGCACATTGCTTTAATCTCGGTTCACGGCGACCCAGCCGTAGAAATCGGTAAAGAAGAGGCTGGTGGACAGAATGTTTACGTGCGTCAAGTGGGTGAAGCCCTTGCTCAACGAGGATGGCACGTTGATATGTTTACTCGATCAGCCAGTGCTGAACAACCCAAAATTGTTGAACATGGTCCGCGTTGTCGGACCATTCGTTTAATTGCCGGTCCTGAGACATTTGTCCCGCGAGACGAGATTTTTGGCTATGCAAGCACGTTTGTAGAAGAACTCCTGAAGTTTCAACAAAAATCCGGAATTAAATATTCCCTGGTACATACAAATTATTGGATCTCTGCGTGGGTGGGAATGCAACTGAAAAAGCGGCAACCCCTCAGCCAAATTCATACCTATCACTCACTCGGCGCAGTTAAATACAAGTCCATCCCCGCAATTCCGATGATTGCTACCACCCGTTTGGCGGTGGAGAAAACAGTTTTGGAGACAAGCGATCGCATTGTCGCAACCAGTCCACAAGAACAAGAACATATGCGATCGCTCGTCTCCACCAAAGGCCAGATCGACATCATTCCCTGTGGGACAGACATTCGCCGCTTTGGCTCAATTGATAAACAAGCCGCACGGGAAAAAATAGGCATCGACCAAGACGCCAAGGTAGTCTTCTATGTAGGACGTTTTGACCCACGCAAAGGTATTGAAACCCTAGTACGAGCAGTTGGACAGTCACAACTGCGGGATAAAGAAAAGCTGAGACTGATCATTGGTGGTGGTTCTCGTCCCGGAGAAAGCGATGGTATAGAGCGCGATCGCATTGAAGGAATTGTTGCCGAACTTGGTTTAGGCGACATTACCACCTTCCCCGGGACGCTTGGGTGGTGACATTCTGCCAGCTTACTACGCTGCTGCTGATGTTTGTGTAGTTCCCAGTCACTACGAACCCTTTGGTCTGGTAGCCATTGAAGCAATGGCCAGTGGCACTCCTGTTGTGGCTAGCGATGTCGGCGGCTTACAATTTACCGTGGTTCCTGAAGTAACAGGTTTACTGGCACCACCACAAGATGACACTGCTTTTGCTGTTGCAATTGACCGCATTCTCTCTAACCCAGACTGGGGAAACCAACTTGGCTCACAAGCAAGAGCGCGTGTAGAGGACAAGTTTAGCTGGGATGGCGTCGCATATCAGCTAAGTGACTTATACCTCAAGTTGCAGAAAGCACAGAAGAAACAGTTGGTGCAAGTTAGCGCTTAGCAAAAATCTTAGAAGGGAGAAGCATTTGGATTCAAAACCTTGGGTTTAACCGATAATTTATCGTCCAAATGCTTCTCCCCTAAAGACTACAGACTCGCTGGAAAATAATCCAAAACCATTGATTTTGTAGGGGCGAAGCATTGCGACCTAAATATAACGCTTATTGCCAAAATCCTTGTATCGCAATGCTTCGCCCATTTTCTTTTACTAACCCCAAGGGTCATCTAACGGCTTAAACTCTTCTTGCTGGGATTGATGCTCATGATAACGCAGCGCTTCTTTAACTAACATTTGCACTTCCGAACGAACTTGATCGTAGGATTCCGCCCTACACCAAGGGTGCAAAAAAAGTGTTGTTGAGCGTGCCGAAATTGAGGCAACATGACAAGTAGTACTTGGGCGATCTAAAACTAGGGGATGAGGTTGTACCAAAGATAAGAGCAAAATTATTGTCGGTTCAATCGGGCGATTGCCAATATCAATTTTCAAATCCACCCTTCGTGTTCCCAACGCCGTAGTATTTTTCAAAACACCACTGAAGAGATTATTATTGGGCACCGTAATTTTGACATTATCCGGTGTCACTACCGTTGTTGAGAAAATGCCGATAGCATCTACCACACCCTTAACACCCGACGGCCCTTCAATAAAATCACCCACCTCAAACGGACGTTGATTAATCAAGATCAAGCCAGCAGCGAAATGGGATAAAGTATTCTGCAACGCCAAACCAATTGCTAAACCTGCGGCACCGACTACAGCAACCACACTTGCTGCTTGAATTCCCAACGCACTCAAAAAAGCGACCACCCCAACCATCAAAGTCAGGACTTCCGTAGCTTGAACCAGAAACTTACGCAAAGTTGGTTCAACAGGAGAAAATGCTCTGCGAGTGGCGCGGCCAACCAGTTCCACAGCATAGCGGGTGATTAGTAGAATGGCGATCGCCCAAAGAGTTTTTGTACCCACCTGAAAAGCAAGATCGATCAGGTTGCGGTTAAACACGACAGATGGCATTTCAACAGAAAAAATTGTCATCGACAAGCTACTTTTTTTCTACAGTTGATGACCCAAAGTTTAATTGGTTTTATTGTTATTTGCTCACCTGAATCTCAATTTCTCGGCTTTGCATTGTTTGTTGAAACAACTCTGTAGAAAGCGCTTGCTCTACTGGCCAAACCCCAGGCTTGTTGAGTTTACCTATTAACATTAGTTCGGCAATACTACCAGTTCCAGCACCTGCGGCCACAGCCGTATTTTCATGCACCAAAGTTGAACAAACAGTAGCAGCTTTGCCGTCTTTTTGTCCTGTGACTTCCGAGCGAATTGCTACACCAATCCCACTAAAGTTATCTGTTACAGAAGTCATCCGGTAGCTGACATGAGATAAAAACTCAACGCCTCCTGGATTTTTAATCCAAGAGTGAGGAAAAATATGAGCAGCAATCCAAGTGAGATGATTATAAAAATCGGGAATGGAGCCGAATTTAGTAATTACAGTTTTTACGGGGAATGAATCAACTAAGGTAAAGGCTTCTGGCATATCAAACCAGTAGACGCCAGCCTTGCCGAAAGGAGCAGGGAATTTAATTTTTTCTCGCTCGCTATAAGGTTTCACCATTTGCCACTGATTATCAATCCAAGCTTCAAATGGCTCTTGTAAACCCAAAAATGTTGTCCGCATCACCGTTATTCCAGCACCACCGGAACCTGCTACTAGATAACTCAAGTGAATGCGATCTGTCTCATCCAATTGTTCGACATCATGGCGCACCATGCTATTAGAAATACCAGGAAAAATCCCAGTGTTGACAATTGCAGTAACTCCTGCTTTTTCTGCGGCTTCGCGATAGGCTAAAGCTTTACGAGTAAAGGCGCGATTATCACTGACATCCAGATAATTAACGCCTGCTTCAATGCAAGTTCTCAAAGCGCTAGCGTCTCGATAGACAAAGGGCCCAGCGCAATGAATCACCAGGTCATGAGAGGCGATCGCCTGCTTTAACTTTTCCTGATCTGCCAAATCTAGGGCAAGAAATTGTACTTGCGGCTGCGTTTGTTGGATTGCTGTCACTTCAGGTGTAACTTGACGCCCGGTAACTGTAATTTTCGCTTTTGTATAGGCAAGTAGGTCTTGCGCTACACTATTGCCGATTCGGCCGCGTCCTCCAAGAATCAAAATTTTCTGTTCTGTCATTGCGCCCGTCTTACTTATGTCGTTAATTATTTCATCATTTTTTTACTGTCGAAAATCATCAGTAACTGGGATGATTTTTTTACCGCAGATGAACCCGGATAAACGCAGATAAATAATTCTCAATTTCCTCTGTGTTTATCTGTGGTTCCTTTCTAGTATTAAGTATGTGGACTACAAGTCCATTCCCAAGTACTAATTCCCAATTCCCCATTCCCAATTCCCAATTCCCCATTCCCAATTACCTATCAGATATCTTAAAGACAGACTCTACTGTTGATTTAACAGCATTGCCAGCATCTTTGATCTTTTGACTCAAGGTTTGCTGAGTATTGAGAAACACACGAGCGCAGTTACGTCCTGGCATTCCAGAGATTGAACCACCTGGATGGGTACCGGCACCTGTGAGATATAGGTTATCAATCGGTGTTTTGTAGTTAGCAATTTCGGGTAAAGGACGGAAGAAAATCATTTGATCGAGGCTCATATCTATGTGGTAATAGTTGCCTTTATAAGCACCCAATCGCTCTCCTAATTCTGCGGGACTTTCCACCCGACGAGCCATAATCGAATTTTTGATATTTGGCGCATAATCTGCCAATTTATCTATGACACGATCGGCAACTTTGTTCTTTAGTTCATCTGTCCAACCGGTACCTTTCAAACCTGTACCTTGGGCACCGGCAATTTGATAAGGAGCAAAGAACTCAATCCACAGGGTATGCTTGCCATCGGGAGCCATTGTGGGGTCGAGTACTGTAGGTACATCCAGATACATGGAAGGGTTGGAGTCGGGGATAATACCCATCGTCGCCAAAGAGTGTGCTTGTTCTACATGAGCCACAGAATCAGCAATCAGCACTGAACCAATCAGGTATTCTTCTTTGTGGTCGAAACGTTCAAAACGGGGCACTTCGGACAAAGCACAGTCAATTTTAAGAATTGTTTCATTATTGTTGACAATTCGCCGTTCTACTCTTTCACGTAGATTTGGGTCAGCAGCGTTGATATCTGCAGGGTCAATTAGTTGGAGGAACAAACGTCTAGCGTCAATATTGGAAATCACACCCCTGTTAGCACGATATTCTTTACCTCCAGCAACTCTCACACCCACAGCACGGCCATCATCAACCAGAACTTGTTCAACGTGTTGGTCAGTTAAGACAACGCCACCTTTAGCTTTGACCAGATTGAGCAAAGCTTTAACCAGTGCACCCGTACCGCCACGGGGTCTAGCCATACCTGGGTTATGGCGCATAGACATCATCATCGCGCCAATTGCGATAGTTTTTTGGGAAGGAGGAGCACCAAATTCTGAGGCCAGTCTAGCTAGTGGCGCTTTGAGGAATTCCGAATCAAACCACTCATTGAGGATATCTTCTGGAGAGGTAAGCATATTGCGAATCCAGTCCAGTGCTTTATCAACACCACCGACGACGGATATTAGTTCTTGAACATTTTTCCAGCCGTAGTTGCCTAAAATATCAATAATTGACTTAGGAGGTGCATTAAACATCGGAGTAATCGCCTTAGTGACACGCTGCCAATAGTCAGTGAATTCTGCATATTTTTTAGCATCGCGTTCGCTATAGCGAGCAATTTCAGCACAAGTTTTTTCAACCGACTTGTGAGCCAAGAAATACTTACCATCAGGATGAGGGCAAAATACAACAGGGTCGCACCAGAGGTATTCCAAGCCGTATTTTTCTAGTTCTAATTCTTCGACGACAGGCCCCAAGTGAATAAATTCATGGTCGATCGCACAGAGATTGAACTTGAAACCAGGAGCTTCTTTTGGCATTACCTCCTCTGTAGTTGCAGCACCACCAGGGACAGAACGCTTTTCCAGAAGCAAGACACTATAGCCAGATTTTAGTAGGTAAGCAGCACAAGTCAGACCATTGTGACCAGCACCGATAATAACTACATCGTAAGATTCCATAACTGAAACTCTACCCACTAATAATTCCCTGATTGTAAAGAATTGAAAATATCCATTTCTCTATCAGGGGAAAGATAAAAAGATTTTATATAGAAAGTGAACATAAAACTTCTCTGTCACCCCTTCACCCGTCTCCCCCTTACCCAGTCTCATCATCTCCCTTCCCTTAAACCTCTGGTAAATGTGACAAATTTCTCTCAAGCTGCACTATAAGTCTGGCTGAAAGTAAATGTCACAGCTATACTGGCAAAGTCTAGATATGAATATAATTGCAAAGCCTTAAGTAGCCTATGAGCCCTGTTGTAAAAGTTGTTCAACCCTCTGGTATCTTAGACGGCACAAAAGCTGGTCATTTTCGTCAAGAGATTAGTAGCCTCATGGAATCTAATGTAGATATCGTCTTGATTGATTTCCAAGACGTTAGCTTTATGGATAGTTCCGGTTTAGGGGCGCTTGTCTTAGCACTAAAAACCGTGCGTGCTGCTGGAGGAAAGCTATTTATTTGCTCAGTTAACGAGCAAATAAAAATGTTATTTGAGTTGACTAGCATGGATCGGGTCTTTGAGATCTTTCCTAGCCAAGAAGACTTTAAAAACGCAGTCCTGTCCACCAACTAATGCAACTTGCATTAGTTGGTGAAACGTTAATCGAAGTTGACCTCCAGTAAAGACAAATCATCATCAAAATAGTCTTTGGGGTTTACGAGTTTCAGAGAATGTAACACTTGGTCTAGGCTACGAGTACTGTTATTTCTACAGTCCGCCAGCAGCTTGACGAATGGCTCAAGTCCCCAGATTGTGCCATCCAATTGGTTAATTTCGTAAATCCCATCGCTAAAGATATAGAGAGTGCTGCGTTCAGGGACATCGCAGCATTCATCAACATAATCGATATCAGGGAACATACCGACAGGCAAGCCCAGAGTCTTCAACTGTTTAATCTGAGTGAAGAATCCGGGCTTTTCCCATAGCAATACAGCTGGTGGATGTCCTGCACTAGCATAAGTTAGTTGACGCTTTACCCTGTTATATACCCCATACCAGATAGTAAAGTACTTATCATTACGCTGAGTCATTTGGAACGTTTCATTCAACGCTCTTAAAACATCGCTAGGTTGATAGTAATTAATCTGAGGAAGCGCTCGTGACCTGAGCAAATTCAGCACAGAAATTGTGGGAAAAGCCGCCTGTAAGCCATGTCCGGAGACATCCATCAGATAGATTGCCAAATGGTCTGAATCAAGCCAGTAGTAATCAAAACCATCACCCCCCAGTTGTCTAGAAGGAATAAATTGGGCGTCGATTGTTACTGGAGGTTCCGTCATTTTTTCTGGCAGGATAGAACTTACATATTTAGCAGCTTCTGCTAATTCTGCTTCTAATAACTGCTTTTGTTCCTGCAAATCACGGTTTAGTTGATGTAATCTCAAGTTAGAACGTACTCGCGCTTCTAACTCAGGCATTTCGATTGGTTTGGATAAAAAATCATCCGCGCCCGCATCTAGCCCTTCAACGCGATCCTCAAGTGCAGTTCGAGCTGTGAGCAGAACAAACATAGTCGTGGAAAGTTCTGGTGTTGCCTTAACTTGACGACATACCTGTAGTCCGGTCATGCGCGGCATATTCCAATCGCAAAGCACTAGACCAGGGCGTAACTTTCGTGCTTGTGCCAGACCGTCTTCGCCGTTACTGGCAACTGCGACTTCATAACCTTGGTTATGAAGTGTTCTTTTCAAGAGGATCTGAATCGCTGGGTCGTCATCAATAATCAGAATTTGGTTCATGGCCTCGAAGTACTACAAGTTACTCTTCAGAGATGTCAGATGCACTTGTTTATAATGCAGTAGCTGCATTTAGTGGCATATAGTTCAATAACAAAGCGATACGGGTATTAAGCCAAGTTAGTCAATGTTAGAACAACAGCTAAATCCAGGCTAAACTAGATTGTTCAACAGGGAGTATCGAAGCGTCTGCGACTGTGCTTTGGTGTTGTTGATTTAAAGGGCTTTGAGCAGTTGAAAGAGATTCAAAAATCTATCAAGCAAGTTCCCTCCGATTTAAAGGCGTTAGAACAGGTTTTGCTATGGTTTGACCAGCTAAACCAACCGTCTATACCCAGGAAAATTTGGTTACAGTGCCAGTTAGCCCTTGCTGAAGGGTTTACCAATGCTGTTCGTCATGCTCACAAAGAGCTTCCGCCAACTACCCCTATTGATATCGAAGTTACTCTATTTCCACATTGTTTGGAAATGCGTATCTGGGATCAAGGGCCGCCTTTTGACTTAGAACAGTGGCTCCGAGATTACGAAAAAAGGCCGGAAAATACGGGTGGGGGTGGTCGTGGCATCGTAATTTTGAAAAAAATTGCCGACAAACTCAGTTATACACGCATGGATGATAACCGCAATTGCCTGTTGTTTGTGAAAAATTATTAAATGCCACTCTTTCCTTGAATTCCCCAAGATCCCCAACAACTTCTGCGAAGTCGGGGATCTGAGGCTATGAACTGGAAGTGAAGATTGGGAACGTTGCAGAGACAATGGAGGCTGAAAATGCTGCTCACACACTATTACTCGTGTCTCTGTCGCTAGTGACGGCACCCAGGGAGATTGGTCGTCTGATAACCCCTCGATTTCAGCCGATGGTCGCTATGTGGCGTTTTACTCTAATTCCGACAACCTGGTGAGTGGCGACAATTTTGGCAGTGCCAACTTAGCGGGTAGCGACGCTCTCGACACCACGATTTACGGCAACGGTATAAATGGTCTAGATTTAATTGCTGTTGTACAAGATGTGACCAATGTACCTGTAGAAAACTTGGTCTTTTTCACTTGAAATTGACATCTTGTAGCCTTCTTAATGAGTCATTTGTAGGGTAGGTTAACGATAGCGTAACCCAAAATCTATGTGAAACTCTGTGCGTTACGGCTGCGCCTAACACACCCTACCGGGGTTTCTTACAACTGGTGCAAGATGTCAATTGTAATTAGCTTCGGTTTGCTTTGGAATACTATTTTTTTTAACGCAGGGAACGCAGAGTGCCACGCAGAGAATGCAGAGTTTTTGTAGCTTAATCTCGGTTAATTTCGATTATTCAGAAATGATCTGAAATCTTTGTGAGCGTATGCATTTAGTACTCTAAAGAGGACTTGCGCTATAAGCCAGGGACTTGAGTCCCTGGCGGATATTAAACAGCACCAACGCTAGGTTGCGGTATCTGTTCTCTACGCTGACGCTTCCCAGTCATCACCATGCTGACACCACCTTCAGGCGCCATTGTCACACCACGACGCACCGGTTTTACTGGACGTTGATCCGCAAGCGCTAACTCGAAGCGCGAGACAATACTAAACAGTGCTAATTTCATTTCAAACAAGGCAAAAGCAGCACCAATACAACGTCGATTTCCACCACCAAAAGGTAAATATTCGTAGGGTGAAAATTGCCTTTCCAAAAAGCGCTCTGGCTTAAATTGCTTGGGTTCTGGATAAATATCCTGACGCTGATGAGTTAAATAAACACAGGGAGCAAGCATTGTCTCCGGTTCATACTTATAACCCATAATCTCGACAGGTGATTTAACAATTCTCGGTCCAGCTATCAAAGTAATTGGATAAATTCGCAGTGTTTCTGAACAAATGGCGCTCAAATAAGGAAGTTTAGTAATTGCATTTGGTTCTGGATTTTCGCCAAGTGTTTCTAACTCTTTCAGCAGCTTTTCTTTAACTTCTGGTAGGCGATGAATCCAATACAATGCCCAAGTTAGGGCTGTTGCTGTGGTTTCATGACCGGCTACTAAAAGTGTGATCAATTCATCCCGTAATTCTATATCTGTCATCGGTTGTCCAGTTTCGTCACGGGCTGACATTAGCAAGCTGAGGATATCAGTACGAGAAGGATCGGGTTTTTCTCGGCGTTCCTGAATCAGTGTGTAGATAATGTCGTCAATTTGTTGCTTTTTCCTCATAAAAATACCTCCAGGACTCCAGGGGCCCAAATCCCTTTGAAGTGCTGGGAAAAATGCTAAGAAGAAATTAAATCGAGAGGTTGTAAACTCCAACAGAGAAGTAAGCAGTTGTTTGAGTTGTTGGTATTTCTGTCCTTCTTCCAGACCAAAGACAGCTTGTAAAATTAGTTGTAGGGAGATTTCTTGCATGAAGGGACGGACTGTGAAAGCTTGACCTTGTGTCCAGTTGTTAGTAACTTCCTCAGTAATCTGGAAAATTAGCTGACTATAGGCCCTCATCCTTTCTCCATGAAAAGGTGGCATTAATAACTGACGCTGTGAAGAGTGGCGATCGCCATCCAATAATATTAAAGAATTATCCCCCACGGTTGGCCTGATAATAGTGTTCGCTCTACCAACATCGAATTGTTTGGGATTTGCGGTAAAAATTTGCTCGATCGCCTGGGGATTGCTGATAAATACAAAATTCCGCTTGATGAAACTAGCGGTAAAGCAATCACCGTAACGCTGAGCGAAAGTTTCCAAAAACTCCACAGGATTTGCAACCCACTGAATTAGCTGCAATAAAGACGGTGTTTTTGGCCCATTTGGTAGTTTTGGCGTCGTCATGGTCATTATCCCCAGTCAGTGAGGGTATTGAAAAAATCAATCTATTCAATAAGATATTTCATTTAATTCTGAAGTGTCAGATCAAGGAAGCGCTATTTAGAGACGTGTCAGACTGTACGATCTACCTAATTGCACGAATTACAGCCAACCCTTTGGGGAACGCAGTTAATAGGAAGTATCGGAAATTATGACCACTGTTACTCAAACGCCTAGCTTTTGTGAAGGAATTCAGTATTTTGGGGAAAATTTGCCCAATTTTGACAAGTTTGCGGCCCAACCGGCGATCGCACCAGGAAAAAAGGCGATCGCTGACCCTAATGACCAAAATGCTGTCTTTCAAACCCTGTTAGCTGCTGATGCGCTACGTTACCTGACCTTACAAGTCACTGGTAGCAAGGCTTCTGGACACCCAGGAGGCTTTGCGTCCCAAGCAGAAGCTTATGCTTCCCTGGTGATGTTGGGTTACAAAAATATCATCACAGAAGTTGGACACCACGCCCCTGGTTTCTACAGTGCGATGTTTCTCGATCGCTCTTTAGAAGACATGGGAATTTCTACGGTACAGCAATTGCGCGATCGCTACCGAGAAAAACACGGACTCTTGGGCCACCTTTCCGGATACATTCCCGGCATTCTCGCACCTGCAGGCCCCTTGGGACAAGGACAACATTTTGCCATGTCGGCCGCATTGCTACATCCCAATACTCTCTTCCCCTTCACTGTGGGAGATGGTGGATTAGGTGAACCCTACATCATGAGTGGTATGGCACACTTCCATACTGCATATCCCAAAGCTACCAACTTTTTGCCAATCTTGGTTTGGAATGGCTACAGTCAGGAACATCACAGCATGGTTTCCACAAAAACCAATGAACAGATGATTTCCTATTGGTCTGGGAACGGTTTTGAAGAAGTTGTGTTAGTCAATGCTAAGGACTTTGACGATAAAAACCAGTCTGGGGATTATGTCGATAGTACAGCTTTCTCGTTTGAAGCGCGACTTGCTTTCACCAAAGCTGTTTTAGTCGCAGTAGATAAAGCAGCTAAATCTGCTTTGGGTGGCAAGCTTACTGTATTAATTATCAAACAGCTCAAGGGTGCTGGTGTCCATGCCAAAGGAGCAAAATCTCACAATTTGTATCCCAAAGATACCCTAGATGCACCCCACATTGCCGACGCACTGAAAGCACGGGCTTTATCAGTAGCAGCTTGGGAAGTTGTACGTAGCAATGCTGAACGCGCTGGAGGAGGCCCCGCAAGTAAAACAGTTGTCACGGAATTTGAGCTAAAACTGCCAGATTTGGGCGAATTACCCCTAGAAGAATTTGCAGTTGGGGGAGATCCCAAGGTTTCTACTACTGCAATGGGGCGTTTAGCGGGCAAAGTTGGACAAATTGACCCGAATTACCTGGTAACCAACGCTGACGGTAATGAAGCTTCCGGGATTGCTAATATTAACCAAGCCTTGCGGATTATCCATCCTACAACTGATGACCTCTACAACCAAAGCCCCAATGGACAAGTTTACGAACCCCTGAGTGAGGACGCTTGTGCTGGTTTAGCTGTAGGATTGGCTTTGATGGGTGGACGTGCCTTGTGGTGTTCTTACGAATCCTTCGCCATCAACGGTGTACCGATTTTTCAGACAGTGACGCAAGCAATGGCAGAATTGCGGCGTCCTACACCTTCTACAGTTACTTTATACACGGCTGGGGCATTGGAGCAAGGGCGCAATGGTTGGACTCACCAGCGTCCGGAAATTGAGGCTTATTTTGCCGCCATGATGCGCAATGGCAATGTTTTCCCGATATTCCCACCCGATGCTAATAGTATTCAGGTTGTCTATGAATGGGCGCTGACTACCAAGAATAAAGGAATTGTGATTACTGCCAGTAAGTCACCGTTGCCAATTCGTACCACATTTGAACTCACTCGTCAAGCCATGCACGAAGGTGCAGTCATTTTGCATGAAGTTGCGGGGGACAAGAAGGTTGTATTTGCGGTGATTGGCGATATGACGCTAATTCCAGTATTTGAAGCTGCAGCTTTCCTGGAAACTGAAGGAATTGGTGTAAGGATTGTATCTGTTGTCAATCCTCGCCGTTTGTATCGTCCTCATGATGTAGCTTGGGATACCTGTTCAGAACCCGATGGTGGTTTTATGGATGATGGAACATTTACTCACATTTTCGATGCTGATGCGTTGATTGGGGTAACAGGTGGTGCCGCGGCCATGTTGGAACCGGTGATGTTGCGGAGTAATTGTAAGCGGGATACCTTCGCTTGGAAGCGTGGGGAAACTACCGCTAGTGCTGGTGAGTTGATGGCGTTTAATGGTTTGACTGCTGAAGCTTTAACAAAGCGTGCGATCGAGTTAATTCATTAAGCTGGATTTTGAGCCACTCCCCCGAATTAAATTCGGGGGATTCAGGCATCGAGCAGGGATTGCAGGAGTAGCTCCTGTCTAACACCCCCTACGCCTAGAGTTGAACTCCCAACTCTTTTGATATTCAATGCAGCGTTGGTATCCCTGTCGTTAACACAATGACAGCAGGGACAGCGCCAACGTCTAATAGACAAATCCAGTTCAGCTAGAACATGCCCACAGCATGAACATGTTTTACTAGATGGGTACCAGGGGTCAATATAGACAACATGTTTACCTTTATTTTTGGCTACCCATTCGAGGATTTGAAGAAAATCTCCTAACGCTAAATCATTAACCTTGCGTCCCCACAAGCGCTGCATTCCTTTCAGGTTTAGAGTCTCAAAGCAGAGTACATCAAACTGATTAGTTAACTTGTGTGCAAGTTTCCAGAACCAGTCACGCCTACGATTAGCTACTACCGAGTGACAGCGGACTAAATGCTTTCTTGCTTGTTCACGGTTGTTTGACCCTTTCTGCTTTTTAGAGTGCTGCTTAGACGTTTTCTTGAGTGTGGTCAGATATGCTTTCAGGAATAATGGTGACTCAATACTAAACCCTTCAGAACAAGTGAGAAATGTCTTTAACCCAAAATCAAATCCAGCTATTCTACCAGTCTCGAATGTGATTTCCGGTGTTGAATATCCGTCTACAACAACGACCATAAATAACTCACCTAATGCTGTACGCTTGATGGTTAATGTCTTGACGGTTCCTTCTATTTCCCTGGAGTTCCAGTATTGATAAACCCGATTTCCTATCTTGACTCGATTTCCTCCCAAAAACTTGTATCCAGCTTGCTTAAGCGTGAATGACTTGTATTTTTTGACCTTTTTAAAACTCGGTGGCTTAACCCCTTTTTTGTGATGCTTGAAGAAGAGTTGGTAGGCTTTATCAATGCGCTGACAGATATCCTGTACGGCTTGAGAACCTACCAGTTGCCAAAAAGGATTACGTTTCCTCAACTTGGCTATGTGTTTCTGAAGTTTTGCACAGTTCAAGTGTTTGCCCCATATCCGGTAATACCGACGATGTAGGGCAATGCAATGGTTATAAATTACCCCAGCCGCATTGATTGTCCGCTTGAGGTATTTATTTCTCTTGTGACTGTACAACTTAAACTTCAATGTTTTCATGTAGCTAATAGTAGCATAAACTGTAGATGATTTGCGTTAATCTACATGAAGACTATCTACAATCACTATAACCACGCCATTGGCCTTGCTACGGTTCATTTAGTCTGGATACCTTGCCGGCGCAAGCGAGTATTTGCTAAAAATCAAGATTTAAAGCTAAGATGCATTGAAATCTTTCAGTCTGTAGCTAATGACAATAAGTGGGTCATTAAAGCATTGGAGGTTGCCCCCGATCATATTCATCTGTTAGTCGAATATGACCCACATCATTCAATCGCTCAAGTTGTTAAAGCTTTTAAGGGCAGATCCAGTCGCTATTTAAGACAAGAGTTTCCTGAGTTATTGTTATTACCTAGTCTGTGGACTCACTCTTATATGTTCGATACAACTGGAAAAATTAGCACACAAAAAGTATTGGCATACATCAATGACCCTCATCACGGATGAATAAATTCATCCATTCGCTTATATCCCCCGAATTGAATTCGGGGGCTTTACGCATCACGCTCGTAAGACAACTGGGAAAGAAAACGCAGCATTTACTTAATTCTGGGTAACTCGATTTGAAAGCAACTTCCTACGCCCAACTGGCTTTTCACAGTGATTTTACCGTGATGGGCGGCGACGATCGCCTGAGCAATTGCCAATCCTAATCCCGTACCCCCCACTTGGCGAGAGCGGGACTGATCGGCCCGCCAAAACCGATCAAACACTCGCGGTAAATGCTCTGCAGCGATGCCAACTCCAGTATCTCGCACAGAGAAGACAGCGATCGCACCCTTCTGAGTCAAAGCAACGTGAACACTTCCCTTTTGGGACGTATACTTAATCGCGTTATCTAACAAATTCAAGCATACTCGCCTCAACTGTGCAGCATCTCCCTGAACCCAACTTTCGCATAGTGACTCAATTTGCAGGTGAATTCCAGCAGCGTGCGCACGATCGGAGAATAGCTCAACCAGATCCTCAATTATTTCATGAACTGGAACTCGCAGATGCGCTTTACCATTGTCACGAACCTGATTATCCGCTCTCGCCAGTAGCAGCAAATCCTCAATTAAATGGCTCATTTGCTGTGTTGCTTGAGCCATCACCATCAGCTTTTTGAGGTCAGATGGATGCACTCGTTCCGGGTGACTTTGCATCACCTCAACCGCTGTTTTAATCGCCGTGAGCGGACTGCGGAGTTCATGAGACGCATCCGCTGTAAACTGTTGAAGTTTCTCGACGCTTTTCTCAATGGGAAAGAGTGAGCGACGGGTTAACCACCAGCCAGTTGTACTGATGGAAAACACGGCGATCGCGCCTCCAATTCCCAACCCAATTAGCAATCGATGCAGTTCATCTTCGATCTGCTGAGTTGGAATACTTACTCTGACATAGCCTTGGGGCGAAGGATTTTGTTCCCCAGGAATTGCTATTGTCAACGAGCGAATCCTGTCCTGCTGTAAGGGCTGAAATTGAGGTATAAATGGACGCTCTGGTAGCGAGTTTCCGGCACGAGCGAGTGGCGATCCAGTTGCATCAAACCATTCCACCATTTGCTGACTCTGGTGTAAATCTTGCCACGGTAAATCGAGATCGCCGTCTTGATCAATCTCTGAGGGAAGTTTTCGAGCGACAGCGGTTCGGTCTTTTTGAATCGCCGGAAGATTATGTCTTGCAGCTTGGGCGATCATGGTTAACTGAGCGTCTAATTCCTGAGACAAACTGTAAGCAAAAAACTTATATACTGCAATCGTAGACAGTCCCATGACAGCAACCATTGCACCGAGATAAGACATTAATAACTTGACACTCAAAGCATGAAAGGGTGATTTTGCTGGAGAATTTTGGTAGGTCTTAAACAATGGATTTGAGGCGGTAGCCCAAGCCATAAACCGTTTCGATAATGTCATCTTTTGCTCCTGCTGCTTTCAGTTTTTGCCTGATTCCTCGGAGATGGACTTTGATAGTTTCCTTTCCCGGTGGATCATCTGACGACCACACATGATCGAGAATTTCTTCTAGCTTGAGAACCCGTCCCCCATTGCGTAAAAAAAACTCTAGCAGACTGTATTCCTTGGGCGTCAAGGGTAGCAGTTGTCCATGATACTTAACTTCGCAAGTGGCTGGATTAAGTTGCAAATCGCCCCATTCTAACACCGGGGAAATCGTGGTATTTCCTCGACGCAGCAAGGCTCGAATTCGCGCTAGCAGTTCCTTGAGATCAAAGGGTTTCACCACATAGTCATCTGCACCGATATCTAACCCAATTACTTTATCCTCACTTGTATCTTTTGCTGTCAGCATCAACACAGGCATCTCATAACCAGATTGCCTCAATCTTTGGCATAAAGTGACTCCATTCAGCTTAGGCAACATCAGGTCGAGAATGACCAAATCGTAAGGGAAAGTTTGAACCATATCCCAGCCCGCTTCCCCGTCAAGGCTATGATCAACGGCATATCTTTGATCAGTCAGCGCCTCAATTAGTGATTCCGCAATCCACTGCTCATCTTCGACTAACAAAATTTTCATTTTATGTAGATTAAGATTCAGATTTATAGTACTGCTGGATTCTACTGATTCATGATGTATCTTTCCGAGTTTTTTACCAGTTTGAGCTTATAGTTTGATTAGCTAATTCTTCTAGGAAATCTGTTATGCGTCGAGTTAAAACCTGGCTACTGAGTGGTATTGCGCTGATGACTTTAGCAAGTTGCGGTAGTCCCCAAGCGCCTGCGAATTCTCCAACGTCCGTAGAATCGCCTGTAGCTAAGGCGTCTGCACCCGCCAATCAATCTGCAACCAAAGGATTTACGGCACTGCAAAATGTTGTTACCAAGACAAAAGCAGCCGTTGAAGTTGGAAACTTTGAACAAGCTAAAAAGAGTTTGACAAGTTCGAGGATTCTTGGAAAACGGTTGAGGATGGCGTGAAAGCCAAAGATTCCAAAACTTATGGTGCGATCGAAGAAGGGATGGATAGTGTGAATAATGGCATTAAAAGTAAGAACAAAAATAATGTTTTAAAGGAGTTAGAGTCCCTCAGCAAAAATATTGCCAGTGTCTCCAAGTCCTGAAGAATAGTATTACTCATAACAGCAAATTTTGGCGCGATTCCACTAAGGGTTTTACGCCAAAAAAGCGCCTATTTTACAGGCTTTAAGCTCAACTATGAATCTAATGCCTACAACTCCACATACCGAAAAACACTTCAGTGGTTCAATGGCATTTCTTTGGTAAGATTCTTTGCATAAATACAAACAGGAACTCGCTTAAAAGCTGGTGTACCCGAACGCTCCTCAATTAATGCATTAAAGATAACATTAACCTCTGGGTAAAACATCAGGGCCGCGCCTTCTCGCACCGCTCCATAAATAATCTCTACATTTGCTAATTTGCCTACATTTCCCTGAACTGTAACGCGCTGATGTTCTTGCAATCCTGCACTTTCTGCATCAGTTCGATTCATTAAAATACAATTACGATGTGGAATTCCGCGATATTTATCCTCAATCTGATAAACCACAGTATTATGTTGAGCATAACTTCGCCCTGTCATTAAAGCCACAACAACACTACGAATTTGCTCTGAAACACCAAAATCTTTGGCTTCAGGAAGCGTTAACTTCGGCAAAGGTGTCACAAACATTTTCGCTTTGCCGTCAGGAGTTGCAAAGTGAGGTTTAGTCACAATCCGCCCACTAATTGTAAACTCCTCTTTAGTTTCATCAATCGTCGCCATTTTCTCATATCCAGGAATAATTTCAGCAATCAAATGCCGAACATACTTGGTATCCTGAAGTTTGCGCCAATTGACTGGATATTCCCCATGAATCCGATGAGCAAGTTCAGTCAAAAAATCCACCTCAGCAATTAAATCCGCATCTTTAAGATGAGTCTTTCCCTCATTATTTAGACGCACAAAGTTATTACCTGACTCCACTGTTGTTTTATGGGGATTTTCAAAGCGATTGAATACCGGAATGATGATCGTATTTTGATGAGCTAATCCGTGAAAATGTCCTAAATTTGGTTTAGTGGCGAGATAGATAATCGTTTCAATTTTGCCCAAGGCACGCTTAACTTTGCTAGAGTCAGGATTAGCAGCATACAAATTTCCTCCCACACAAATTAAGGTATCTACTTTCCCGGCATCTGCTGCTTCAATTAAGGCGTGAGTGTCGTATCCTTGAACTTTGCTCAGCGATTTCCCTAAGAGTTTTTCCAAAGCTTGCTGAATTTCTTTTTCTGAGCTTAACGGTAACTCCCATCGAACCAAAACCCTGCACGTTGGAGTGTCCACGCACCGGCATTACACCTGCTCCTTCTTTCCCAGCATTGCCTGTCAGCAGTGCAGTATTGGCAATACTATAAACATTATCAACGCCATTTTGATGTTGCGTAATGCCCATTGCCCAAGCAAATACTACTTTTTTGGATGTACCAATAATTGTAGCTGCGGCTGCGATTTCTGATTGAGAGACACCGCAGGTTTTAGTAATAGTTTCCCAGCTTGTTTCTTTAGCATGATCAATTATTGCTTCCCAACCTTCAGTATGAGCTTGCAAAAATTCCTGCTGAATCATTCCACGCTCAATCAAGGATTTTTGAATTCCCCATAAATAACGCTACATCGCTACCCGGAATTGGTTGCAGGTAGAGAGAAGAAATCTCAGAACCGGGAATTAGAGATTTGATGGGGAATGCAGGAGAACCAAACTTGACTAATCCAATTTCCATGACTGGATTAAATTACAATTATCTTACCGCCGCGATCGTCGCGTAACTTAATCAATTCGTTCATCAAACGAGGATGATTGTAAGAAGAGTTAGCACCTGATAAGACTACACAATCTGCTTTTTTTAGGCTTTCTCAAACTCACGATTGAAGTATTGGTTCCGAACATCTGCTTTAACCCAAAAGTAGAGGGAGCATGACATAAATCGGAACAATCGGCCAGGTTATTGGAACCAAAACTTCGCATCATTAATTGCAGCAGAAAAGCTGCTTCATTGGAAGAGCGACCGGAACTATAAGAAGTAACTCGTTCAGGTTGTTTGCGAAAGGCAATTTCTGCAATTTCGTAAATTTCATCCCAACTAATTCGTTCATAGTAGGCTTTACCTTGGCGTAAAATAATAGGGAAACTCCATCGACCTAATCTGTCTGCTTCCAGCGATGAAAGTTTTTGCAATTCTTCGAGCCTATTTTGTACAAAAAAATGCTTGGGAATCGGCGGTTTAATTTCAGCCGAAATCGCCTCCACACTTTTCATACACCGTTGTAGTTTTTCACCAGTTTCATTGGTAAAGCCTCCTTTTTTGTCCACCAGTTCCCCAGGAACATGACAAGCAAGCACTTTTGTGCAATAAGGTTTTCCAAAGTTTCGGACCCTCTGGCGAGAGTGTGTGTTCGGCCCAGTATTTGATAACAGGTAAGCCACCTCCAATCTCTGGGGTGTCTTCGTTTTTCTCATCAAATGGTGGAGTGGGTTGGAGATGCTGTAGATTATTATTACTGTCCATACTGCTGACCTCGGCGTTGGGTTGCTCTATTGGAACGCTAACCTAAACTTTGATGATTGTGAAATTAGCCTACAGAGAGATTTCGCGATGAGCCACATCTGATACTGTTGAAAAGTTGGCTAATAAATTTACTGCGTTGTTGCTTGTTGGTTCAAGAATACTGAGGACAAATAAGATGAAATTGCAGTTTTTAAAATCGGGGGATGAGTTAATTCAGGCGGTATTTCTGCGGCCAACTCTACTTACAGCAGAGTACAAATTGTCTCTCATAATAATATAGACGGTTTACCGAAGCTTTCAGTAGTAATTACAGCCAAAATTTTAGATAATTTAATGTTATTATAAGAGCAGTCGCATACAGTAAATGTCTACTAAAATGATGTCCATTTTGTTGATTCTGGTATGCGTAGAAAAAAAAATTAAGCAATTGAAGATTATCGCCACAGGAGGATAAGTCAAATTGACTTCTGATATACTTCTACAACGAATACGTCAACATCAACATCTGCGCGATCTGCGAAACAAATTGCTACAGCTTCACCGGATGTTACTTGAGACAGAACGCATCACCTACGAACAAATTCAGGGACGAGTATCCAACACAGAACTGCTTCAACTCGCCATTGAACACGAACAATTTGCTTGGCTACGTCGCATATCTGAATTGATTGTGCAAATTGATCAAATGCTCCAAGCAGATGAACCTTTATCATTGGAGGATTTCCAAAATTTGATTAGTGGTGCTCGTATGCTGCTTGTACCGTCAGAGGAAGGTCATGGGTTTGCCAAAAAGTACTACAACGCCCTCCAGCGTGAACCAGGGGTTGTCTTGGCACACGCAGCAGTCTCAGAGCTTCTTGGCTCCCAGAAATAGGGTGAAGTCAAGCATAGGCGCCGCGAGTTATCTCGCGGTGTACTTCCATCAGCAAACATATAATTGCCGTCTCTAGGTACATATAAAAGAGGTTTCACGCTCTCTCGCAGTTGAACCCTTAAAATAAGAGGAAAGAGTGTATAGATTTATGTAGCCTATCTAGGCAGAGAAAAATTTATGGCTGCTGCTGTCTTAATCCAGAATCTCCAGAAATGCTACGGTTCAGTTGAAGCCGTGAAGGATATTTCCTTATCTGTCGAACCTGGAGAAATCTTTGGGCTACTAGGTCCAAATGGTGCCGGGAAAACGACTACAATTCGCTGTCTGTGTACCTTAACTACGCCCGATGCTGGGAAAATTGAAGTATCTGGTATTTCCGCAATTGATAACCCTAGATCTGTCAGACGACGCTTGGGTTATGTGGCTCAAGAAGTTGCTTTAGATAAGGTGCTAACTGGTCGAGAACTTTTGCAACTGCAAGCTGCACTTTATCACATCCCCGGTAATATTGCCAAACAACGAATTGCCCAAATTATCGAAGTTTTGGGTTTAGGAGAATACGCAGATCAAAAAACAGGAACCTACTCTGGAGGATTGCGTAGACGCCTCGATTTAGCTGCCGGTTTGTTACATCAACCCGAGGTTTTGGTATTAGATGAACCTACGGTAGGTTTAGATATTGAAAGCCGTGTAATTGTCTGGGATTTCTTGCGTCAACTGCGAGATTCTGGAACCACGGTTTTGATTACTAGCCACTATTTAGAAGAAGTTGATGCTTTGGCTAACAGAGTGGCAATTGTTGACAAAGGTGTGGTGATTGCTGCGGGGACACCTTCGCAGTTGAAAGATCGGGTGGGAGGCGATCGCATTACTTTGCGCATCCGTGAATTTTCACCACTTGAGGAAGCCGAGAAAGCTAAAGAGATGCTGCAAACTTTGCCTTTTGTGCAAGAAGTCATTATTAATGTAGCTCAAGGTAATTCTCTCAACTTGGTAGTGAAACCCCAAAGCGATGCTTTGCTGAACATTCAGCAATCTTTGAAAGATGCTAGTTTACCAATTTTCGGAATAGCCCAAGCACGTCCAAGTCTGGATGATGTCTATCTGGCCGCTACTGGTCGAACACTAATAGATGCTGAACTTGAAGCCGCAGGATCACGCGATTTGAAGGCTGAAAAAAAGCAGAATATGCGTTAGTTTGGGTCTTTTTTTGTGAAAATAGCTAAGCAAATACTTGTAAAAAATAGCAAAAAATAAAATGAGTCAAACAGTAACTCCTTCCCAATCAGAAATCAAATGGCAACCAAAAGTAGAAGAAAAAATACCGCTTGGTGACTCTCCTAATTTTGGTGAATTTATCCAAGAAACCCTAGCTTTAACCAAGCGTCTGTTTATTCAACTACAACGGCGTCCCTCATCATTAATTGCCGGAATTATTCAGCCGCTGATGTGGCTAATTCTCTTCGGTGCTTTGTTTCAAAATGCCCCGCAAGGATTATTTGGCAATAACTTAAGCTACGGACAATTTTTGGGTGCTGGCGTGATAGTTTTCACAGCTTTTGCAGGTGCGTTGAATGCTGGTTTGCCAGTCATGTTTGACCGAGAATTTGGTTTCCTGAACCGCTTATTAGTCGCACCTCTAGCATCTCGATATTCAATTGTTGCCGCCAGTGCAATTTACATCATTGCTCTCAGCTTAATTCAAGCTGCAGTAATTGTCACAGCTAACGCTTTTTTAGGAGCAGGTTTACCCGGTGTAGTTGGTTTGGGTATGATTGCTTTGATTGTCTTTTTGTTAGTTGTTGGTGTGACTGCTTTAAGTTTGGGATTGGCTTTTGCTTTGCCTGGTCACATTGAACTACTAGCAGTAATTTTTGTGACTAATTTGCCTCTGTTATTCGCTAGCACAGCCCTTGCACCTCTCTCCTTTATGCCAGGATGGTTACAGGTGATCGCCTCTCTCAATCCTCTTAGCTACGCCATTGAGGCAATTCGTTATCTCTACCTCCACAGTGATTGGTCATTGGGTAGTATTGTGATGCAAACTCCTTGGGCTTCAATTAGTTTTGCTGGGGCACTGCTGATACTGCTGATTTTTGATGCTGTAGTTCTGCTACTAATTCAGCCGCTACTGCGTCGTAGATTTGCTTAAATGGAATTAAAGATTTCAAGTGCGGGGAAAATAAATGAAGATGAGCAATTACTCGGTTTCTGAATTCACATCAACACTGCAATCTTGCTTTAATCTGGGTGTTGGTGTCTGTACCTTCTTAGCAGTTGGTATTACCTCTGCTGTGCTACCAATAGCTGCTTCGGCGCAATCAACAGGGAATAGCCAACCTCTAGGAAATGTGACGACTCAGCAAAATGAACGCAGCACAATGTATGGCGGTAATGGTGAAGATTTTAATGTTTTTAACTTGATTCATCGCGCTCAAATGGGAACACCACGGGATATAGATGAAGTTTCAGTAGAACAAAGTCAGAATCTTACTAATGGTGCTGATAAATTCAAACTTGAGCAACTCCGTCGTTTTGGTAATCAACAGCAGAATGAAAATCA
>JAYFMV010000026.1:0-25040 GCA_042408245.1 Potamolinea sp.
AGAAGGAATAATCTAGAAATTATCCATCGCAGCGGTCAGCAGTTAGTCCTCATTGGTTTGATGAAATTATTGACCTGGGTTTTTTTGGAGGAAAACCGGCGAACTACAACCTGCGATGTCTGTAGATATTGAGATGATCTGTCCAACAGGCAATGAATAGTCTGTTGGAGATGGCTAAAGTTTAGACAGCAAGAGATGCGTTTTATCGATCGAGCCTGGAAGGTCGCATCTGGTTTGCTGAATAAAGATAAGGTGCGGCAAAATGCTTTTATTACCTGATCTTTAGTGTGATTTCATTCTGCTGAGGCTGGAGGTGAGGGTTCGCGTCCCATGTCCTCTCGCAAAAAACGAAAAAGCTCAATATTGCTGTCCTGGGTTTTCCTCACCCCTTGGTTGGGAGATGGTTTTACATCAGATTTACGCTGGACACTAGCTCTCCAAACCGATGTCCTCAATATCAGCTAGCGATGTCATTTTCTAATCAGCTAGAAAACTCCTCCTTTGACTGATTTACTGGTTCACTGATAGTGGACAGTATTCCTTCTTGGGGAAGAGGGCGCCCACCTTCTGTAACCAGTTTAATCCACTACTGACAACCTCTCTTCTCCATCACTAATCACTGCTCCCAATAGCAGGGGTAAGGGGGAGGACTTTGATTTCCCCAATCCCTTTGCTCCCGGAAACTCAGCAAAAACTTTTTGCAAACGATGACTCCCCGTGAAAATTTTGGGGTTTGCCTACTCAGTTTGCTATTTTTGCAGAAACTACACGGAGGAGAAAATTACCCTTCAGGGGCTGCATGGAATTAGGATATCGCTATGTTCTTTCTTTTGCCTCACTTGGAGTGAGGGGGGAAAATGAGCAAGATGAGGAAGACGGGGGAGGACGGGGGAGGACGGGGAGATGGGGGAGGACAAACTAAACAACTAACAACCAAACAACTAACAACCAACAACCAATAACCAACAACTCATGAATTCAGTTTGGCAACAGGTTACCCTGTCGAATTTACAGTTATATCAGTGGCGAGGGGCTAGCTATTTGTATCGCGTCGTAGGATTGCTGCAATCTTGGCGTCAGGGTAGCTGGCTTATCCAGTGGGCTGAACCCCATAGGGGCAATTTTTGTAGCTTTAGTGTTTGCTCTCACCCCTTTTATTCCCAATGCACAAGTAGGCTTTTTGTTATTTGGTTGTGGGGCTTTTTGGGTGTTACTAACCCTATCGGATGAGACAGTTTACTCATCAAGATTTGCCCCCCAAGTTACGCCAATTCATTTGTTGGTTTTCTTGTACTGGGCTATTTCTGTGGTCGCAACAGCGCTATCACCAGTCAAGGAGGCAGCACGTCATGGATTAGGGAAACAGACGCTTTATTTCCTGCTTTTTGCCCTAATGGCGAGAATTTTGCGTAATAATCGCATCCGTTCCTTGATTCTTACGCTTTTCCTCCATGTATCGTTGCTTGTCAGTATTTACGGACTAAGACAGTGGATTTTTTGGAGTGAGAGCGCTAGCAACTTGGGTCGATCCAGAGTCAAGTTCTGTAGGACTGACGCGGGTTTATAGCTATTTAGGTAATCCCAACTTGCTGGCTGGATATTTGATCCCGGCGGTAGCTTTGAGTTTGGCGGCGCTTTTTACTTGGCAAAGATTGCTCCCCAAAGCTTTGGCGCTGACAATGGTAATCGTAAATTCAGCTTGTCTGGTTTTAACTTTTAGTCGCGCTGGTTGGATTGGTTTTGTCGTCTCTGTGATCGTTTTTCGTCAGCTTGCTGGTGTATTGGTACTATCCCCAATTGCCTCCTCAATGGCGTGGTTGGGCTTTACCTGTGCTGTTAGGCGGTTTACTGGGAATACTGGTTTTGGCTGTGCTGTTTGTCAAACCAGTGCGCGATTCGCGTTGGTAGTATGTTTATCGGTCGTAAAGATAGTAGTAACAACTTCCGGATAAATGTCTGGACAGCAGTCCCAACAAATGATTCACGATCGCCCAATCCTTGGCATTGGCCCTGGTAACTCAGCCTTTAACAAAATCTATCCCCAATACATGAAGGCTCGCTTTACTGCTTTGAGTGCCTATTCCATTTTCCTAGAAGTGATTGTGGAAACAGGTTTGATTGGTTTTACTTGTTTCCTCTGGCTGCTAGTTGTCACCTTTAACCAGGGAATTCAACAATTGCAGCATTTGCGCACAGCAGTAAACTCTCAGGGATTTTGGTTAGTGGGAGCGATTCGCCGCCATGTCTGGTATCCTTTTCCACAATCTTTTTGATACCGTTTGGTATCGCCCCGAAGTTAATACTCTCTGGTGGCTGATGGTGGCAATTGTTGCCAGTTTTTATGTCCCTCGTTATAATCCTGAATCCTGAGTCGCTGGTTGTCCTTTGTCCAATGACCAATGACCAATCAAAAACGTTTGATGGCTCGTGCCATCTCCCGTTGATCCTGACGTTCCTTGAGGGTTTCGCGCTTGTCATGGAGCTTTTTACCTTTAGCTACAGCAACAGTCAGTTTGACAAAGCCTCGCTTGAGGTACATCTTCAAAGGTACAAGCGTCAAGCCCTCCTGTTCCACCTTGCCGATGAGTTTTGCGGATTTCCTTTTTGTGTAGCAAAAGTCGGCGGGTACGACGGGGGTCATGATTGAAATAATCGCTGCTACGTTCGTAGGGGGAAATATGGGCATTCAGTAGCCAAGCTTCTCCATTACGAATTAGGGCATAGCCATCTCGTAAATTTACCTTGCCGGCTCGAATTGACTTAACCTCAGTTCCCTTTAGCTCAATCCCCACCTCGTAGGTTTCTAAAATTTCGTAGCGGAAACGAGCTTGTCGATTATCACAAACAATTTTGAAACTTTCATTTTTGTCGTTCATACGATTAAATTTAACGTCTAACGCCGCAATTATCGAGTCGTGATATTAGAAGTAATTCCTAGATCTGTGCCATGTTGTTTACAACAATTTACATATTTTTTATACTATCACAAAGGAAAAAACTGTTTTGGTGAAGGGCAGATTGAAGGTTTATAGTAGTAGTAACCTAGGTTAGGACACGGTTGAGCACCCAAAGATAGGTCGCGACTGTGTTTGTACTAGGCACGGGACACTTTGCTATACTCGTTTTTAAAACTTCACGAACTGTAACCTTTTAATAAAACCTACTTTTAAGCTGCTAATCGGTTAACCTCCAGTCGCTTCAAATCTTCTTTTAACAACTAACAATTATATGAAGTGTCTGTGTTATTTTTTCCAATTAAAAGTATTTAGAGTTAGCATCTTTACTAGAGTAAAGTTTTTTTTCAGAGGTTGCCGATGCTTCCGTCTACCGTGTATTACAAGAAATACGACGAGAAAAAAATTTTTCTTTTGCTGCTAGTTTTTTTGAGCCTTTTTTCTGTTGAAGTAAAAGCTCAATCTATCACCCCTGCAGCAGACGGTACTGGCACGATTGTGAACAGCAATGGGAAGCGCATCGATATCAAAGGCGGCACACTCTCTGGAAATGGCAGCAATCTATTTCATAGTTTCGACCAGTTTAGTCTGAGTTCCGGACAAATCGCGAACTTCTTACCTAATTCCGATGTTAGCAATATTTTAGGAAGAGTGACAGGGGGCAATGCTTCAGTAATTAATGGGTTAATTAAGGTAAGTGGTTACTGGCAATCCTAACCTGTTTTTTAATGAACCCAGCAGGTATGGTATTTGGCCCCAATGCCAGTTTAAATGTCCCGGCTTCATTCACTGCTACTACTGCCACAGGGATTGGGCTAAAAGATAACAATGGTAATATTAATTGGTTTAATGCTACGGGAACAAATAATTATAATAACTTAGGGGGAGCGCCGAGCGATCTTGCTTTTAATTTGAGCCAACCGGGAAGCATTATTAATGCCGGAAATTTGGCAGTGAAAGATGGGCAGAATCTCTCATTAATTGGCGGCAATATCGTTAATGGCGGCACCCTATCTTCTCCAGGGGGAAATGTTACCATTGCAGCGGTACCTGGGACAAGTTTGGTGAAAATTTCTCAACCGGGATATCTTCTAAGTTTAGAAGTTGACCCTAAAGCTGCTGCTTCGGGAATTAATCCTAAATCTTTGCCAGAGTTACTGACTGGAAGCTGTGGCACTTGTTTGACTGGGGTAAAGGTTGATAATGCAGGAAAAGTAGTCCTAGAAAATTCGGGAATTGCCGTTAATCCGGGGGATGTGACTGTTACGGGAAAGGTGATAGCTGGGTCAGCAACTTTGTCAGCAGCGAACAATCTGACTCTGGAGACAAGCCAACTAAAGGCTGATGGTGATTTAAATTTGCTGGCACAAAATCAAGTGCTAATTCGAGACAGTGTAGCCAAGCCTTTTGTGGCGAATGCTGGGGGAAATCTGACGATTCAAGGCAATACAGGAATTGATATTTTAGCGCTGAATCATCTAGAAACTACGCCTTTCACCAGTGGAGGAAATCTCAATTTAATCAGTGATGGTGTAATTTCTGGTGATGCTCACTTTAAGAGCAATGGCAATATGTCCATTCTCAATTTAACTGGGGGTGGCGGGAATCTCACAAATCTCTACGATCCGATCTTTGTCACTACTGGCGACTGGAATCTTGGCACTTATTCTGGTGTTTCGTTGAAAGTGCAAGCGGGAGGAAATATTACCAGTACTGGTATCACTATTACTGATAAAAGTATCCCGATTACTGGAACTGACGCCGATATTCCAACTTTAACTAATAGTGCGGCATTGATTCTCTATGCTGGGGGGAATATTAATGTTATTGGGAATATCAATTTAGCAGCGCCTGCGTCTGTTACCAAAGGTCCGATTACTTTGTGGGCGGCTGGAAGTGTTCAAACGGGGAATATTAACTCTAGTGGTGGTGCCATTAATTTGTTGAGTAGCACTGGCACAATTAACACTGCTGCGCTAAATTCATCTCCAACTAGCAGTAATGTTGGTACTGCTGGCAATATTAATCTTCAGGCTGCTGGCAATGTTTTGACTACGGCAATTACTGCTGCTGGAGCTAGTACTGGGAGTGGCGGAAATGTTAGTGTCACCAGTAGCAACGGCACAATTTCTACTGGCAATGTTGTCACTAATAATGGAGTAGCTGCCGGTGCTGGTAGTCGCGGTGGAAATGTCAATTTTAATGCCCTTGGTGCGATTTCCACAGGTAGTATTAATACCAGCGATATTTCTAATGTTTCTAATGCGACTATATCGGCCGGGAGTATTTCTCTGGTTTCTAGTACGGGGGGTATTAATACAAATGACAATCCTATAAGCGCACTTTCTACTAATAATTCGGGTAATAATATAACTCTGAATGCTACTGGCAATATTGTCACCAACCAAATTAAAAGTAATGGCAAGAAAACAGCAGGTAATGTGACTATGACCAGCAGCAGTGGTGCGATTACCACAAGAGGAATATTTAGCAATTCTGAGGAAGTTGGTAATGGTGGAACAGTAACTCTGGCAGCTAATGGCAATATCTCAGGGGAGTGGATTTATACTAATGCCTCTACAGGTAATGGAGGCGATATCAAAGTTACCAGCAGCAATGGTAGCGTTGCTTTGTGGAATATATTATCTTTCACTGGTGTGGGAAATGGTGGAGTCGTGGCGATCGCTGCTAAAGGTGATGTTGCACTCACAGGTACGGCTTTTTATAGTTATAGCCAGAAGGGCAATGGCGGTAACTTCACTCTGCTAAGTAGCACTGGTAATATTTCGATTCCTTTTATCTCCACTTATGGTGCGGGGCCGGGGAATATTAGCGGTGATGTAAATTTGCAAGCAGCAGGATTGGTTCGCATTACTGAAGCTGTTCCTTCAACTATTACCAGCATTGCCACTTCAGGGCCAGCGAATGCAGTAGGCAAAGTCACAATTAACTATGGCGGGAGTTCTCCCTTTTTTGTAAATACTTCTGCTCAACCAACAGAAACGAGTAGTGGCACTTTTGGGATAATTGATGCTGGAGCCGATCGCATTATTGGCCCTACCAGTTTTGTCAGCAACACTACGGGAGGTATTAGTATCAACCGTACTTTGGTTGCGCCCAAAATACCAGCAGCGCCTGTAGCTCCAGGATTACCAACGCCTCCACCTGCTGCTCCTCTTGGGTCTGACAGTCTCAGTCTCAACATCGTCGGGACATCTGGGACAATTCCCAATAGTTTGCTGCAAGCTAATGACCCCAATATCAACCCTGGAACGGTGACTTATACTATTGTGCCTGGTGGATTGCCTAAAAACGGTCAACTGCTGAAAAACGGGGTTGCTCTTGCTGAAGGTGCGACCTTCTCTCAACAGGATATCAACAACGGACTGATTACCTACGCCCCCACCAATAGCAGCGCGACTAGCGACAAATTTAATTTCACCGTGAATTATGGTAGTGGGACGGCCGAGGTTAAAACCTTCACACTCACCCTCACCCCAACACCAACACCAACACCAACGCCTACACCTATAACACCAACACCAACACCATCACCATCACCATCGCCTACACCATCACCATCACCATCACCATCACCATCACCAACCAACTCTCAGATAAGCTCTCAGACAAGCTCTCAGACAAGCTCTCAGACAAGCTCTCAGACAAGCTCTCAGACAAGCTCTCAGACAAGCTCTCAGATAAGCTCTCAGATAAGCTCTCAGACAAGCTCTCAGACGACTCAAGGTGAGACTACTGTCAGCGCGAGCACATATTTGAGGGTCAAGGTCAGCGATAGTAATCAATCATCAGAACAACCTACAGTTTCTTCAGGAACTAACAACCCCTCGGCCTCAGATCTTGACAACAAGATGGCTCAAAATGAAACAACCCTGACCAAAAAGTTTGAGAACTATTTGGGCCTCAGTAATACCCCGATCGTGACGCTGTCCGAGGCACAAGCTACCCTGCGCAAGCTCGAAGAAGTCACCAACTTTAAATCCACCTTCATTTATGTCACTTTCGTAGACGAACAGTTAGAACTGATGCTAGTGACATCTTCGGGAAAACCAATTCTCAAGCGGGTTGAGGGAGCAACGCGAACCAAAGTAATGCAAGTAGCTGAAGAATTCCAGCAAACCGTCACCAATGCTCGCAACCGCCAGGGCTACCTTTCCTCAGCTCAGCAGCTTTATCAATGGCTCATAACCCCAATTGAACCAGATTTAAAAGCCAGAGAAATTAATAATCTTGCCTTTATCCTGGACACAGGTTTGCGATCGATTCCCTTAGCAGCACTGGCATGATGGGAAAGGATTTATCGTAGAAAAAATATAGTGTTGGCTTAATGCCCACTCTCAGCCTTACTGATACTCGCTATTTAGATGTGAGAAATATGCAAGTTTTGGCAATGGGAGCTGATAAATTTCCCGAACAAAGCCCTTTACCCGCTGTTCCAGTCGAGTTGGAAACAATTGCCAATAAAGTCTGGAAAGGAAAAGACCTTCCTCAACAATACGTTTACCATAGAAAATCTCAAACAAGCTCGCAATAAAGAGCAATTTGGTATTATCCATTTAGCTACTCACGGCGAATTTCAACCGGGCGATATTAGTCAATCTTATATCCAGTTGTGGGACAAAAAGCTACCAATTAACCAAATGCGCCAGTTGAGTTTGAATAACCCACCCGTAGAATTGTTAGTCTTAAGTGCTTGTCGCACTGCTTTAGGTGACGAGCAAGTAGAATTGGGATTTGCTGGGTTTGCGGTAAGTGCTGGAGTAAAATCAGCCTTGGGCAGTCTGTGGTATGTCAGCGATGAAGGAACCCTAGGCTTGATGACTCAATTCTACAAGGAATTGAAAAAAGCCCCGATTAAAGCTGAGGCCTTGCGACGTGCGCAGTTATCTATGCTTAAGGGTGAAGTGCGACTCAAGGGAGGAAAGTTGATAGCCAACAGTAGTGAAAGCATCTCCCTACCGTCATCGCTAGCACAACTGGGAGACAGAGACCTTTCTCACCCCTATTATTGGAGTGCTTTTACTTTGATTGGTAATCCTTGGTAGGGTTGGTAATTGGTCATTAGTCATTAGTCATTGGTCATTGGTCATTATCAATTACTTAAACTTCTTGTTCGACTACGAACACATTTGAGAAGAGATTGGCAATGATTTGCTGTCCCTCTTGCGTCACCCTTAAATAATCAATCGCATCCTTAATATAGGGAAATACAGTCTGTCGATAGAACGTGGGATATTTCTCCCGGAGCTCTCCAGGACTTTTGTAACCTAAGTTTTGATTAACACCCGTTTCTTCAAACTCATAAAACAAAGCACTATGTTTTTTCAGGTATCGCGGGTCACTAAGTTGACCGATCAAATCAGCAGCGCGAACCAAACCAGGATAATCTTTAGTATCCTGATAATCATCCTCATTGGGAACTGGAAAACGGGTTAATTCGATATTGCGTTTAATCGCCACAACGTCAATTGCATCAGCAAGTTGGTTATTCTCAAACCGCTGTTCAACAAATAGTTTTCCCCGGTCAACATGATAAGGTGTAAGCCAAGCATCAGTAGAGCCTCGTAGCGGAGTCACCATCTCTCCATATTCATTTTTGATATAGGAGCCTTCTTTCTTTTTATCTTGCATACACACCCCCTTCACATAGCCAATATCGTGACATAGCAGAGAAATGATAAAGTGCAGCCAATCTTCGGGAGAGACTCCGCCATCCCGGATGTGCTTACAACGCAAAATTTCTTGTCCTACCTGAGTGACCAAAATTGTATGCTCAACGTTATGGTAAAGAGCGTCACTGTTAGCAATATTTTCTAAGGCCATACTCGCCGCCCAGCCAATTATTTCTGCATATTCAGGTTTGAGTCCTCCGTAATTTTGTTGATAAGCTTCTTTTAGCTTGGGGACAAAAAAATTAATCAGAACCTGAGTTACATTGATCATTCGTAATCTTCTTTTTTTTGGGAAGAAAGTAACTTGAAATATGACTACTTACTTGTTCACTCCCCAGAAGACTCAAACAGTAGATAAAATGTAAAGATACAAATAATTGTTATCGCCAAATAAGATTAGTTCTCGTACTTACAGGCGATCGCCTGTAAATCAACAATACGAGATCTAAGCTGTGACGCATTTAATTTGTATGCCTCTACACCCAACACCCAACAGTCCACACCCTTTTCAAGAATTTTAATATCCTATTTAGATGCGCAACAGCTTATCACTTTTACTTAGTCAGACAAGGGTCATACCTAGCACATCCCTCCCTAGCAGTAGATTAGCCCAGTAGCCATTACTGAGTTCTACAATGAAAGCGAAATATCTGCGTAATCTTTCTGCCTTAGTCCTGGATTTTCCAGAGTTCTGTGCAAAAATCGAGTAGGTCGTAGTTGCGTTGAGAGTATTCCGTTGGGAAAGCCGCATGAACTTGGGACTAGGAGAAACAATTGGTGGACGCTACGAAATCATCTCCCAATTGGGACAAGGTGGATTTGGCAAGACATTCATCGCCAAAGACCGACACCTCCCCGGTAACCACCAATGTGTAGTTAAACAACTAAAGCCTCAAGCTACCGATCCCGTAAGCTTAAAGACTGCAAGGCGTCTCTTTGATACGGAAGCAAAAGTACTGCATCAGTTGGGAAATCACGAGCAAATTCCTCGGCTTTTTGCTTACTTTGAAGAAAATCAAGAATTTTATCTAGTCCAGGAATTAATTGCAGGGAATGATCTGAGCAAAGAACTAAAACCGAAGCAAAAACTGAAGGAAGATAAGGTAATTGCTCTCTTAAAAGAAATCCTAGAAATCTTAGAATTTGTCCATCAACAAAATGTCATTCATCGCGATATTAACCCGCGTAACTTAATCAGACGTAAGCCAGACAAAAAGTTAGTTTTAATAGATTTTGGTGCGGTAAAACAAGTCAGTACTCAGGTAGTCAAAGGAGGTAAAACAAGCTTCACAATTTCCATTGGAACTCCTGGATATAGACCGAGTGAACAGGCCAATGGATCACCCAAATTAAGCAGCGATATTTATGCTGTAGGAATGATTGGTATTCAGGCACTTACTGGCTTCGTTCCCAACCAACTCCCTATCAATCCTGATACAGGTGAACTCAATTGGCAAGAAAAAGTATTAGTGACTCCTGAATTCGCAAAAGTATTAGAAAAAATGGTCTACTACGACTTCCGAGAGCGTTATCAGTCTGCTACTTTAGCCTTAGAAGCACTGAATGACTTAACTACTACTACCCTCAATACTGTCACCTTACCCCCAGTTTTACCTGTTGCCAAACCCCAATTTAAAAAAGACTTATTACACAAAATTTTAATTTCATTAGGCCTCATTGGATTAGTGAGTGCTGGTACTATTTCTTTGGTAAATGTTATTAAATCTAATAATGCTACTGATTGGTCGAAACGGGGCGAAACTCTGTTGGAGTTGAAGCGGTATAAAGAAGCACTTGATGCCTATAATCAAGCTGTGGAACTAAAACCAGAATATGCAGAAGCATTTCTTGGTCAAGGGAATAGTCTCTTAGAGTTGAAACGCTATGAAGAGTCCATAGAAGCCTATGACAAAGCTATTCAAATTCAGCCTAATTATGTAGACGCTTGGAATGGTCGAGGTAAAGCTTTGGATTTTTTACAGCGACACGAAGCAGCGATTAATGCTTTTGACGGGGCTATCAAAATTCAGCCAAATAATCTGGAATCATGGCATAATAAAGGCAACTTGCAGATTAAGTTGCAGCAATATTCAGAGGCGATCGCTTCTTTTGACAAAGCTGTTAAAATTCAACCCAACTACTCCCCAGCTTGGCACAGACGCGGCTGGGCTTTGCATAATTTGCGTCGCTATCAAGAAGCAGTAGAATCTTATGACAAAGCGGTTGAGTTCAAGCCAGATTCCTCAGATTCTTGGTATCAGCGAGGCAATGCTTTAATCAATTTGCAAAAGTACAAAGAAGCGGTGGAATCTTATGATAAAGCTGTCCAATTTCAGCCCAATTTATACACAGCTTGGTATAGTAAAGGCAGTGCGCTCAGTAATTTACGGCAATATAAAGAAGCCGTTGTCTCTTTTGACCAAGCGGTGAAATTCAATCCCAATGATTATGAAACTTGGTATAGTCGCGGCTGGGCTCTTCATCAATTGCAGCGCTATGAAGAAGCAGTTAATTCTTACGATAAAGCGGTTAAGTTACAGCGAAATTCTTTCCAAGCTTGGTATAATTTGGGCAATTCGCTATATAACTTGAAACAGTACCAAGAAGCGATTAATTCTTACAATAGAGCGATTGAGCACAAGCCTGATTACTCGGAAGCTTGGTATAGTCGTGGCAATGCTTTATTCAACTTGAAGCGTTATCAAGAAGCGCTTGAGTCTTATGAAAAGGCGATTAGATTTAATCCAGATTATCGAGATGCAATAGACGGACGAAATAAAGCGCAGATTCAGCTAAATTCTGGGGAAAAGAAGGAATATAAAAAGTATAATATCAAAGCGGGGAATGGGTAATGGGGGCTGAGGACTGGGAATTACCAATTACCAATTACCAATTACCAATTACCAATTACCAATTACCTATTCCCCATTCCCCATTCCCCATTCCCCATTCCCACAATTTAAACGTCCTCGAAACAATCGATAATTATGTCTACACGAAAATCATCGACCAAATTAGCTATATTACTGGCAAGAGTCCTGTGACTTTCAGGAATTTGATTGATGAGTTCCAGAATTAACTCTTCGTCCATCGTAAGTGCCGCCCAATGAAGTTTTTTCAGCCACTCAAGCGGCATGATATTTAAATCATCTCTTGTCAACGACAACGGCTGTATTAACTCCTGAGATTGATTTTCTGCTTCATAAAGATAATGAACTCCTAAGTGACGCGCTATTTTTTCATATAAAATTTGCTCTGAAAATGGTTTACTAATAAAATCATCACAGCCTGATTTTAAAATAGCTTCTCGCTGATCTTCAAAGGCACTGGCAGTTAGAGCAATAGTTATAGTAGAAGCAGGAAATGTGTTATTAGACCCAAGCTCTCGGTTATTATTGTTAGGATTTTTATCCTGAATTGGGAACTTTGAGTTAGAACTTTCTTGATGCTTTCTCCTTAATTTCTCAGCCTTCCTAATTGCTTGAATTGCCTCATAGCCGTCCATTATTGGCATACAAATATCCATCAAAATTAGATGGGGTTCCCATTGTTTCCAGATGAGGAAAGCTTCTTGTCCATTGACAGCTTCCTTAATTTCAAACCCCAATCTTTCAAGCAGTTTGACGAGCAAAATGCGACTCTCTTCTAGGTCTTCAGCAATTAAGATACGGTAAGAAGGCTGATTTTGCTCTAAAGCAATGACAACACCACTGGGTACAGTTGGAACAACATCTGTTGGTGAAGCTAAATTAACTTTGATATCAAAGCTAAAAGTTGAACCCTCACCGGGAATACTCTTAACAGCGATATCTCCCCCCATTAATTGAACAAATTCTCGGCTTATAGGTAAACCTAAGCCTGTTCCTTCAATGAATTTACTACCTGATTTAGTTTGCACAAATGGGTCAAATATGCTGTTGAGTTCTTCAGGGTAAATACCTGAACCCGTATCAGAAATTTCAAAGGTAATGGTTGTTTGTCCTTTGCTTTTTAACACTTGACTCATCACACTTAACCAATGACACTCTTAAGGTAACAGTACCTTCTTTCGTAAATTTAATAGCGTTACCGAGGAGATTAATTAAAACTTGACGAAGCTTTCCTTGATCAGTTTGAACATATCGAGGAAGGTCAATAGAGTTTTCAAAGTTCAAATGCAAACCTTTGTTTTTGGCTTTGAGTTGTAGCATTTCGTGAACAGAGTTGAGTAGCGCAGATAAATCAAAGCGGTCTTCATTTAAAGTAATTTGACCTGCTTCAATTTTGGACATTGATAAAACATCGTTAATTAACTCCAGCAAATGTCCACCACTACGATTAATAATTTCTATATATTTCTTCTGCTGTGTTGTCAAAGATTCATCGCGAGCTAGTATTTGACTAAAGCCGAGAACAGCATTGAGGGGGGTACGCAGTTCGTGACTCATGGAAGCAAGGAAAGTGCTTTTAGCGTGATTAGCAGATTGAGCAGCTTCTAGTGCTTTTTGTAGTGCTAATTTCGCTTGCTTGCGTTGGGTGATATCAGCGGCCGTACCCAAGATTTGCTTGGGTTTACCATCGCTTGTTCTAGTAAACACAATCTTTCGATTGAATAGCCAGCGCCATTCACCATTTTTGTGTTGAATTTGGTAATCACACTCAATTATTTCCCCGTCTTTGGTTTGAGCAAGTTTTTTGAAAGATTCTGGTAATAAGGCTAAATTATCAGGGTGCATTAAAGTTGGAAGAAAAGCCTTTCCCATGTGCTGCACTTCTTCTGGTGTGTAGCCAAGAATAGTGTAGATTTCGCGGTTAATATAAACATTTCTCTGTTCTATCAAATCATAAACATAAACAATATTAGGATTAGCATCAGTTATTGCTTGTAGCCAACGCTGGCTTTCCTTGTAGTGCTTCTTCTATCTGCTTGCGTTGGGTGATGTCGCTCCAAGATCCGATTATTTCAAGAGGGTTTCCTTGTTCGTCGCGCACTAATTTACCAGCACTATATACCCAGCGATAGGTGCTATTTTTGCGTAACAAACGGAACTCGTAAGAGTAATCACTCCGTTCAAATAGCTGTGGTATTTCTGTAAAGATGCGCTCTCTGTCGTCGGGGTGAATGTGTTTAATCCAGAAACATGGATCTTCTAGACATTCTTGTACTTCGTAGCCGAAAAGATCGGTGATATTCTTACTAATAAAAGTGATTTTATAGGGAGATATCGGCTGACAACTATAAATGATGGATGGGTTAGAAGAAAGTAAATAGTCTAGACGTTTTTGAGTCTTCAGCAAAGTTTCTTGACCTGCTTACGAATCTCAATTTCTTGTTGTAGTTGGGAATTTTGCTCTTTTAATTGCTTAGAGAGTTGTTGGATTTTTAGTTGATTTTCTATCCGCGCTAAAACCTCTTCGACTTGAAACGGCTTGCTAATGTAGTCAATTCCTCCAACTTCAAAGGCTTTGACTTTATCTAAGGGTTCTTTGAGAACGCTTAAAAAAATTACCGGAATGTCGCAAGTTTTGTCGTTGGCTTTCAGTCTTTTACAGACTTCATAACCATTCATTTTGGGCATAACAATATCAAGTAAAATCAAATCTGGGGGAGAGGTAAATTCGGCATTTAATACCATTTCCCCAGAAATCGCTCTTTGAACTTTATACCCCTTTTGAGTCAAAATTTTAGATAAAAAACGCAGATTACTAGGTTGATCGTCAACTATCAAGATTTTAATATCTTGTTTATTTATTCCCATTGGTCTTTTGCGTGCATTTTTTTTGTAAAGTGCTAAGATGCTCTCGCTATTTAGCTAAACGTAGAATTACATCAAGACGATAATTATTCAGTAAATCCGTTAAACCTTTAGCTAGCGATGCTTGGTCTTCTGGTATTTGTGAAATCAACTGTAAAATCAAATCTTCATCAAGGTTTTTAGCTGCATATTCTAGATCTACTAACCAACTTGAAGGCATTGTTATTATTTTTTCCAGGAAGAATGAATCTGATTCTTCGTTAACACCATAAAATCGCCTGCTATTTGTTGTTGATTGAGGCAAATCTTCATAAATATAGTATACCCCTAAGTATTGGGCCATTTTTTCAAAAATGACTTCTTCAGTAAAGGGTTTGCGAACAAAATCGTCACATCCTGCGGCTAAAATCTCTGTGCGACTTTCCTCAAAAGCACTAGCTGTTAGGGCAATAATAATGGTGCGGGGATTTGGGTTTGGGTCATGGTTAATCTTCTCCCCGTATCCCCGTTTCCCTTTCTCCCCCTCCCTAGTTCTAATTTCTGTAGCAGCCTCAATCCCATCCATTATGGGCATTCGCGTATCCATCCAAATCAAGTGAGGGTAAAACATTAACCACTGCTCCACAGCTTCTTGACCATTTTCCGCTTCCCGTACCTCAAAACCAATCGCTTCAAGTAGCTTAACTAACAGTAGGCGATTTTCTCTGTTGTCATCCGCGACAACAATTCGATATGTTTCTTGGTTTGCTTCTAAACCAGTTACTCGCTGTTGCTGTTTTTTGATAATTTCCGACTCATTAGCTGGGGATACGTTGAGGTCAAATTTAAAAGTGGTTCCCTCTCCAACAGTACTGCTAACTGTAATTTCGCCTCCCATCAGTTGCACAAATCTTTTACTAATTGCTAAACCTAAACCAGCACCTTCACTAACTTTTCGTCCTGTTTCTGTTTGAGCAAAAGCTTGAAAAATGTTGTCAATTTCTTCCGCTGCAATCCCAGTCCCTGTATCTTCAACTTCAAAATGAATGGTAATTTGTTCTGGGTTCGATTCTGCTGAATTAGGTACAACTGACACCTGCAGACTGACGCCTCCTGATTGAGTAAATTTGATAGCGTTTCCTATCAAGTTAATCAAACATCCTCGCAATTTTTGCGAATCGGTTTTGATATATTGAGGGACATCACAAGAAATGCCAAAAATTAGGTATAGTTCCTTTTGCTCAGCTTTTAGTTGAAACAATTCTTCTAGAGAGTCGAGAAAGTAATAAAAATCAAAGCTCGTTTCATTCAAAAAAAGCGTGCCCGCTTCAATTTTCGACAATTCTAAAACTTCATCAATTAACTCTAGTAAATGTTCACCACTACGACTAATAATCTCTAAATATTCCTGTTGTTCAGGACTGACTAATGAACTGCGGTTCAGGATTTGGGTAAAACCGAGAATGGCGTTCAGAGGCGTTCTCAGTTCGTGGCTCATATTGGTAACAAACTGACTTTTAGCTTGTGAAGCTGCTTCTGCAGCTTGTTCAGCTTTTTGACGTTCCTTAATTTCCTGTTTGAGCTGTTTATTTTTTGCTTGAAGTTGCTGATTGAGCCGACGAAGCAGTAGTTGATTTTCTACTCTAGCTAAGACTTCTTCAATTTGAAAAGGTTTAGTAATATAGTCTACTGCACCAATTTTAAAGGCTTTTACTTTATCCCAAACTTCATCGATAGCGCTTAAGAAAATAACTGGAATTTCTTTAGTTTTCGGGTCAGCTTTCAGTATTTGACAAACTTCGTAGCCATTGATATCTGGCATTCTGATATCAAGTAAAATCAAATCTGGAGGAGCGGATTGTGCAGCTCGGATTCCCATTTGTCCTCTAACAGCACCTCGCACTACATATCCGTGTTCGGATAAAGTTTGAGACAAAAGTTGTATATCTTCTGGTTTGTCATCAATAATTAAAACGTTTCCTTTGAGTTCTCCCGTCTGATTATTAAGCATTATAGCAAGTGAAAAGTGGCAAGGTATAAGGTATAAGGTATAAGGTATTTTTACGGCAAAACTCTTAGTATTTTATGATGACTACTCAATAAAAGTTAAGTACAGGCTTCCATAGCAGTTTCAATTAAATTAACGATACGATCACAACGAAATTGATTAACTAAATCTTCCAGAATTTCAGCTAGATTTGCCTGATTTTTGGGAATTTGCGAGACTAGCCCAAAAATCTTTTCATTGTCAATACATAAAGCAGCATAGTGTAGTTGTTCTATCCACTCTTTCGGCATCAGCATGAGAGCCTCGCCGATGGAAGTTTCAGAAAAAGCAACAGCAGACTGAGCGCTGGAAGATTGAGCTTGTTCTTCTTGATAAACGTAACGCACTCCCAGGAATTCTGCCATCTTTTCAAAGATGATTTCTTCCCGAAAAGGTTTGCGAACAAAGTCATCGCAACCTGCTGCTAAGATAACCGCTTTTTCCTCCTCAAAGCTACTAGCAGTAATGGCAATAATTACAGTACGGAGACTGGGTAGATCTGCGTTCCCTTTAGGGATTAAGGGTAATAGTGACTGAGGAACCTTCCCTTCCCTTTTTCTAATTTCTCTAGTGGCTTCACGGCCATCCATAATAGGCATACGCATATCCATCCAGATTAGATGCGGTTGCCAATTTTCCCAGATTTCAATAGCTTCTTGGCCGTTACAAGCTTCTTTTAATTCAAAACCAAGGGGGGAAAGCAATTTAACAAGCAGTTGGCGATTGTCCCCTTTGTCATCTACAATCAGAAGACGATAACGGGGTTGATTCAGTTCGAGGGCAATAACTTGGTGCATCACTTGTTTAATTTCGATGTCCATAGCATCAACCAACCTTACAGTAACATCAAACTTGAAAATTGTACCGCGCCCCAACTGCGAACTAACGCTAATTTTTCCGCCCATTAATTGTACAAAAGAGCGAGTAATTGCTAAGCCCAAGCCAGTTCCTTCCTTAGATTTTTTACCTGTTTGGGTTTGTGTAAAAGCTTCAAAAATATTGTCTAATTCATCAGGCGAAATGCCTGGCCCTGTGTCTTCAATTTCAAACTGCAGTATGTCAGAAGCTTTGGGCTTTTTAATTCTTACTAAGACGCCGCCATCTTTAGTAAACTTGATAGCATTACTGAGTAAATTAATCAAGACTTGGCGTAACTTCACCTCATCTGTTTTCACATATTTAGGGAGATCCGGTGCACGTTCAAAACACAACTGCAAGCGATTAGCGTCGGCCTTCAGCCAAAACATATCTTCTATGTCATCCAACAAATTCGTTAGGTCGAAGTTAATTTCATTGAGAACTATGCGTCCGGCTTCAATTTTGGATAACTCCAGTACATTGTTAATTAGACTTAGTAAATATTCGCCGCTCCGATTGATGATTTGGATATTTTCTCTGTCTTCCAATTCAAGGCTTGAGCTGCGTTGCATCAATTGAGCAAAGCCAAGAATTGTGTTGAGAGGCGATCGCAATTCATGGCTCATATTGGCTAAAAATTCACTTTTGGCTTTGTTGGCTACTTCAGCAGCTTCTTTGGCTTTTTGCAAAGCATTAGTCCGTTCTCCAACTTTCTCTTCCAGGGAAGCATTTAATTGTTCTAGTTCAGTATTTAAATTTTTTAAAGCAACATTTTGCTCTGCCAATTGCTGCTCCTGGGAGTAGCGCCGCAAGGCTTCCTTAACAGTCAAAATTAGGTCATTTTCATCCCAAGGTTTGGCAATATATCTATATAAGTTAGCAGAGTTTATTGCATTTCCCACTGCTTGCGCATCTGCTTGTCCAGTCAACATTATTTTCAAGGTTTTGGGATACCTAGCATGAATTTCACTGAGCAGTTCATCGCCTTTCTTTCCTGGCATAATTTGGTCAGAAATAACCAGGGCTATTTCAATTCCTTCTGCTTGTAGTTCTTCAACAATTTCTAAAGCTTCTTCTCCACTTTCCGCTGCTTCTATTTCATAATCATTGCCAAGACGGCGCTTAAGTTGTTCAGTGAAACTCTCTAAAATCACTGTTTCATCGTCAACGCAAATAATCGCTAGATTACTCATAATTTATACTGCCGAGGAAGTGATGATTTCGGCTAATTCCTGTTCAGTCCAGGGTTTACGCAAGTAATAGTTCAGATGAGCATCTTTTCTGGCCCGATCAATAGCTTCTTCATCTGCTTGTCCCGTAAGCATCACCGTTACAATTTCCGGAAATCTTTGATGAACTTGAATCAAAAATTCATCGCCTTTCATTTCAGGCATTAGCCAATCGGAGACAATGATTAAAACCTTCACGCTATCGGCGTATAATTCCTCAAGAATCTCCAAAGCTTCCTCTGCACTTTCAGCAGCTTCATAAATATATTCACTGCCAAATCGTCTTTTGAGTTGCTCCTTGAGACTGTCTAAAATTACTTGTTCGTCATCAACGCAGAGAATTGCTGTACTTGCCATGATTCACCTTTTTTTATTGCTCATTAATGCTGGCTTGTTTACTCATGAATTTAGTTATGAGTAATTTGATCGCAGTTAGTGATATAATATTATGCTTGAGATTATAGATTTTAGCTAGTACAATCCCCAATCTAAACACTACAATTTACAATCCCTGCTCAAGAGGTAGCCAGACGCTAAAGGTAGTTCGCCCAGGCACGGAATCTACTGTAATTCTCCCATTGTGCTTGTTAATAATCTTCGTGACAATATCTAACCCCAAACCACTCCCTTCACCAGGTGGTTTAGTCGTGAAGAATGCCTCAAAAATTCTCTCTTGAATTTCCGGGGGAATACCAGCACCAAAATCTGTCACCTGTACCAACACCTGACTATCTTGCTGTGAAATACTGACTTCTAAATTGCCCTTACCGTTCATAGCATGGATGGCATTGTCAATCAGATTTGTCCACACCTGCATTAATTCATCGGGATAACACAAAATGGGGGGCAAATTTTGGTAGTCGCGAATTACTTCAATGCCCTTCTTAATTTGATTGTGATACAAATCCAACACGGTTTCTATGCCATCTTTAATTTGTGCTGGCTGTTTGATACCACTATTATCGTAACGGGCGTAATTTTTCAGGGCAAAGACGATTTTTGCCGCCCTTTCAACGGCGGTATTAATGTTTTTACTGTTGCTTTGCAGTCGAGCAAAGTTATACGTTAGTTGCAAAATCCAGTCCACATCTGGGGAACTGAAAAGAGACAAAAATAATTCAATATCTTTGTAAATTCCAATATCCGTTAAGATATCGGCAATCAGCCGCGCCTGAGAAATTTGATTGTCTTCAAGCTGAGTAGTTAAAGCTCGCTTAAATTGGCGTTTTTCTTTGGTTGTTGCTTGAATTTCGTTATTAAGTGAGCGGTTGAGTAAGGCAAAAAAATCAGTTTGTTGTTGGGGAGAAAGTCGTTGATAAAGTTGGGGAAGTTCGCTTAGGGATTCTTCGAGAGCGATTGCCGTGTTGTTAGCAGAAGCGCGAATTGCTCCCAAGGGTGTATTGATTTCGTGAGCTATCCCCGCTACTAAGTGCCCCAGGGCTGCCATTTTTTCCGATTGAATTAGTTCTTCTTGAGTGGCTTGGAGTTGTTGGAGAGTATTTGCCAATTCTTCATTTTTTTTACGTAGCGCTTCCTCTGCTTTTTTACGTTGCAAAGCTTGCCGATAGGCTTCGCTAATATCCCGCGCTACCCAGATTACCGAATTTTCTGAAATCGGGGAAATGCTGGCACTAAACCAAACTTCCTGACCCTCCGCGGCTAAACTGTAATCAAAACTAATCGTCTGCTGTTCTTCTATAGCCTGCTGAATTTTTTTCAACCAAATATCAGATGTTTCCTCCTGAAAAAATTGTTCTACTGTCTCACTAGCTAAGTCATTTTTTTTGATATACAAATTTTTGGCATTTGTTGGGACAACTTCTATATTTTCAAGCTGATTGTCTTGAATATAAACGACAAGAACTATATCAGTCATTGCCTCAAAAGCTGCCCGCATCTTCCCCTCAGAACTTATTAACTTATCCTCAAGTAACTGGCGCGTGCTAATTTCCTCTTGAAGTTTGTCATTTAACTTTCTTAATTCTGATGTTTGGTCATCAACCAGATGATGCAATGTTTCGACAGTTTGATAAGCTTCTCCTGAATTAATTGCCTCAAGCACACCAGTTTGGGTGATAATACCAAGCAGTTCTCCGGCTTCACCGCAGACAACTAGACGCCGCAAACGATGCTTCTGCATTATTTGATTAGCATTCCACATCGATTCAGTTGGCTTAATTGGTAGCAGTGGCGTACTCATCACTACAGAAGCCTGGATATTTGGTAGATTTAATCCCAAGTTGCAAAACTGAACAATATCCCGTTCCGTAACAATACCAATAGGAATTAGGGATTGGGGATTGGGAATTTTGTCCTCCCCGTTTCTAACGTCTCCCCGAAGATCGGGGGGATTAGGGGGGTTGGGGGTTGGGGGAGGTGGATTGTGAACCGGAGCTTTAGTGAGGAGGGACTGGGGACTGGTAAATCTCCCCGTCTCTCTTTCTTCCACAATTACCACGCAACTAATCCGCTCTTTGGCCATCAGTTGCGCCAGTTCGAGGATAGAAGCTTTTCCAGGACTATGAATTACTCTCGCAGACATCGCCTCTGAAACGAGTTTTAGCCTGAGTAAATCGACTGGTTGTATGATGTTCCGAAGACTTTGGGGAGTAATGATACCGACTAAGTTCCCCGCTTCCCCCACCACAGGAAGATGGCGAATCCGATACTTGCGAAGCAGACTCATCGCTGCAAAGATATCTTGTGCTTTGGTTTCGGTGACAGTAATTAGCTTTGTCGTCATCACAGAAGCGATGGATGTATTACTCAAGTCAGCACCGGAAGCTGCGAGTCTCACGACATCTCGCTCTGTGAACACACCAACTAAAGAACTACAGGGTTCGCAACTGCTGATCACAAGTAGACAACTGTCGCGTGTCTGACTCATCAGCGCGATCGCTTCCTTGACGAGGGTATCTGGCGTAGTTGTAACAGGATTGCGATTAATAGCGGAAAGGTTTTCAGAATTCTCCATTAGTTGTTGATTGTTAGTTGTTAGTTGTGCGCATGTCCAATGACCAATGACCAATGACTACTGACCAATAACCACTGACCACTGACTACTCACTAAAAATAGGCATAAACACGCTAAATGTTGTCCCTCCAGGCTGACTTTCTACCTCAATTTTTCCTGAGTGTTTATCCACAATCTTCTTGACAATATCTAAGCCCAAACCACTCCCTTCACCAGGAGGTTTAGTCGTGAAGAATGGCTCAAATATTTTATCTTGAATTTCTGGTGAAATACCACAACCGCAATCCGTCACCTGCACCACAACCTGATTATCCTGCTGGAAAGCCACAATCTGCAATCTTCCTTGATTATTCATCGCTTGAATAGCATTGTGAATCAGATTTGTCCACACCTGCATCAATTCATCCGGATAACACAAAATAGGTGGTAAAGGCTGATATTCTCGTATGACATCGACACCTTTCTTGAGTTGATTGTGATACAGCTCTAGCACAGTTTCTAGCCCGTCTGTAATTTTGGCTGACTGTTTTTTGCCGCTCTTGTCATACCGAGCATAGTTTTTCAGAGCAAAGACGATTTTTGCAGCTAATTCGACAGCAGTAGAAATGTTTTTGCTATTGCTTTGCAGTCGGGAAAGATTATAGGCAAGTTGCAAAATCCAATCAGCCTCTGATGATTTTAAAAGGGGCAAAAAAAGTTCAACATCTTCGTAAACCCCCATATCCGTTAAGATGTCCGCAAAGTGTCTAGCATTATCAATTGAGTTTTCTTCTAACTGACTGCTTAAACTTCGTTTTAACTGACGTTTTTCTTTAGTAGTGATTTGTTTGTTGCTGTTTAAGGCCCTGTGAACTAAGGCAAAAAACTCAGCTTGTTCTTGGCTAGAAAGTCGTTGAGAGAGTTGGGGAAGTTTGCTTAGAGATTCTTCGAGAGCAATTACCGAGTTACTAGCAGAAGCACGAATTGCTCCCAAAGGTGTGTTTATCTCGTGAGCTATTCCCGCTATCAATTGTCCCAAAGCAGCCATTTTTTCTGCTTGAATCAGTTCTTGCTGAGTAGTTTGGAGTTGTTGGAGAGCCTTGGTCAATTCTTCATTTTTTTTGCGTAAAGCTGCTTCTGCTCGCTTATTTTCGCTGATATCATGAATCATGAACAGCACTTCATTTTCTGTGCTTACAACTACTCGGATTTCTTCATATTGAAGTTGTCCGTTAATCAAATTTTGCTGTTCGTAAATTTGGGTTTCCCCAGTTTCCAGGGCTTTTTGCAGGTATTGGATATGTCTTGAAGCCACTTCAGATGGCAACAATTCGGAGATATGTTTGCCCACTGGCTCAAAATCTGATGGCAAAAGATCGACAATCTTAGAAGAGCCAACATAGCCCAAGTAAATACCCTCAGAACTCAGCCGGAACATCAAATCGGGGATAGCAGTAAGAATCGCACGATTTTGTGATTCACTGTGACGCAAAGCATCCTCTACCCGCTTCCGCTCAGCAATTTGGTGCTTTAACTCTTGGGGGCATTGCTCTATTTTTTGTTCTAGGCTTTGATGATGCTCTGACACTAATTGTTCTGCTCGTTGGGGATCTGGGATGTCAGTAAAGCTATTTTGCTCTGTTACAGCTTGGTGTGCGAGCGCATAATTGACACTCCCCGCAGCTATTACCGAGGGGATTCTTTAATCAACGAGTCAACGTGCTTCGGACAAGATTACTCCAACCAGAGTAGAGGTCGATTCTCCTAAAGCGTTGCTTGCATCTAGTGCAAAAGTTCCCGTATGTCCTACCGCACTCAATCCCTGACAATGGATATTTCTAGCAGCGTTATGATCTGTAGGTTCGACAATTTCGGAGCGGTCAACAGACACACAAAACTGAACATACACACCATCAGCACGTTTTACCAATTGCTGAGCTTGTCGAAGCATCGTTTTACTTCCTTGCTTTACCTTACAGGATTGCGAGTAATATTGGGGATTAATTAATTAACTAGTTAATTAATTAATTAAAAATATGTAGGGCAGGATTTATCCTGCTAGCTTGTTTTCATCCCTGGGGTCTTGATTCAGAACTCAGAACTATTGAAAAGCTACCTCCTCCGCAGCCTGGGCTAATTCCAACGCCACACGTGCCGCATAGGGGCGAATTAGCCACCAAATCAAAGGGGATAACCAACCCCGCAGTGTCACTGAATAAGACACATAAGTACCACAAACAGTAGACTCAACCTTGTAAGTCACCCGATTTTCAACCCCAGGAATTGCCAGAAAGCGCACACTCAGTAACTCACCTGGTTGCACAAGCTCAACAAAAATTCGCACAGGAATTGGTATCAAACGAGTTACTACCTGGTATATTAAACCCGGTTTCGCGATTAACCCTCTAGGGGCATTAGTACTGGAAAGCAGAGGATTCCAGGAAATATCAGCTAAGTTGCTCAATTTTTGCCAAAGAATCTCGATCGGGGCCGTACTCAAGGCCCGATAAGTCCTGAAAACTGAAAACTTGCAGCAAATCCCCTCTCTACCAGCGATGAACTTGAAGGAAAAATTGAGAATCACAACACCCTCCCGTAGCAACGCTCAGGCAAACTTCTAATCTTACGCCAAGTAGCTTGGCTATAAAATACCTCTCTTAGGATATAATCGCTAATTCTTACAGGAGAATTCGCCTGAGTCTAGTGGTTGATGCCTATTATCTAGCCAATCTGAGCGACCCAGGAAAAAATTCCATAGTTTTTATGACAATTTCACTTCAAATCTTAACTGTTGTCTGTATAATTCTTCCAACCAGTTGAGTTTATAGATTAGTTGAATGCAGCTAGTTAAGCAGATTGTCATCAAACCCAACCATCCGTACTTTGGAAAGATAGACAAACTTTCCTATCCCTCTGAAAACCTTTTTAAGGCTGCTAATTACATCTATAGACACATTTGTTTTTGCTGGGAAAATTACTGATGGCACTGAGGTTTATCATCAATATATAAAACACTTTAGATTACCAAACCTTGCAATCTAAAGTAGCCTGCCAAATACTGTAAATTTGTGGGAACTCTAAGAACACAGATTCACCTACCTTCTATCATCAAAACGCCCATCGGTGACAAGGCAATACTTGAGCCAACTACATTAAAAAATTGAGATTATGACAGCTTTTCAGACAGACCCAAGAACCATCACTAATTCTCTACCTCCTGAGAGGTCTAGGGAGAGAGTCAAGCAGTTCATGCAACAACTGCAAGATAAAATCTGTAAAGACCTAGAAAAGCTGGATGGAGTTAGCACATTTAAGCAAGATTCCTGGGAACGAGAAGAAGGTGGCGGTGGTCGTTCCCGTGTACTCTGCGATGGTGGAGTATTTGAACAGGGTGGGGTCAACTTTTCTGAAGTTTGGGGAGATCAGCTACCCCCCTCAATTTTGACACAACGGCCAGAAGCAGCAGGGCATGGTTTTTTTTGCAACTGGTACATCAATGGTATTGCACCCCCGCAATCCCTATATCCCCACAGTTCACCTGAATTATCGCTACTTTGAAGCAGGACCAGTCTGGTGGTTTGGTGGTGGTGTA
>JAYFMV010000027.1:0-147154 GCA_042408245.1 Potamolinea sp.
CCATGCGAAGTAACTGACAATCTTGATTACGTTCCACATAATCATGTAATTTCAAAAGATGGCTGACATCCAGTTTCAAGACTTCCTCACCACCATTACACCACCAATCTAAAGTTGGCTTTTGTTTGCTGATAATTGCCAAAATCTCCTCGCGCCCTAACTCATTCACACAAAAGGATTGTACTGGCGATTTCTGTTGAGGCAAAACCGCGACTCCAGCAGGATGTTCAAGTTCGGGCGCATACTCGGACGGACACAAACAACATATAGCCCCTGATGGTTCTTTTTCCAGCAACACTAAATGTCCCGGGCTGTCGAGTTTCACTTCAAATCTAATATCACTGTCGATAGGTATAGTAATTAGGTCAGAATTCCGGGATCTCGTCATTCCCAGCGTTGCTACCTTTTTGGAAACTATCACCGGCTTCATCTCAGAACTTTGGGTTGCTTGCTGTTGTAATAGTTGCCAAAGTCCATCACGAGTTTCAGGTTTGGGTTGTTGTTTTGTTAACCATTCTGGAAAAACTTCTTCCCGCAACCACGGTACACCTATTTTCCATTTATTTCTAGTGACTTCGCCAAAGTCACACCCCTCATTCTCCAGCTTCGGATAAATATTATTTCCGAGATGAGCACGCAAAACAATTGCTGGATCTCCACCTTCTTGAAGTCCCTCTCTCAATTGCCACTCAAAAACCTCACTGAATGGGTTATCTAATAAATTAGTGTTTTTTTGACGAAAACGCTCTACAAAAATGAATTTCGTCTTACCTATAAAGTAATATTTTATTGCTATAGCTTCGAGAAATTTTTCTTCAAACTTTTCAAACTCTTCATAGATGAGCGACATAATCTATACCTGTAGTAAAAATCTAGATACATTCTAGGCAGGCATAGAAATCCTTGGCAAGTGTAATCTATTAAAATCTATTAAATTCTACATCTACATTTATCTACTTGTTTCTATACAAAAAAAATATCAATCATTTAAAGTAATCAATAAGGAATGCAAAGTAACTTAAACAACAACTTTGTAATCCTATTTGTTGTTAATTCATCTTGAAAATCAAATGGATAAATATAGCCACGAATTTCAGCAAGCAAAACCTTCACGAATCAATAAAGTCGAGGCAACAAACTTAAGCATTAAAAAAACTGAATTATTGCGAAAATTACTGCCACGCTCAGAAATAAGAATAGCTGGATTTTCATGAGTAGGAATACCAGCCGTAATGGACTTAAGTTCTCCAAAAATTATCAGTATTTTGGCAGAAAATCTTAGCGACTCTGCTCAGATTCGATCTCTTAGGGGCGCAAGGCCTTGCGCCCCTACAAACTTTGTAATCCACGCTACTGGAATTCGCTATAATTTGCTTATTGTCTCAATTCTCTTTGTACAAGTTTCAATCTTTGATTAACAAAGCTACAGCATAAGCAGAAATTCCTTCTTCTCTTCCCACAGGGCCTAATTTTTCATTTGTGGTTGCTTTAATTCCGATTTGGTCGGGTTGTAATGCTAGGACGTTTGCTAGGCGATCGCGCATTGTTTTAATGTGAGGCTTAAGTTTAGGGCGTTCTGCTACAACCACGGAGTCAATATTCCCAATTTGCCAACCTTGTGTTTGTATTAGCTGATTTACCTGACTCAATAAAACTAGACTATCTGCTCCTTTCCATTTGGGGTCAGTAGGGGGAAAATAATGACCAATATCTCCTAGGCTAAGAGCTCCTAACATTGCGTCCATAATCGCGTGTGTCAGTACATCAGCGTCACTGTGACCGAGTAATCCCAATTCGTGTTCAATCTTCACACCACCTAAAATTAGAGGGCGTCCCTCACATAGTTGATGGATATCGTAACCGTTACCAATGCGAATATTCATGTTTTGATTATCAGTAATTAAACTGCTTCATTCTGACAATGTTGCTGAATTACCATACAACAATCTGCTACTGATGCTCGTTGTTTCATGGCTACAATCAGTGCTTCATATGATGCTAAATTTTGCTCAATTAGCGATTGAGCTTGACGAATTGCCCAGCGCTCTTTAATTTGAGACTCACTCGCAGGACGCCCTAATGATATCAGCGCCTCTGTAAGTTTTTGCCGATCTTCTACACCTCCCTCTGCACTACCATAGATTAACTTTTCTGCGGCAATTCCAGCCATCCAGACAGTGCAAAATCGCTCTAAGTTTAAGCGCATTTCGCCAACGGGAAGAGTTTCTGATGATAGTGTTTGAGTGTCAAAGGTAACGCCTCCCAAGCCCGGTTGGCTTTGCTTAAAAGCTTCCCAAGCTGTTAGCGTGTAACCGGTGATGGGAATTCCCAGGAAGTATGCTACAAGGAAGTGACCTGCTTCATGGCGGATAATGCGATCGCGGTGTTCGCTGCGTACACCAGCAAGCCAGTCTAACAGCAGGGTTGCGCCTTTTCCTTGCAACCGAAACGAGTCAAATGTGGCAATACTCAAGACCGCGAGAGTTGTCACTGCGGGAATTGCTGGTGAGATGTTGAGTATCGGGCTTAGTAGTGCTGAAAACGTCATGACAAAGATGCCAATTGCAATTAAATTTAGGGCGGTTTGCTGCATTGGTTTAGCTGTAAATGGAAATCCTCCCTTATATTTGTAAAGCTTTTTTAAGCTCTCGGTACACAGGTTGACAATCTCAGCTCAATTTTTCTTCCTGTCATTCGCTCTAAGTATTGCCTCAAGGCGTCGGGGAAGGCGTCGGGGAAGGTGTTGATGAAGGTGTTGATGAAGGTGTTGATGGAGGTGTTGATGAAGGTGTTGATGAAGGTGTTGATGAAGGTGTTGATGAAGGTGTAGTTAAGTTTTTGGCTTTATAGAAGGTTTCTAAGCTATCGCGATCGCCTACAAAACGCCAATGCCAAGGTTCATAAATAACGCCTTGAGTATTGTTTTTAGGGAACGATAACTCAAAGCTGTAAAAAGCAGCATTCTTCTCCAACCACGCAAATGCAGCCGTTTTCTCAAAGTCCTGACTCAAGTTAGTTGCTGGTGTATTCCCGTCGCCAATATCCAGAGCGTAGCCAGTGTGATGCTCACTATAGCCTGGAGGAGCACTTACTTCTGCTCGTTTGCTTGTCACCTGTCCCCGTTCGGCCTTGACATCAAAAAATACTTGCTGCTGCTCAGCCACTGAACGAAAACCAGAAAGGGGATTTAATATTATACCATCTTGTGCTGCTGCTGCTGACATTGCTTGAAATTTTTGTGCCGCAGCAGTGCGCAGTTTGATGCCACCATCAGCAGTAATGGGTTGCAGTTCTGTAGTTGGTGCTTCTTTGTAAGCAAGATGTCCCAGAATCTTATCAACATCGCTGGTTTGTGTCTGGCTATCTGTAGTCGCTGGAGTTGAGGAAGAAGCTACAGTTGATGGAGGTTTGGCTTGAAAAAACAACAAACCAAGCCAGAGGGCGATCGCCCCTATTCCTAATATTCCAACAATCAGCCAGACAAGTTTCAACCGAGACTGAGGTTTAACGTCCGGTGTATCCCGCATTGCCTCCGGAATATCATCTGTTGCGGGTATTGAGAGGTCTTCTGATTTTCCTGGGATACCACCGTTATTCAAGAATCCACTCCTGCACTGCAAATCAATCCTTAATTTACCCGAATTTTATACGTTCGCCAGTCGTTCACCAGCCTTAGATTAAATGATTTTCTGGAGACTGGCTTAGTATTCTTTAAGTTGTATGTCTGATACAGCCTTTTTCGATTGGATGAGATACAATCTGACCTCTCTCCAAACCTCTCTCCTACAAGGAGAGAGGCTTTAATTCTTGCTCCCCTTCCCTTGTAGGGAAGGGGTTGGGGGTTAGGTTTTTATGATGTACTTCATGCAACTGAGAACCGCTATAATCTCAATATGCCCAGTCCAGATACTGAGTTTTTTCAACCACTGATTAAACTATATGTTCAGTTAGGCAGTACTGTCTTATTCGGGTGGATTTTGGGGCGATTTTTGCCAAAGTTAGTGCCAGTATTCATTGGTAAATTTCTCTTTTGGATTGGGGTGCCTCTCAGTATTATTGCTTTTCTCAGGCGTGCTGACTTATCCGGAGCAATTTGGATTGCACCAATAACAGCATGGATGGCAATTTTATTGGGAGCGCTATTGGCCTGGAGTTGGATTAAAGGACAGGTCCTCAAAAGCAATGCTGATGATAGCAACCCATTGTCGCAGGTGTCTGTAAATTCCTGGAGTCAACCAGCAAAAGGTAGTTTTCTGTTGTCGTCTATGGTGGGGAATACTGGCTATTTGGGTTTTCCTGTCACCTTAACTTTGGTAGGGGAGAAATACTTTGGCTGGGCAATTTTTTATGATATGCTCGGTACCACTATTGGGGCTTATGGCTTGGGTGTGTTGCTTGCGGCTCGTTTTGGCTTGCAAGCACAAAGTCATTGGCAGTTAGTGCAAGCGATTTTAGTAAATCCAGCACTGTGGAGTTTAGGATTTGGGCTCGCTTTTCGTCAGATACCGCTACCTGAATTAACTGAACGGGGTTTACAAGGATTTGCTTGGAGTGCGATCGCTTTGTCACTGAGTCTAATTGGGATGCGTTTGAGTCAGTTAAAATCCGGTCACAACCTGAAACGAGCGTCAGTGAGTTTGGCGATTAAAATGCTACTGGTTCCCCTTGTTTTGGGGATTGGGCTATTCCTGCTAGGTATCACTGGCCCACCTCAATTAGTCATTGTCCTACAAGCGGCAATGCCTCCAGCTTTTGCTACTTTGGTTCTTGCTGAAGTTTATGAGCTCGATCGCGACTTAACTGTTACTGCTTTGGCTGTTGGTTCTACTGGACTTTTGTTAACTTTACCGATTTGGTTGTTGTTGTTTGGTTGATAACCCCCCAACCCCCCTTCGTAAGGGGGGCTAAGAAAGATGAGGGTTTGGGCGATCGCAAAGCGCAGATCGCAGCACTCAGTTAAGGGAAAGTTGGCGGCTCAGAATACTTACGACTTCACCGGGGTTTTGCGTAGGTTGTAGGGAACTCCATTCGCTAATCTGGGCAAAATTGAGACGATACAAGGTGTGAATGATATTGTTGACGCCTTTGGGAGAGCCAATCACAAGAATTTTAACTGATTCTCGACTTGAGGTTGGTTCTATGTAAGCTTCGCGGGAAACACGAATTTCAGACTTGTCGCTGGAATTATCGCTTAGAAAATTCTCTTTCATTTGCTTCACCTGATTTTTTATCACTACATAAATGTAGTTATCTCTATCTTATCTAATAACTACATTTATGTAGTGATTTACTGGCTCATGATCCTCTGACACGATTAGAGACATGGGAAAAGCAGGTAAAGCCCTCAAGCAGGTGTTGAAAACTCACAGCATTAGTCAAAATAAATTGGCAGTAGCTCTAGGAGTTAGAGGATCAGTTATCTATCGCTGGTTTCACGAAATCACAGACCCCACAGGGGATACGATTGCAGAAATTGCCCAAGCACTCCAAAATATTAATCCTGCTGCTGCTGAGGAATTTGTCAGGCTATATTTGGGCGACTTTCTTCAGGATGGAGAAAAGACTACAAATTCAGAGTGATGCCAAATTTTTAGACAATTGTATATTTAGATACATAAAATATTTATACTAAATGGTAAGGAGCAATCACCTTTAGCAACGTTAGGCGATCGCTCCTTGAAGGGCGTTAGATTTGAAAAGAAGGTATGGTGACGCTTTTAAGGGAAAATTTCGGGGAGATTCAACTAATTTTTGATTTTTAATTCCCGTGAGCGAGGAATATCAACGAACTGATTAAACAAGCTTCCTCTTACTGCTAATTATCCACTGGCAAAAATTCTCTAGTCTCTGGTGAGTATTCCCAGGCAATCCCATCAGGATCTCTACTTTGACTCCATTCTGAAAAATCTGGGTCAGATTTGCGTTTACCAACCGTACTGGAATGAACATCAAGACGCTTAGCAAGTTCCGCTTGGATCAGAGATTTAGAAGCTTGCTGTTGATTGTCAGATTGATCTGTCCACGAATCCTCTTGATCTTGAAAGGCTTCAGCATAATTAGGTTTGCTGTTTGCTGGAGTTTCTTGATCTGCTTTCACCTCAACTATTGAGGATGTGAGCTCAGAGGAGAGCGATGTTTCTTCCTCTGAAGGTTCCAGGGGGCTTGAGGTGTCACTGAACTGATTCTCACTCTTAGGCTGGATCGTAGGGGTCTGTGTCAACGCTTCGCTCAGCTTTGGGGCAAAACTTGTAAAAGACTCACCCTCTAACTCCAGGGGAGGCTCACTGTTGTCAAAGAGGCTACCAAGAGCGCTAGCCGTGAGAAAATAATATACAGTACCTTTATCCTCATAGGCTTGACGCTGGGCACCAAATTCTTCAGCTTTTTTATCAAGGAAGCGCTTTGCAGCCCAAGCAGATAGGTTGGCTTTGACTGACAAATCCAATGGCGTAAGACATCCCTGGTTTTCTTTGATCAGCTGATTAAAAAAGGGGTTTACTTGCTTTGTCCACTGCTTCCATTGATACTGCTGCCAAATCCTCCAACCAATGCTGATGATCAATAGTGCCAGCAGCAGGGGCCAAGCCTGTAACAGCAGTACAATCAAAAAAGCGAAGGGGAGTATGAGAACGAGGATGCCAGTGGCACTGCTATCGATTACTTTTCCGGTCATATGCCTGCTTGTGAACTTACTTCATGGCGAACCATTCTAATAATTACAAAGATTGCGGTCGATAATGACAGTTACTCTAATATGGTTTTTGGCTCCTTACAATTTCAAGTCAGAATGCTGAAAACTCGTCACAAAGGAATACGTCTGGTTTCTCACGGTTTGTTAAGTTTGGTTGCACTATTTGCCTATCTGCTGCTGTTGGGGACACAACCTGCACTAGCGGGAATGAATGATGACAAGTTTGATGGCAACATCTTTGTCCTTTATGGCGGGAATGGCTCTTTGGTACCGCCTCGCGTGACCTTAGCTGAGTCTATGAACCGGGGGGAGAAACCAGCGCTGTTGGTGTTCTACGTTGATGACAGCAGTGATTGCAAGCAATATGCTACGGTTATCTCAACGCTACAAGGGCCTTATGGGCGGGAAGCAAATTTTATTCCTGTTAACGTCGATACTCTTTCCCTCAAATCTGCCTACCCACCGACCGAATCAGGTTACTATTACAAAGGCTTAGTTCCTCAGACGGTTTTGATTGACCAAAAAGGCAAGGTAGTTCTTGATGAGGTGGGACAAGTGGCCTACGAAAAGGTAGATGATGCTTTTCGGAAAATTTTTGACCTGCTACCCCGTTCGGAATCAATCGAGCTGAAGCGGCGGACTGTCAATGAGTTTAATACTGAGTTAAGCTCAAGTAAGCGTTAACAGTTTACTGTATTGGCTGACAGGTTAAGCTGTTTTTAGATGCAACTTAATATGTCTGCTGATGTTAGAGGTCTACAGCACAGAGGAGTTAATCAAAATCTTGGCGGAGGAACGTCGCGCCTGTATCAATGGTCAGCGTCTCAATTTGACAGCTTCGGCTTCTGGTAATCCTTTGATTGACAGATTTCTGAAACCAGAGGGTTTTCAAAAGTTCAGTGCTTACAGAGACTTCAAAGCGTCGGTTCACCGCTACCAGCGGCAAAATCAAGTTTCAGGAATAGTTTGGCGGCTTCTTTCGCTAAAAGGGATGAATCTACGCTATCCGGCTGTTGATGAACAGCTGGTAGCGCTTGCTAGCGATCTTGAAATTATTAAGGCCGCTAAGGCTTCGATCCTAGATTTTTGGCGCTGCGTTACATTAGAAATGGATTTGTACTTGAGTATTAATACTGGAAAAGATTATCGGCAGATTAGACCAGATGATGTCGAAGCGATCGCCTATAGAACTGAATGGGCAAACCTAGTTCAGTATGGGAATGCAAGCTTTTTGGAAATTATTCTACAGCTAGGTTGGGGAAAGCCAGAGGAAGCATCTTACAAATGGGGATTGCCCACATCTGGTAGCGAGTATATTCATGCAGTGAATCCCGGAAAGCATCCAATTTGTTGACGGTCAATTTTTTTTTTGGGTGTTGCTTACAAACCACATCAATCAACGAGGAACAGGCGAACATGGATGAGAACAATCACGAACAAACTCTCAATCAACGAATAGCAAATAAAAAACCGTCAATTACAAATGAGTTAACGCAGCTTGGCAATCTGGCGGTAAAAAGAGGGCTGATTTCTGGACATGGTTATCATGGAGGAAAGTACGAAATACTTTGCCTCGGTCAGCTTTTTCACCTAACACTAGAAGAAGCGTACTCTTATCTAAAGACCCTAGTTGAAAAACCAAAGTAAGGGGGTAAGGGGGTAAGGGGTAAGGGGGTAATTTTTTTCACACTTCACAGAGAAATATCTTAGCCTTTACTCTTTACCTTTTACCCTTTAATATTTTAGATTTTACACTTCATACTTCATCTTTATTCCCCACTACCAATCTAATGATGTGTATTCAACTGAATTTACTAAGAATGATGAATACTAACAGAAAAAGACCAGGAACGAAGTGATTAACGAAACTTACTACCAACGTGCTTGGGGCCCGGCCCAGACTTGGTTAAGGATTTGACCAAAAGTAATAGGCTCTTGCTCTTGGGCGCGGGCCGTTTTACCGTTGAGATCGACAGTCCAAACAGGTAAGTATTCATCACCCAATTCACCAGTCCTAAAGAGAATTTGGTCGGTATTAGTTTTGTTCCAGCCTAGTAAAACTGCATAACTGTAGTCTATTTTTTGCGGTGCTAAGGTATTGATACGATTTTGCTTGCGATCCCAAATCACTGCATAATCAGAAGCATCCGAGGTGCTGAAAATTCCTTCAAACTGTCTAGCTAAAAGGCGATCGCTTGACGGTGACCAAGAAACCGGCATTAAAATCGAAATTGTCCCTAGCATATCGGCTTCTGGATCAGTGGACAAAGGATTGTCAGAAAAGGGAGAAGATCCCTTGATTGTTCGCAAATCTCCAGTATTCAAATTTTCTACGAACATGACACTCGTGACTTGGCTGCGGTAAAGTTCCGGTTCTCCGTGCATCTGAATGCGAGTATAAGCCGCATACTGACCATCTGGGGAAATTAAAGAAGGGCTGCGATAGTAGCGTACCCCTGATTTTTGGGATGCACTAATTTCTGCATGGGTTGCCAAAACCCAATTCCAAGGAAGGGGATGGGGACTATCGAGGGGGTCAGTCTGCACTCCTAGTTCAATCATGTCTGGAATTATTTCTTCAGGTTTTTTAAATTGAGGGTTGGAAAGATGACACCGCTGATCGGCTTACCACTAAAGGCACGTTCACGTCCCTGGGCTTGAGCAGGTAGGGTTGATGCCATGAGCAGTAAAGCAACTAAAAGTATTAGGTATGGTTGCCGCTGCACACCATCCTAAAAAATAGAATATTATTAGGGACATCGATAGGGAATGGGGTTGCTAAATAGCGCTTTTTGTGTAATGAGCAACACCAAAGGAATTAGGGCTGAGTTCCTTCTGTTATGTATAACAAGTTAATAATTGATTAAATCATTCTTTTAGGAAAATTTTTCCTGTTGTTTTACAAAATTTGACGATTAATAACCGAATTTAATGCTATATTTCGGATTTTCATACCTAAGATAGCATGATAAAATTCTCGATTTTTTCTATTATTCTTCTATAGTCTGAGTAAATTTCAGGAAAATCGGTGACGAAATCCGCTAGTTCAGCCGCGAAGACTACCCCTGAGAAATCGCCCCGTAGACAGCCGTGGATACTAATTTTGATTTTCCGGCTACTACTGCTGGGCGTAGGCGGCGGTTTAGCAATGATTTTGGGCATTGTCTTCGCCAATATTTATCCCGCCCCAAAGCCAGAGAAGCCGCTAATGTTCAAGCTGCTAGATCGCCTTGACAATAAACCCAAAGTAAGATCTCCCAATTCCAGTCCAACCATAGTACCAGAAGAAGACAAGCCATCACCACAGCTTTCACCAGGACAAAAACAGCAAGCGCAAGCTAAAGTTACAAAATTGCAAGCGCAACTCAAGGAATTGAATGAGGAGGTGGCCAATCTGGAAACACAACTCGGCACCAGTAGGCCAAACGAAGATTTAGAAGCGCGACTACAGGCGATCGCTCAGCAACTCCAAGGAGAACAGTCTAGCAGCGCTGATGCTTCACCGAGTCCAAATGACAGCACTAATCAAGCTACAGCCGCCTCTGAGTCTGTTAATGCTGGTAAATTAAAAGTAACCTTGCCTAGCGATCTTTTATTTGAGGAAAGTAAAACCCTTCTGCGCTCAGACGCTAGCGCAATTTTAGACAAAATTGTGGCTGATTTGCGCAACTACCCTGGGAGTACAATTCGTATTGCGGCCCACACTGACACCGGCCGCGAAGCAGAGGAAAAGCGAGAACTGTCTTTTCGTCGCGCTAAAGCGGTTGAGCAATATCTCTCAAACGCCTTGGGTAGTCAATACCGTTGGCTAGCTGTGGGCTACGGTAACAGTCGTCCCCTGGTCACAAACGATACCATTCCTAACCAGCAACGTAATCGCCGCGTTGAAATAGCTGTTGATTAGGAATTGTCAGTGGTCAGTTGTCCGTGGTCATTTTCCTTTGTCATTTGTTTGTGTAGGGGCGTAGCATTTGCGCCGAAATATTAGGATATAACCGACAATGTAACAACGCAAATGCTACGCCCTTCCTGTCAATTACCCATTACCAATTACCCATTACCAATTACCCATTACCAATTACCAAATACCCATTACCTAATGAAAATAATTTTCTTCGGTACTCCTCAATTTGCAGTACCTACCTTAGAACGCTTATTGAAACATCCCGAAATGGAAGTTTTGGGAGTTGTTACTCAACCAGATAAACCTAGAGGACGTGGTAAACAACTTATACCATCACCAGTGAAAGCCTTTGCCCTAGAACATCAACTACCAGTATGGCAACCAAAGCGGGTGAAGAAAAACGCACAAACTCTAACTCAACTGCGAGAAGCTGCAGCAGATGTTTTTGTAGTTGTCGCTTATGGACAAATTCTCTCTCAAGAAATCCTTGATATGCCTAAATTGGGTTGTATCAACGTTCATGGTTCCATATTGCCCAAATATCGTGGTGCTGCACCAATTCAGTGGTGTATTTATCACAACGAAACCGAAACTGGCATTACCACCATGCTGATGGATGCAGGGATGGACACAGGTGCAATGTTGCTGAAAGCTTATACACCCATTGGACTATTAGATAACGCCCACCAATTAGGGCAAACTCTTGCTGATTTGGGAGCAGATTTGTTAATGGAAACTCTCCTAAAATTGGAACGCCAGGAAATACAAGCAATTGCTCAAGATGAATCCCAAGCAACTTATGCGCCACTGATTCAAAAAGAGGATTTTTGCTTAGATTGGTCGCGTTCTGCTATTAACTTACACAATCAAATAAGAGCATTTTACCCCAACTGTATAGCCTCATTTCGCGAACAACCTTTGAAGATTATTTCAACCGTCCCCCTCGCAGAAACTTACATCTCCCAATTGCCCTCAGAATTAAAAGTTTTGGAACAACAATTATCCTCTCTATTTACAAATTCTGGGCGTCCCGGAGAAGTAATCAGTATTGTTAAAAGAATCGGCCCAATAATTCAAACCGGCGAGGGAATATTGCTATTGCGGGAAGTGCAGATGGCTGGTAAACGCATTCAATCTGGTTGGGATTTTGCTAATGGGATGCGTTTAGCGGTGGGGGACGTGTTAAATAACAGTTAAGCTGGAAGTTCTGATTTTAGGGATTCGTAGAATCTACAAGAATCACACGGACCCTCTGGATTGACTGCGCAACGAATTAGTTCAGAATTAGCATTAAAGCTACAATTAGCATCGCCAATTACCCAACGTCCTTGAACTAGACTTTTTTCAGTTGGGCGTTTCGCTGATTGCACATAAAGGGAAATTTTGTGTAATCGATAACGCCCTGATCTTAAAAGATAACGGTGACGACGCTCTAAAACTGCGTAGGTTTTCCCTTCAAAATCGAGATAGTTTCCTGGTTGAGGTGTCCAATCAAGTTCGACACTTCCAAGGCTCTGACACGGGTGTGTCAGAATGAGCTCTGCTGGTAAAGTATCTGGCTCCATCTTATCTATGTATTGCTCACTACACTTGGATAGTATCGCAATCGCCGCCTGAAATTCTTCCCCTTTAAGCTAAACTCAAAATACATCCTATGCTGCTGCAATTCAAGGAGCCATGACCCCTTCAATAGCTAAAACTCTGACCTTGGAAGAGTTTCTGAAGCTCCCAGAAACTGAGCCAGCTAGCGAATACATCAACGGTCAGATTATTCAGAAGCCAATGCCAAAAGGAAGACACAGCCGCTTACAGGGTAAACTTTGTGCTGCTGTTAATCAAGTTACTGAAGAGCAGAAAATTGCTTATGCGTTTCCAGAATTACGGTGTAGTTTCGGGGGACGTTCAATTGTTCCAGATGTAGCAGTATTTCAATGGAGTCGCATATTTTTCACCGTTGATGACCAAGTTCCCGATAATTTTGAACTTCCACCAGATTGGACGATTGAAATTCTTTCTCCTGAACAAAAAGCTAACAAAGTAATTGGTAATATTCTCCACTGTCTGAAATGTGGTAGCCGTCTTGGATGGTTTATTGACCCAGATGATTTGAGTATTTTAGGTTTTTTACCAGAGCAACAACCAGTTTTATTCCAGGGAGAAGATTTCTTACCTATTTTATCAGAAATTGCTCTTGAATTAACAGTAAATCAAGTTTTTGGTTGGTTAAAGATGGGTGGTTAGCTGGACGATAAAAAGAGCGATCTCCTTGTTTGGCGATCGCGTTTTAGTGTGGAAGAAAGGCGATCGCGTTTTAGCAAAGCCTTGGAGGGCAAAGCAAACGGAATAGACAATTTAGGGTTTCAAAGATAGGTTATCGCCCGAATCCGGGAGCCCCTACAGAAATTTTTGATTGAACAAAGATTGATGTCTAGTGTTTGTATGGGAGAAGCAAAAGGGCGACAAAACCGATAATTCAACCAAGATATTCCTATCCTTTTGCTTAGCCCTCCCCGGTTCGCTATTAAACCACAGTTACTTTCATCAGCAAAGGCGTGTGATCACTGAGAACGAGGTTGTCATAGGAGTGGAATGTAGGCGCGTTCGGCACATGATTTCCGTTGTCTCTATACCCAATCCGATCCAACCATCCCAAATCAAACGCTTCTCTCCCAACATTATAAGGAACTGCAGTATTTGAAGGAATACCCTTAAAGTAACATCCTTCTATAAATCCTTGCTGGGAAGGTCCTAAATTAATTGGTTGAGCTCCCAATAGTGTGGATAGAGTTGTACAGGGAACCTTATCTGTATATTCCCGCTTGTAAGTAGGAAGAAGATGATCTATTTGGGGAAAAGTAAATCCATAATTTGTAACCAGAGGAGAAGTTCGTAAAGTATCTTGTGCCCAAAGCTGAAGTCGTCCCGCTCGGGTAGCAATTTTTTGAACTATTTGTCCAACAGTAATTCCTTGGTCTATTGGACCTCCTGGTGTCGCTGTCAGTCGATAGTTCAGATCACCCATAAAGAAAAGCACATCAAATTGAGCGGCCAAGGCAGCATTGAGATTTACATCTGTGACTGTATTATTATTTCCAGTTATTTTAGCCAGTAGTCCTTTTATTTGACTGTTGCGATGAGTATTATTTCTTGAGTCTAAATGAGCACCGATAAAACCTAACCTTCGACCACCGCTAGTAAATTTGACATAAGCGCCACCTTTCCCTTCCATTCCTTCCCTGTAAGAATTGGTGCTGTTGTTCGTTACAACTGCCCCATTTTTAGCTAAAACTCCCACTTGCAGATAGTTCTTGCTTCCCTTCGTAATTCCCATCACCCAAGAGGAAGCAAGGTGTGTATAATCATTACCCAACCTTTTTGGCTTTGCCAGTCTTTGTGACACAAAATCTCCCTTCCAGATATTAACTGCTTCTTGTAAAGCAATGACAATAAAATCAGGCTTTTGAGCAACAGGTAGGGCGTTAACTTCATTGTTAATGAAATTCCCAAGCATTGGGTCATCTGGTGCTTGGTTTTCGCAGTTCCAAGTTGCTATCCAGATTAACATTTTTCATCCTCCTTAATAGGCTAAAAATTCCCACTTTAAATGTTGTCGTAAGTTTCTCAACTCTTCTATTTACCAATCATCATCATCAAGATCCATTTGTTTGCCAAAGTTAGGGGTTGGTGATGGTAAATGGGCAATAAAAATAGCTGTGGAAGTCGATTTTCCAGAAGCCAACATTGCCTGTTTTTGGACAAACTCTCGATAAGTTTCTGTATACTGAGCTCCGGGATTAGGCATTTGGAACGCAGTCATCCCAACTTTCCAAGGGTCATTAATATATACCCTTGTTCCGTCTGGTGTACCGTCTCCCACCAATCCAGTCACCACTCTGACGTGCTTTCCTGGAGTTGCTGAAGCGACCAATAAAGGTCCATACAAGTCCATTAGTAATTCCTGGAAGCCTTCAACTGTATAAGATTGTGCTGGCTTAGTTACCAGTTCCCAAACTTTGAACATTGAGGGATCTTCTAGCTGAAGACCGCTTTTATATTTCGCCCAAGATCCACTTCCAGAAGCGATTTCTGATAAGTTGACAGTAACATTATCTCGCCAAGCTATTAACATCGCTGCGGCTGCGGCCCAACAGGATATTCCTGATTGTTGGGGTATTAGCGGTACTTCATATCGCAGGTCAAAATTACTGCTACTAGCCTCACTCATCACCGTAAAATCGTGAACGAGATGCATGTCGTCAAACTGTAACGGAGTGCTTACTGTCTGAACAGCGGGTACGGACTTTTTATCTTGTTCATCTAATAGGCGATCTAATTCATCAAAACGTTGCTGTAACGACACTGTACCCAAGTCAAAAGAGTTAGCATAAGCCATACTTTTTCCCCCTTGGTCGAATATGTCATGAGGATTAGCAGTAGTAGTTTCTTCCTCTTGTTTTTGAACTTGGGGAGGTGTTGGAGGTGTCGGCTGTTGTGTGGGTTCGTAAGTTTTTTCCCCGCTAAGAATAGCACGTAAATCTGCTTCAAATGCATCAGCATCCGCTGCTCTTCCTGTTTCTGGAATAACATCAAAAGCACTCGCAGATTCCACTTGCGGTGCCGTATATCTTAAAGGTTGTTCTTCAGGAGGAAGCACAGTAACATTAACTGGTGTTGCTGGAGGTTCAGGTTTTTCCTGATAATTTTCCTCAAAAGATTCGACTTGATAGGAGACAGAATCATACTCCATACCAGGTGTGAAGTCATTTGCCAACGCTAGTTGATGAGTAACCGCTTGTTTGCTTCCATGCAATGTGTCATAGTCACTTAAAGGAATTGAAAACTTCAACTGGTAAAGGTCCCAGGCTGCGAGAACTGCTTTTTGATAAATCTGGGTATTGGGAGTTTTTGGATTATTGATCAGTTCAACCAAAATACAAATCGCTCTCTCTTTATTTTTGAGTGTTTGTATTAGATCAGTTTTTGGTTTTACTCTCCCCAGCAAGTTGGTTAACGAGGCTGAACGATATGCTCTGCCAGCAGTATCATCTACTTTATCAATACTAGCTATCAGGTGATTGAACAAAAGTCCATTACCATAATCTCCTTTGAGTAACTTATCTATAGCTGTGACAATTCTCTGTGCATCGTTGCTTCTCAACTCAGTATAAGCTCCTGAAAGTACCGTATGGAAAGGAGGCATTTCCACGGGTAGTTCTGGATCATTGTTATAGCCGAGAATACCTTCAAATATCGCCCCTTTTGTACTCAATTGCGTCAAATCAATTCCTGCATATGGATGCGTTAAAAAAGCAGAATTATCGTTGAGATGACTTAATTTTAATGGGCCTCGCGGCAACACGATCGCTGAAGCTAATACGTCAGGATGAGGGAGATTGTCAGATTTAAGTTTAGCGAGTTCTGTATTGCCTGGATGAGAAGACACAATTAATTTGAAAGGCCCTTCTTGAATAGCCTCTTCCACAGCCATCCAACCTACAGGAATTGGGGGGCCAGCATTCATGTGAGAGATGATGATAGTCTCAGCATTGGTATTCCAAAGACAAGCAACAGAACAAGAAGTAACACCCCAAGTAATAATCTTGTCTATTTTTTCTCCTGCAATGCGCTTACTAACCGGAAATTTCTTCCAAGAACAATCTACAGTTTTGTGCTCTTTGCATTTATGTTTGCCCTGTTTGATGCTTTTATTTATAGCGTCAACATGATCGAATGTATAAATCAAGTCCTCTTCAACTGTATATACTTTTTTCTCAGGAGAATCTGCAGTACCATGCACATAAACACTATCTGCATAGTAGAGATTATTCCGTTTCTTGAGGACGAGAGCGTGATTCCAACCAACATTGAAAATATTTTTTCCATCTACACTCAAAAATGCTGAATATGTTAGAGCGAGCTTCGGCCAAAGTTCTTTAAGTCTAGCTCTGATTGCTCCATATTCGTAGGCAACACCTCGTTTAGTACTGGGAAGCGAGTCAAATTCTATGTACCGCACTTCATCATCATAGGCTGCGGCTATGCTCATTTCTGGAAAATTAGAGAACGACTCTGCATTCTGAGCACTGGGGTAAAAATCGCTGTTGTATTGCAGTGCGATCGCCTCACCCATATCAAAAGCTTGGGACTGTACCAACGGTTCTTCAGAATTTTTGGGTGATTTATTCTGAGTAAAAAGCTGTTGTTCTAGGGAAAAAAGTTGACCTTTATGAGAACTAGAACCGTTATTCATATCTATTTCCTTGGATTAAGTTTGCTAGAAGATTTTTGAGCAGGTAACAGTAAAATGGAAGTTGTGCTGTTTAAATTGCTTGGGATAAAGTCGTTAATTTTTTCTATTGGTTGCGGTATCATTTTTAAGCGGGGAGTCAATCCTTGGAAGATTACCTCTGTTTGACATAAAAATTTAATCAACCACAGAACGTGGGATATAAATTTGAGACAGCTACGTAGCAGTAATATCCTCATTCCTAAGTTCAACTCAGGTAAAGTTTGGCTGCTGTTTAAAATGCTGGAAGCGTTACGTTTTAGCAGCTTTGGTTCTTGGTGACCCAACTGCAAGGGAGCGTTAACATTTGCGTAGGAGGGTTGGACAACATAGCAGTCTGTGAGGGCGATCGCCTGTTGTTCATTCTCAATTTCATTATTCAATCTCACTGCTTCTACAATTGATTGCTGTTCAGCAAGATTATTCACGCTTAGTTCTTGAAGAGTTGGTGGGACAACTTGAGGAATAGGTAAGGAATTTTCTGCTTTATCCAAAGCGCGATCAAACTCATCAAATCGCATCTGTAACTCTTCCGACACTGGATTGTTAGACTGCTTTTCCTGTTCGTCTAAAACACGATCAAACTTGTCGAATTGCATTTCTAGTTCCACTGTCCCCAAATCAAACGAGTTGGCAAAAGCCATATTGATTCCCATTTGATCAAAAATGGCATGGCGTTCATTTTTATTCTGAGGTTCCTGTCGCTCTTGTTCTAGAGCTTTTCCTGGCAATTTCTCTACAGATTTTGTTTCAGGTTGATTGTTTATTTCTCCTTTGAGGATGGCTTGAATATCGGCTGCAAATGCTTCAGTTTCAGGTGTTTCTGAAGTTTCGGAGGTAGCATCTGAGGTATTTGTAAGAGTTATTTCAGGCGCTACATGATCCACTTGTAAATCAATTTCCGGCGTCACAGCTAAAGTCTGTTCCAACGGAATAGAAATTTGGTGAACAGTCGGTTTTAACCGACTTGAGCTATTAGCCAGGGAATTGATTCCCTGGCGATTTTCTGCTTCAAAGGATTCTACTTGGAAGGAAGAATCATCATTCTGGAGATGAGAACTAAGAGAATTTTGAACAGAATTTGTAGAAGTAGGCTGATAGAATGAAGCATTGTATTCTAAGAAGATTGCTTCACCTGTATCAAAAGCTTGCGCATTGACTGGCGCCTTCCTTTTCTTAGCTTGTGTTTTTTGTTCAGTTTTTACTGTAGAGAATTTAGATGGATTATTCGCTAAACGCCGTTGCTGCAAAAGCTCTTGTTCGAGAGCCAAAAGTCGATTTTTGCTGAGTAATTTAGCATCAGGTATTTCAACAGTAGTTTCACACTTTTCTAACGAGTCTTGCTTATTTTGCCTGCGCTTCTTCATCTCAGCCAAACGCCGCTGTCCGAGCAATTCTTGTTCGAGTTCTAGGAGTCTATTGGCATTAGGTGGTTTGTACTCAGACATACTAGCATCCTCTACAATTTGAGGTTCATTGTCACGATAGCATAGGGATCTAGGGCAATTTTTAACTGACTTAATTGACCGCGCTGTAGTTGATCTTCATTTACTTGTAGTTGTACTTCTCGTTCATTTGCTGACACCACCTCGATATTTTCATTGTTGAGCATTGCTAAGGGAAATTGGTCAAGAGAAGAGGCGATCGCCAAATTTTCACCTTGTAAGGTGACGATAGTTTTTCCTTGCGCTTGGGAAACACTTGCTTTGGAAACACTGGGAGCTTGTTGCTTGCGTCGCGCTTGGTTAATTACATTGGCTAATTGTTTGTAATCTACTTTTTCATTGGTCACTTTTCCGATATCTACATTTCGTTCTTCCGTAGTGCGACGCAAATCTTCTGCTGAGTGAATACCCAGTTTTCTCAGTTGCTTCTTTTCTGTTTCTGGTAGGTTGATATCTTCGATAGAAACGTCATCTTTAGTTAGCGGTCTTTTGGCAATTTCTTGGATTTGGTTGTCGCGAATTGACCCTAACTGTAGGGAGACTTTAGAAGCTCCTGTTTCACCTGGTTTCGCTGTGGTGAATCGCACTGTATCGCCATCGAATTCAGGAAAAATCTGCAATTCCAAAGCAACATCTTTCACTGTGTAGGTCAGCTTACGATTCATTCCTTTTATAGACAGCGTATCTTGAGCCTTATCTAACTCAAAAATCAGAGAGTCAAGAAAGGATTCCAAATTCCAAGAACTGTTGCCTTTACTCGCCATCTTCGTCTCTAACTACCCTGAGTTTTAGTTGGTGAAAAACTGGCAAAATTGTAGTTTCGGTGCGCTGCGTTGGCGGTGAACCGTTCAGAGTGACTTTTCCTTGATCATCCACTACAATATTAATTTCAACTGGCATATCTAGCTTCACCTGTTCAACAGTCATGACTTGACCCAAAATTGGCTCTTCCAGGTGTTTGTTGTAGTCAACTAAGTCATGTACCAGTTGGTAAAAAGGCATGAGCAAGCTATCATTATCATTTGGTATTGTTGGAGTTATCGCGTCAGGTTGAGAGTCCATTTCTTACTTGTCTTTACGCTTGAGGTTGACTGGATAAACGGGAGTAGCTTGGTCAAAGATTACCTTCATTCCGTTGAGAATAATTGGTTCATCTGCTAAGGCATAGTTGAACCCGGACTCGAAGGAAGGAAAAATAGATTTATGCTTACTATATGGAACCAATTGTTGGGCAGAAGGGTCGATCTCGAAACGTTTATTGTTTTCTATGTAGTAAAGCTTGTTTACTCCCTTCACTGTGAATAATGAACGACCTGGGAGCAAGTTTTTTGTAATAGAAGGAGGCCACTCCTCTGTTGGATAGTCTGTCTGAATATTAATAACTCCTCCAGCCAGGTGGTCGAGAATTAAGGTAATATTTTGAGGCTTAAACGGTTTTCCAGACTGTCCATTACTTAGCTCAATCATTTCAATATCAGCGTTAGCTGGACAGGGAATATTGATTACTACTCGACTTCCCACACCTTTGTTTAATAATGTTTCCAAAGCCCATTTACCACAATCGCTTGTCAAAATGGAGTGTGTTGCCTTGTTCTGATGCTTCTCTTGAACAAACATGGAATGCTTCGGTCGTTGGACATACATGTCATCGAGAGGCAATGGATAGCCAGTATCAGAAGAGAATACGTGCTGTCTTGGATGTGCTGGTGGGTTACCTTTCCCATCACATTCGTTTAATAGATTACTGGCATCTGCAACAGTGAATTGATTTTGATTAATGCTGTTTAGAAGATTGTTCAGTAACATTGTCTGACCTAATGATTGTTGGAAAATCAACCAAACTTACGGATGATAGAGAAGATTTTAATCATGCTTATGTACTCACTCCAATAAAGTGAGCAACAGCAGGCATTGGGAAATAAACTGTTTGTTCCCCAAGCTCCAATACATGGCCGTTAGCATCAGTTTGCTTAACTTTTTTGAGCATCACTCGCTGTAATCTCAACTCTGGATATACCCACAAAGCTACACTATCTCCACTACGTCCTTTAAACTTTACTTGGGTACGTGCCGCATGATTAAAACGTTCTTTAAACTCAGAAGCAAGTAAGGCAGAAAGTTGTCCTTCATCCAATTTTTGCTGATGAGAAATCTGACTGATTAAGTCATTCAACGCATAGGGATTCATCATCAAGCCTGTTTTCAATCTTCCTATCTGTTCAAGCCCCTTCTCTTCATCAATCTTGGTAAGCGTTTCCATGCGAGCATTGTTAGTGCGATCGCCCTCCAATGCATAGTAGTATTTGCAGTCCAAAGAAATACGCCGCATTGACTTAGAAAACTTGCCTTCCCAAATTTTGTGCCAATAAGGACGGAACTTACTGACATCATTGAGGGGAATTACTTCGGCTGAACCTTCGACACGATTAAAGCAATATTCTCCCACCAAGGTTATCAACTGGGACATACTTGTACCAATTGTCTTTCTTGCCTTTGTCTGCTTAGATTTTCCCTGCCACACTAAGACCACACAGACAAGATACTCTTCATTTGCCTGAAGCGTTCGCATTCTTTCTGGTGACAATTTTGGCATCACTGTTAGATGTCCGGAAGTCAACTGCTCAATGGGATACTTTTCTTCAATGAGAATTTCTAAAGTAGCAGGATTCTTGACCAAAAGTTGCAGTGTTGCTTTTTGAATGGGACGGGGAGTTTCGACACTCAAAGGAAAGGCAATTTCCAGATCTTTCCTATACACAACCCGCGAGCGTCCCTGCAACATCAACGGGGTTACTTCTTCAAATCGCAGCCGTACTTTTTCTACTCGCTGATAATCCAATGCTAAATAGCTTGTTGCTTGTCCTAAACTGAGTCCTTGGAACAATTTATTTATTTCTTGGCTATCATCTTTTGGCATGATCTTTTCCAGATGATCCAGAGTCTGTTTCTGGGTCTCTAGTCCAATTCTACTAACCTCTTTAAGTCCATCAGTTACTGTCCCCAATAGTTTGTTGGTTGGCATATTTTCCATTAACGTTTTGAGTGTTTCTGGATTTAAAGCCTTTTCAAGTAACGGCATTAATGCTGGTAATGCTGTTAGTAATGCTGCGGGAATCGCCATTTCGTGGACATATTGCGGTGGGGTTGACATCGCATATGCTGTTGTCAAAGACTTCCCTCTCGACATTGGCGATCGCCTTGGTGGTGGTGGTGGTGGTGGTGGTAGAGGACGTGGTGCTTTTGTGGTGTTTTCAGTTGGTTTTGGAGGTAGAGGTGGTGGAGGTAGAGGAGGAGGTGGTGGTGGTGCTTTTGTGGTGTTTCCAGTCGGTTTTGGAGGTAGAGGTAGAGGAGGAGGTGGAGGTGGTGGTGGTGGTGCTGTTGGTATAGCAACTTGTCCTTGTGTCGGCAAATTGCTGTTTGCCCCAGTGCCAACAAGAGATATAGTATTGCCAGGGCTACCTGTAGCAGATGCGTTCCTGACTTGCTGAACCAAATCCAAGATTGTCGAACTGACTCCAGCAGTGTTTAAGGCTGGTATAGCTGCAGCTAATTGGGACTGATCCGCGCTTGCGCTCCCTCCTGTAGTGTTTGAGTTTGGCGTCGCTATGGCTTGCTGAAGCAAATTAGCGATCATTTGAGCGGTTTCGGGGTTAGAGATGTTCTGAATTAGCTGGGAGACGACACCCCCACCCCCTCCAGATCCATCCTGAACTGAACCATTAGTTGATGTTCCTGTCCCTCCACCGAGTAACTGACCCACTAATGGCAGTACTGTGGGGATTGCTCCTGCTACAGTGGGGAGAATTTTGTTTACAGTAGGGAGAATTTTAGGAATTAGTGATGTTAGTGCTCCCAAAAACATCGCGGAACTAATTGGTTCAGCTTCCCGATAGGCAAAAGCAACTGTTTCAACAGATTGATTTTCCATAAATGTTTCCATGCTTAAGGAAATTACGGGCAATTCGTTATTGTTAGGTCGAGTGGGGATAATTTTTACAATCTCGGAGATTGCGGGGCCAATTTGCTTGTCTGTATGAAAACTGGTGATTTGGATATAGCGATTTTTGCTATCAAAGCGACTAACAGGAACTTCCAAAATTGTTCGCCCCAAAGTTGTCTCTGAAAGTGGCCCAATTACAGGTGAGGTAAATTTGGGATTTTTCAGCAACTTCAGTCCATTTCTATCCTCTATTTCTCCATCTCCAATTGCATAGGAATAGAAGCGATTTGTACCGATATCTATCTTAAATCGGTTCTGGTTATTATCACTGTCTTGAAATCGCAAAATCGCTAGTGCCATTTTTTCCCCTCTTCCCTTATCTTATGTCTTACTTGGAGTTGGGTTTTGACCCGTTCCGGGAGTTGCGGGCTGGCTTTGCTCCTTAATTGGCCCATATATCTGAGCAAAGTTATCAAGTTTGAAGTAGTCAGATTTGAAGTTAATTTCTACAAAACCCTCCATTTTAGCTGCCATATCTGTGGTAGATAGGCTCTTAGCAGAAGAGATGCTGATCTGGCTTTCTTTCGTGGTGGTATCGCGGCCTCCACTGTAGAAAGAAAAGAGACCACCCCTATGGGTTTGACCTGTAGTTTTGCTCTGATTCTGTTGAGCCATATCTTTTTTCTCGATTTTCTCTGTCGCTTTGACATCGAAGATGACTTGAGCTCTAACCGTACCTTTTTCTACCACTAAGCGAGACACACCCATCAACAACATTTCACGGAGTAAAGCCCTTTGTTCTTTGGCCATTGCGAGCTTAGCATCCATGATCTTAGCCTTAATTTCGTTGTCGCCAAGATCGACCTTGTTTCCCTTCTTATCTGCTAAAGATGGGCCTTTGTTTTGTTTATCATCTTCATCTGGGAATGTCAGGCTAAAACGATCGCTTTGGTTCTCAGCCAAATATCCAAAAGCTGCTGTATTATCAATTTTGTTGACAAATTCGGCGAGCGACTGGGTAGCAGTTTTCATTAACTCGCCGTAAGCCTGCATCTGCTTAATGGTGACGTTCAGATTAGCATCAAAAACAGCTTGCAACAGATCTTCCACAAATTGAGGAAAATCCACAGATTGAATAAAGTCTGAACCGATTTTTCCTACTTGCTCAATACGCTCATTTTGGTGACGTTTGTCGTCAATTTGCTTGCTTGCTCCTGCGTCTCCTAACTGTCCTGCTAAACTATTTTGCTGAGATAATTCTTGGTATTGAGCATCGACTACATTCTTATAAACCTGCATTTGCTCGGATTGATCCATGTTGCGAAATGCTTGGGAATTGGCGAGGATAGAACGAGCTTGGACACGTGCTTGATTTTTGATTTCTTCATGACTGGGCATTGTATTTCCTCCTTAGTTAATTAGGTCAAATAATGACAGGCAAGATGCCTGTCCTACATTACAACTGATTATTTTTTACACTTCCCAATCATCAAAATCGTCAGATTCTTCATCATCTTTTCGATTGTTTTTACCATGAGAAGCTACTTGTTTTTTCTCTTTCTCTTTTGTTTTCTCAGTGTATGGAGACTCATCATCAGAATCTAAGGAAGCTTGAGCAATAATCCATGCTTCCCCTGCATCAAGTAATGCTTTGAATTCGTTTTCTTTGACCATTCCTTCGTTAAATTTGGCAATCCACTGGAAAACTTTATTTCCTTCGATTGCTATAGTGCGAATTGCGGAGGAGGGGACGGCAATTCCTAGGTCTTGTTTGGCGACGGTTTCTATTACGTTCCAAATGCTTTTACGACGACCACCAAAGTGATTGAGGATGTCATCAAATTTGAGGATCGCGAGCGCTTCTTGGAGGTGTGCGTAGTCTTCGGTAACTTGTAAATGTGCCATCCCGGTCATATGTTCGGTCAGGTTATATTGCAAGTTTTTGGTGGCTTGATAAAGTTGCGTTCGCGAAACATTATTGTCACTAGATTTGTTGTTTTCTGACTTTCTGATGTACTCCGCTACTTCTGACATCAGGGTGTTCCAAAATCCTGAAAAAGGCTCGTTAACGACCATATTTGAGAGCAATTTGCCATTTCCTCTGTTGAGGACGCGCTTGTAAAGCATGGCTCGTTCTTCGGGAGTTGAGCGATCGCTACGCAGTTTGTGGAAGCGGTACAAGGCTGCGGCTGTCTTGCCATCTGGAATATCCAGGGAGGCGCTGGCCCAACGCAGTACTAAGGCGTTAGCGACGTTAAAAACTTGCAAACGTTCCCCTATATAGTAAATGTAATCCAAGGCGCCAGCAGCTCGAATATTGGCTGGGATAACGGCTTGTTCTTGAACAGCATCGAAGATATCAACAGTAAAATCCCAAGTGGTTTCGCTTCCTTTTGTACGGGCCTGATCGATAGGATCTTCTGCAGCAGTACTGATTTTTAAGGCTTCGTTGTAAGCTAGGGCAAAATATTCATCGTATTTACCAGCTTTGAAGTCTATTTCCGAAGTGATTTGCAAGCCGATTTTGATTAGGTAATTAATCATCGACTGCTTGATGGCTGGGGTGAAAGCTGTACTGTTAATTTCACCTCGCTTAATATACTGGCCAACGTAGAAAGGTATGTTCCCTTCTTTATTAAGAGTATCAAGAAGAGCCATCACTGCAGGTTCTACCTGACCATTTCTGATGGGAATCCCACGCTCTAGGGTGAGGTCATCGATTCTTTGCCATTTTTCGTCGTCTGGTTGAACTCGTATGCTATGAGCATCGATAACCTGTGTCAACATCCACGCTAAGAAAAGTCGTTTTGGTTTATCTCCAACCGCTCGCAAAATGGCGTTGTAAAGCCCTTCTAGGTCGTCAGTTTGAACTTTCGAGACATCCAAAGCTGTATTAATCAGAACAGCATAAATGTCTGGACTTGATAACAGTAAACGATGAGTATCGTCTAAACCGCTGCTTTCTAAACGTGCTGAAAGATTCGCAATCTGTTCTGTCAGCCCTCTTTGGATGAGTTTTTGTTTGGGGTCAGTTTTAAATTCATCTTTGAGATATTTTTCGGTCGCACTTAAAGCTTTAATGGCATAGGGATCTAACTCTATTTTCGGCTTGCTGATACTATAAAAAACAGAGTCGTCAAGCATTGATATTTTGCCATTTGTTGTTAAGAACATAAGTTTAGTCCTGGGGGCTAATGATGTGTTTTTGTAGGTTCGAGGCGGCAACTATAGCAATTTGTAGGGGCAAAGCATTCGGGCAATAATACCTGTAATTAAACCAATATTACCCAATCCAAATACTTCGCCCTTCCCCTGCTTAATTCACCTTTTGTTTGTTGTGTTCTTCAAACAACTTCCAGATAGCTTGCCAATTATTCATAGTTGTTTCTTGTCCTTTACTAGCCTCTTCTGCAGCATTTGCGGCGGCAATTTTTGATGCAGTAGCACTTTCAGCCGCAGTTAGTGCGTCTTCAGCAGCTTTTGCTGCTTCTTTAGCTGCTTGTTCTGCGTCAGTTTCGGCTTTTTTGGCTGCTTGTTCAGCTTCTTTAGCTTTCTTAGCTGCGTCTTCTGCTTCTGCGACAACTTGAGCATCTTTCGCTGCTTTTTCTGCTGCTTTTGCTAGTTCGTTTGCTTCTTTGAGTTTTTGCTCAGCTTTGGCTTTTGCTTCTAGGGCAATTTTGGCTTGTTCTAGGGCTTTGTTTGCAGCATTGCGAGCGTTTGTTGCGGCTTTTTGTGCTGCTTCTGCTTCTGAAGATCCTGGTTTGAGTGCAGCAATTTCATTTGCTGTTTTTTCAGCTAAATCTGCAGATTCGAGGGCTGATTTTGCGGCAAGTTGTGCTTTTTCTGTAGCTTTGGCTGCGGATTCTACGGAATTTTCAGCTTGTTTCACAGCTTCGAGTGCTTCTGTCGCAGCAGCACCAGCAACGACTTTTGCAGCAGCTATTTCAGCCGCATTTAGAGCGGTTATGGCTTGGTTTTTAGCAGTTACTGCCTCATTTTTTGCGTTGATTGAATTGTCTTTAGCAGTGACTGCTTCATTCTTAGCATTGATAGTTTCGTTTTTAGCCGTTACAGCCTCATTCTTAGCGTTAATCGCGTGCTCTTTAGCAGTAATAGCCTCATTCTTAGCGTTAATTGAGTGTTCTTTAGCAGTTACAGCCTCATTCTTAGCGTTGATAGCGTTGTCTTTAGCAGTTACAGCCTCATTCTTAGCGTTAATTGAGTGTTCTTTAGCCTTGACAGCCTCATTCTTAACGTTGATAGTCTCCTCTTTAGCAGTTACAGCCTCATTCTTAGCGTTAATTGAGTGTTCTTTAGCCTTGACAGCCTCATTCTTAACGTTGATAGTCTCCTCTTTAGCAGCATAAGCCTCGTTTTTAGCTTGAAATGCTTGGTTTTTAGAGTCAAAAGTCTCGTTTTTAGCTTGTAGAGCCTGATCTTTAGCCCCAAAAGTCTCGTTTTTAGCTTGTAGCGCCTGATCTTTTGCTGCAAAAGTCTCGTTTTTAGCTTGTAGCGCTTGGTCTTTTGCAGCTATAGCATCATTCTTAGCTGGGAGAGTTTCGTTTTTAGCAGCAACAGCCTCATTCTTGGCATGGATAGCGTTATCTCTAGCAGCTATAGCATCATTCTTAGCTGGGAGAGTTTCGTCTTTAGCAGCAACAGCCTCATTCTTGGCGTGAAATGCTTCTTCTTTAGCAGCTAGAGCCTCATTTTTGGCTTGAATAGCTTCCTCTTTAGCAGCTAGAGCCTCATCCTTAGCTTTCAGAACATCTTGTAAAAGCTGTTTCAGGATATTTTCTCGATGGAATATAACATCAGGTTTTTGAACAATACGAACCCAAAACTCGTCATTAACAATCCCATCAGCTTCTAGTTCTTCTTGACGTTGAAACTTCTTAACAGCTTTTTCTGTCTCTTCGTCAAAATTGCTGTTAATCTCACCATCGTAAAATCCCAAAACTTTTAAGTAACTCTCTAAGTTTTTAACCTCTGGACTTTTATCGCCTGATTTTAGTTCTTTCATCTTCAACCTCGATTAATTAAGTTTGTAATCAAGAAGCCGCATCGCATCAATCAGGTTGAGTCTTCCAAACCCAGCCTTGCGATTTTTAAAGCGAGTGTCAACCTTATCTGCGGTATGTTTGAGAATGTGTTTTACCTGACTATCTGATAGACGCGATCCTCGCTTTTGGAGAGCGTAAGATTTAAGCATGGCGACTGCACCAGCCACAAAAGGGGAAGCATGAGATGTTCCGCTAGAAAAGGCATAGTCGTTATTCAGGTAAGTGCTGTAGATGTTTGTCCCTGGTGCGACGAGGCTAACTTGATTTCCGTAAGTAGAAAAAGGCGCTACGTTGTCTGTTTCGTCGATCGCCCCAACGGCGATCACATAGGGAAGTGCTCCCGGATAGTAGAGTTCCTCTCGACCATCGTTTCCGGAAGCGGCGACAATAGTAACACCCTTGCGTTGAGCATAATCCACTACTTCTTGATGGGGTAATCCACCACCTGTGTGACGAATTCCCAAACTCATGTTGATCACATCGGCGCCGTGGTCGATCGCCCATTTAATCCCCGAATTGATGTTGTCAACCAAACCAGCGCCGACACGCTTGTTTCCACGTTCCATCGCACCGAGAACACGCACCGGCAAAATCTTGCATTTTGGTACAACTCCTAGAGGTATCTGGGCACCTTTGGCGGCGATAATTCCTGCTACATGCGTACCATGTCCTACTTCATCTTGCGGTGCTTCATCGGCGTCTATAAAATCACCGATAAACTTGCCAGCACCGTCGATAATATCGACAAAATCGTATCCCGGTAACAACACATCTTTGAGTTCAGGGTGAGTTAAATCGACGCCGGTATCTAGTACAGCGACGGTGATGCTAGGGTTACCAAGGGTGAATTGCTGCGCTTCTTCCAGATAAATGGCATTTCGAGAGCGCAAATCTGTTGTAACGCTCATCTGAGCCGGTATCATCGATGGCAAGTCAGCATGACCAATTTCTCCGATGTGCGCATACTCAACTATTGGTAATAAGGCTATTTCCTGGATCAGGTTTTGGGGAATTTCTGTGTCTCGTTGCGCAATAATTCGATAGATACGGTTAAGACCACTTTCTACTTCTACCTGTGTCCAATTTTCCTGCGCCGGGTTATATTCTTTTGTTACCCATATTGGCAGTTGATACTTGGAGAAAATTGCATCAACATCAGGATGAATTGTCGTTACAGCCAGGTTTTTGTCCGCAATAAGTTTTTGCCAGTAAGGCACTTCAAAAGTGGGGGTATTTTTTTTTAGTTTAAGTTTGATATGAGGCTTCATTTTCCCCCAATCCTCTTCCAGGAAAGTTGTTTCTGCTCTGATCTGCATCGAAGAATAGTTGGTGTGTCCTTACTTCAGATACCCATATTCAACGTAACTATCAATTCACCCCTGTTCTCTAAGGACAGAGGAGTTTAAATACCCCATTCACACAGACAAATCTTTCCTTTTTCGCTCCTCGTCAAAGGGAAAAGGCTTAGGCAGGAAGGGGTTTCTGTTTATCGACAACCGTCTACTTATAGCTAGCCTTTTGAGTAGAGACGTATCAGGTCACGTCTTTACTAATCAAGAAGTAGATATCCCTATAAGTCTCTACATAAGCCGAGACTCTTTTTTCTGAAAACATGGTTATTGACTAACTACTAATTCAAGTCAGTAAACCTTGCTTGTGTTAAGTTTTGCATCTAAAACAGATGCAGGATTTGGCACATCTACTGTATTTTAAGTCCTGGTCTGAAGAATGGCAATAAATACTGTGTTGCTGATGATAAATCAACAGAAACTCACTGTGTTTGTTTTGTTAAGTCGTCTTGTAGAGGAATAAAAAACTTGAACCAGTTTCGCACAGAATATAAGCAGCTAGGCGTAAAAAAACCAGATAAATTTGTAGGGGCGGGTTTAGGGATAAGCGTCGCTACTTTCCCAGTATCTTAGGTTCAAAACCCGCCCTGACCATAGGGATAAGCGTCGCTACTTTCCCAGTATCTTAGGTTCAAAACCCGCCCTGACCATAGGGATAAGCGTCGCTACTTTCCCAGTATCTTAGGTTCAAAACCCGCCCTGACCATAGGGATAAGCGTCGCTACTTTCCCAGTATCTTAGGTTCAAAACCCGCCCTGACCATAGGGATAAGCGTCGCTACTTTCCCAGTATCTTAGGTTCAAAACCCGCCCTGACCATAGGGATAAGCGTCGCTACTTTCCCAGTATCTTAGGTTCAAAACCCGCCCTGACCATAGGGATAAGCGTCGCTACTTTCCCAGTATCTTAGGTTCAAAACCCGCCCTGACCATAGGGATAAGCGTCGCTACTTTCCCAGTATCTTAGGTTCAAAACCCGCCCTGACCATGTTGTGTTTATTTTCACCTACCTGGTCTATTATTCCACTGTGACAGATTTCGCTAAGTTCCTAGGTTGATCGACATCCAAACCTCGCCGTGCTGCAATATGATATGCCAGGAGCTGCAAAGGAATTACAGCAAGAATCGGTGAAAGCAATTCTTCTACCACCGGTACCGGCAACAAATCATCAAAAGTTTCAGCAGCATCGTGCTCGTTCATCGGTGTTACTCCAATCAGACGCGCATCGCGGGCTTTTGCTTCCTGGGCATTGGAGAGTACTTTCTCATATACACTACCAGGCATGGCGATCGCTACTACTGGCACCTTAGCATCCAACAAGGCGATCGGCCCATGCTTCATTTCCCCTGCAGGATACCCTTCTGCGTGAATATAGCTGATTTCCTTGAGTTTCAGTGCTCCTTCTAAAGCAATCGGAAAATTAATCCCACGTCCCAAAAAGATGAAATCCTTAGTTTCGGCGAAGCTATGGGCCAATTCCTCGATATAGCGTTCCTGACTCTCCAAAATCAGCTCAATCTGGGCTGGAAGTTGGCGCAACCCCGCTAAAATTTCCTCCATGCGTGTTGCAGTCAAAGTCTGACGACGCCATGCTAAATCTAAAGCCAAACAGTAAAAGGCGACCAACTGATTAACAAAAGTTTTAGTTGCAGCCACGCCAATTTCAATACCTGCGTGGGTATCAATAATTTGAGGCACCATCCCAGCGAGGGAACTTTCCGAACGATTGGTAATTCCTAACAGTCGCGCTTCATACTTGGGAAGTTGACCGAAACGACGGTTTTTCTCCATTTCCAATGCTGCTAGGGTATCAGCGGTTTCCCCAGATTGCGTAACGCCGATCGTCAGGGTATTGGCAGTTAGCGGTGCTGGTGCGTAGCGAAACTCCGAGGAATATTGCACCATTGTGGTAACACCTGCTAATTGTTCTAGCAAGTATTTGCCTACTAAACTAGCGTGCCAACTGGTACCACAAGCCAGGATTTGAATGTGTTCTAAATCTGCGTACAGTTCCGGTGCTAAGCCTAGATTAATCGGAGACTGGGAGGTATCGGCTGGGTTCCAATCACTGTTGAGGTAAGCTTCTAAACAGGTACGCACTACTCCAGGTTGCTCGTAGATTTCCTTGAGCATGAAGTGTCGGAAGCCCTGTTTTTCCACTAATACAGGATTCCAATTGAGAGTGCGAGGTTGTTTTTTTAGCCTGTCGCCAGTAAAGTTGTAGACTTCAACACCCAGAGGTGTCATTCGCGCTAATTCTCCATTCTCCAGCGTCAGTACAGCGCGAGTATGGGGGATAAGTGCTGGTGTATCCGAAGCGCAGAAAAATTCACCTTGGCCAAAGCCGATCGCTAAAGGAGCTTGTTGTCGTGCGACGATCAGTTCATCTGGATAGTCTGCACAGATGACGGCGATCGCAAAAGCGCCTTTGAGTTTGTTAACTGCGTAGAGGACTGCTTGTAAGAAAGGAGTGGGAGGTTGAGGGTTGGAAGCTGGAGGGGAAGGCAAAAACTCAGCAATCAGGTGAGGGATGACTTCAGTATCTGTATCGGAGCGAAACACATGGCCTCGCTCTTTTAATTCTTCCCGTAACTCGCGATAGTTTTCAATAATGCCGTTCTGCACTACAGCCACACGTCGAAGCGTATCCATATGAGGATGAGCATTATACTCTTCAGGCTTACCATGAGTTGCCCAGCGAGTATGGCCAATCCCAATTTGAGCTGGGTTGCTTTCCCGTTCTAGCTTTTCACGCAGGTTGATTAGTTTACCCTTAGCCCTGACGCAGTGAATATCACCTTCGAGTACCGTGGCAATTCCCGCAGAATCGTAACCCCGGTATTCTAGTTTCTCTAACCCAGCTAGCAAGATGTTTGTAGCAGCTTGGGTGCCTATATAGCCAACGATTCCACACATAAGGGTTCATCACTCCTGGTTCACACGCGATGTTTTCCAAGCTACTTGGCTGTTGATGACACGTCAAGAAGCTTTACCTTCAGGGGAATCATAACAATTCCGAAAAAAAAGAGGAGGCATTGCTGCTCCCTCTTTAAAGCTAAACCCAAAGGCATTTTAATGAAAGTTGCTTTCGGCAACACCACAACCGGGAATATCGAGAGTTTTGAGCGGCTTTTTAGTAAGCTAAGCCCATACTGCGAGTAGTTTCTCCTCCCAGGTAAACCCGGATGCTTAGGAAGTCAGTAGGACAAGCGGTTTCGCAGCGCTTGCAACCTACACAGTCTTCTGTGCGAGGAGATGAGGCAATCTGAGCTGCTTTACAGCCATCCCAAGGTACCATTTCTAGTACATCGGTTGGGCAAGCGCGAACGCACTGGGTGCAGCCAATGCATGTATCGTAAATTTTGACGCTATGAGACATTTAATAACGGCTCCAAACGAGAGTTCTCCACCCTTGAGTAAGACTCAGGATCAAGGGCTAGTTTACCGCAGGGCTTTCACTCCCTTAGACAATAGGTTACAGAACTTCAAACTTGCGTTACAAGCAGCTTTGTCAAGGAAGAGGAGTTAGGCTTTCTCAGGTAGGGTGGGCAGTTAGGAGTTAAGAAGAGCAAATAAACGCCCGCACCCTCAAGGGTGGGGCTACATAAACGAAGCCTGCCTACGCAGGCTAAAATTCTTCAGGCTGCGTAGGCAGACGAGATCTCGTGTAGCCCCACCCTTGAGGGTGTGGGGCCGCAACTCAGTTAAGAAAGGAATTTGAACTATTGAAAATTATTCTCCACCAACGCTGATATTAGTGTTCAACAAAGTGGCGCCAGTCAGGTTAATACCTGTCAAATTAGCACCAGCAACATCAGCATTAAATAACTTAGCCTGACTGAAATTCACATCAGTAAGATTCGCCTTAGTCAAGCTTGTGCCGCTTAAATAAGCACCCGTCAAATTTGCTCCTTTGAGGTTAGCACCACTTAAATCAGCACCCTCTAAATTAGCATTAATTAGAATTGCCCCTTCCAAATTGGCATTTCTCAAATCCACCCCAATTAAGTGAGCGCCGCTCAAATTCGCTCCCGCCAAGTCACAACTTTCACAAGCTCTGGTTTCTAGTAACTGTTTGACGAGGGCAGAGGTTTTCTGCAAAAACAGGAGTTGCTAGAGATATGGTGCTTAGTAGAGCTAGAGTAGCCGCAATTTGATTTTTCATATTTCTTTACCTCCCAAGGAGCTAGAAGCTATGTACTAGCTTCTAATACTATTTTGCCGCATTTTCCCTACTCTTGTCCTCACTCAATAGAATGAGTTACAAAGTTAAAAGTTATGAAGAAATAATTAGATATTTCAGCCCAAAGACTTACCAAGGATTACCAATTAGGGTAAAGGAACTCCAGTAATAGGGATGGCTCAAGTCTTTGTCTCCCAACTTGGCTAACTCTGGAGGCAAAGATAAGTTGCTATTTTTTGTGACCAGCTTCCCACTCTGCAATCGCACCTCACCTTTGAGCATCGCCAACTGCGCCCTGTCGCAAGGCTTCGGCTTTAATGGGGGCTTCTTTCAATTGCTCGTAAAATTTAGTCATTAACCCCAGTGTGCCTTCATCACTAACAGACCACAAGCTACCTAAAGCTGACTTCACCCCAGCCCGCACCGCCAAGCCAGCAAATCCTAACTCTGCTTGTTCATCCCCCAAAGCGGTACGACAAGCGCTCAAAACTAACAATTCCACAGGAGGCTTATCCCAATCTAGTTGACGCAGTTGGTCAAGGGGCAATTTCTCATCCCACAACTGGATGTAGGAATTACCCAACTGACCTGCTTGAAATTCGCCGTGGGTGGCTAAATGGATAATCCCAAAGGGTTGAATTTTGCGTGCTTGTTTGAGATTTTGTAGGGTGAAGTTTTCGTTAAGAAAGGTTTTGCCTTGCCATAATTTACCTACTATCATAGATAGCTCAACAGGGACACCTGGTAAGGATCTTTGGTCAGTAAATTTCTCAGCTCCCATTGCTAATACTTGCGTCTTTCTCAAATCCACATAGCGAGTATCGGTGAGGCTGAGGCTTGGCATTAATCCGACGCTGTATTTTTCCACCAGAAACTGTTGTCCATCATGCATCGCTGCTATTGGAATGGAACGCAAACCGGTGTCCATGATGAAGGCTAGGTTGTTGATGCGTTTGGCTTGTAAATCTTTCTCAATTGGTGCAATTAGCCACTGATACATTTGCTGAGCTGGAGCTAGGTAACCAGTGCGGTTGCGAGCATTGGTGACGGTGCGCAAAAATTCTTTGGCTGTGGCCATGACAGAGGCCCGTGTTGCTCCCTCAACTTTTCGTCGAATTAGTGTTCCCTCAGATGTGACTACTACTAATTCCAACTGATCGGTATCTTGAGGTGTTTGGTTTTGGGAGATAAGATGCTCGGCGTTAGTAGTAAAGCCGTTGGGACTAAATTGCCAGATGGTTTGATTAGGGTTTGTAGGTTGAGATTTTGTAGATTCAGGGTTGGCTGATGTAAAGAAAGCGTAGATAAGGGCGGGTTTTAGTCCGGTGATTTTTTCTATTCTTTGTAGAGATGTTTTGGCTTGCTCTAAGGTGACGATGGGAGCATCACTGACACCTAAATATTTTTCAAACACACCTGTAACGCCTTGCTCTATTTTAGTCATGCCTCCACTGTCGGCTGAGGCTGTTTTTAGGGTAGGGATGTTGTTAGTAATTGGCAGGGTAATGGAGGTTGGTGAGTCAGTTTTTTTATTGCTATCGTTGCTATCTTTTGGTTCGTTGTTGGGTTTAGTAACTCGGTAAATAGAATAGACGGGGCGATTGACGCTAATAATTTGAATGTTTTCGAGATTTTGGGTATAGAGAAAGGATTTATCCGGGGCAATGGTAGAGTTGCCAGTGGTGATCGCTCCGGCTGTGCCAATGGTTGCGGAACTCCCGACGCTAAAGGGAACAAGTCCGTTTCCTCCGTGCCGAATTGTTAGATCTCCGCCCCTCGTATCTCCTGCAGTAGAAATGCTGGCTAAGGTTCCATTTTTGTCCTGGAAAATGCCTGTGGCTCGTAAATATCTTCCTGATGAAATGTTAACTGTCCCGCCCGTAGTTCCTCCTTGGCTGTTAATGTAGTTAAATTGCAGGTCATGGGAGGGGTTAAGTGCGACATTACCACCTTTACCTGCTTTGCTACTAGAGTTGATTTGTCCGACGGTAATTTGAGTACTACCTTGAAATTGGATGTTTCCACCCTGAACACCTCCTGATGAATTCAGGTTACCTGTACTGATGGTTTCACCTCTGTTATTAATGGAGATTTCGCCTCCTTTTCCGGCACTACTGGCAAAGGATTCTATGTTATTGGTTGTAATGTTTTTACCACTAAGAACAATCGCTCCTCCACTACCACTAGCGCTACTGGAACTTGAATTTAAATTGCCACGGCTATTAATTTTTCCCTCAGTACTTGTCAGGGTAATCCCACCTCCACTACCACTACCGCGAGACAGAGATTGCAAGTCTGTAGTTGTAATGTCCCCTTTTGTAGAAAAGGCGATCGCGCCTCCATTTCCACTGTTACCAGAGACAGCGCTAGATTGAGAGTTGACAGAACTACTAATGTCAATTTTGCCATTAGTTGCATTCAAAGTTATTTGTCCGCCGTTGTTAGAGTTACCTGCACCTGCTTTTACTTGGGAACTAGAATCAACGCTTCCCCCAACACTGATATTGTTAGCTGTATTCAAGTTAATTGCACCACCAGTATTAGAGTTACCGACGCCTGCTTTTACTTGGGAACTAGAGTCAATGCTTCCCGTAACACTGATATTGTTAGCTGTATTCAAGTTAATTGCACCACCAATATTAGAGTTACCTCCACCTGTTTGTACTTGGGAACTAGAGTCAATGCTTCCCGCTACAGTGATGTTGCTTTTTGCATTTTTAGCATTTAGCGTTACAGAACCGCCTTTACCTGCATTAGCAGAATTTGGGGAATTAACACGGGAGTAAGAGGCTATGTTGCCGGTGTTAATATTGCCACCAGATTCGATGAAAACTTCACCACCATTGCCATTATTGCCAATAGTAGAAAACGATAAGGATTGTATATTTCCTGTTGCAATATCGCCACTAGACTTGAGATTAATTTTTCCTCCATCCAGTGTCCCTGTACTATTAAGATTACCGGTGCCAATCTTACCGCTATTCGCAGTCAGGGCAATCTCTCCTCCTGGACCATTGGTATTTTGAGTACTGAGCGTCCCGCTACTGCTGTCGATATTACCTTTGCTCGTAGTTAGTGTAATTGCCCGACCTACGGTATTGATATTGCCAGTGGTAATATCTTTGTTGGCTTGTAAGCTAATCGTGGCGTCATCAGATCCCGGTCAGGGTAAAACCCTTTGCTGTTGATCGAAGCCATCTCCCACAAGCAAGCTAAGCGGGTCACTGAAAGTCGCGTTCCCTGCGAGGGTCATCGTACCCGTATGGGCACGCACTGCCAATGGTGATGGATTTGAAGCCATTTTGCAACGCGCTGAGTCTCACTGGAAAGTAGATTTAAGGTGTCAGAACCAGTATCGGTACTGCCTCCAATTGCGATATTTTGTTTCTCATTAAATGGCTTAATTGTCAAGTCTCCTGTTCCCGAAACCTTATTGGCAAAGTTAATTTCGTTAGAAATCAGGGAGATATTGTGAGCACCTGCTGTCATTGAGTATTGTTAACACGCGATACTATTTTCAGCTTTAATAATTGTGTTGCACCAACGAGATTAACTGGGTTGTTGAAGGTAGCAGTTGTTGGCACAAAATATAATCGCCTGCTAACTGGACATTTCCTGTGCCATTGGTTGTTAAATTACCTAGAGGGACGTTGTTACCGATGCCATTGAAGGTAATCTCACCGCTCCCAGAATTCAACGTCAAATCTTGCTTACCTCTAGTTTTCCCATTAATCGGGTTATTGAAGGTGATGTCACCGCCCCTAGTATTTCCTATAGTATTGAGAGTGGTATTAGATTGAGAAAGCGTCACATTACCAATAATACTGAGATCACCTCCAGTTCCCCCAGAAGCGGAACTATTGATATCACCACTGAGAGTAATTTTGTTACTGTCTGCATTGAGCGTAACTTTTCCACCATTGGAACTACTAGAAGTAGCAACAGTACTAGAATTAATATCAGCAACGGTAATGCCATTAGGAGCCGCAAGCTTAATTTCTCCTCCATTACCAGGAGATTGGTTAAAAGTATGACTAGAGTCTAGAGTGCCAGCCGAGGTATTAATTGCGCCACTGTCGCTAGTAAGGCTAATTGTCCCTCCTGAACCAGTACGCGCCGTCGAGGAAAGCGACAAAGTAGTAATATCTCCTTTAGCGTTGAAGGCGATCGCCCCTCCATTGCCACTAACACCATCAGACTTTAGGGCGCCTTGGGTAATAATTGCTCCGTTGTTGCTTTGGAGGGTGATTTTCCCCCCATTGCCAGCAGTAAGGGATCTTGAGTCAATACTGGATGTCAAAATGTCCCCTAGGGCCGTGAGGAAAATGTCGCCACCCGAAGCCGAATTACCACTGGAATTTAGCAAGCCGGTTTCAATTTTCCCAGTACTATTAAGAGTGATGCTCCCTCCTGGCGAACTAGATTTACTCTTAGAAGTATCAATATTGCCAACCTTAATATTCGCGCCAGAAATTGTGATGTTTCGGCTCAGAGCCCGGATTGTCGCATCAGAATTCATGGAAAAATCGCCACCAGCTTTAAATGTAATTGAGCCACCAGGACCAGCCTTAAAAGTGAGAACATTACCCGTCAGGGTGCCGATCGTGATCTTGTCGGTAGCTTCTAAGATGACATTTGCCTGGTTTGGCAGAGCTTGCAGTGTAGATTGAGAGATATTAATTGAAGTAGGAGAAAAATTAGTTGCTAAGATTTGGGCTGTTTGATTAAGTTGAGAATCGACCCCAGGAGAAGATCGAGAATTTGAGATAGTGATATTTGTGGGGTCTAATAGCAATGTGCCAAGATTGCCATTTTCTGCAAACAGGTTTACTTTGCCATCAAAAATTAAGTCTTCTTTAGCTGATGTTTCAACAAAGCCGCCATCGCCAGAATTTGTACCACCACGGGCGCTAATATTACCAAAAAATCCTGTTAATTTATCTGCCCAGAGGATAACTCGGCCACCATTGCCACTTTCTTCAGCATCAGCATTAATCACTGAGTCTGTAGTCACAACAGTACGAGAAGCATTGGGTACTGTTCCTTTTCCCTCAGAATCCCCACCAATTAACACTGTACCGCCGCCATTTGTACCAGAAGCATTGATCTTACCGTTGACTACTCCAACTTTGTCACCCAGAAGATAAACGGAACCACCTATCTGGGGTAGTGGTGGACCTGGGGATGAATTAGAGACATCAATAGTACCCGAAGCAATTACTGTTTTCCCATCAGTAGGGATAGCATTACCGGAACTTGTCAGTTGCACCTCATTGGTGGAAGAAACTGTCAAGCCAGTTGCTACATTTTCCTCAGTTCCTGTCAGCAACGTAGCTAAATCCAGAGGTTTAATTGGCAATAACAGCCCTTGGGTGTCTCTTGGCGGTGCAATTTCCAAAGAAAGTAAACTTCCTGCTTGAGAAAGCCGCACTAAGCTAGTTCCCGGAACCGCAGCCAGGATAATATTTCCTCCAGGAGCAGTCATTTTTCCAGTATTAATTACATTGCCACCAACTAAAGTTAAGCTTTCGCCTGCCTTTACTTTTAGGTTACCAGCATTGATAATACTTCCAGGGGTAGCTAAGTCAAAAGCCAACTGACTGGGAGTGCCGTTGAGATTTAGGTAATTATTTTCACCGAAAGCATTGAACCAATTATTCTCGCCATTACTATCTTTAAGGGCGATACCAGTAGCAGTAGTAGCTGCAAAAGATGCAGTAACATTCAGTTGAGAATTTGGCCCAAATACAACCCCAGCAGGGTTGATCAAATATAAATTAGAGTTACCGCCACTGACTTGAATTAATCCGTTAATTAAGGAGGGGTTACCACCAACAACCCGCCCCAGGATATTCTTAATAGAAGAATTCGAGATAAAGTTAGCAATTTGACCTTGAGAAAGTCCAAATTCTTGGAAACTTTGAAAAAGATTTGTCTGATCATCCGATAGACTACCTCCTGTGATGTTAAATTGGTTTCCCTGTTGGTTAACTTTAGTTTGAGTGTTGTCAGTCGCTGGGGTGATTTGTTGAGCAAGTGCCGATTTTTCAGACTGAAACACAGCTATCCAGCAAGAAGTTGCTCCGCTTAGCGAAACAATGAAAAATAACCATGATTTGGGCGTCCGTGTTACTTTCATTGCTATCTGACCTCTTAAGTACTCAAACAGATAAATGTATCTAATCTCAATTTTTCTCTACCTCTACCAAAAGGTTAGGAAAAGTTAAGAAAAGTTATATGTAACGTTGATCATTACTCATCATTTATTAAGCAGCGGTGATCTTAGGTGCGATCACATCATTTTTGGATATTTTTAGGTGTTTTATCGCTACTATCTGCTTACAAGTAACTATCTCTTCTCCTTGCTTCTTCTACCTTTCAAAAACAAGCAAATTAGATTTTTGACCGCAACTTAGCACTAAGGATGCACTTCCTCAAGCAAATCTAGTTTTGAAAGATATCTGAGGTATACCCACCCCTATCATACAATAACAATATCAGCGTACTTGATATCAGTGCTGATCGCTCAACTGAAGCATGAAGGTTGAAGGATGAAGTATAAAGTCAGTTTTCAAGAACAAACTGACAATAAAAAACTCTAACAGACGGGATAGTTTTTTCTCTGACAACAAAAAAACTAGGACAGGTATCGCACCTGTCCTAGAATAGACCTCTTGCATAAATCTGATAAGGGCTTAGCTAACGCTAACGCTAAAGCCCCTACATCGGAAAATTGACTTTTGCAAGAGATCTAATAAATAACTAAATTGCTAATAATTCAATCCATAATTCTCAGCGCGACTGCTTCTATCACCTTACTCAAGGGATGATTAGGATATTGTAGGCAAAAAATTCCACTGCTAGCCAGATGCATCATTTCTTCAGAGTGAGGTAAGATTCCTGCCACTGGAACGTTATATTTTTTCTGTGCTTCTTGCTTTAAGGCATCGAAATCGAAACTTGGTAGTACTTTATTGATCATCAAAAACATTTCTGGTACTTCCAATTTTCGCGCTACTTCTACAGTGACAGCCGTTCCCTGAAAATCTTGACGGTCAGGACGCAAAATTATTAGTAAGGTATCAGAAACAGTAAGGGAAAGCAGAGTTTCTTCATTGAGTCCAGGATGAGTGTCGATAAATAGATAATCTAAGTTCAGTGCTTCCATCAGCTTTTGGAAACCGTCACTAAGAAGACCAAAGTCAAACCCTTCACGCAATATTCTGGCAATATCGCCAGCTTTGATGCTCGCAGGAATTAGGTAAATCTTACTGCGTGCCTTAGCTTTTTCTTTCAAAACTGAGGTGACATCGTAAGCAGTATCTTCAATAAAACACCGTCCCCACAAGTAGTCATTGAGGGAATTTGTTATCTTTTTTTCATCGAAACCAAACAGGACATGAATCCCCGGTGATTGAATGTCCGTGTCTATAATCCCTACTCGATTTCCATAGCGAGCAACAGTAGCAGCTATATTAGCCGTCGAATTTGATTTGCCAGTTCCACCTCGAAATGAGTGAATAGACACAATTTTAGACGACATAAATAACCTCTTCTGTAGCTATTATTACTTGAGCAATGTGCGGATTCAAAGCTTGAAAATTTGGGTATATTAATTACTCATTTGGCTTCCAATAAAATTTATATGAGTTGATAGTGGCAACGAGAAGTAATTTTATCGAAAAAACTCCTCGTTTCCGTTATTATACACATTGACTAGCTTAGAACAGCTCAGAGCCACGTTTTGCAGCTAGCTTGACGGAGTAGCGCAGCTCCTCTGCTAGTACGTTCTCTTGGATGTAGCCTTGCTTTATTAATTCATCCAATTGAGTCTTGACAGTTAACTGGTCTTCGCCTATATGTTCTGCAACTTCAGGGAGAGTAGATTGTTTGTGACGAATAAGCCAATTGACGATTCGTCTTTCTCTGTCAGGTAGTGCGAGGATATCCCCCATACTCTTCACACCTGTAGCAATTTTTTGCTCGTCTTGCTTGTCATTTCCTAAAGCAGGATTTCTCTGATCTTCACTCATTATTTTTTCTCTCCCTGTTGTTTGTTGTTTGTTTTCATTGGTCAGTTGTCATTTGTTATTGCTTATTTTTCCTTTGTGTAGGGGCTTAGCATTTGCACCGAAATATTTGACAATAACCGACAATTTAAAAACGCAAATGCTACGCCCTTTCTATCAATTACCCCTTACCCCTTACTAATTACCTATTACTCGCTGGAATTATCTTCTTTTTTTCTGTACTTCCTCGCTTTTTGCTGCAATCGTAAGAAGTAATCGGCATCTGAACTTGGTTCAGCTTCTTGTTCTGTAGCTTTCTCTTCTTTTACCTCATCCTTTGAAGGTGACTCGCCATCTAGGTTAAGGTTGTTCTTGGGATTCCTCCGTTCCTTAGCTTTTTCCTGTAAATTCTGGAAATATTCGCTTTGTGTAATTGCATCTACCTCTTCTTGTTTTTTGTCAGAATCAATCTCAATCTTTAGTTTCAAGAGGCCTTTTTTAACGCCTTCATAGATAACTTGGGAGTATCGATCTACTAAGACAACACCAAGAGCTGTTCCTACTATTGCTAAAATTGGTGGTACTAATGGCACCCATACTGCGACAAGAAGCAAACCATAAGAAGTACCTACTAAAACGGCGATCGCGCCTCCTGAAGCAAGAGCAAAAAGCCACGGACGCCGGATACTCCAAGCTAGTGTTCCTCCTACTACCGACCAACCCCAAATCCAGAAAATTTCGCTCCACAGCGGCCAATAGCCCATTAAAGGTCGATTATCCAAAACTGCACTGAGGATTTGACTTACACTCTGAGCGTGAATCAAAACTCCTGGCATTTTCTGGCTTTCTGCTAAGCCAGCGCTGTAAGGTGTGGTGAAGTCGTCTTTAGTACTTTGTGCGGTGTATCCGATCAGCACAATGCGATCTTTGATCAAAGTCGAATCAACTTTACCTTCCAATAATTCCGTAATTGTTACTTGTTTAGCCGGGTTTTGGGGAGAGCGATAGTTAAGCAAAACTTGGTAATCTGTTGCGCCAGTTTTTTGATATCCGCCCGCTTTTTCTCCTAGCCGATTGAATACAGTTTGTCCTAATTTTATGTCCCCATCAGGTGTCTGTTCTGGCTTGATTCCCTTAGTTTCCAAGTAAAGCATTGATAGCAGGAAACTCAGAGATGGAACTTGGTTTTCGGGATCAGCGATGTTACAAAAATGCGGTTTTTCTTGCGCAATTTTGGGAGGTGTGGGTGTTGATAATAAGATATTGCGGCGGATACTGACATCAGTATCTAGCGGTAAATCAGCAAAGCCAATGCGATCTTGTGGCACTCCAGGAGCAGCAGGATTTCCCGGCTCGTTAGCAGAACTGAGCTTGCAAGCCGCAATCATTTTATCGCTCTGCTTCATTACCTCAATTAAAGCTTCTCTACCTCTACCTTGAGGAACATCTCGCAAAATATCTATGCCGATCGCCAGAGGTTGATACTCCTCTATTTTTTTCAAGGTCTGAACCAAAGTACCATCAGAAATTGGATATTCCTTCAGTTTCTTAATATCTTCCTCTGTTATTCCTACTACCACTAAGCGGTTATCCGGCCCTTGATCAGGACGCGAGCGCAGCAGACTATCATAAGCTTGCAGTTCCAGTCCTTCAATGGCTCCAAGTTGCCGCACCAGAACAAGAGCGCCAACTACTACAGCACTGGTGAGAATCACTGTTCCACCAAAGACAGTTGCTTTTTTGCGTAGGTCATTTGGGTTTGATAACAGCGAACGAATTTTTTCTGACAACCGATTAATCATATTGGTATCGCCTCTTCCAGATATACGAGAGGGTTAATAGGCAGGCTCAGAACTAGCTTCCCGAAAAACTCTCAATAGCAAGATTTTTTCTAGTAAAAATACTTTTTTTGCTGATTTTTTCTAGAATCCTAGGATTATTAGATTTATAGTATACTCCTCTAGATACTTTTTTTTGAACCAGGATTGTGTAGTTTTTTTACTAAAATATACCAGTCAGTCTTAGGCTCGTATCATATACACAAAGAGCAGTTTCTTTACTTTTCATAAAGATTTAAGTGTGAGCTTCAGAAACTCTTGTGAATCTCAGAGGTATCGCCTGAAAATATTCTTTACTTAGTCCAATTCTTAAGGAGATTAAACTTATTGCATAAAAGTCCAAGCAAAAGGTGATAAGTACTAGGGTCCTGTAGCAAAAATTGACTTTGGCAAAAGGTTAATTAGCTCAAGTTCGAGCAAGCGTTGTAAGTTAATAAGGAAGGAGCATGGTCACTATGAAAAAGCATTATCTGAATTTCCAAAGATTTTCCTTGGCATTGTCTGTAGGGCTGGCGATGAGTACCAGTATTCCAGCAGGTGCCAGCATCCAAAACACTACCCTAAGCCAAGGAGTACCGACAGGTTCAGGAAGCCTACTAGCACTAGAGGGCTCTCGCTTGGGGTTCAAGGTGCGAGGAATTAGACCTTCTCAAAAGCGAGAAGGGGGATTAGTACGCAAAGGGAGTAATAGTAATAGCTGCGCTGGAAAGGAGATGTCTGTGACTGCTTTGTTACCAAAAACCAACGAAGCTGAGTTACTAGAAAAAGCGCAGATTGAAGTTGAATCCACTGTATCTCCACGTCCAACTTTCTTGGTTCATATAACTCAACCTCCTGTAAAAAACGCGGAGTTCATAGTCCAAAAGCAAAACGGTGAGATAATAGCTGACAAAAAAATCGCTCTGACTGGCAATGCTGGTGTCTTGAGTATGACGCTTCCTGCTGATGTCAAACCGCTGGAAGTTGGTCAGTTGTATCACTGGTCTTTTTCAGTTATTTGCGATCCTGGTGATAGTGGGGAGAATATGGTCGTAGATGGGTGGGTCAAACGAATTGAACCAGACCCTACTCTAGCGGCTCAGTTAAAGAATGCTTCAGAGCGCGATCGCGTAGCATTTTATGCGCAAGCTGAAATCTGGACAGACGCTTTGAGTACCCTCGCGGAATTACGTAAGGAAAAACCTAACGATAAACAAGTGGAAGGGGATTGGAAAAGTTTGTTAGAGTCAGTCAATCTCAACACAGTAGTTAGCGCCACGATCATTGGTTCGGTCAATGGAACAACTGGCCAATGAGACTGTGGATTCTGAAAATTGCTTTGCTTTTGGCACCCTTCTGGTTAGCGACTTCAGTTAATGCGGAAAATCCTGAGCACGTAAAACAGTTACTGGAAACAAAAAACTGTGAAAAGTGTGACCTAAGTGGTGCTAATCTCAGGGGTGCAAACTTGAGTCGAGCTAATCTCAGGGGTGCAAATTTGCTCAATGCTAATTTGAGCGAGACTAATTTGGATCGCGCTGAATTGATTGGTGCAATTCTGACTGCTGCCAACTTAAAAGGTGCTAATTTTCAGAATACCAACTTAGGTTTAGCTGACTTGAGCGGTACGGATTTGAGCGGAATCAAGCTAGAAGGTATCTACTTGAGTGAGGCAAATCTGAGCAATACTAACTTAAGCAAAGCTGACCTACAGGGTGCAAATTTGAATCGGGTGAACCTGAGTGGAGCCAATCTGAGCAAGGCAAACTTGAGTGGTGCTAACCTGATTCGAGCGAATCTCAGAGGTGCTAACTTAAGTGGTGCTGACCTGAGCAAGAGTAACCTGAGTAGTGCAAATCTCAGTACTGCGAATCTCAGAGAGACAAACCTCAGCAGTGCCAATTTGGTGACTGCTGACTTAGTGCGTGCTATCCTATTGGATGCCAAATTAGGTGATGCCAACCTCGGTGGTGCAGACTTGACAGATGCGCACCTGATTAATGCAGACCTGAGCAATGCCAAACTGGAAGGTACTAACTTTGGGCGTAGTAACTTAAGGAATGCGAACTTCAAGGGTGCTAGTCTGAAGTCTGCTAGCTTGAGAAATGCTAATTTGTTTGAGGCTAACCTCAAAAATGCCGACTTGACCGGAGTCAATCTCAGTGATGTTATGCTTTGCGGTGCAACTATGCCTGATGGTTCAAAGTCTAAGCAAGGTTGCAGCTAGACTTTGCGCTCTAATTGTGGTATCAGGCTAGACTTGGTAAAAAGCTGAAGTGATGCTTATTTAAAACTATGGAAACTCTTGCTTATCTTCATCTTGCCTTAGCCGAGGAAGCCCAGGATTCCTCGGATTGCACGGCTGAACTTTCCTCCTGGAAGAAACCTAATTTTTTGAGTTGGCTTGATTGGCCTCACCTTTCCACAAAAGCTGCAATTCAGTTGCTGTCGATAACAATCGCCGTCGGTATCCTAGGAATGGCTCGTCAGGCCTCTGCAATGTCTCGGTTAGGCGATCGCAGTCCTGACGTGACTGTTCTCCAAGAGCGTTTGCTAGAACTGGGATACTTTAAGGGAGAAATCAGTGGCTATTATGGCACAATAACTGATGAGGCTGTGAAAAAATTCCAGCAAGCTAAAGGACTGACACCGGATGGCATTGTGGGTACAAACACACAAGCAGCCTTAGATGAGTCAGCGGTTAAGGAGTCTACTAAGGAAACCTTACGATTAGGCGATCGCGGTGAACAAGTCAGTAACCTTCAGCAAAAGTTGGCGGCGGCTGGTTTTGCTGTGAGTAGTCAGAAAGGTGCGTTTGATGAAGAAACCGAAGCTGCTGTGCGGCAATTTCAGCAAACGAAGGGATTAACAGTTGATGGCATTGTTGGCAATCAAACTTTGGGTGCATTGACAGCAAGTAACCTCAAAGAAAGTTCTAAAGACAGCCTCAAAGCAATCCCCAAAGAGAAAACACCAGCACCTAAAAAAGGTCCTAGTTGGTATGAGGACAAATCTGCACCATTACAGCCGTTTATCGAAAGACAAAATTAGGCTAATATATCCCGCACCCTAAAGGGTGGGGCTACAAAAACGAAGCCTGCATACGCAGGCTTTTTTATTGTTTTGTTAGCATTTTTAGATAATGGGTATAGCGTTTCTCAAATAGATGAAATACAGTAACCGTATTAACTCAACGACAGTCAAGGGCTTGTGGTGTACCTAAGTTATTCGAGAACCGCTATATCTCATAAGCAATTATTTTACTAAAGGTTTTCTTTCTTCTAAAACAGCAGTAGGGTTAACGAGTTTAACCGCTGTATCCGTTTGGGCACCTGTCTTAGCCCAGATTGCTTCCAAGAGAGCATTTCTATCTATTCCCAAACTCATGTAATCAAGGTTTTCGCCTTTAACTGCTGCTTTTGCTTGTGTTTCAATGTCCGGGTAGGTGCGGAATATATCTTTGAGAACATCATCCCGACATTGAGATTGCGCATCATAGCCAGTAAGTTTCTCACACTTCCAGAACTTTGCCGCTAATTTGTGACCTACTATCGCTGATTTCACTGCAGCTACAGCTTTGGGGTTACCATAAGCATTCTCAATCATCTGCTCGACATCGACAACATTTTCTCCATATTCTTTCATATCTAGACGACCGATATTTGCCGTCTTGATTTTGATTACTCTCAAATTTTCCACCGCATCTTTAAGACGAGTCGATCCTATTGGTTGGGGAATTTCGGTTTGTTTGTTTTCCGTTTTGTTTTGCCCGAAACTTAGCATTTCGCTTGAACATCCAGTTACAAGTATCAGCAATGCAGCAATGACCAAACGTGATTTCATACTAAACCTCCCAGTTTTTTATTAATTGTTAGATAGTTGCCCTGTCAATTGTTTTTTTAGCATCCGAGAAAGATCATTTCCCTGTCGGAATCACTCAAAAAACTCTGCGTCCCTCTGCGTAAAACTCTGCGCTATCTGCGTTAAAAAAACATATTATTCCCAGGCAAACGGATTCAATATAACCACCTAAAATTAGGGGAGACTTTCTCCTCTATTCAGCAATTCTAGCTTGATATTTCTCTCTAAGTAAGTGCTTCCAATAAAGAGTAGGTAAAGATAATTATTTTTCTTTCTTCGTTGCTAATAAATAACAAAACCAGCGAAACTTCTTGAGTTCTCTAGCAAACCTAGTTAATCTGGTAATGAACCGATAGTCAGAAGGCGGCGAATTTCATTAAGGAATTAGGGGTATTGCTGTTGCTGATCAGGAAGCCATTGCTACCGTCAAGGGTCGAAAGGTCAAAGCTTGCACTGAAGTCTCCAGTTTTTCCGAACACCACATAACTATGGCCATCACGCTCATCATCTGCAACGATTAGGTCGTCGTAGCCATCTCGCTGCGCTGCGTCCGCTACGCTATCGCCATTGACATCCCCCGCTGAACTCACATACCAGCCAAGGACAAAGGCGTCAAAAAAATTATTGGCTTCGATGCTGAAGCCATTGCTGCCATTAAGCAGGGATACATTGATAACTTTCGCTGCTTGGTTCATTGAAATACCCTCTCATGAAAGAAGTGCTTACTTATCCAGTCAGTTGGCAACTTTTATGCAAAAAGTAAGTCTTTTTCACAATATTTTATGCTCAGCAATTTTTGGGATTGCCTTTGCGAGGTCTTCTACTCTTGCTATCCTTGAGGAAAAATATACCCGTTGGTTAGGGCGTGGGAATGTCACAATCAAAGGTAAAGACTCGCTAAATTATCCTTTCCTATGTACCTTCCCCTAGGGCGAAAAAATTTTGAGCAGGAAGCAAAAAAGCTAGATGACGAAATCGATCTAGGAAAAGCAGCGCTTTATATCGCAGAAGAAGAATACCAGAACTTTGACAGCACTGACTACATCAAAATCCTGGATGAGATGGCAGCCAAAGTAAAGATACGCTTGCCAAGTGAACGATATCCCCTGCGGGTTATCCAGACAATCAACCAGTATTTATACGATGAGTTGGGTTACAAAGGCAACACCGATGATTATTACGATCCTCGCAATAGCTTCCTCAATGAGGTTATAGACCGACACACTGGCATTCCCATTACTCTGTCCGTTGTTTATCTAGAAATTGCTCGTCGTCTTGATTTTCCTATGGTTGGCATTAATATGCCTGGGCATTTCTTGATTCGTCCAGAGTTTCAGAATGCTGGTATTTTTATCGATGCTTTCAATCAAGGTGAGATTTTGTTTGAGCAAGATTGCGAGGAACGACTTAAGCAAATGTACGGGTATCCAGTACCGATGGAACCAAGTTTAATAGAATCGGTGGGAACTAAGCAGATATTGGCAAGAATATTAACAAATCTCAAATTTATTTACCTCAACAGCAAAAATTGGGATAAAGCTTTAGGTGCAGTTGAACGCATAATGCTGTTGTTCCCTGAATCTCTTCTGGAAATGCGCGATCGAGGACTTCTTTACTACCATTTGGGAGACTGGTCTTTGGCATACCGAGATTTAAAAGTTTATTCCCAGATGCGTCCTAACGGTGAAGATGCAGATTTAATTCGTCGCGTGCTAGAGCAGTTGCGTCGCCGAGTTAAGACTTAACATTAAAGGTGACCTACTCCAGGCGATATACCGCTAAGTGCTATAGCGCTGGCTTCTCTTATACCATTTGGTGTTATGAATATCACCTTTGTAGGGGCGGGTTTAAAGATTGAATTTGACCATACACCAAAAATTTCACATCAAAACCCGTCCTCACTAAAGCTTTGATACCCACCAATAAATTGTGTCAGATTTTCACCCAAATGGTATTAGTTGAACTGCGTCTTTTAATCAAGCTTTCTATTGAAGAAGCAAAATAAGGCGGTATCGTCTTGGGATTAAGAGATGTCTAATCAAGCCGATTAACACAGAATAATTGCACAGGCAAGTAGAATCGCCACTATCTCAAGGCACTTTCAAGAAGCGATTGTTAATTTTAGATAAACATACCTCAACTACCAAAAAAATGACTAAAATACTCCAATAACCAGGGTGATTTGTGATTGAGGCATATAATAGAGAAGACTTTATCGAAAAATTGAGAATAGTTAAACCTAGTAAGGTTGTTGCTGGTGCATATTTTTCAGATTACCAAAATCTAGTCAAAAAAATGCAGTTTGAAAAATAACTGAAAAATGTTTTATTTTTTTTCTTAAAATATGGCACTAGCAAAAAATCATCTAAGTCTCAAAAGGCTTATTTCTAAGAAAGAAGTCTCTTCTCTGATCGTTGAAATGCTCCCTTTAACTGGGGATAAAATTTGCATTCAAGATGCTTTAAGACAGCCATTGATGGGAAATGTCAGCGTAGCTCCCTCCCCTCAATATCCTGTGAAGCTAAATGGTGAAGTAATTGGCTGGGTAACGGGAGATGAAAAAGCTTCTCCCATTGCTTCTCTTTTAACTTATTTAGCCAACAAGGAAATGGAGAAAAAAACACTCGCTCGCGAAACCCTGGAACGATATAAAGAAATTAACCTTCTTTATGAAATTTCAGGTAAAATGACTGCTTGCCTTGATTTAAAAGAAATTGCAAAACTTGCTCTTGATGAAACCAAAAGATTGATCAAAGCAACATCTGGCTCCTTGATGTTAATTAATGAAAAGGGTCGCGAATTCTATATAATTGCTGCGTTTGGTGAGGAATATAACCAAAAACTCATCATTAAACCCGGTGAAGGAATAGCTGGTAACGTTGCGCTCACAGGGAGAGCAGAAATCATCAATGATGTCTGGTCAGATCCCCGGTTTATCCCTCGTAAAAACAGGGTAAGCTCGCTCATGTGCGCACCCTTAAATACCACACAAAAGGTAATCGGGGTGATTAACATTAGCAATGAAAAACAAACCAACTATACCGCATCTGACCTTAAACTTTTAACGGCAATAGCCTCTCAAGCCGCTGCTGCAATTGAAAATGCTCTGCTTCATGAAAATAAGCTAAAAGAAGCACGAATTAAGAGTAATCTTGAACGATATCTTGCTTCCCAAGTTGTTGAAGCAATTCTCGGCTCGAAAGGTGAAATTTCCTTGGAGCCAGATAAAAAGAATATTACCATTCTTTTCTCAGATATCAGAAACTTTACTCAACAATGCGAGCAACTAGCACCAGAAAAAATAGTGGAATACCTAAATGAGTATTTCACTCAAATGGTAGAAGTTATTTTTAGTAACGGTGGTACAGTTAATAAATTTGTGGGAGATATGATTGTAGCAATTTTTGGCGCACCTTCTCCCCTAGAAAACAGCGAACAAAAAGCGTTGCAAACAGCCATTGAGATGCAAAAACGTTTAAAGATGATTGCAGTTCCCTGGATTAGGGATAATTTTAATACAGGAATTGGCATTAGTTCGGGAAAAGTGGTGGTGGGAAATGTCGGCTCTCCACGGCACATGGACTATACAGCAATTGGAGATGAGGTTAATGTAGCCTCTAGGCTACAATCTCTGGCTCAAGGTGGCCAAATTCTGATTAGCCGCAGTGTCTATGAACTAAACCAACATAAATTTAAGTTTAAGGAAATTGGCAATTTAAAAGTTAAAGGTAAAAAGAAAACTGTAGAAGTTTTTGAAGTACTTTACTAAATTCATATCGAGAGAATTATGGGACAAAAAATATTAATTGTCGATGATGAACCTCATATCAGGCTTTTGTTAGAGCAAACTTTGGAAGACTTGGAAGAGGACGGGGTTGAGTTACTAATTGCTGATAATGGAGAAGCTGCTTTAGAGACAATTAAATCAGAAAAACCTGAGCTTGTTTTTCTTGATGTTATGATGCCCAAAATGAATGGATTTGATGTTTGTAACGCTGTCAAAAATGAACTAAAAATTCCGGGCATATACATTATATTGTTAACGGCAAAAGGTCAAGAGTTCGACAAGTATAAAGGTATGGAAGTAGGAGCTGATTTGTATATGACTAAGCCTTTCGATCCAGATGAGGTAGTAGAAAAGTCTCAAGAAGTGTTGGGTTTGTAATAATTAGACAAGGGGTAATTGGTAATTGGTAATTGGTAATTGGTAATTGGTAATTGGTAATTGGTAAGAAGATTCTTCTGTCTATTATTATTCCCAGTCCCCAATCCCCAGTCCCTAATCCACCCCCCCAACCCACCCTTGTCAAGGGGGGGGGACAAAATCCCCAGTCCCCAGTCCCCAGTCCCTAAATTTGATACGTCTCCTCTGCAACTCGTTTGAGGCGTCTGAGTTGGGCTTTCATGTCATTTTTTGTCCAGTTTGTAGCAAAAGTATTAAAGCCCCAACTAACTACAGGATTGGGAATTGTAAACTCAAAACGGTTAAGGAGACGTGTACCTTTTTCAGATGGTTGACACTCCCAGCGATCGCGTCCTTGAAAAAATCCCTGAAACTCCCAGACAACTAAACCCGGTTCCCGTTCCACAACGACACTATTGAGGGTAGGTTGTAACAAAGGAATTTGAATCACAAAGCGACTGCGACTCCCAATATCAGTACTCCACTTACCCACAGGTTCGCAGCGCAGAGCAGGATTGAGCCAGCGGTGCATCAAAGTTTGGTCAGTGATACAGCGCTCTACAATAGTGGCGCTGGCTTTGATTTGGATCGATTGTTCAAAAACTTGGCTGTTTGACATTGAAAAATTCAATATGGTAGCGATGACTGCTAATCTTGCTGTTGTTAACACTTTGCCCGTGAGCGCGAAGTTAACAGAAAAAAGCAGGAAGGAGTGCTAAAAAACAGTAAATATTTGAGATTTATGGCTTAATTATCCATAAGGATAGATTTAAAGCCCCAATTCGCAGTTTAAGCTTGTACCGAACTATTTCGGACTGTAAATCTTAAACTTGCTGTATCAATTGTGACAAAGACCCCATTGATTGAGAAGATAAACACCATCAATCACACCCAGCAGGGTTGTCACAAATGCCTTGTTGAAGTCTCGTGAAATTTAGAGAATAACGCAAGAAGGAAGATTATGAATGAAACTTGGGTAGGTATTGTCCAAATTGTAGGAGTGGGTGTACCAATCTGGGTGCATCCAAGTTTGGCGCAGGTACAGGTGGAACCAGGGACAGTAGTTGATAATGGATTCTCCTACGTTCAGGGAATTATCCAGAATCTCAGCTTATTTGTGCCTCAGTTGTTAGGAGCGATCGCCATCTTAGTGATCGGTCTGATCATCGCTAAGATTGCTGCTGGGGTGACCAAAAATTTGCTCAAGCGCACCAGCATTGACAACAAACTAGCTGAATGGGTCACCGGTCGCCAAGGGGGAGCCGATGCTCCCCAAGTTGAAAAATGGATATCCAGCGCAGTTTTCTGGATCATCGTTGTCTTCACGGTGGTAGCGGTTCTCAACGCCCTTAAACTCGAAACAGTATCTCTACCGCTCAATAATTTTCTCAACCAAATTATAGGCTTCTTGCCCAAAATCCTCGCTGCAGCGGTTTGGTTGGGCGTTGCTTGGGTGCTCGCAACCCTCGTCAAGCTAGTGACAACGCGGGCTCTGCGAGTAATGCGCTTGGATGAGCGTTTGGGTGAGCAAGTGGAAACCCCGCCAGAAGCACCAGGAGAAGCCCCTCGTCGCACAGCCACCCAGTTCTCACTCGCAGAAACGATAGGTAATGCGCTCTATTGGTTCATTTTTCTAATATTTCTGCCAGGAATTTTAGAGAGCCTAAGTTTGCAAGCAACCCTGCAACCAGTGCAACAGTTGCTCAATAATATTATGGGGATTCTCCCGAATATTTTGGCCGCTGCCTTAATTGGCGCTACCGGTTGGCTGGTTGCTCAAGTTGTACGACGCATCGTCACTAACTTACTAGCCGCATCAGGTACTGATCAGTTAGGTGCTCGGTTTGGATTGCGTCCCACAGGGGGAGGTCAATCGCTTTCTTGGATTCTGGGAACGATTGTCTATGTCTTAATTTTGATTCCCACAGCGATCGCTGCTTTGAATGCGCTCAAGATTGACGCAATCTCCACTCCGGCGATCGGCATGCTCAACCAGATAATGAGCGCGCTCCCCAAAATCTTTACAGCAGCGTTGATTCTGGTTGTGGCTTATGTCTTAGGACGCTTTCTGAGCGACCTAGTGACAAGTATCCTGACGAGCATTGGCTTTAACAATGTTTTCCGTTGGCTAGGCTTACCCTCGCCTGTTGCTACCCGCACCACGCGGATTATTATCACTCCGGAAACATCCCCAGCAGACATCCCACCGCCCGGTACTGGTCAAGAAACTGTATTACAGCCTTCAGGTGTTCCCTCTCGTACACCATCAGAACTGGTAGGAATTATTGTCCTAGTTGGTGTGATGCTCTTTGCTGCAGTCGCTGCAACTGATGTCTTGCAGATTCCAGCTCTGACAGCAATTGTTGGAGGGATTATTGCTGTTTCTGGTCGAATTTTGGGCGGATTAGTCATCTTTGCCATTGGTCTTTATCTGGCAAATCTTGCCTTTAACTTAATTGCCAGTTCCGGATCTGGGCAATCGAGATTCTTGGCTCATACTGCGAGAATTGCCATCATTGCCTTAGTTTCAGCGATGGCGCTGCAACAAATGGGTATTGCTCCCGATATTGTTAACTTAGCCTTTGGATTGCTATTAGGAGCAATTGCTGTGGCGATCGCTCTTGCTTTCGGTTTAGGTGGCCGCGATGTTGCTGCTACTCAAGTTCGGGAATGGCTGTCATCTTTCAAAGAAAACAGACCACCTGACATTAAATAAAGTTTCCGTTGTTGCTCAATTATTCGTGTCAACTTTCAGCCCACACCCTCAAGGGTGGGGATACCTGAACGAAGCCCGCCTGCGCGGGCTTTTTTTGAAGCCGGCGCCGGCAGGCTTGGTTTTTGTAGCCCCACTCTTTAGGGTGCGGGCATTCTTCTGTTCTTCCAGCCGGCGCCGGCAGGCTTGGTTTTTGTAGCCCCACTCTTTAGGGTGCGGGCATTCTTCTGTTCTTCCAGCCGGCGCCGGCAGGCTTGGTTCTTGTAGCCCCACTCTTTAGGGTGCGGGCATTTATTAACGAAAACCAAAAATTTCTCCCATCGCTTGAGCAATATCTAAATAAAAGTTGCCCTGAAGGTGACGAAATAGCTCAAACGGCGCTTTTGGCGAGCCAAAGAAAGGTCGTAATGTCCAGGCAAGTTGTGTACCGACAAAAGCATACAGAATCAGCCAAAACCTTAAAACACTCATCCGTGTTTCCATGCCTTCAGTATCTTCTTGCGTCATTGAACGCATTCCTTGATAAAGGAATTTAATCCCAATAAAACCTGTAATTGCAAATACCGCTACATTCAACAGTTTATAAAACTGATAGTTAGAGCTAGATATGAGAAAAAACAAAGTAATCGGTGCAAAACTAAAGAGTAAAACACTAATTACTGAAACTGCAGTCAGCAGCATAGCAAAATGCTGTCCAAAAGTTTTTTTGGAACCAAATAGGACATTAAAAAAGTATAAGGTAGGGAAACAAATAATTAGGGTGATTAAGTAAAGAGCCGGAAGCTTGACAGCAGAGGACACAGCTTGGGCAAAACTATGAGATGAGCCAATAATTGCGCCATAAACCGCGAAAAATAGCGAACTACAGATTAGTAGAGCTGTATTTTTAGTATCTAGCTTGACACCAGAGCGAATTTCTTCGAGAAACGCCGAGCGATCGCGCAGTAGCCCAATTAAAACGGTAAAATATCTCGTAGCCTGAAATTGACGTTGAATCATCTACCTATACCTTAGATCTATTTGGGTTGTACCAAGAATTATCCGCAACTAACTTAAACAACAAGTGTACGTCATGGTTTTCCGTAAGGTTCAGGTAAATTTTGTTCCGCAAATTCCAGCAAAATTTACAAATACCATCTATTGAGTTTTTGGGGTTTTAGGTCATTCTTGTTTACTTCGTCCACTTTTATCTTTGGGAGCAAAATGAAGCATGACTGGAATATGTCTGACATGAAATGCTTGACCTGATCTTTCATGTCTATGAGTTGAAATAAAAGCTAGACTTCTCATTTTGCAAGGCTTGAAACTATAATCTAGCAAGTTTTTGCTAAGTAAGTATTCTTGCCATTTTTTCATAATTGAGCTTGCCTCTCCCTCACGGATATAAATTAATAAACCACCATGTTCTTGATTAGAATCACCAATTGAGTATCTTGTAGTGAGCTGTAGAAATCCTTCCCATAAATAATTGTTGTCGCTATAAATTTTGGCTTCTCCAAGCCACAAAAAATTATTTTTCCTAACAACCAGATCAACATGACCACCTATTTTCGTGTCATGTGATGCCTCATATTCTAAACAACACAATTGATTCACTATGTCTATAGTCAAGCGATCTTCTTTGTCGTCTTTACGCAGTTCTGGATTTCCTTGAATTTGATAAATTACTTTATCTATGTCTTCGTATAATTTTCTGATTATATTATTTTCAAATCCTAAATTATCTGCCTCCTGAGCTTGCTGATAAATTTCGTAGTTGTAGAATTTGCAGCGTGATTGGATAGTTTTAATGGTTTCAAAAAAAACTGTATGTTCGCAGTGATATGTTAAGTCTTTGAGATAAGAAATGTCTTCACATCCCGCAATTTTTCCTAATTGTTCAGCAACAATTCTTTCCACCATTGAAGTTTCGCCCAACAGTATTTTTTCGGTTAGGGCTTTCACTGCAACTTCTCCACCAATTTTCCCTAATGCAATAGCAGCACTGCAACGAACATATTGATCATCATCAAACCAAAGTTTTAAAGCTAATAATTCACTATATAAATTATTTCTAGTTTCACCTAGACCATCAATGACATATGTACGTAACTCGCTATTATCGGTTTCTAGACAATCTACTAAAGCTAATACGGCAGCTTTGGTACCAATCTTACCTAAAGCAATCGCGGCATCAGGCCAAGCAACACACCTATCCTCGTCATTTAAAACCTGACTCAAGGCTGAAATAGCAGATTCATCTCTCAACTCACCTAAAGCAGTAGCTGCTCGGCAGCAAAACTCCCAGTTATCATGGTTCAACAGGTCAACTAATGGAGTTGTATCAATTTCACGAAAATCATTAACTAATCTGGCAACTTGATCAGACGTTGATGAGATATACTCTTCATAGGTTAGGACTGGAAATATATCCACTCCTCTCTGTTTAATCAACGCCTTGATCTCAGATGAGTTTTTCATAGATTCAATTTGATGTGCTGGATTGAAGCTGAGAGCGAAATCAGAATCTTTTAATAAATTAAGGATTTTCTCTATTGGAACTTCTTTTCCTAGTTTTCTCAGTTCTAAAAATGCTTTTTTTCGGATACGAGAGGAATAGAAGTCTTCCAGTGCTTCTATCAATGCAATGACAGCAGATTCGTTACCAATCTTTCCTAATGAACCAATTGCCCACCAGCGAACATCAGAAGATTCGTCATTTTTAAAGACGTGTGTTAGAGCTGTAACCGCAGCTTCACTATTGGTTCCACCGAGTTCAGCAACAACTTTGTAGCGAAGTCGAGGATCTGAATCATTTAAAGCTTCTGTAAGTAAAATTACAGCAGCTTCATTCTTAACATTGCCTAAAGCCTCAACAACTGTCCAGCGTATCCCGATATCTTTATCAGATAATTTTTTCCGCAAAAGGTTAACTATCTCATCAGAACGAGTAATCCCTAAAAGCTTAATCTTGATATTTATAGGAAGTCTAAGAAGTTTAACTAATCTAACAGTTTGCTTGTGGAATCTTGAATTCACCTCCCCTGCAAATCTTGCTCCCAACATCAAATCCACTTCCAGCGCCAACTTCACAACTCGCACTACCAAATCTGGGGAATCCACGAACCCTAATGCCATTGCTAGCGGTTCTGTCCACTTCAGATAATTCAAGTAGTAATACTTTAGTTCCTCATCACTCAATTCCTTCAACTTTGGCGCTAGCCACTCCGCCGCAAAGTATTCCTGAATCAATTGATGGTGAAAACTAACTTCTTTCTCGGAAACTCTTTCCAAAAGGTGATATTTGAGCAACTCTTTAATCCGGGATGAAGCACCAGAAAGCTCGCCAAACCTTTCAGTAAGAACTTTTTCGGCTTGTTCCTCAGAGATTACCAAACCAGTTTCATTTGGTGGAGAGTTCAGCATTGTAAACGCCAAACATTCCAGCCAACGATTCCAATCGTCGCGACGCTCATCTGTAACGGGTGCATCTTCTTTGTATTTCTTGAAATACTTAAAAAATTTCCTGAATGCCTCTCCCAAAGTCTCTACAACAATGCCTTTCTCCAGAAACAATTGATACAGCATCCATAAAACAAATGGTGTGCGGCTCAACTCTCGGTTATCTCGGTTCAACAATTGCAATACCTGTTGCCCTTGATCGGGCATACATTCTCGCAAAAAGCGCTCAATTTCTAAAGGGCTAGGCGGTTGGATTTCCAGTTGCCTTTTGATACCTAAAGTACCGCCACCTTCTCTTGTTGTGCAGATGAGAGGTATTTCGGAATCTTTGCACTCGTCACGAAATGCTTGCAATTGTGTACGAACTATCTTTGCTGGCATTTCGTTCAAGCCATCTAAGAGCAGAATCAGCCTTTTCTGAAACAGTAGTTCTTCAACTTCTGAAATTTTAAGGCGTAGTTGTGGTTTAAGGGTATTTCTAATCAGAGTCAACATCCCTGAAGGATCTTCAGAGTTAGGTGGAGGCACCTCATACATTTTCAACTTAACCAGCACAGGAATGCGAGGTTCTGATTTCTCAAGTTCCTCTTGCGCAAAGCTAATTAAACAGCGTAAAAGCGAGGTTGATTTGCCGACACCAGGCGAACCAACTAATAAAATATGCTCAGATTTAAGGTAATTCTGGATGCCTTGAAAAATCGGCAACGAGATTTTTTGCGGTTTTTCCTCAGTTTTAGTTTTTTCCTCAGTTTTAGTTTTCTCCTCAGTTTTAGTTTTCTCCTCAGTTTGCACCATCTGTTCAAATGAGAAGCTTGCCTGTTGATTTGCGATCGTATCAGTTAAAGCAACCTCATTCCACCATTGCTCGTAGCGGCGGCAGATTTCTTCTAGGTATTTTTGATACTCGCTATGGGCAATCATAGGAACAGATTGATTAGTAAGAATAGGGATTTGCTGGTTTAGAAACTTCTTTCAGAGAACTCGCCTCAATAGTCAACTGACGTTTTCCTTTCAAGCTATCTGTAATCATCTTACCTTCAACTTCAAACCACTTATCAACAGGATAAGCACTGCGCTCTTTAGTAAGTTTCACCGGCAAACCAACAGGATAAGCATCAGCAGCACAACAAGTAATCACAAAGCGAGAAATCAACAGATATTTTGCATCCATATCTGGTGGATGAATAGCAAAGCCTTTTACTTTCACCTGCTGACCAGTATAAGCATCAGGTTCAGGATAAACATTCAGCGTCCGTATCCAATCGATCAGCGATCGCTCTGCTGGATTACTGATAGCGCGAAAAGCTTGCGGTTGCGCTCGCGTCATCGTCATCGCTTCCGAAATACCACGTTGGAAAGCAGTCTGGCTGTTAAATACTTTCGGCGTTATCACTAACCCTAAAATTGCCGTGGCTATTAGCAAAGCGCTACTCCACCCAGGAGGAAACAAGCTAATATGTTGAGCAACTGGCATGACTTGTATCTTGCCTGATGCTTGTTTACCCGCCTGATTTAGTAACTGAAATATCCTCCAAGCCGCAAGCAACAATAAAGCCAAACCTGTGACAACGGACAGCCAAAAATAATTCGGGTGAATCAGTAAATTCAACTCACCCTTCAGCCAGTATTTCAGCAACAAAATGCCCCAAGCAGCTAGAGCCAATATATCCAACAATGGCAGTATTTTCTTCTGAAAGTTGGGACGCTGCTTCCGTACCCTTCCTATCTTTTCAGTTGTCATTTTTTATGTAGAATAGGCGTCCCGCCTGTGAGAATTTGCGATTTTTTGTCAAACTACCTTAACCTAGGTAACTCATTCCTAATAACTACCAGTATCAACTAATTTGCAAATTAATAAACAAAGTAAATAAAAATGTTAATAGTGCTGGTATTGCCAATAAGTAAAATATTGCTTTTACCTTAAATACTGATAACATCAAACCAATTGCTTTGAGGTCAATCATTGGGCCAAAAACCAGAAATGCTAACAAAGATCCACTGGTAAAAGTTGAGGCAAAGGCCAAAGCAAAGAATGAATCAACAGTTGAACAAATTGAAATCACCGCAGCCAATAACATCATTGCCAAAATTGATGTTACTGGCCCCTGACCCAAGCTGAGAATAATTTCACGAGGGACGGCAACTTGAATAGCAGCCGCGAGCGCACTTCCCAAAATTAGAACACCTCCTAACTCTCGCAACTCCTGCACTGTATTTTCTAAAAACAGACGCAATTTTTCCGGTAGCCTTGTAGTTGGTTGAGTAGCAGCTAAAGATGCCTGTAAAACTGTAGCATCCATTCGCATCGGCGCTCCTGGCTGACCTAGCAAAAATGAGCCAGATTGTAACAGCGAAGGAATGTCTTCTTTGTCGCTAGAATTAGAATTCCCACCCTTGCCTTGAGCGCTTGCAAAACGCAGCATTGAACGAGAAGCCGCTGGTTGCAGCAGTGGGCGCAAGTCTTTTTGAACACTGAAAATACAAGCGACGAAAATTGCAATTCCCAAGGAAAACAACACCCGTAATATAACAATTTCTGGCTGCCCTCTAAACGCCTCCCAAGTTGACCAAATCACAATTGGATTAATCGTTGGTGCTGCCAACAAAAACCCGATTGCTACTGGTGCTGGTGCGCCCTGGCTTAGCAGACGCCGCGCTACCGGTACATTACCGCACTCACATACCGGAAACAAAAATCCTGCACAACTGCCAAAGATTGCCCCTAGCACCGGATTTTTAGGCAGGATATTAATTAGCTTTCGTTCATCAATAAACAATAGCAAAAAACTGGATAGCAAAACTCCCAGTAGCAAAAAAGGCAAAGCCTCTACAAGCAAACTTAAAAAAAGGGTGAAGGCGCTGTTCAGCTGATTCATGCGTTTTTATTTTCAGCAGTTTTGTGACCTACAATGACGCAGTAAACGCCATTTTATCGGGAAACAAAGGTAAGATTATTAATGGTATTCTTGGGATTGATACGTTCGTTGACACGGACAATTTAAGAAAAGTTGGGACGGCATTGCTCAATACTCTTCTTGAAAACTAAGATATTCATCGGCTGTAATATTTATTACAACCATCATCTTGTAAAGATGGTACTCTATATTGTTCGCTAAATCTTGCTTTATTACTACCTTTACCAGTAGCAGGGTACGCAGTGGAAAACCCAATTGCAACGCATCTTTGTCTGGAGTCAAGGCTCCAAGAACTGTCACTGTACGATTTTCAGGTTGAATCCTCTTGCTTAGGTAAGGATGTCGCTCGGATATTTCAAATGAATCCGCTGCTACCAGGAGTGATACTCACAGAGCATGGTCAGTTTGTCGGGATGATTTCGCGGCGTCGTTTTTTGGAACAGATGAGCCGTCCCTACGGACTGGAATTGTTTTTGCAGCGTCCCCTTTATTCTTTGTATCGCTTTGCTGGTGCAGATATTTTGCGTATCAAAGGTGAGGTGAAAATCGTAGAAGCCGCAGTCCTCTCTTTACAGCGTTGTGCTGATGCGATCTACGAACCAATTGTAGTTGAGCTAGAGCCGGGAAGTTACCGCCTGCTGGATGTGTATCAATTACTGCTTGCTCAGTCACAAATTCATCAGTTGACAACCCAAATGCTAGAGAAGGCAAATCGCCAATTGGAGCGTTTAGCTACCCGTGATAGTTTAACAGGATTGGCGAACCGACATCGATTTGATGAGTATTTGAATAGTTATTGGCAACAACACTTTGGCGGTAATTCCCTGCTGTCGCTGATTATTTGCGATGTTGATTATTTTAAAAAATACAATGATACTTATGGTCATCCGGCTGGTGACGAATGTTTGCGCGGCGTTGCTGACGCCATCCAACGTGCGGTGAAGCAACCGACTGATTTAGTAGCGCGTTACGGAGGCGAAGAATTTGCAGTAATTTTACCTTTTACACCCATTAGCGAAGCGATTAATGTTGCTGAAGAAATCCGTCAGAGTGTTATAGCTTCAAAGATTGCCCACGGAAACTCGCCAGTTCGTTGGTGCGTCACAATCAGTGTTGGTGTTGCTAGCATTCTCCCAACGCCGCAGGTTTTACCAGCAAGGTTAATTTCGGCTGCTGATGCTGCATTGTATCAGGCAAAATCATTAGGGCGCAATCGCGTTATTCTACACCCGCTTTTGAGTCATCTACAACTTCATACCTAGACACTTATTTTAATTGTTAATAACAATTCTTCTGAGCTATAATAGGTAAAGTTTTCTAGATTTATTTGCAAAAAAATATTTTCTTCAAGATAACCAAAAATTAACCTTTGGTTAAAGTATTGTTTATCTTTAATCAACAAAAAATATTTGGAATATTTTCTCTAATTTAAGTATCAATTGAGCAAACTTGAGTGTTAAATTAAAGCAGGAATGATGCCTGTTTCTCTACAGATAACCTTAACTTTTGGATTTTCTTATGCTTGCCTTGAAGGAGTCATTCAGAGAATTAGCAGTGCTTTCCCAATCAGAAACACCGAGTCTTAGTCTGGAGTCAACACTCCAAGATCTCTCACTCTCCGATTTTCAAGTTGAAGCGTCTCATCCAGGAAAGGAAGTAGCTCAGACGTTTCAAGCTAATCCACTACTACCAGGAGTGATACTCACAGAGCAAAGTCAGTTTGCGGGGATGATTTCGCGGCGTCGCTTTTTGGAACAAATGAGCCGTCCTTATGGACTGGAACTGTTTTTGAAGCGCCCTCTTCATTCTTTGTATCGCTTTGCAGGTGCAGAGGTTTTGAGGCTCAGTGGCGAGACGCAAATTGTAGAAGCAGCACGTCTTTCTTTACAACGTCCTGCTGAGGCGCTCTACGAACCAATTGTAGTTGAGCTAGAAGCGGGGATTTACCGCTTACTAGACGTACATCAGTTATTGATTGCTCAGTCACAAATTCAGGCGCTGACAACCCAATTACTGAATGAGCAAACTCAAGCTCAACTAATTCAAACCGAAAAAATGGCAACTCTAGGACAAATGGTTGCTAGCGTTGCCCATGAAATTAAAAATCCTGTTGGTTGTATCACCTCTAACTTTGAATTTCTTTTCAGTTACTGTCATCAATTGATTGAAGTTTTGTCTGCTTATGAAGACGAGGTATCTGAGATATCTTCAAATCTGAAAGTACTCAAAGAAAAGTCCGATCTAGATTTTATCTTAGAAGATTTACCTAAGATACTTAAAAGTATGGCTACTGGATCGGAGCGCTTAACTAAAATTGTTGGGGGACTGCAATACTTTTCTCACATGGATGAAGCGCGTCGCCGTCCAGCCGATATTCATGAATGTATTGACAGTACTTTAATAATTTTAAATAACCGCATCAAGTCGGATATTGAACTGATTAAAAATTATGGCTATCTACCGCCAGTCAATTGTTATTCAGGTCAGTTGAGTCAGGTGTTCATGAATATCATTAGTAATGGGATTGATGCCTTGATTGAACATCGAAAAGAGCAAGCTGCTAACTCAAACAAATGGAAACCTCAGATTACAATTAGCACTATCCTTTTGCGAGAGTCAGATACTGAATGGGTATCTATCTTGATTGCTGATAATGGCCCAGGAATTCCAGCCACAATTAAAGAGCGAATTTTTGAAATGTTCTTCACCACAAAAGCGGTGGGAAAGGGTACTGGTTTGGGTTTAGCAATTAGCCATCAAATTGTTACTCAAAAACACGGAGGTAAATTGAGCGTGCGTTCTCAAGCAGGAATAGGCACAGAATTTGAAATTTTGCTTCCAGTAGTTTAGTAGATCAAGCTACTTGATCTCTGGATGATTTGTAGCGGGTGAGCAAGCACCCATCTGGCTAATTGTGGCAATCATTTGATACAAACGCCCGGAGTCTCTGCGGTTGAAGTAGAAAACAAGGCGAGGTAATTCAGAAGTTTCGTCAGCCTTTTCTTGAGGTAAAGCTTGACTTTTTTCAATGCGTCCTTTAACTAAGATGTCGCTAAAGTTTTCATTCAGGAAATCTACATCAGAATCGCATAATTCTGATTTGAGCCGAATAATCAATTGCTCGCCAACATAGCGACTGGAGTGATAGACGCGGTAAAAGCTATTAATCGCTTCGTAAGCCACATCTAAGTTGTCTGTAACTGTGTACAGACTTGTATCTTCTGGGCTAACTAAACCACGTTCAATTAACTGATTGCGAATATAAGTATCCCATTCTTGCCAGTAAGTACCGCCAGCTTTATCAATTAATACTAGAGGAATTGGCCCGGATCTTCCTGTTTGGCAAAGTGTTAAGCATTCAAAGGCTTCATCCTGAGTACCAAAGCCACCGGGAAAGAGAGCGATCGCATCACTTTCTCTGAGGAAAAATAGCTTGCGAGTGAAGAAATATTTGAAATTAATCAGCTTTGGATCGCCTTCAATAAAAGGATTTGAACCCTGTTCAAACGGTAACTGAATATTCAAACCAAAGGAATTTTCTGCACCAGCACCTTCGTTTCCAGCCTCCATAATCCCACCACCGGCACCAGTAATAACCATGAATCCTTGCTGGGCTAAATAACGGGCAAAATTAGCAGCAAGCTCATATTCGGGAGTACCTCTACTAATCCGCGCTGAACCGAAGATTGTTACTTTCCGAACGTGACGATATCGGTAAAAAACTTGAAAGGCCCGCTCCATATCTTCTAAAGAAGCGGTTAAGATTTTCCAATCTAGACGTTCGATCTCCTCCCCTGTCAGTCGCACTAGCACGGATAATGCCCTTTGAATCAATTTCCCATGTTCCAGATTTGGTAACTCCTCTACCAGTGTCGCTAAATCTGCTTGAAGTGACTTATGGGCATAGTCCGAAGGAGATAGAGTCATAGCTTCATTAACTGATGGCACTCTATTCTACCGAGATTCGCAATAGCCCGGTAGTCGTATGTCTAATTTGATACTGGTAAAAGCTTGCTCACCGACAGGTTTCTACACACTTATATCATGTCCGAGCGATTACCCAGAATTCCGTCAGACTGTTCGCGTAGCGTTCCCGCTAGGGTAGTCTGCGGCTACACAAACAAAGCCTGCTTACGCAGGCTTATTTATTTTATGGGTAATTCACCGGACTTGATCTCAAAAAACGCCTCAGCTTTGAGAAATCAAGGCGCCAGTGCTTAGTTTTACCTTTTAATCAGCCAAAACAAAGCTTCTTATCTCAACTAGGCACTGCAAAATATACAACTCGCTTTACTTGCTGATTGTGGATATTTCGCGCCTACACAAATTTAACTTAAAGAAGCTCAGTTACTTTCAAAGTCGTCGGTGCTAATTTGATTAAAGGTACTTTTCCAAGGTGTTTGCCAAAGTAGTTTTAGGAACGGCCCCTACTACCATATCAACACGCTGGCCACCCTTGAAAATCATCAATGTAGGAATACTTCGGATACCGTACTGGCTTGCTACGTTTGGGTTCTCGTCGGTGTTGAGCTTAACTACTTTTACCTGGCCTTCGTACTGCGCAGCAATTTCATCTACGACAGGGGCAACCATGCGACAGGGACCACACCAAGGCGCCCAAAAATCAACTAAAACGGGAACTTCACTTTCAAGTACGTCTTGTTTAAAACTGGCGTCTGTAACTTGTAAGGCTGCTGACATGCCTAGAAATCCTTGCGTGTACTTTTTCTATCTATCTAAGCAATACTATCATAGTGAAAACGCAGGTTCTACATCTTAATAGATATACATTCAGCGAGAACTTCTGTTTGGAGCAATTTAGGAACTTCCTGCGCTCCTATTAATTGCCAACAAGTATAAGGAACCGCCCGAACGCAGTCCGGGCGGAGTGTGGTGTGAGGAGTGAACGGAAACTTGCGTCTCCGCTTCTTCTATTGTATGCTACAGCTTTAGTTTTGCTAATGATTCCCAAGACGGACAGAAAATTTTTGGGGAATGGCTCAAAAGTAGTATATCTACTTACTAAAATCTGGGGAATGGGAAACTTGGATCCCCCTTTGGTAGGGGAATGGGGAAATTAAGTCCCTCACCCCCTCTTTCCCAGTCAGCATTTCTCTGTGATCAGTTATTTACCCATACCCAACTGCTGGGCTTTCTGGTAAACTTTCCCTTCCGTCAGCAGAGAAGGAGCAATTACCACCTCAACTTGCTGCATTTCTTTGAGATTTTTCGCTCCCAAAGTCCCCATACTGGTTTTCAAGGCTCCCAAGAGGTTATGCGTCCCATCATCAAGTTGTGCTGGGCCTCTGAGAATTTGCTCCAAAGTGCCAGTACTACCTACCTGAATGCGCGTACCACGAGGTAGAACTGGGCTAGGTGTTGCCATTCCCCAATGAAAACCTTGTCCCGGCGCTTCCTGTGCTCTGGCAAAAGGAGAACCAATCATCACACCATCAGCACCACAGGCAATACATTTACAGATATCACCACCTGTAATTAAACCACCATCGGCAATCACAGGCACATACTTACCAGTTTCTTGATAATAATCGTCACGAGCAGCGGCACAGTCAGCAACAGCAGTGGCTTGAGGAATACCCACACCCAAAACACCGCGAGAGGTACAAGCCGCACCGGGACCAATACCTACCAGAACGCCAGCGGCTCCAGCCTTGATCAAGTTAAGAGTAACTTCGTAAGTAACACAATTGCCCAAAATCACCGGAATTGGCATTTCTTGGCAGAATTGCGCCAAATCCAAGGGTGTCACCGACTCAGGAGAAAGGTGAGCCGTTGAAACCACTGTAGCTTGTACGAAAAATAAATCAGCGCCGGCTTTGGCCACGATGTCGCCGTATTTTGTTGCACCTACTGGTGTACAACTTACTGCAGCAATCCCACCTTGTTCTTTAATTTCCCGAATCCGCTGGGTAATCAATTCCGGCTTAATTGGTTCAGCATACAGTTCCTGCATCAGGGTGACAAACTCTGACTTACCCACTGAAGTGATGCGCTTGATCACCGGTTCTGGATCAGCATAACGGGTTTGGATACCTTCCAAATTTAGGACACCCAACGCACCCAATTGAGATAGCAAAACTGCCATCTTGACATCTATTACCCCATCCATCGCACTAGCAATGATGGGAATTTCTCGCTCAATTCCACCTATGCGCCAAGTAGTATCCGCCAAATTCGGATCTAGTGTTCTTGTCCCTGGCACTAGCGCAATTTCATCAATGCCGTAAGCTCGGCGAGCAGTTTTTCCGCGCCCAATTTGAATATCCACGCTTTTACCCGTTCCCAAGAGTATTAAGATAGGGTATCAAATTGTAGCGTTGATCGCATTGCCTTTTGCCAAGGATTTTTCAGGAATGCTTGAAAGATTAGTTCTCAAAGCACATCCGCCCTCTGCACTTTCCTAAAACAAGTTTAGCTGATTATCAATTACAGTTTCTTTTTTGCCCTTCGGAAAGTTAGATCACCACAACTCATATCATAGTATTCCGGACGTTTGCGTTTTGTAAGTAAGTCTTTAATGGTTAAAATCTGATTTTTTTGGTAATACCTACCATTGTCACCTTTAGAAAAACCTGCTTTTACCACTGACTTTGGTATTGGCTTAAGACTACAAATAAATTTGTGAAATTAACTAATATTTTGAGGATAACTGGCTCAACTTATGGGGGGAGAACTGGCTTAGTTATCGAGTAAAGTATCCCAAGTAGTTTTAAGATAATCGATGTGCTATGGCTTACGATAACGCCTGCAAATATCTGGCTGAAGAGTATCCCGCCGATTTTGTCAATTGGTTACTTTCGGAATCAGAAGCAACTGATATTCAGGTAATCAAAACCGAACTTGGTATAGAACCGATTCGTGCTGATTCTCTCACCTTCCTGCAAACTGCCAACAAAATTTTGCACATCGAATTCCAAACCCTACCTGAATCTAATCCACCGCTTTCACTGCGAATGCTGGATTATTGGGTTCGGCTGTATCGGCAATATCGTTGTCATATTGAACAAGTAGTAATTTTTTTAAAGCCTACTAACTCAGACACCGTTTTTACCGAACAATTTGAGGAAACCAACACCCTACATCGATATCGAGTTATCCGTTTGTGGGAGCAAGACCCAACGCCCTTTCTAAACAATGTAAATTTGTTGCCGCTAGCAACCTTAACGCGAACAGACTCACCCCAAGCCTTACTAGAGCAAGTTGCACAACAAATCGCTAGGATCGATTCAAGGGACAAGCGTCAGTTACTCTCAGGGTTGGTAGGAGTACTTGCCGGTTTGCGGTTTGAGGACGATTTGATTAACCGACTATTCACGGAGGAAATTATGCAAGAATCTGTTATTTATCAACAAATTCTCCAAAAAGGGCTACAACGAGGACGACAGGAAGGACGACAGGAAGGACGACAGGAAGGGGAAGCCGGGTTGATTCTGCGGATAATTACCCGTAGATTTGGCTCAGTAAGCCCCCAATTGCAAGAACACATCCAAAAATTAGCCATTCCTCAGTTAGAGGAGTTAGGGGAAGCGTTGCTGGATTTCTCAGCAATGACAGATTTAGTTACTTGGTTGGAACAACTGGGAGATTAGCCAACAGTTTACGGTTAATACCACTCCCTTTCTACTTGCAAATTGCCTGATAATTACATTAGGTAAGTTTTTATGTTACAACTTTGATTCAATCTGAGACATTAGAACTATTAGAATGGTCGCGTCTGTGTCAGCACCTGGCTACATTTGCTGTAACAAAGCTGGGTGCGATCGCCGCACGTCATCTGCAAATTCCAGCAACTCAGTCTGAAAGCTTGCTTTTGTTAGCCCAGACTAAAGAAGTATACGAACTGGAAAGTCGGTTAACTGCTGGGCTGACTTTTGATGGAATTCAGGATATTGGCGATTCCTTGGAACGTTCGGAACTACAGGGACTTTTGTCTGGGGACGAACTTTTGGCGATCGCCACTACACTTGCTGGTGTTCGTCGTTTGCGTCGTCTGATTGACGACCAAGAAGACGTGCCAGTATTAAAGGAATTGGTTGCTGATGTCAGAACCTACCCAGAATTAGAACAAGAAATTCACCACTGTATCGATGATCGCGGAGACGTGGCTGATCGAGCCAGCCCTAAACTAGGTGGGATTCGTAGCAAACTTAAGTTAATCCGCGACAAAATATATCAAGTTCTGCAAGGAATTTTACAGCGTCAAGCAGGAGCAGTACAGCAACAGGTGATTACCCAACGAGGCGATCGCTTTGTTATCCCTGTCAAAGCACCTCAAAAAGACGCAATTCCCGGTATTGTTCACGATACTTCTAGCAGCGGTTCAACTTTATATATAGAGCCAAATGCCATTGTTAGCCTAGGAAATCAGTTAAGAGTACATCGGCGTCAAGAGCAAGTAGAAGAAGAAGCAGTTCTTCGCGCATTAACACAAAAAATTGCCTCTGTCAAGGCAGACTTAGAGCAATTGTTAGCAATTGCTACTACTCTGGATTTAGCAACAGCGAGAGCTAGGTATAGTCTCTGGTTAGAAGCCAATCCACCAAGATTTGTTGACCGCGATGGGGGAGAACAGATCACCCTGCGCCAACTGCGACATCCCCTTTTAGTATGGCAGCAGCAGCATGAAGGAGGAGTCTCAGTTGTCCCGATCAATGTACAGATTCAGCCGCAAATTAAAGTAGTGGCGATTACAGGCCCCAACACCGGTGGCAAAACTGTCACCTTGAAAACCTTGGGTTTAGCTGCGCTGATGGCAAAAGTTGGATTATTTATCCCAGCTAGAGAGCCTGTAGAATTACCTTGGTTTGACTTGATACTGTCAGATATTGGGGATGAGCAGTCCTTAGAGCAAAGTTTATCGACTTTTTCAGGTCACATCCGCCGAATTAGTCGGATTCTGGAAGCAATAGGTGATAAAAGAACTGTGGAAGAACAAGAGCAAACCTCTCCCAATTCCCAATCCCTAATCCCCAATTCCCTAGTATTACTAGATGAAGTGGGAGCAGGAACCGATCCAGCAGAAGGTAGTGCTTTGGCGATCGCTCTTTTACAATACCTCGCCGAACACAGCCAGCTAACTTTTGCCACCACTCACTATGGCGAACTTAAAGCGCTGAAATATCAAGATGAGCGCTTTGAAAATGCCTCGGTTGAGTTTGATGATGTCTCACTTTCACCTACATATCGCCTATTGTGGGGGATTCCCGGTCGTTCTAACGCCTTGACAATTGCACGAAGATTGGGTTTAAAACCAGAGGTAGTGGATGAAGCTCAAACTCGTGTGGGGGGGGATTCAGAAGAAATTAACCAAGTAATTGCAGGTTTAGAAGCACAACGGCGTAGTCAGGAAACAAAGGCTACAGAAGCAACAAAGCTACTTCAACAAGCAGAGCGTTTGCATCAAGAAGTGTCTCGCAAGGCGACACTTTTGCAGGAGAGGGAAAGGGAATTAAAGCTTTCTCAGGAAAGAGCAGTTGCGGAGGCGATCGCTCAAGCTAAGGAAGAAATAGCCCAAGTAATTCGCCAGTTGCAGCAAGGGCCAACAAGCGGTCAAAATGCTCAAAAAGCAACAGAGGCGATTAAGGAAATAACTGAGCGTCATTTACCAGCAGCGAAAAAGAAACAGAAGCCAGGATTTAGACCACAAGTAGGTGATCGCGTCCGCATTCCCCGATTAAATCAGACGGCTGAGGTACTGAGCGCTGCAAATGAAGATGGTGAAATTATCGTGCGCTTCGGCTTAATGAAAATGACCGTACCATTAGTAGATATTGAATCGCTAGATGGTCAAAAAGCCGAAGTGCCAGTCAAAGCTAAACCAGCACCAGCACCAGCACCAGTTGCTGTTGCGTCTCCTGCTCCCTTAGTCAGAACCTCGAAAAATACCATTGATATTCGAGGTAGTCGCGTAGCGGATGCAGAATTTGAGTTAGAGCAAGCGATTTCCCAGGCTACTCAACTTGGCTCACTTTGGATTATTCATGGCAAAGGAACTGGTAAGCTACGGCAAGGAGTCCATGAATTTTTGGAACGACATCCTCTAGTTGACCGTTTTGAGCTATCTGAGCAAGCACAAGGAGGTACTGGGGTTACAGTTGCCTATCTCAAGTAGAGCTAATCAACAGAACTGAGGATTACCTTTCCGTCCCAATCCCCAATCCCAAAGATAAGAATCTTTAATCAAAACAACGAAACACTAAAAAGTATTATGAGCAGATAGGAAACTTGCCGTAAACTCATGTAGTCGTGTTTCAAGATTGGTAACTGCAACAGCCAACATTGATTTGGTCACCTACTCTAAAGCTATGCGCTCTACTGTTAAGACGCCGGGATCGACTCCCCCTTGGGAGGATTTGCCTCTAGGTCAAGCACCAGACCCAATGCAACTGGATAACATCAAAACCCAGTTGGATTTGGTTTTGCTGGGGTTAGAAGCCTTAGCAGGCATTGGTTCTGAGGCGATGCTTCAAGCAGCAGTTGACTTAAATTTAGAGTCAATGGTGACAGATCGGGTAGGGCTGTGGCGTCTGCGTCAGTCCAACCCCCTGCGTAAAAGTTCGGGAGGGCGGAAAAAGCTAGATGTGGAAGAAGCACGAGCACTCGTGCTGATTATCTGCAACCTAGCGAAACAGCATCAGGAATTAATCCGCCGTGCTGTCTCACTACTCGAACAAATGGCAGAACAAAACAGTGAACCGCACCGTGCTGCTTTGTTGGGAGATTATCTTGATACTTTCAGCAACACTTACCAGGAGCGCATGGAGCAAGGAGAAAATGTATCTCCTGAAAAGCTGACTCAGCTAGCTATCAAACTGTTGATTGATTTGCTGTTTTATAGCGGTCCTAACGGTCACCGGCGTCTCTGGCTAGCCTTGCTTGGGTCATCGTCTTAGTCCTTAGTCCTTAGTCGCTAGTCCTTAGTCTCAAAGCCCAAGACCAAAGACCCAAGACAATGACCGTTTTCATGCCTGTAGGGCTGTACGACCAATGACCATCTTGTTAATCTCATGCCTCTATCTAATTCAACTATACGACGCTATACTCCCCCTACCTGCACCTTGGAAGTGGCTGCCAAAAGCTCGCCTCTGTCTCGCTGGGTAGGTAAATCCGTACTGAAGGATTTGCGCTTTGAGCTTCGTTTTGATGACCCGCGACAGTCAGAAGACAAAAGGGTGACAATCCGAGGTGACGTCCAAGCGCTAGAAGTTTTGTGCGACAGTGTTAATCGCTATGTACAAAATTTGCTCGATCCTTCCCAAGCGCAACTGCCGCTAGTACAAAAGACATCTGCCGCTGCTAATGATTCGACCCACAATGAGCCTAACATCGCTTCACCAGCTTTTGATGGCAATCAAGCAGCGACCTTAGAAGCTCAAGAAATCAACTTTTCAGAAGATACCTCTTCAGCCCACAGCCCAGAATCAAAACCCAAACTGCGAAATCTTAAAAACCATAGTCAGCCTACAGAAATCTCTCTGCAACCGCAAGGCTTACTTTACCATGAGCTGTTTTTGGCTCGGCTGGCGTCGGAGGAATCTGGAGAGGTCGTTAAGCTCACAGTCATACAACTATTTGACCTAGCAACGGCTTTGGATGAATATGCTGCAGATATCGTAGCCTTACCGAACCTCAACGCCCCTAAAAGCAAAACAAAGAGAGCTACTCCTCCTTGGGGGCCGATTGCAGCAGGAGCGGTGTTAGCAGTAGGCGTAACAGCAGGTGGGGTACAGTTGATGAACCAGTCTGGAAAAAATCAGGTAGCAACTAAATCACAAGGAACTTCCACTTCTAGTCCCACCTTAACACCACTCCTGTCTCAAGTACCACCACCCCCGACTGCGCCGATACCGATTTCTCCTCTACCAACTCCCTCTGTACCACCTACCCTTGCTTCCTCACCAATATTATCGCCACCAGGCCCGGTGACTATCCCAACTCCTACAGCGGCCAAGGACGAACCGATACTGAAGCAACCCCAGACTCTCTCTGTTAACCCCGCTGGTCTCACCATCCCCGTCTTACCACAGCGTACTACTCCGGCTTTTGCTCCTGCTAAGATACAATCTTTCCCTAGTCCTTCAGGTATTGTTAATCGCGGTACTTCTCCTTCCCCGTCTCTATCTCCATCTCCCCGTACTGCTGGGCAAAGTACGCCATCAAGTACCCTTAGTACCACGGCCAAGCTTCAACCTCTCCCGGCTTTACCAGCCAATTTACCAACTCTCAAAGCAACTCCCTCGGCTTCTCCTACTAAGCTGGCTGATAAAATCATCACTGACGCTACCCCTAGCGCTGGTTCTCCCTCAACTGAGTTGAAGCCATCAGAGTCTGCTCTAGCTGGGAATGCCGCTAATACTGCTGAAAATACGGCTAATACTACGGGAAGTGCCGCTAATAGTAGACTTTCTGACAGTATCCCTCAAGTTGCAGAAGTCAGAAGCTATTTCCAGCAACGATGGAAGCCGCCTTCTGGCTTGACACAAACTTTAGAGTACAGTCTGTCTCTGAATGCAGATGGTTCAATTCAAAGAATTCTTCCTTTGGGACAAGCTGCAGGAAAATATATAGACAGCACAGGGATACCTTTACCAGAAGAACCTTTTGTTTCTGCGGTAGAGGGGAATCGTACTCCTACAATTCGTGTGGTTTTTACACCAGATGGCAAGGTGGATACGTTTTTGGAGCAAGTTAAGTAACCTCTACTCTACTTGGGGCAACCCTGGTAGAGCAAGTTCTGTCCTTGAATGTAGAATCCCCGTGTATGCCAGAGAGAGCAAACTTAAATACTTGAATTCTTAGCTAAACTTATCTATAGTTTCTGATTATAGATAAGTTTGTGGGAAAAATTGGAGAATAGGTCAGTATAAAACCAAAGTAAAGTAAAGAAAATAGTGGATGGTGTTGACCCCTGCCAAAAATCCGCTCAACTTCACTCTTGTCAGGAAGTTAAAACAAGTTTAGCCATGTACGCCTTAAAAAAAGAACTAAAACTAAATAAAGTCGAAACCTCTTTAATGCGTGGCTGTGCTGGTTTTAAGCGCTGGGTCTACAACTTCGGACTAGAAATGTTAACCGCTTCTTGGGAATTCCTTGGCGTTAAAGCATCCGACTCCAAACGCCTTGATGCCATCAAACAAGTCTTTACACAATTTACAATGCAGCAACCTGAATACGCCTGGATGAAACAATATCCATCCACAGTATATCAGTCAGCATTTATTGATTTAAAAGACGCTTTTACTAGATGGCGTAAAGGATTAGCAGATTTCCCTAAAAAGAAGTCAAAGAAGAAAGGAGACTCGTTTACTGTTTATAAAACAGACGCTCCTAACGTCGCTAACGCTTCGCTATCAGGTACTTATCCTCAAAAAGGTAAGCCTGCTCTGCCATTCACCAACCGAGTTGTAATTAATCCTGGAAAACAAATCAAGCTGCCTGGATTAAAACAATTCAGACTAAAAGAACGAATCAACTTTATCTGTAGCTCTCAAACATTTACGGTTTCAAGAACTGCCGATAAGTGGTTTGTTTCGTTTGCCTTGGATGTTGAAAAAATACCCCCAGTTATCCACAAGATTGAAAAGTTAGGAGTAGACTTGGGGGTAAAATGCCTAGCCACCTGTTCTGATAGCGAAGCGGTAGCGAGTCTGCGAGCGTCCGGTTCTATTTACGAGATGCCTGCTACTACAAAAACGGCGAAAACCAAGCTAAGTAAGATGCAATGGCGTAATCGGAATAAGGTGCTAGGAAATAAGAAGACAGGAATTAAAGCGTCTTCGGGTGCGCGTAAGTTTTATCTTAAATCAGCCAGAGTTTCTGCACGTATTTCTAATATTAGAAGAGATACAACTCAGAAGATGACTACTGATTTAAGCCGTAAAGCTTATAGGATTCGGATTGAGGATCTTAATGTTTCTGGCATGATTGCCAATCAGAAGTTAGCGGCGGCAGTTAGTAATAATTGCTTTTATGAAATACGTCGTCAGCTAACTTATAAACAGGCGCATTATGGCACAAAAGTAGAATTGGTAGACAGATGGTTTCCTAGTTCTAAAACTTGTTCTAAATGCCGTCATGTCCAGGATATGAAATTATCTGACCGCATTTTTAATTGTGGCAGTTGTGGGCATATTCAAGACCGAGACGAAAATGCGTCGCGTAATCTTGAGAATGCTTGCACTGAGCGTTGTCGAAGTGCCCCTATAGATAAAGTACGCTTGGCTTGAGCGGAATTTACGCCCGTGGACAAGAAGATGCCGACATCCTTGGCTGAGACGGGAAGTTAACGCTAAACTTCACTTTAAGTAGGTTTAGATAAGTTTTTCAGAGCAGCATTAGCCTTCTTCGTGAGTACTTGCATACTCTCTCACCAAATCTGCATCAATGCTTTCATTATCTAAATTAGTGGGATATTTGAGATTAAGTGTCCCAAAATGGCTCTCAAACCTGGCTCGTGCTGCCTCTTTTTCTGCTTCAGGTAACAACAATTTTAAAACTTGCCCAAACTGCTGCTCTAGCAACGTTGCAGCTAGCCGCTCAGGAGGCACGCCAATCGCCTCAGCCTGTCGCTGAATTGCGGTGAAAATTTGATCGTTCAGTTCCAGTGTCAAAATCTGAGTCATAGGAGTATGCAGCATGGCTAGAGGCTACGGTAATTATAGCCTTGCCTGTTTCCTCTGATTTTCCTAAAGGGTGACGACAAGCATATTAAGCTGTTCAGTATTTAGATTGGAATACCTAAATTACTCAAAGGGAACATAACAGCTTCTCAAATACACTTTCTAAATCGGCAAGGGTGAGGTGAACAGCCGGTGCGCTCACCATTTCAGCTAGATCAATTAGCGCAACTTGGAATGTTAGCGACCACAGACTTGGTTAAAAAATACATCTGGATCGACACCACCCTGCAAACGTCGGTTTTTAGTCAGTAGTCCAATCGCTTGCCTATTCTGAATAATTAGCGGTGGTTTTTGAGCGTTAGGGTTATAAGCACCCAGGTTAGAAAAAGTACCGCCATACTCTGCGTATTTATTCAGTACGCTTGTAGAGGAGAAGCGACTTCCAAAGTTTCCAAATCGATTGCAAATTGAATTATCCGCAAACCGATCGCTAGAAACCACTCCTAAAAAAGCTCCATCTTGTCCAACCACAATAGCAGGCATATTATTAGCTTGAGCGATAGACTGATGTGGTAACGAGGGTATAACCGTATTTGAGTCATCAAGATACCGAGCATTCAGGACTGTACGCGCTGCTTCTGTGGCATTCTCCATCCCCCTCTGATACAATTCCATTTTCTTCTGATACAACTCCATTTCCTGTTGTGCTGTTAGTCTTGGCGAAACTTGCTCGGCTTGAGCGGATGGTTGTACAGCTTTTGATACAGGTCGCGTCGAGGATTGTATGGTGCACCCATAAGTGAGTAGAGTAACTGAAATTGCACCTGTTAGTTGCTTAATGGATACCATAATTTTTAATTCCTGAATTTTAAATCCTCGTTCTGAGTATCAAAACCTTGTTCTTGAATACTGAAACTCTGTCATCCTATAGCCAATGAGTTATTGGAACAAACCGTAAAAATACGGAATATCAGGAATAGGCGAAGGCATCGCTCTAACGCACTCCAGAGCTGAAGCCAATTCATCCAAATCAGCTTCAATAGATCGTATGAGTTATAGGAAATTCTATGGCAACTCTTCTTTCTCTAACACGCAAAGACTTGGAGAAACTCCAAGCAGAGCATCCTGACTATCGCATGGAGTTAGTTGACGGCAACATAATCATTATGAGTCCATCAGGGTATGAATCTGACGAAGTAGCAGCTACAGTCACAGCCCAACTATGGAATTGGGTTAGACCTCGCAAACTAGGGCGAGTAACTGGTTCCAGTGCGGGTTTTGACCTTCCCAACTCTAATGTTCAAGCGCCTGATGTTTCATTCGTCTTAGCAGAACGATTGCGACGTAGTCCCCGTTCCTATGCTGAGCTAGCGCCCGATTTGATGGTCGAGGTTAAATCTCCCTCTGATACCTTGAAATCACTCAGGGAGAAGATCCAGCACTTCCTCTCTCAGGGAACAAAGGTAGGTATCCTGATTATTCCAGAGAAGCACGCGGTAGAGATTTATCGTCCCGGTCAAGATGTAATAGTTTTAGGTAATGACGATGTTCTGACTGTACCCGATTTGCTGCCAGGTTTTGAGGTAGCAGTAGCAGATTTGTGGTCGCCAGAGTTTTGAGCAACTCATAACTCTGAGCTGCTTGAAAAATCGTGTCAAAGCCAACAAGAGGACGGCAGAATCTTCTTAGAAGATATTCACTTTCCTTTGGAGTCTTAATATTTTCTTTTTATTCGGCAATCCTCAGCGATTGGGCGAAGCCCACGCTTCGCCCAATCGCCACAGACGAAAGCCAATCAAATTTGTTCCTTGTGCAAGTTGTCAAAACTGTCCATTTGTGAATATATTCCTCAATTGCCAGCCCTATGATTTGAATAATCAGTTAACGGTAGAGGGACTATGGAATCACAAGTTGGAAATCAGGTACATAGCACGGGTTGGGTCGTTCAAGCTTGGGCTTCCTTTGCTCTTTCCATTGCCGCCATGTCAATTGGCATTATCAACCTCCCTGTAGACAAATGGGTAAAAGGCTACATGGGTATGGGTTTAGTTTTCACCGTTGGTTCTACTGTCAGTATTGCTAAAACTACTAGAGATATTCACGAGGCTAAAAAAATAACTGCCAGAGTTGATGAAGCGAGAGTGGAAAAACTACTGAGCGATCACCATCCTCTAAAATAAAACCCCCAAGGGCAAAAAGCCATTGAGGATTGATTGCATCAATCAGCCGATAAGATTTTCTGTACAAACAGCTAAGGCTCTTTTTTGCGCTTTTTATTCTGCTTTTTCTGCCGAGTCTGGGTAGCAACTACACTATGGTCAATTGGATAACCAACCACAGGAATCACCTGATATTGTCGCTCTTCTTCTAAGCTTTTTAGTTCGGTGTAATCGACCCAGTGGATACAATCAACAGGACAAGTATCAATTGCTTCTTGAATGATCTCTTCTGTGTCCCCATCTTGCCGAACTACACGCGATCGCCCATAGTCCGGCTCAATGTAAAATGTGTTACGAGCAACATGGGCGCAGTGCTTACAGCCAATACAGGTGATTTCGTCAACGTAAACACCTTTTTGCCTGAACGCACCTCCTAGTTCTGGCTCCAAACCTGAACGCTCTGGTGCATCTCGGAAGACTCCTCCTAATTCTGGCTCTAAACCCGATCGCTCCGATGTCAGTGAGGAATCAGACATTAGGCACTCCAGCGTTGTAAAACCAAACGGATTGAACCATCTTGATTGTGTTGTTGCTCAGACACTTGAAAACCTTGCTTAGAGCTTTCGTTCATGACTGTATGGTAAGCATAACGCTGGGTTACCCGGTTGAGGAAACCATCCACAGACCAAGCTTGTTGCCAATATTGCAAGTCAGCAACGAGTTCGTATTCTTTGCCATTCCAACTAAAACCGATGTCATAGTTATTTTCTTGTGCGATCGCGACTTCGGCGCTACTGGTTTGACCGCGATAGCCTCTAACTGAGCAAGGGCCAGCTTTCCAATCAATCTCTAGGTCTGTTAAAGCAGCTTGTAAAGAGGCCAGGTTACGGATTTGAGTCTTAATGTTGCTAAAATGTGACATTTTGGTAGTTGAATGAATGTATTTTATTTTTACAAAAATTTACCAATTTCCCAAACTAGCCTGAGCGGTCACTGTTGATGACTGCTCTACTGTTTGAGCGAAATACTCTGATGTCTGCTCAGTTGAGACGACTCGTCCCAACTGAGCTTCAATCGCTGCTGTTACCTCTGCACAGGAAGCTCCAATGATACCAGTGACTTTTTCTTGTACTCTGCCATCTGGATAAATGACAAACTCTAAGGTTTCCATGCTCATGGCTGATTGCTTGGTAATCCTGGATTTTGGCTTGTTCAAGTGATGCAAGCTAGGAAGGATGGTGTCATTAGGTGCTATTTAATGACTATCTGACCTGCTGTTGAATGCTCAATCAACTGTGAGCAATCGCATCACTATGAATCATATCTTGGGAAAACTTAATATTAGACGGGGTTCATACTTTATTCTGTATGTAGTTTCTCGTAACTTGCTACCGTAGTCAAGCTAGTGATTTAAATAAAAAGCTAGTTTTCACAAAAAGATACATATGTCAAGCCAAGACTTCTTGTGCCTTGAGGGTGATCTTTAGAGCCAGTGAACCCAGATAATAAAAATCTGTTTTGATTGAATGTCAGGCACTGTAAGCAACCCGTGAGTAATGCGAGGGGGCTTCGTGCCTCACACTACCTTTTTCCTTGCTCGCTCAGAGACAAGGTTTCCACGTTCGAGGTATTTTTAGATGAGTGAAATGCAAGGCACAAGTCCAACTAAGGCTATACGGGTGGGCGTTCTAGGCTTTGGAGGGTTGGGACAAGCTGCCGCTAGAATCCTAGCTCCCAAACAGGAAATGCTCTGGGTAGCGGCCGCTGACCAAAAAGGCTATGCCTATGACACCGCAGGCTTGAATCCTGACGCCTGCATCACGACTTACCGCTCTTTCGGTACACTTGGCTATCTAGAACCTACAGGCACTCTCAGCAACCAAAGCATAGAAGAGTTGATTTCACAAGCCTCTGTGGATGGTTATTTTTTAGCGCTGCCAAATTTGCCTAACACATTTATGGCATCTGTGGCCCGGCAATTTATTCAATCTGGTTGGCAAGGTGTATTAGTAGATGCTCTCAAGCGTACCAGTGCTGTTGAGCAGTTGCTGGAATTGCAGGAGGAACTGCAAGCAGCGGGAATCACCTACATGACTGGTTGCGGCGCTACACCAGGACTGTTGACTGCTGCAGCAACTTTAGCCGCACAAAGTTACTGCGAAATTCATAGCGTGAAAATTACCTTTGGGGTTGGGATTGCTAATTGGGAAGCCTATCGGGCGACAATTCGGGAAGACATTGCTCACATCCCTGGCTACAACGTAGAACGGGCAATGGCGATGAGCGATGCTGAGGTAGAAGCGCTGTTGGATCAGACTAACGGTATCCTCAGTTTGGAGAACATGGAACACGCTGATGATGTGATGTTGGAATTGGCGGGGATTTGTCCACGCGATCGCGTTACTGTCGGCGGTGTTGTAGATACTCGCAATCCCCAAAAACCTCTGAGCACAAATGTGCAGGTAACAGGTCGTACTTTTGAGGGAAAAATTTCCACTCACACTTTTACTTTGGGTGATGAAACTAGCATGGCAGCAAATGTCTGTGGCCCTGCTTTTGGCTACCTCAAAGCTGGGGTATCATTACATCAACGCGGGATTTATGGTTTATTTACTGCTGCGGAAGTTATGCCAAAGTTTGTTAAGTAGCCATTGGTGATTAGTCCTTGGAAGGGCGAAGCATCTTGCCTAATATAAATTGCGTTGGAAGGGCGAAGCATTTGCTAATATAAATTGCGTTTTCTCCAATTAATCTGGGTGCAAATGCTTCGCCCCTACACTACACATATTATACAGCGGTTACGGCTGTTATGAGGTACAGTCAGACCTAACCCCCAACCTCCTCGTATGAGCTCCGGTTCCCTTCGAGGGAGATGGGGCTAATGTCAAAGCCTCTCTCCTTTAAGGAGAGAGGTTTGGAGAGAGGTAAATGTACCGCATTACAGAGGAAACCGCTGTAAATAGACCTTTTAGGTGGGTGGAATTTCAGAAGACAAACTTTCTAACGCCTCTTCCTGAGTAATCGTGTCTGGAACATGCATAACAAAAGGCAGACTTGCACCTAGCAAACCTCGTCTAATTCTTTCCGGTGTTTCTGGAAATACCACAAACAGTGGATAGATCCGTTCAACTCCTTCACTGAGAATGTGTTGGTAGCGAGTAGGCATTAGCCATTCATATTCTTTATCCAGCAAAACTTGTGTTTGACGCCAGCGACTGAGTAAGTCGGAAAAATCTTCATGGGGGCGATGAATTAAGACAAAAATTTCCACCCCCATTTTGATTTTCCATTCTGGATCGCACATCAAAATTGCAATATCACAGGGTAAACCAATAGCTTCTCGTACAACTGTGAGATTAATATTGTTATTTCCTGATGATGGATTAGAGTGACGAATTCTTACAACTGGTAAAGGAATAGCAATCACACTCTCGTCAGGTCGGCGCATACTGGGAATCATCTCCATGTATGGCCGATGTTTCTTTAACAGAGCGATCGCCGCCTCATGGTTGCTATACTCCGATAACAACGTTTCGTAATCAGATTGCTTAACAGGCATGACGAATTTAGGTTATTAGATTTCCCCCGCTTAATCGGCGGGGGTTGCGGTCTCTTGGTGGGTTACCATGCAAGGATTGTCAGTTTCAGATTTAATCCAAAATCCGAAATTTAAAATCCCCAATTTTCTAACCCAGATTGTTAAATACTGCAAACAGAGGGAGATACATGGAAAGTAGAATTACCGCTACCATACCTGCTAAGAGAACCATCATAATCGGCTCAATAAGGCTGGTGAGAGCTTTAACGGCTTGCTCTACTTCATCTTCATAAAAATCAGCAACTTTCATCAGCATGGCATCCAACTCACCGGCTTCTTCACCAATACTAATCATCTGAATTGCTAAGAGAGGAAAAACTTCAGATTTTTGTAAAGCAAGGCTGAGCATTCCACCTTGTTGAATCTCAAACTTAGCCCCTTCGATAGCATTCGCGATCACCTGATTTCCTGATGTATCTCGGACAATTTCTAAAGAATTGAGTATCGGCACTCCCGAACGAGTCAAAGTTCCAAAAATTCGTGTAAAACGAGCAACTGCTGATTTTTGGTTTAGATCACCAAACAAAGGCATTTTTAATAAAAAACCATCGATTTGTAGGCGACCAACTGGGGTTTTGTAGTACCACCTAAAGGCAATGACAGTAATAAAAATAAAGGCAATCGGGATGAAGATTTTTTCGCTTCTCAATACTCCGCTTATAAAGAGCATAAATTGAGTCAGAGCAGGCAATTCTGTATCTAGACTTTTGAAAATATCGGCAAAAATGGGTATTAAAAACACCGTCATGCCGAAAAACACAAGAACCGCGATGATACCAACAGCTACTGGGTAAGCCAACGCTGATTTAACTTGGTTTTGCAGCCGCGCCATGTCCTCAAGAACTTTGGCTAATCGGTTGAGTACCTCGTCCAGGACACCTCCAGTCTCACCCGCTTGAACCATACTAACGTAGAGATTATCAAAGCAATCGGGATGTTTGCGCATAGCGTCAGAGAGATTGGTTCCCTGCTGTACTTCCCCGCTAATTGCGATCAGCGCTCTTTTCAGCTTTGGCTTAGGACACTGTTCAGATAAAACGCCCAGACATCTAACTATCGCCACACCAGCGTTGACCATAGCTGCAAATTGACGGGAAAAAATTGCTTTATCTTTGATTGTGACCGAACTCAGAGCGGTATTAATTTCCTGCAAATCAAAGCTAAAACTAAAGGCTTTTTTGACGTTTCCAACAGTAGGATATCGGTTTTGAAGGAGGATACGAGCTTGTTCTGGAGAGGTCGCTTCAATTTTTTCTTTCTTAGCTTTTCCTTTTAAATCCCGAACCTCAGCGATGAAGGTAGGCATAATTTTTGTCTCGATAAGGGTTGTTTAATTAAAGACTAAGGGCGGACACTTTATGCCGCCCTATATAACTTAAAACTGAACAGGCAATTTATCTGGTAGTTTTGGCACCCATAGGAGTCGCAACCCCAGCACCAGTAAGGATACGCTGCATCTCTTCAGGCTTAGAACTCTTCGACGCTGCGACCTCAAAAGAGATAACACCAGCTTTCACTAGCTGAGCTAAAGCCTGTTCCATAGTCTGCATTCCCATTTTCATCCCCGTTTGAATAGCGGAGTAAATTTGAGCTACTTTTCCTTCTCGAATCAGGTTAGCAATAGCTGGTGTTACTATCATAATTTCCTGAGCCATCACCCGACTAAATTCACCCGGTTTCGGATTTTTCTTAGGTACTAAGGTTTGGCTAAAAACGGCAATTAAGGCGTTAGATAGCTGAGCATTAATTTGTTGTTGTTGTTCTGGCGGGAACACGTCGATAATCCGGTTGATTGTCGAAGCGGCTGAACTGGTGTGTAGCGTCCCCATAACTAAGTGACCTGTTTCAGCAGCAGAAATAGCTAGAGAAATTGTCTCTAAATCCCGCATTTCTCCCACCAAAATTACATCCGGATCTTCCCGCAAAGCTGCCTTTAGGGCATTAGCAAAATTCTTGGTATCCTCACCTTTTTGACGTTGGTGAATCAAGCTCTTGACGTTAGAATATACGTACTCTATCGGGTCTTCAACTGTTAAAATGTGTTCCGGCCGCGTCCGGTTAATTAAGTCAACCATTGCCGCTAACGTAGTAGTTTTACCAGAACCCGTAGGCCCTGTCACTAACACTAATCCCCTTGGTCTTTCACTCATTTCCCGAACAATATCTGGCAAAGCCAATTGGTCAAAGTTAGGAATTTTGGAAGACAAAGCTCTCAAGCAAGCCGCATAAAAACCACGCTCTTTATAAACATTGACGCGGAAGCGAGCTAATCCCTTAACCCCATAAGAGCAATCCAGTTCCCAATTTTGCTCCAAATCTTTGCGCTGGGTGTTGTTGAGCATACTGAAGATCAGCCGCTGACACTCTTGGGGCGTAAGGGGATCTTCGCCGATTGGCTGTAGTTTTCCGCCAATCCGGAAGTAGATCGGCGCACTTGCTTGAATGTGCATATCTGAGCCGCCTAGCTCGATTAATTGCTCCATCAAGTCTTCAATCATCAGTTCCATTACACTGTCTCCTCTGAAAACGTTGTTGGTTGTTGATTATTGATTATTGATTGTTAATTATTTGTTGTTAGCTATTAGAAATAATTCAAAAAACTAACAACAAATAACTCTGACAGGCAGGATGCCTGTACTACAATAAAGGACTTTTAGTTTGGGAAACGAGGTGTCATACAGTAAGGACAATCTAGCCAGTCAGGTTGTGATTCTGCTCCGCAAGTACGACAGGTAAGAGAAGTTTTGCGCTTGGCTTTTAATTCGGACTCTAAACCGGAGTCAGTAAATGTTACCCGTTCCACTTCTTCGAGTGTGGTGTAACCTTGCTGCACCAGGTTTAAACTATAAGCTAATAAAGTCGTCATTCCTTCCTCAACGGCGGCTTCTTTAATCCGCTCTGTAGGAGCACCTTGGTTGATTAAATTTTGGACGCGCTCGCTAAGACGCATCACTTCATAAACGCCAACACGTCCCTTGTAGCCTATCCCATTACATTTTTTACAGAGCGTACTTCTGTCTCTGGCTTCCTGGACATCTTCAGGACGCAGGGTGTTAGCTTGATATAAACTTATTTCCCCTTCTGAAGAGGCCGATAAACCAAATCGGGCAAGTTCAGCAGTAGTTGGCAGATAAGAAATGCGACAATCGGTACAAACGCGCCGCATCAAGCGTTGTGCTAAGACTCCCAACAAGGCACCGCTCACCATGAATGGTTCCACACCCATTTCGTCTAAACGGGCGATCGCTCCAGCCGCATCGTTAGTATGAAGTGTGGTTAGAACTAAGTGACCCGTGAGAGCAGCTTCAATTGCCGTTTTGGCTGTTTCCTTGTCCCGCGTCTCACCCACCAGAATCACGTCCGGGTCTTGCCGCAAGAAAGAGCGTAGAATCGAGGAGAAGTCCATGCCCTTTTCGCGCAGAACCTGTACCTGAGTAATCCCCGGTAACGAATACTCAATCGGGTCTTCCGCCGTACTGATATTCACGCCAGGGTCATTCCGTTCTGCCAACATCGAGTATAATGTTGTAGATTTACCAGAGCCGGTTGGCCCTGTCACCAAGATTAGCCCAAATGGCTTGTTGGTCATTTCCCTGACCATTTCCAGCGTTTCGGTGTCGGTAATCAACTTATCCAAACCCAACTGGGTTTGCTCGTTATCCAAGATTCGCAGAACTATTTTCTCGCCATAGCGGCTGGGTAAGCTACTGACTCGAAAGTCAACTTTGCGACCTTGGAACATGCGCCGAATTTTACCATCTTGGGGCAGTCTTCGTTCCGAAATGTCCAGCTCCGCCATAATTTTAAAGCGAGCCGTAACTGCGGGTATGATTTTCTTCGGTACAGGGTCAAAGGCTTGGCGTAGCACACCGTCTTTACGGAAGCGTATGCGTAAAAGTTCTTCCTGCGGCTCGATGTGAATGTCAGAAACCCCTTCTTGCAGCGCCTTGGCCAGGATTCTGTTGACCAGGTTGATCACTGGTGCATCCTCTGCACCCTTGATATCTACCTCTTCGACTTCATCCGGCGCATCGGACAAAGTATCGAGACTGTCGATATTCTTCAGATCCTGTTGGATGTCTACAGATTTTTCCAGTTCCTGCTGCTTTTGACGCGCCAGTTGGTCGTCGAGATACCTGGAAACCAGCTGCTGATAGTCTTCCTGGGTGATGACCATTCTCAGCAAGCTGATACCCTGAGGCCGCAAGATGCGGTTAAGATCGTCCTGAGCGTCTAGATTATCCGGGTCAACCATCGCCACTAAGACTGATGGCGGCTGCGTATCATTCTTGGTTAGGGGTACTAGGCGATAGCGGCGACAGATATCAATCGGCAGCAGCGTATCGATCAGTTGAGCAACTTGGCTATTATTAATCTCATTAATTTCCGGATCTAGAGATTCAACACCGTAGAGAACTTTTAGTTCAAACAACTGTTGCTTCTTGTACTGGCGCAGTAAATCCGGTGACAGTTGACGCCCTGTCATTGATTCAAGAATCTCAGTCAGCGGTCTCCCCGACTTGCGGGTTTGCGCCAACGCCTGCTGCATCTGGTTAGTGTCAACGTAACCCGCCTGAATCAGCTTATTGCCGAAGGGGGAAAAATCGTTGCGGGCAACAAGGGCACGTGATGGTTTAGATGATTGAGTCATAGCGGGTGAGAAGATCTCCTAACATTACAAAGTATTCCCAAAAGCCGAGGCTGAAATTGCAGTTGAGAAGCTTGCATCGGGGTAATAACAGGGGCCAACTAAGTTTAGTTTCTAGGTGACTTGTGCTGCGATGAGCGAGAGAACAGCGTCTTCCGGAAATTGGATGGCGTCTCTCCACCAGCTAGGAAAAAGCTTCCCTGTCAGCGTCAAGTCGCCTGCCAACACGCTTTGATTACAGATATCCTGACAAAGATGAAACGCCCGTTCTCAGATAATCTGAACTTGATAGAATCCTATGTGTGAGCCAGAACAGCACTATGCATCATATTATTTTATAAGAAAATATGCTGAAAACCCTGTGGCTTGAGCATCGGGGATGAAAGCTAACCGCAGGATTTATCCTGCCTGATGAAGTTTCTTAATCGTTGATTTATGCTAGCATTAACGACCACAGGTAGGGTAATAAACCTGTTTCAAAACCCTAGGGCCTAAACGGCAACGCTGTACCTTGACAATTGAATCATGGGTTCTACTTTGTTGTTCTAGTAGCTTTCCTTCCATGGCACAGCATCCTGAAAGTAGGTAAAAGATTCACAGGAACTAGACGACTAGCATTAAACTCAAACAAATTTTGACTTCGGTCAACTACCCCAGGGCATGGGGAAAGTTAACGCTTCTGGAGAGAACCACCTCTGGTTAAAGTACTGCAAGGAACTTTAATTAAGTGGACTCGTTGAATGAAGAATCCCCGCCGATTTATCGCGGGGAGTGTCAAAGATAATAGCTTTTACTCACTCACCTTGGCACGGCTCTCCTCAGACATGAGGCTCGAACTGCACAAAAAAGCTCAACCTAGCTAAAAATTGTTATCAATTAGACATAAAAGTCCAATTTATTTAGAAAAGAAAAGTAAAAATACGCAGCAGTACGTCGCGAGCATCGCTACCTGCCTACCCATTGTATGAACTAGCATAGGGAAAGCTCGGGGTATGGTGTCAGGAACGCGCTAGGATTGGAAAAAGTCAATCCTTCCCTTAGATATGCGGCTAACCTCAAGGCTATGCCATAAATAGATTAAATTGGAAAGCAAGCGGCTTGCTAGGGAAAACTCAACAAATGAGGTCAAAATTACTAGCAATCTTTAAACTGGAATGAGTGGAGCATGATCGACCAAGAAAAGCAGCAAGATAACAACCCTCACGAGATCAATGAGCCAGAGGCGATTAATCAAGAAAATGGTGGTGAGCAAGCGGCTAACCCCCGAGGTGGAATTGAGTGTGGAGAATAATGTAGAGTCGCTCCCCAATCTGGAAGCACAAGCTGGTGAAGACGTCCAGTGGCGACTGAGGCCAGGGAAGGCAGAAGTCGCAGCAACGGCCCAAGCAAGCGATGTATCCTTAACTGAGGGGGACTTAGCAGCACTCCTGGCCTTGAAGCAGGAGAATGAGGCGCTCAAAGCTAAAATTGAAGAACTCAATCAGCAAGGCGAATCTCTTAAAACTCAGTCAATCAGAATTGCAGCAGATTTTGATAATTTCCGCAAGCGTACTGCCAAAGAAAAAGAAGACCTGGAAGTGCAGATCAAGGGCAATACGATCACTAAGTTACTGCCAGTGGTAGATAACTTTGAGCGGGCCCGCTCGCAAATCAAGCCTCAAACTGATGGGGAAATGGCAATTCACAAAAGCTATCAGGGAGTTTACAAACAGCTAGTAGACTGCCTTAAGGCGATTGGAGTTTCTCCGATGCGCCCCGAAGGAAGCGAGTTTGATCCAAATCTCCACGAAGCAGTAATGCGGCAACCTACGGATGAATACCCAGAAGGGGTCGTAATTGAACAACTGATGCGGGGGTATGTATTAGGCGATCGCGTACTACGTCACGCAATGGTCAAAGTTGCTGCAGCGCAAGAGTCCGTGGTAACCTCAGATGAAGACAATTCAGATACTTAAGTTGCAGGAGGCATGATCAGTCCCTTGACCAAAAATTTGGGATCAGGTCCCCGTCCTAAAAGGACGGCTTTGTGTTATAATATTCAGGTACTCAAAGTATCTCTAGGCTCAAGACACGTTGAAACAGCTACGATGAGAGCTCTCCTTAGAGACAGCCAAAAGGGCAATGGTTAACTCCAACCCGGAAGCAGAGTAGAAGGTCGCCATAGGGCATTGGGAGACTCTAAACGGACAGGTCGATAGAGTAAGACTGCTTCGGTAGCATCGGTCGATGAAGTGTCAAGAATCGCCGCACTTTTAGGGCGGTGAGTATGTCAATTGAGTATCTATAATTAAATGCAAGGACAACTTGAACCTGGTAAAGTCATTGCTGCTAATCAGTAGTTCAACATAGACTAAAAAAAACTTTACTTACCTTTGCGCCAAAGCCCTATGGGAAAAGTCATTGGCATCGACTTGGGTACCACCAATAGTTGCGTTTCTGTATTAGAAGGGGGTCAACCCATTGTCATTTCCAACTCGGAAGGTGGACGAACCACGCCGAGTATCGTGGGATTTGGCAAAGCTGGCGAAAGATTGGTGGGTCAATTGGCAAAGCGTCAAGCAGTGACCAATGCGGAAAACACGATCTACAGCATCAAGCGCTTTATTGGGCGTAGGTGGGATGATACGTCAGAAGAGCGATCGCGCGTACCTTACACCTGTGTCAAAGGTAGGGACGATACCGTAGATGTACAGATTCGGGGACGTGCTTACACGCCTCAAGAAATCTCAGCAATGATCCTGCAAAAGCTGAAAGCGGATGCCGAAAACTTTCTCGGCGAAACGGTAGAACAGGCAGTAATCACGGTTCCTGCCTACTTTACAGACGCTCAAAGACAGGCAACGAAAGATGCTGGGACAATTGCCGGTCTAGAAGTCCTGCGTATCATCAACGAGCCTACTGCAGCAGCACTGGCCTATGGTCTAGACAAACAGGATCAAGAACAGAAAATTTTGGTGTTTGACTTAGGTGGCGGTACTTTTGATGTCTCGGTTTTACAACTAGGAGACGGCGTATTTGAAGTAAAGGCAACATCCGGCAACAATCACTTGGGAGGAGATGACTTCGATAATGTGATTGTTCGCTGGATGATCGAAAACTTCAAGTCAACAGAATCAATCGACCTGGGAGGAGACAAAATGGCTCTTCAGCGCTTGCGAGAAGCTGCTGAAAAAGCCAAGGTAGAACTCTCTAGTATGGTGACGACTTCGATCAATCTGCCCTTCATCACGGCGGATGAAACAGGGCCTAAACACTTGGAGATGGAACTGTCGCGAGCCAAGTTTGAGGAACTGGCAAACGCACTCATCCAAGGAACAATCGAGCCGGTGAGTCAGGCAATCAAAGACTGTGACCTAAAGCCGGACGATATTGATCGCATCCTGCTAGTGGGTGGTTCTACGCGCATACCAGCCGTTCAAGAGGCAATTAAGAAGTATTTTGGCGGTAAGTCTCCAGATCGCTCGGTAAACCCAGATGAAGCAGTGGCACTAGGTGCAGCGATTCAGGGTGGCGTATTGGGTGGCGAAGTCGAAGTAGATAACTTGTTGCTCTTGGACGTAACTCCCTTGTCTCTTGGTATTGAGACATTAGGAGAAGTATTTACGAAAATCACTGAGCGGAACACGACAATTCCTACCACTAAGTCTCAGGTCTTTTCCACCGCAACCGACGGACAAACCTCTGTAGAAATCCATGTCTTACAGGGTGAGCGGGCGATGGCAAGAGATAACAAGAGCTTGGGTAAGTTTCTGCTCACAGGCATTCCTCCCGCGCCCCGTGGTGTACCTCAAATTGAGGTTTCCTTTGAAATTGATGTCAATGGGATTTTGAAAGTCTCCGCAACAGACAAAGGTACGGGTAGGGAGCAAAGCATCCGCATTACCAACACTGGAGGATTGAGTTCCAGCGAAGTGGAAAGAATGCGCATTGAGGCAGAAAAATTTGCTGAGGATGACCGCCGCCGTATCCACTGGGTTGAAATCAAAAACCAAGCTGATAGCCTATTCTACAGCTATGAGACGACTATCAAGGAGAACAAAGATTTACTTAACCAGATAGTTCAAGCTAAAGAACTGCAGGAAAAGGCCAATGAGAAAAAGAAGGTGATCGCAGCAGCTATCAAAGACGCCGCAAATAATAGTACTGAGGATGTAAAACAACAATTAGACGAATTCCAACAAACTTTGTTGGAGATTGGCAATCTCTTCTACATCTACGCCAACCAACATTCAAGCTCAACAGAAGGTAGTAGCACAGATTCTGAACATACCCCGATTACAGCGTTCAACAACAGTACTGAACCACAACAAAATGATGACGACATCTTTAACTTTGATGAAGAAACAATAACGGCTGACTATGAGCCAGTTGAGGCTGACTAAGGCAAACTCATAAAAGCAGGTAGCGCTTCGCTTGTTTTTTGATACACAATGATATAGATGTACAGGTGAGATGTGAATATACCAGCAGTGGTTTTTCTCTCATCCCCTGACTGACAGCAAACCCGCCCCTATTAAGTAAAAAAACACAGATCAGCGCTCTATGCCTGACTATTATGAAACTCTTGGTGTCTCACGCGACGCCGACAAAGAAGAAATCAAGCGTGCTTACCGTCGCCTTGCCCGGAAGTATCACCCCGATGTCAACAAGGAAGCGGGGGCGGAAGATAAATTTAAGGAAATTAGCCGCGCTTACGAAGTCCTCTCAGAACCAGAAACCAGGTCAAGATATGACCGCTTTGGCCCAGAAGGAGTCAACAGCCCTGGTGTAGGTTTCGGCGATATGGGCGACGTGGGATTTGCCGATATTTTTGAAAGCTTCTTCAGTGGCTTTGGCGGAGTGGGTCAACAAACCACTCGCCGACGTGGCGGCCCAGTTCGGGGTGACGACCTGCGACTAGACTTGAAGCTGGAATTCCGGGAAGCAGTATTTGGCGGTGAAAAGGAAATTCGCATTCCTCACCTAGAAAACTGCAACGTCTGTAACAGTACGGGCGCTAAGGCCGGAACTCGACCCCGCACTTGTCCGACTTGCACAGGTTCCGGTCAAGTACGTCGCGCTACCCGTACCCCTTTTGGGGCTTTCACGCAAGTCTCAGTATGTCCTAGCTGTAACGGCGAAGGACAGGTAATTGAGGACAAGTGCGAAAATTGTGGAGGCGCAGGCCGCAAACAAGAAACGAAAAAACTCAAAATCACCATTCCACCAGGAGTGGATAATGGCACTCGCTTGCGCGTTTCTAAAGAAGGTGACGCAGGTTTGCGCAATGGCCCTCCTGGAGACCTTTACGTTTATTTGTTTGTTGAGGAAGACGCAGAGTTTCATCGGGATGGGATCAATGTCCTGTCTGAAATTAAAATTAGCTATTTACAAGCAATCTTGGGGAGTCGTCTGGAAGTAAATACTGTGGATGGCCCAGTGGAATTGACCATTCCCCCAGGGACGCAGCCCAGTACGGTGTTGACACTGGAAAATAACGGTGTACCAAAACTGGGGAATCCAGTCAGTCGAGGTGATCACCTGATCACAATTTTGATTGATATCCCAACCCGCATCACAACCGAGGAACGAGAACTGCTGGAAAAACTGGCCAAGATTAAAGGCGATCGCATTGGGAAAGGTGGGATCGAAGGTTTCTTGGGGGGGCTGTTTCGTCCATGAGTAACGCAGCAGTGACGCCAAATCAAACGCCGGAGGCACAGCTAGACTTGCGCGGTACTCCTTGTCCGATTAACTTTGTACGCACCAAACTTCGCTTAGAACAAATGTCGCCAGGAGCTTTATTAGAGGTTTGGCTCGATGCTGGAGAACCGATTGAGCAAGTACCGGATAGTTTGGCTATGGAAGGATACCTGATCGAGGAAGTAGCAGAACGCACTAACTACTTTGCTATCAAGGTGCGGTGTCCTTTAGCTTCTGCATGAGTGGGATACCAGAGCATATCGCATTATCTGATGTTTCCACACCGTTACTGGGAAAAGTACTGGCGGTACAGGCAAACTTCTACAAAGTACAGCTAGAAAAAGGTTTGGGGCTTCTTGAAAGTCCCGAAGCTGACATTCCACCTGTAACTCTTCTCTGTACCCGCAGAACTAGGCTGAAAAAAATTGGTCAGCAGGTGATGGTAGGCGATCGCGTCTTGGTGGAAGAACCAGACTGGGTAGACGGACGAGGAGCGATCTCCGAAGTCTTCCCCCGCAAAACTCAACTAGATCGTCCCCCAGTTGCAAATGCAGAACAAATTCTCCTAGTTTTTGCCTCAGCAGATCCCCCTTTAGATCCTTGCCAATTAACTCGTTTTCTGGTAAAAGCAGAATCTACTGGATTGTCTATCTGTTTGTGCTTGAATAAGAGCGATTTAGTCCCAGATGAGCAATTGGAGGAGTCAAGAAGTCGCTTCAAAGACTGGGGTTACTCTCCTGTATTTATCAGCGTCCGCACTCTTGGGGGACTAGAGGAACTCAGTCATCAGTTAAATAACAAAATTACTATTGTCGCTGGCCCTTCTGGTGTCGGTAAGTCCAGTTTAATTAATCACCTGATTCCTAATCTCAACCTGCGAGTGGGAGAAGTATCTGGTAAACTCAACCGAGGCCGTCATACCACCCGTCATGTAGAGCTATTTGAGTTACCTGGTGGCGGAATTTTGGCAGATACTCCAGGCTTCAACCAACCTGATATCAATTGTACTCCCCAAGAATTAGTCTTCTATTTTCCTGAAGCACGACAGCGCTTAGAAAATAATAGCTGTCAGTTTAGTGACTGCTTACATCAAGATGAACCTAATTGCGTGGTACGGGGTGACTGGGAACGATATAACTATTATTTGGATTTGTTAGAAGAGGCGATCGCCCATCAAGATTGGCTGAATCAACAAGCCGATCCAGAGTCAAACATGAAGGCTAAAACTAAAGGTAAGGGTCAAACTCAGTACGAGCCTAAACTAGAATCTAAAAAGTATCGTAGGGTTCCTCGTCGTACTCAATTACAAGCGCTTCAGGAAGTTTATCAGGATTCTGACGAAGAGTGATAATTTTAATAGTTTTAAACTGTTAATTCAGAATTACTTGCAGAGTTTGTGTTGTTATCTTTTACTTCTTCAGAAATAACAACGCTTAGTTTTAATCCCAGAGTATTCAACCAATCCCTTAAACTATAAATAGCATCACTTCCATGTTTTGAGAGCAAATCATTTAGTTTCTCCTTGTGTATTTTTGCTTGCTCTGATGATAGATTCAGTTCCCCAAGAGCCTCTGCTACATTGCCCAGAGCAAGTTGGAGTAATTCAGGTTCTGGGTCTTTTTCTTCTAAAATAGCTTCGATATAGGCAGCAGCTTCTACAGGGTCTTTGAGCGATTGAATGAGGTATTCTTGATAGCTTCTACTTGTCGGCATTTTCTTGTCTCCTATAGTCTTCCCAGTATTCTTTAGCTTGGCGAATATCTTGTTGTTGAGTACTTTTGTCTCCAGCACAGAGAAGAAGTATGATGGTTTCGCCTATTTATCTCGGAGAGAATCAAGCCACTCTTCAAAAGGGCTTTTCCCATCGGTTGTAAGGTAATTCTGAATTTCCCTTGGTTGTGCTACCATGCTTCGATTGTATGCGAGTGTATGCGATCGCTTCCCCTCAATCGTCTTGTGCAACTCGCTACAAACTACCCCTACTCTTCAACTATTTCGTACAAATCTTCTATCAACACATCAAATGTACGAGCTAATTTGTGTAGCGCAGTAACGTCAACAGTAGCTAGGCCAGGAGAACGCGCATACACCTTGAGGGCACTATAACCAACACCAGAACGCTTAGAAAGCTCTGTTAGTGTCCAACCCTTCTCAGCAGCAAATTCTTTAATCCGCAGCCTAACTAATCCCATTGTTGACAAAGGGTACACATATACCTTTTAATATTTTTAAGGAGAAGCGATCGCCTCCCGTCTGACAAACTAAAGGCGATCGCTAATCAAACAAAACTCCTGAAACGGGAAATCATTCCCATGAGGTCAGACCTTATTCTCAAGAGGTACTTATCATGATATCAAGCCCAGAGCCAGAATCAAGACCTGTTCATCATTTAGCTAGATTTGTTACGAGAGAAGCGATTGCGCTCCTACTGAAACTCCAACCAGAACAAATATATCGTATCGACTGTTGGCGACACGTCATCCATGTTGTGGGGAAAGGAATCAGCATTTTTGTCAGCTATGCAGATCTTCCCCCAATTTTAGGCGTTGAGCCACCTAACCCGAAAGATATCCTAAGTTGGCGCAAACGTTGGAAGAAGAACAAATACAAAGCACCTCAGTTTTGGGTAGAATTCTTTGCACAAAAATTCAAGACGGTTCCCACCTTAACAGAAATGTACCATTGGGGTGAATTAGTCGGCGTGATTAAATTTGCTCTTTCCGATACACAAGTAGAGTGGTTACGGAATTTGTACATTCAGGGAAAACAGGCGATTCAGAATTTTTAAACATAACTTGCTTGAGTATAATTCCCAAACTCATAACTAATCGCTAAATTATGGTTATGAGAAAACACAAACTAATTAAACTCTGTGCGTGGTCATTGGGAATCTTCTTGATCTGCACCACTCCAGCTTATCCTCAAAGCGTATCAACTGTTTCCCCACTACTCATACAACAGCTAACTCAACCACAAATATTGCAGGAACTGGGAAAGGCAAATGTTGTATATTTGGGCGAGATTCATGATAGCCCAGAAGACCACAAAGCCCAACTGAAAATTTTGCAAGCACTTCATCATAAAAATCCCAAAATTGCGATTGCGATGGAGATGTTTCAGCGACCTTATCAAGATATTCTGGACAAATACATTGCAGGAAAAATCACAGAAACACAATTAATTGAACAAAGTGAGTATGAAAAACGTTGGGGATTCCCTTGGGAAAACTACGCACCGTTACTGCGTTTTGCGAAAACAAATCAACTCCCTGTTTTAGCTTTGAATACACCTACAGAAGTAACACGGAAAGTTGCGCGTCAGGGTTTGGAGAGTCTAACAGAAGCTGAACGGCAGTATATCCCACCTTTTTCGGAAATTCGGACAGATAACGTAGATTATAGGAAAATTGCGCAGGAAAGCTACGAACAGCATCAACAGGCTGGGCAAGGTAATAGTAGCAGTTTTGAGCGATTTTTCACGACCTTGGTATTGTGGGATGAAACAATGGCTGAGGCGATCGCCCAATTTATTAAAGCTAACCCAGATTATCAAGTTGTGGTGTTAGCTGGAAAGTCTCATATTATGTATGGTTATGGGATACCTAGTCGTGTAGCGCGACGCTTTAGTAACCAGCCTTTGCTACAGCGTTCGGTATTGTTAAGTGTTTCAGAAGATGACAAAGCTAAAACAGGGAAGAAAATAGCTGATTACTTCTGGCAAGATTAGGAAACCTCAACTTGTGGAATAATAATTCTCTATTGAGGAGGCAATCATGACAGAATTTTTAGATTTTCTTAAGCATAAATATGCTTATGTTGCGATTGGAGAATTTAAACCAGGCAAGTTTGAAGAAGCACAACAGCTATATGAAAAAGCTGTATCAACTTATACTCAAGGCTTTAAGGGTGCATATCTATTGCGAGAACCGGGAACTGATCGAGGAATTGCTGTAATTTTTTGGGAAAACTTAGGAGACATGGAAGCTAATCAAAGTGAAGCTTACGAGGCAATTTTGAGTAAGATGTCTCATTTGTTTACTAATCCACCAACCACTTCTTACTATGAAGTTTCTAGCGAAATTATGCCTGATGGCATGAACTATGAAGAGTAACCAAACATTATAGCTGATGGGCTGGGAACTCCCAGCCTTTTTATCAATAAATCTAACCAATTTTTTAAGAGTTTGGTGTTAGAAGTTAATATTAAATTGCTGTTTTTTGTACAATTCCTTGAGAAGACTAATTCTGCTTCTATTACTGGTACTTCCTGGTAGTACTGTTGTGGCTTTTTATACTTACTGGGGTATCCGCGATTATACGGCTTTGGTTGCTGCTAACCAAAGCTTCACTGAATTAGCAAAGAAAGGCGCCTCTCAGAGAGAATTGTTTATTGTCGCTCATCGAGAGAATACTCATCGTATCAATGTTGGTTTTGATGGGACTTGGATTTTACTTGGTGGGATTTTGGCTGGTATGGGAATATTAGGAATGGTGGAAGAAAATCGCTGACTCGCTAGGAAATTACATTTCATACCGAATCCGAATGATTGGAATAATATGTTTTTTTAACGCAGAGAGCGCAGAGAGAGGAGACGCAGAGGGACGCAGAGGTTTTTACATAATTCTGATGGGGAAATTAGATCAAGCTTTGATTGCAGGTTGTACTAATGGTTTGAATACTGACACTAATTCAGCGTTACTAGCAACCAAAGTTGGAAGCGATCGCCTTCCATAATTTTCCCCAACTTTCAGGGGAAAAATTGCCTCAGTATCCAAAGATACCCAAACGCCACCTGCGGCTTGTACAATTACCCAAGCACCTGCTATATCCCAAATCTTTGGTGTCGCTTCCACTCCTCCCAATACTGCACCGGTAGCAACCGTCAGGAAATTGTAACTAGCAACACCCAGCATTCTAATTTTGCAGGGGAAGGGTTTTTGCATTACTGCTGTACTGCGAGAACAGAGGTTAAAAAAGTGGTTATTACTGGGAGAATCTATACTGCTGTGGATTGGTTTTCCATTGAGAAAAGCACCTTTTTCTAAATTCGTGATTCCCGATTCTCCTGGCCAAAAACCATGAAAAGATTGGCTAATTGGGGGAAAATGTACATAACCAAATACGGGTGTTCCTTGATAAAGCAAACCTAGTGAAATCCCCCAAATGGGAATTCCCCGCGTGAAGTTTGTCGTACCATCGAGAGGATCGATAATCCAACACCATTCAGTATCAGGAAATGTATGTTCTGCTTCCTCACTCAAAATTCCGTGAGTGGGAAATTGAGAAGCGATCGCCGAGCGTATTTCCTGATCGGCCCATTGATCGGCTTGTGTTACTAAACTACCATCGGCTTTTTGCGAGGCCTGTACTTGTCCAAAATCAGCTAGTAACTGTTTACCGACACGGTTAGCAGTGAGTTGGGTAAAGTTGAAAATATCAGTCCAAAAATCATTCATTGATGTTTCGCAAAGTCCCTCAAGAAAGAAGGGTGGGGCTACTGGAACTAAGACCACCTGAGTGGTCTAAAGAATTTTAGCCTGCTTTTGGCAGGCTTGGCTTATGTAGCCCCAGGCTTCAGCCTGTGGGGACATATTTGCCTTAATCTAAATCCCCTTCCATCACAGCAGCGATCGCCGATCTTGCATTATCCCGGAATTCTTGTACATTTACCCGGCCGAGAAACCAAACCGCCAATACCATCCCTACTGCTTGTATCCCAAACACCAAGCCATAAGCCAGCACGGGAATTGTAAAAATTGTACGGCCTATATCCAAAACAGCACCACCGGCTACTGTAGCAGTTCCCCGCGCCATCGCCTGAGACAATCCCCATGCTCCCACGAATGTACCTGCAGTTTCTGCTGCTGTCAAATCCAACATTAAACTGAGTGCTCCTGTCGTAGCAATTCCAGCAGATAAACCAAACAAAACTAATGTTGACTGAAACAATCTAGCATTGCCAGTAAATCCCGACAAAATAATCAAGATAAAGCAAGCACCTACGGCCAAACAACCTACTTCTGTTGTTCTACGTTTTCCCAAACGGGGAATAATAAAAAAGCCAGTTGCACTCAAACTCATTAACATCCCGATTCCCCAAAATGTATTGAGTAAGGAAGTTTCAGGAATTGACATCCCAAATACCTCACCTCCATAGGGTTCTAAAACAGCTTCTTGCATAAATAGGCTGATCGTCATCACCAGGAGAAAGGTAAAAAATAATCCAGTTTGCTTACTAGCAGTTAAGATTCTCAGGGCTTTACCCAAAGTAATCTTATCTTCCCGATTAGTGAGTGTGGAGCGAGTGGAATATCGGGAATATTTTTTTTCAACGCCAAAGGTTGCGATCAATGCCAGGATAAATACAATTGCTGGGACGACAATAAACAGCCAGCTAATTGATGAGCGTAATAATTCTGGCGAAGCATTGATATTTTCTAGCCGACGAAGTAAGACTTTACTGGTAATTCCTCCCACAGCAATTCCTACTGTCATCATTGACCAAACAATACCTACTAATTGTCCCCGATTGTCTTCATCAGAAACATCGACTAATAATGCAAAAAAGGTAGTGGAACTGAGACTTGTTGCTAAACCGTAGGAGCCAAAAACTAACGCTCCCAGTGCTACCAATCCATAAGATTGAGTTGTCCAAGTCCAGCTACCAGTAGCTTGGGTAACGTTGCCTATTTGCCAGACAACTTGTACTGCTAATGAGAGAATAAATGTATATAAAGCAGCTCCAATCCAGACATAACCAGTGCGATGATTGCCAAATAAAGGTTTAGCATCAGATGTCTGTCCAACCCATACCCTTACTGGAGCAACAAATTGAGAAACTGCTAAAATTCCGGCGGTAATTGTTGCTGGAATTTTTAACTCGTCAATCATCACTCGGTTGAGTACTCCCAGTGTCAGTACCGCCAGAATACCTAATCCCATCTGGAATAAACCAAGCCGGAACATGGTTAATAGGCGTACTCTAGGAAGTAAGCGCTCTTGATTAGATGATATGGCTTGAGAATTTGATAAATCGCTGTTTTCCATAGATTTTTATAAGCGATAGCGCCACGAACTTCCTATCTTATTTTTATCTAGATCTATCTCAAGATATACGCTCTATAGCCATCTTTATTCCCCTCGTTCACTGTTGATAACGATAAACTAAGAAATGTAAAGCAATATAAAGTATGGCGGACTTGATGATGCAAACTATTACTTTAGTCCCCAATGGTCCTACAGTTACAGCTTTAGGTATTGGCACTTGGGCATGGGGAGACAAGCTATTTTGGAACTATGGCAGTGACTATGGTGCTACACAGGTAAAGGAAGCCTTTGAAGCAACCTTAGATTCTGGTATCAGCTTTTTTGATACTGCTGAAGTTTACGGATTGGGGGAATCTGAGTCACTTTTGGGACAATTTATGAAAGAGTTAGGGCGTCCCGCACAAATTGCTACTAAATATTTTCCCTTGCCGTGGCGATTTACAGCCCAGTCTGTATCCGATGCGCTGACAGACAGTTTAAAACGCCTACAAGTTGAGCAAGTTGCACTGTACCAGGTTCATATGCCTTTTGGCTTTTTGATGAGTCAAGAAACGCTGATGAATGCACTCGCAGATGAAGTAAAGCGAGGTAGAATCGCTACTGTTGGTGTTAGTAATTACTCGGCACAACAAATGCGGGAAGCTCACGGTTACTTAGCAGCGCGTGGCGTTCCCCTAGCTGTGAATCAAGTGCCATATTCCTTGTTGGGAAGGAAAATTGAAACTAACGGTATCCTGGATACTGCACGTCAATTAGGTGTTACTATTCTTGCTTATAGTCCCTTGGCTCAAGGTTTACTTACAGGTAAGTACACTACGGAGAAATACGTAGAGCCGACGGGTGCACGCCGATTTGATTCCCGCTTCAGCAAAAGCGGTTTAGAAAAAATTACTCCTGTTATTAACCTACTACGTCAGTTAGGGGAAAAATACGATCGCACACCAGCACAAGTTTCTCTCAATTGGCTGATTACTCAAGGTGTGGTTCCGATTCCGGGTGCAAAAACAGCCCAGCAAGCAAAGCAAAATGCTGGTGCTTTGGGGTGGAGTTTGAGTGAAGATGACTTTGCTAGCTTAGAACTGGTGACTCGTCCCTGGCTGATCTAATTTTTGCTGGGAAGCTGGGATTGGGGACTCCAATCCCGTCAGGACTTACGCAAATTTCCTTTCAAACCACCATTCGTAGGGGTGCAAGGACTTGCGCCTTACCATATGTAGCATCTGTGCGCAAGTCCTGCCCGTCTTAAGACTTCTCATACAGCTACTCCCAACCAACAGTTGTAATACACATTTTTTATAAAAAAGCAAGCGAAAAAATACTGATAAAGAAAAGTTATGTAATATTAAAAAGTGCGTAGGATCACATAAAAGTAGAGCTTCAAATCACTGTGCTTCTAGGTAAAATGACTCATACTAGATTTAATGAGTTTACTGTCGTTTGATGCTAGCCCAAGTTCGACTTCTACCTGGTGCTATTTCTGATTTATTTGTTCAAGTCAGTATTTCTGGCAAAATTACTCTGGCTGACCGATATGGCTTGATGGCAGCATTGTTAGAAGAAGAAATCTCAGAAGAAGAGAGAGCCTCCATCGACAGGTTATTTTACGCTGTGTGTAGAGGACGGATGAAGATAGTGGATGAGATATCAGCACTGTCCTTCAACCAACAACCTCAACAGACAGCAAGGCTAAGACGGGAAATTAGCGAGAAATTTCCTCAACTAACTTTCCATCCCACCAATTCCCCAATCCTGATCATGCAAGGTCATAATCGGAGATAAATCTCAAAGGTGGCTGATGTCTGGAGCACAGGGAAAATTTAGGAAACCAATTTGGCTAAATTTTGCAGTTGTAGCATTACTGTTATTTGCTGGTGGTTTGACACTCACGGCTTGCCAAAACGTTAAAATCGGCCCTGAGGCCAATCAAAAACCAAAAGAAAATCAGCCGGCAAAGTCTGGCGAAAAACTGAAGAATAATCAATCGGAAAAATCCGCTAAAAAGAAATCTAACCAAAAGGCAAAGCCGGGACAGGACAACCAGGATGACGATCAAGACCTGGACAAATAATCGCCACTCCCTGTAAAATACCCTGCTTAATTATGGACAACGATTACAGTACTCTCGCAAAAACACTGCAAGCGAGGCGTCAACGCCTTGCCAAATTAGTCAATTTCCCAGTAATTCTCTGGTCTGGAGGTACTTGTTCACGCAACTTTCCAGCTAATATTTTCCCGTTTCGCGCTAGCAGTCACTTCCTTTATTTTGCAGGTTTACCGTTAGAAAATGCGGCAATTTTCTTAGAAAATGGTAAGTTAGAACTGTTTATGGATGAAGCATCTCTGAAGAGTGCACTTTGGCATGGGGAGATGCCGAAACGTGAGGAAATTGCTCAAATTATTGGCGCTGATGCTGCTTTTCCTTTGTCAGAATTGCTATCAAAAGTAAGGGGTACTGCGACAATTGCTGTGCAAAATGTCAGTACTTATTTACAACAATCTGAAATACTGAATCGCCCAGTAGCACCAGCAAATTCGCCAGTAGGCATTGACCGAGATTTAGCTTATGCGATCGCCTCCCTGCGACTTTACCACGACGTCGGTGCAATTTCCGAGTTAAAAAAAGCCGCAGCAGTAACCGTAGAAGCACATCAAGCAGGAATGGCCGCGACAGCGAACGCTAAGCTAGAAGCAGCAGTACGGGGTGCGATGGAAGGGGTGATTATTGCCCACAACATGACTTGTTCCTACAACAGCATTGTCACAGTACATGGGGAAGTGCTACACAATGATCAGTATCACCATCCACTGCAAGCAGGAGATTTATTGCTTGCTGATGTTGGTGCTGAAACCTCGCTGGGATGGGCCGCTGATGTTACCCGTACATGGCCTGTAAGTGGGAAATTTTCCTCTACCCAGCGGGATATTTACAATCTTGTCTTAGCTGCTCATGATGCCTGTATTGAGAAAATTCGCCCCGGTGTTGAGTATCGAGATATTCACCTGTTGGCAGCAGCGGTAATTGCCCAAGGATTGGTAGATTTGGGCATTTTGCAGGGTGTCGTGTCAGATTTAGTGGAAATGGACGCCCATGCTTTGTTTTTTCCCCACGGTATCGGTCATCTGCTTGGTTTGGATGTACACGATATGGAAGATTTCGGGGATTTGGCTGGTTATGAGGAGGGAAGAAGCAGAAGCGATCGCTTTGGTTTGTGTTTCCTGCGTCTGAATCGAGTTTTGCAAGCGGGAATGTTGGTGACGATTGAACCTGGGTTCTATCAAGTTCCAGCAATTTTAAATGATGCTTCGCTCAGGTCGAAGTATCAAGGGGTGGTAAATTGGGAACGTCTTGCTGAGTTTGCGGATGTTCGGGGGATTCGTATTGAGGATGATGTTTTGGTTACTCAGGAAGGTAGGGAAGTGTTGACAGAGGCTTTACCTACTGGTGTTGAGGAGATTCAGGATTTGGTAGGTTAAGGTTCTGACTGACTGAACTTTGTTTGTTTTTTTAACGCAGAGTTCGCGGAGAAAAAACGCAGAGGTACGCAGAGGTTTTGTTGGGAGATTGGGATTAGGGGCCTGTTTTTAAAGTCCAAAATGGGATGTAGGGGCGAAGCATTTGTACCTAGATGTATGTATCAAACCTAGATTTTATCTACAAATGCTTCGCCCTCCGAAGGTCACAAAACAACGATGTATGTATCAAACCTAGATTTTATCTACAAATGCTTCGCCCTCCGAAGGTCACAAAACAACGATGTATGTATCAAACCTAGATTTTATCTACAAATGCTTCGCCTCCGAAGGCCACTCTAGGGGTCTACCCAGCGATCGTCTGCTTTGATTAAGTTAATCAGTTCTGCAACGCCTTGGCTTTCTGGTATCTTTTTAATTTCCTCTCTCCCGCGATACAGGGAGATGAAGCCAGGTTGTTTCCCGACATAGCCATAGTCAGCATCAGCCATTTCTCCTGGCCCATTGACAATGCAGCCCATAACAGCTATGTCTAAACCAGTGAGATGTTTGGTTGCTTCCCGGACTTGGTGTAGTACTTCTTCGAGGTTAAATAGGGTACGACCGCAGGAAGGACAAGCGACATACTCTACCATCGTTTTCCGCAAACCCAAGGCTTGCAGGATACTGTAGCAGACGGGGATTTCTTTTTCCGGTGCTTCTGTGATTGAGACACGGATGGTGTCGCCAATACCATCCGTGAGAAGTGGTGCAATCCCTGCTGTAGACTTAATGCGGCCATATTCACCATCACCGGCTTCTGTGACACCCAGATGTAAGGGGTAATCCATACCCAGTTCATCCATACGCTTAGCCATCAAGCGATAAGCAGCAACCATCACGGGTACTCGCGAAGCTTTCAGGGAAATGACGATATTGCGGAAATCTAGGGATTCACAAATGCGAATGAATTCTAAGGCAGATTCCACCATACCTTCTGGGGTATCGCCGTAGGTAAAAAGCATTCTTTCAGCAAGGGAACCGTGATTGACACCGATTCGCATCGCTTTACCTTGGTCGCGCAAGGAAACTACCAAAGGTTCCAAAGTTTCGCGAATTTTTTGCCCAATTTCCTCAAATTCTGCTTGAGTGTATTCTGTTCTATCAGCCTTCGGCTTCTCAAACACATACAACCCCGGATTAATCCGCACCTTGTCAACGTGTTTGGCTACTTCTAGTGCAATTTTCATCCCATTGTGATGTACATCAGCAACTAGGGGTACAGGTTGATAAGTCGCCAGCAATTTTAGCTTAATTTCCGCCAAAGCTTTGGCATGTCCGATACTAGGTACGGTTACGCGCACGATTTCGCAGCCAATCTCGTGCAAGCGACGAATTCCGGCAACAGAACCATCGATATCTAACGTATCTTCATTAATCATTGACTGTACTACTACAGGGTAACCGCCACCAATGGTGACGTTACCAACTTTGACGGGACGAGTTTTACGTCGGTGGATTGTAGTATCAAGCGCTGGTGGTGTAGGAGTAGATTGAGGTGTAGAAAGCGTTTGCATAAACTATTGGCTGATTTCCGTCGCTAGAACATCAGGTATTTATCCCTAATTTTCAGATTGCCACAGTTGGGGTGCTTTTGGGTTAAGTCCAGATAATGCTGAAGCTTGAATTTTTCAGGCGATCGCTTACGAGTCAGCAGTCACGTTTAAAAGGATAAAGGCGCTATCAGCCGTAAAATCACTTATCAACAAGTTAACGAAACTATACGTTTGTTGGGCGCTCTTCCTTAAGAATAATCTGCGAATCAGCCAATTTATCTCTTACGACCGATTTATTGCTGAGCTTGAAAACGGGAAAATAATTTTATTCGGATGATTTTTTTTAACTTCTACTTAAAGATAGGTTTCTTATGGCAAATCCAATTGAATTTCAGTTATTTGCTCCTTACAACAAGGGAGTAGCATTAATTGGGTCATTCTCCAATTGGGAAGACATCCCAATGGAGAAAGGGGAAGATGGATATTTTCGAGTAAAAGTAGAACTTGAGGATGGACTTTATCAATATAAATTCCGCGTCCAGTCCAAATCTTGGTTCTTTGAACCAGATCAATGGATAGAGGTTAATGACCCTTACGCTACCGACATGGATGATGCTACCCAAAATGGCAATGTACGCATCAAAGATGGAGAAAAAGTTGTCGATACTTATGTTTGGAAACATGACGACAATCCATTACCCGCAGATCAGGAATTAGTCATCTATGAATTGCACGTTGGTGACTTCTCCGGTGGTGAAGCTGACCGATATGCAAGAGGTAAATATGAACACGTTATCGAAAAATTAGATTACCTTTGCGACCTGGGTGTTAATGCGATTGAGTTAATGCCAGTTAAGGAATATCCAGGTGACCATAGTTGGGGTTATAATCCTCGCTATTTCTTCGCTACAGAATCCAGTTATGGCACAACTGAAGGATTGAAACAATTAATTGATGAGTGTCATGGTCGCGGTATTCGCGTCATCATGGATGGTATTTTTAACCACTCAGAATCCGAAAGTCCCTTAACGCAAATTGACCACGATTACTGGTATCATCACTCTCCCCGCGACCCAGATAACAACTGGGGACCAGAGTTTAATTACGAACTATACGACGAAAAATTGGACGTTAAACCTGCCTGGAAATTCATCGGCGACACGGTACGTTTCTGGATTGAAGAATATCACATCGACGGCATTCGCTACGATGCAGCACGGCAAATTGCCAACTACGACTTCATGCACTGGATTGTTCAGGAAGCAAAAAAAGCGGCTGGGGTGAAGCCATTTTATAACATTGCTGAACACATTCCTGAAACTCCCAGCATCACCAATGTTGATGGGCCAATGGATGCTTGTTGGCACGACAGTTTCCGTTACTGTATAGTTGAGCATGTTTGTGGAGACACCTTCGATTTAGAACGCCTAAAAGATGCGCTAGATGCTAAGCGACAGGGCTTTATGGGTGTAACTAATGTCATCAATTATTCGACAAATCATGACCATCATCATGTCATGGCCGAGTTAGGCGAACGTGGTATTTTGGGTGAGGAAGCGTTTAAGCGGAGAAAGCTAGGCGCTGTCTTAGTTTTTACAGCAATGGGAGTACCTTTGCTGTGGATGGGTGAAGAGTTTGGCGAGTATAAGTATAAAACTCAGGAGTCAGCAAAAATCGATTGGACGTTATTAGGAAATGACCTCAATCGCGGTTTGTTTGACTTTATCAAAGGCTTGATTCATCTGCGGAAAAGCAATCATGCTCTCTACACCGAAAATATCGATTTCTTCCACGAAAACCCAGAAGCAAAAGTGTTAGCTTACTCCCGTTGGAATGATGAAGGTTCTCGTGTCGTTGTCGTGGCGAATTTCTCAGATAATTTCTTGGCTGGATATAAAGTACCTCACTTCCCAGAAGCTGGAAATTGGCACGAATGGACGGCCAATTACGACGTTCAATCCGGGGAAGATGACATCATAGTTGATCTGGGAGGGTACGAAGCGAAAGTGTTTGTTTGGCAGTAAGTCAAATAAACTAAATTATCTAATAGCAGCCACTGGATGAGATAAATTTGAGAAAATTAATTCTTGTCAGCGGCTGCTTAATTGTTGTTGAAAACCATTTTCCCAACATTTGTTGATTACAGATACTTCAAGCACTCTTTAGCTGATCACCTTGAGAAGACTGCATTTCTTGGGTACTAGATACTAAATTCCAGCCTTGATTTGTTAGTTTCTGGTATGTTGACCAGCCCTTGGAACCGCCAGGAATTTGATAATCTGGTACAACATATTCAGAAAAAGCAGTATAAGGCCGCCAGGGTTGATTTGGTGCAGTCCTTAAGTGCAGAACTTTGTATCCAGTCGTTCCCAGTCCAGATAACCAACACATTTGTTTAAACATCTAAAACTCCTCCATCTGATATCTAAATTCGGATATGTTTACACTGAGTAAACTAAACCGCTAACATGGCAAAGCAATAAGCAAGGACTATAAATGCAACGCCAAGACTAAGCGTAGAAATGAGCGGAAACCATTGTAAGGTAATCATTTTCCAGAGCCTTTAAGCTGATATTTGTTCTCTCATACTCTCTACTCTTTTCTTCAATAACATCTCTCGAAAGCATTATCTATTTGGTAAAATAATCTATCTAAAGTTTTAAATACAGCTTAGAGATATATTCTTTCAGTATTTGGGTGGTGTCATCAAAATTAGATAGCCTAAGTTACCATTGATCTTAACAATTATGTTTCTTCAGGATGATGAACTAGAAACATTAACTTAACAAAATATTTTTGTACTTTTATAAAAGTACATCAACAAAAATCAATATGTGCAGTTCAATTGAGTTTAAATTATTGGCTCCTAATAACAAAAAAGCAGCATTACTTGGCTCTTTTTTTAATGGCAAAGAAATTCCAATGAAAAAAGGAGTAGATGGTTATTTCCGCACTCAAATTGAGTTTTTCCATGAAGACACCCAAGCTAAAGTACTTGCTTACAGCCGCTGGGATGATAATGGCGATCGCGCAAAGCGCAGTGTCCAGGGCGATCGCGTAGTGGTGGTGGCAAACTTCTCTGACAAGTTTCTGACTGACTACCACATACCTAACTTTCCTGCATCTGGTAGATGGTACGAGTATCTGAACAACTTTGAGCTAGAAGTTGACAACAAGGAGATAGAAATTTCCCTCCCAGAGTACGAAGCGGGGGTATTTGTCTTAGGTTCTGGGTAAGCTTCTCAATACTTCAATTGCTAATCGCGATTCCAGAATGTTGCGTCGTGATATCCTGAAGTTTGCGACCTGCTCCCCAACGTATTTTTCGTGTGGCAGTTGGTGGTTCCCTATACCTTTGAGGATCATAAAAGTATATCTGCCATGTTCTCATCTGAATTACCCCAAGAGAATGGGCAATCGGTTAACGGTAGCGTCACACTGACGGATGAAGCCGGACGAACGCTCAATTGTTACATCGAGCATTCTCTAGAAGTGGAAGGTTCTGAATACCTTTTACTTTTGCCTGTAGACTCACCAATAGAAATTGTCGTCTGGGACGACGAAGACGAAGAAGAGGACGATGACGCGCAAGCTACCATACTTGAAGACGAAGCCGATATTGACTTAATCTTCTCTGATGCCCCAAGCAGTTCTTGCTGAGCAGAATCTTAACTTGAAGCGTACTGCCTATACTCTCACTGTCGCGGGCGAATTGCCACCCGTGAACGAAGACGATATTCTCACCATTGAAGTTGGCGAGAACGATGAAGAAGTTGAGTCAGAAGAGTTTCAGCTTTTGGCTAGCTTCTATCACGAAGAACAAGAGTACGGCATTTACACTCCCCTCGATCCACTACTATTTTTTGCTCAGAAAAACAAAGCCGGTCAACCGGAACTTCTCACCCCAGAGCAGTTTAAAAAAGTTCAGCCCTTGCTGGAAGAATTGTTGTTCGACGAGTTGGAGTAGCCTTTGAGTACCTCTCCTCTAACTAGGGTTAAAAAAAATAGGTAAAAGTGGTTGTTTACTTTTGGGAGAAATAAGTGGGGGAAAAGTGAGTGGCAATTAGGAAAAGATTAAAAATCAAAAGTTAAAAATTTCAATCACAATTTTTCTTGAATTTTGTTTTTTTAATTGCTCCATCCCCTTCTATTTTCTTCCATTCACCTTCACTGCACCGGATATGAAAGCCGTCAGAAGCATCTCTAAGTGGTCGTTTTATCTTGCCCTGTTGCCAATAACCCTGGGTATTTTTGCATGGCAGGGTTGGGCTTGGTGGAGTTGGGCACAGTCACCACCAGCCCTAAACAGTGCCTCTTCTTCAACAGGAGAGAAAGCAGTAAAAATTCAGATTCCATCAGGAACGGGAGCGCAGCAGATCGGTCAAGATCTGGAAGCGGCTGGGTTGATTCGCTCCTCAAATGCCTGGAGGCTTTGGACTTACTGGCTAAGGTGGCAAGACCGTCAAGGAGGGTATAAAGCAGGAACTTATATGCTTTCACCCACTCAACCTTTACCGAAGATTGCCCAGAAAATTTGGACGGGTGAGGTAATGCAGCTTTCCTTCACTATTCCTGAAGGGTGGTCGATAACCCAGATGGCGACTTATTTTGAATCCATAGGGTACTTCAAAGCTGCTGATTTTGTCGCTGCTGCTAGCCAGAGTCCTAAAGATCAGTACTCTTGGTTACCTAATAATTTGCCTCACCTGGAAGGGTATTTGTACCCGGACACCTATCAGTTGTCGAGCGATCGCATTTCCCCCCAAGAAGTTATCAAACAAATGCTCGACCGCTTTGAACAAGTGGCGCTGCCAGTATATCAACAAGGTCAAAAACAAACTAAGCTGACCCTTGGCCAGTGGGTGACTTTAGGTAGCATTGTGGAAAAAGAAGCAGTGATTTCTACAGAACGCCCTCGCATTGCTGGTGTCTTTACCGCACGCTTAAGGAAAGGGATGAAACTGGAAACTGATCCAACTGTTGAGTATGGATTGGGCATTCGACAAACTAAAGAGCAACCTCTAACTTTTGCTCAGGTGAAGACACCTTCTCCTTACAACACTTATGTCAACCCAGGATTACCACCCACGCCCATTGCTAGTCCAGGTGTAGCTAGCTTGAAAGCTGCTCTCTATCCCGAAAACACTGATTATCTCTTTTTCGTCGCTCGCTACGATGGTACTCACGTTTTTAGTAAAACGCTACAAGAACACGAAGCGGCTCAAATTTCTATCCGCCAAAAGGTAGAGGCAGAGCAAAAGACATCTCCTTAACAAAAAACAAAAGTAGAGGGTGAAACTTTCAGAGTTTTGCCCCTCTTCCTTTGAGTACGATGTTACTGAATCTATTGCTAGTGGTATTGAAAAGAAACGCAAGCGCTATCAAGGTAAAAAAAGTTAGACTTAAAAGCCGCTAGTTGCTCAATTTTTCAGCAGCAAGCAGTGTCTGCTGACCATTAATAATTGCTTATGTCTTGGATCTTAAACTTACAACCTAACTTAATTCTTGGCGGACCAATTTTGAGCCTAACTCCAGATATCCTCAAGCAACATCAGCTTAAGGGTCTTGTGCTGGATGTTGATGAAACTTTGGTTCCCATGAGGGTCAGGGATGCTTCTCTTGAACTCAGAGAGTGGGTAGAGCTAATCAAACCCGTTGTCTCACTGTGGCTAGTTAGTAATAATCTTAGTCAAAATCGCATTAGTAATATCGCCAAATCCCTCGATTTACCTTTTATCATCGGTGCCCGCAAACCTTCGCGTCGCAAGCTAAAAAGAGCGGTTGATGCGATGAAGCTACCTGTAGAAGAGGTGGCTATGGTAGGCGATCGCTTGTTCACAGATGTATTAGCCGGCAATCGTCTGGGAATGTTTACTATTCTTGTCGAACCAATGGTCGATCCAGCGATAACTAAGACTTCCTACCCAACCCGTGACTTTGAAGTTTGGCTGTCTCAGTCCTTGGGAGTCCCCCTGAACGCTGTGCAACAAAACTTAAACAAACATGACAAATCATGAGAAACCGAAATATAAAGAAATTATTATGAAAGTTTCTCAATCTAAAAATCTCTGGCATGATTAATCTTGGTTCAAATGGGGTCAGCCAATATAAAGACCCTAAATATAAAAAACCTGGAATAATTTCTACCCAGAGCGCCGACCATCCTACACTTAGGAGCGTCGGCGCTTTATAATTTTGTATGCTCAACAGACAAATCTAGATCCGTTGTCAGTTGCCATGACCAATGACCAATGACCGTTTTCATGCCCGTAGGGCTGTATGACCAATGATCAGCCAAAAGATAGTTGTCAAAGTTGGCACATCCAGCCTCACCCAACCAGCAACCGGTCAACTAGCACTCTCGACAATTGCCAAGCTAGTTGAAACACTCACTCATTTGCGAAACTTAGGTCATGGCATTGTCCTAGTCACCTCTGGCGCTGTAGGAATTGGCTGTGCGCGACTAGGATTGAAATCACGACCTCAGACACTGGCGCTTAAACAAGCCGTCGCTGCAGTCGGACAAGGGCGTTTGATGCGGATCTATGACGACTTTTTCACTAGCTTGCAACAACCGATCGCCCAAGTTCTCCTCAGTCGTCGTGACTTTATGCAGCGTAGCTGTTACGTCAACGCCTACTCAACATTTCAGGAATTGTTACAACTAGGTGTCATCCCGGTAGTCAATGAAAATGACACCGTGGCAGTAGAAGAACTAAAGTTTGGTGATAACGATACCCTCAGCGCCCTCGTAGCAAGTTTAATAGAAGCCGACTGGTTGTTCTTATTAACCGATGTCGATCGCCTTTACTCAGCCGATCCGCGTCAAGTGCCTGATGCTGTCCCAATCTCCCTAGTCAGTCGCATTGAAGAATTAGAAGAACTACAGGTACAAACAGGTTCAGCAGGCTCTCAGTGGGGTACAGGTGGTATGATAACCAAAATTTCTGCGGCCCGTATCGCCACTAGCGGTGGTGTGAGGACAGTGATTACCGAAGGACGACACCCAGAAACCATTGAAAAAATCTTGCAGGGAGAACCTCTGGGTACACAGTTTGAAGCACAACCACGCACTGATAGCGCCCGCAAACGTTGGATTGCTTACAGTTTAGTTCCAACCGGGAAACTTTATCTAGATAATGGTGCTGTCAAGGCAATTTCTGAGGGAGGAAAGTCTCTATTAGCCGCAGGAATTATCAACATTGAGGGTGATTTTCGCTCCTCAGATTCCATACAGTTATGTGATAGTAATGGCGCCGAAATTGGCAGAGGTCTGGTTAATTACAGCAGCATGGAATTGCAGCAGATTCGGGGACGTAAGTCAGAAGAAATTCCGGCAATTTTAGGTTATGCGGGTGCGGAAACTGTGGTTCATCGAGATAATCTTGTTCTGACAAATTAAGTAGAGAGTTGACCTCTTGCAAAAGTCGATTTTTGGCTGTAGGGGCAAAGCATTTGCGCCCAGATTTCTCGGTAAAATCCAGGTTTTTGTCCGCAAATGCTTTGCCCTTCTGGGATTTATGCAAGAGGTCTAGTAAACAGGTATGAGAGGATGTTAATCCCATTATTGGTAGCTTGCAACGGGGTTGTTATACTGCAGTTACAACCCAAGCTCTGTTCGTAACGATTTCAGTGAAGTTGTAGCTTTCTCTTGGGATAGTTCTTTTAAGAAAGCCCTAAACTCAGCATTTTTTCTAAGCAATTCTACTTCAACTTCAAAATCATCAACTGACGCGAGAGCAAACAGTTCACCATTAGCTTTTCGCAAAATTACGGCTTCACTTTTTGCCAACTCCATCACCTCATCTAGGGTAAGTTGTCCACTTTTCAATTCAATAATCTTCATAACTGAACTTCCTTTGAAAAAAGTAGCACTATAGTTATATTCATCCAGCAACTTTGAATTTTGGAAAGAGGGAGCGATCGCCTGATGATTGCTCCCTCTCGATCATCGTTACTTGTGTTCAGTCTTGTCTATTTTCTCATCATCATCTTTTTGCAAAGCCGCCAATATTTGAAAGCAGAGTTTGAGCAAAAACAGCAATCCACCTGCACTGGGGTTGAGCCAAGTAGCAATTCCTACTACGATAAACTCGATTACTTTGAGCCATTTTTTCTTGTTGGAGAGTTTCATGAACCTTTGTCCTTGGTTAACTTTCAATACCTTGCCAAAAGCAAGCTAAAAGGCTGGTTCAGGTAATGAATTAGTACCAATCAACTTGTGTTCAACTTTGTCCAAGTTGCGAGCACGTGGTTAGAATTGGTGAAAGCTTGAAATGAAGAAATGGCAGGACAAACTGGGCGATCGCTGCAGCTAACAACAGAACAACAGGTAAGCGCGAACATTGCCTTGTCAAAATTTGGCAGCAAACGTGATTTGGCAGCATATCTGAAGATGTCTCCAACAACCATCACCAATTTTTTTGCAGGAAGACCAGTTCAACGTAAGCAGTTCCACGCTATTTGTAAAAAGCTGAAGTTGGATTGGCAACCAGAGTCGCCAAAACAAGCTTCAAGCAATATTTCAGATATTGATGAGTTGGTGCGAGAGGTGCGATCGCACTGTTGTAGTAAAATCCTCACAACTTGCAACCATATTCAGCTATACACTTTAAAGAAAATTGATTTAGACCAGCTTTTCGTCCCTGTTTTTGTATCTCAAGAGCAGAACCGTCAACGCGAAAGCAGCGATAACAATCCACCTCCGTTATCAGCCTTGAAGACTGTTAACAATCATCAGCATTTGATAATTTTTGGCAAACCTGGTGCCGGAAAAAGCACATTCTCAAGTCATCTGGCGACCACTTGCTGCAAGGAAGATTCTCAACCAGATTGGATACCAGTTTTACTGAGATTGCGTGATCTGGATACTCGTACGCAATTCAAATTGCTGGAATTACTGAGAGTAACCTTTGATAGAGATCAGAGCATCACCGAACAAATCTTAAAAAGCGGCAAAGTATTCCTGATCCTGGATGGTTTAGATGAGATTTCGAGCCAAGTTCGACAAGAAATATGTCAGGAAATCACCAACTTGATCACCGATTACCATGCAAACAAAATTGTCATCACCTGCCGATCTGAGTTTAAAGATTACAAACTCTCATCAGTGTTTGAGTGTGTAGAAATCTCAGACTTTGATGAACCTCAGCAAAACCTATTTATTGAGAATTGGTTTTCTATTGCTAACAATGATTCAGCAAGTTGGCTAGCGGCAAAACTCCAACAGCATTTAGAGTGCAACAGTCAGACACTAATCAATCATCTGTTGAGTAATGATCGCCTTCGAGAATTAGCCAAAACGCCAATCTTATTGAGTTTAATTTGTCTGGTGTATGTCAGCGATGGTGTTTTACAAAAGAAGCGATCATTACTGTATGAGCGTGGCTTAGACATCTTATTAGAACAGTGGGATGACAATCGCCATGTGGAGAATCGGGTTGAGAGTGCAGCTTACAAAACTTTGAGTTCAGATGACAAACAGAAAATTCTCAGTGAATTGGCTCGGTACAAGTTTGAGCAGACAGAAGATGTGTTTGCATTTGAACAAGCAGAAGCACTGAAAGTTATTGCTCAGTATAGGAATCTCTCTCACCAAGAGAGTCTTCAAATCCTCGAAGGAATTGCGGCTGATCATGGTTTACTGTTTCAGTCTGCTCGGAAAAAATGGGAATTTTCCCATCTCACCTTTCAAGAGTACTTTGTAGCGCAATGGTTTGTGCAGCACCAAGATTGGCAAAAGCTTGCTCATAATTTGTTCAATCCACGTTGGCGCGAAGTATTTTTGCTAACAACTGAAATGTCGCAATCCGCAGATGATTTGTTGTGTTTGATGAAACCTCAAATTGATGAATTGATGGTAGGAGATGAGAAACTGCAACAGTTTTTGGTTTGGGTAGATGAGAAAGCGCGATCAGTTAATATTTTCTACAAACCTGCCGCCATCCGCGCTTACTATTTCGCCATCTACCTCTCTCGCACCCTCTCCCGCGCCATCTACCTCTCTCGCACCCCCTTTCTCGACCTCGACCTCTACCTCGCCCTCGACCACAATCTCTACCTCACGCTCCACTTCGATCAAGTTCTCCTCCTCGACCGCAAGCTCGACCTATTGCTCGACCTATTGCTCGACCTCGACATCTTGCTCGACCACCAGCTCTACATCGACCTCGACAGCGCCCTCAAAGTTGCAAGCAGAAGCGATCCTGAACTTAAGCTTAAACTTGATATTTTGTCTTCTCAGCTACCAAATTCTAAGGATGCATGGGAATTGAATAAACAATGGTGGCAAGAAAATGGACAAGCTTGGACAAATCAACTTCATGCTTTGATTATTAAGCATCGCAATATTGGACATGATTGGCAGTTTAGCGATGCTCAAAAAGAGCAATTGCACCAGTATTACTATGCCAACAAACTCCTTGTAGATTGCCTCAATAGCGATTGCTATATCAGCCGCAGTGTGAGGGAGGAGATTGAGGCGACGTTGTTGTTACCAATTGCCGAAATTAAGCAACGGCAAACTTTAGAAAAACAGTAAAATCAGGGCAGTTGCCGAAGAATGTCATGACTACCAAAGAGCGGTTGATTCAAGAACTAGAAAACGCTCCAGAGGAATTACTTGAAGCAGTCCTCAAGTTTGTGTTAGCCGCCAAAGAAAACTCCAACCAAACTCAAACTGCTAACCCAATTACCTCTGAACAAACCGATATACCTGTGAATGGCATCCAAGCTATGCTTGACCTACTCGACTCAATGCCACTCACACCGGAAGAAATCGCCTTATTACCTCATGATGGTGCTGAAAATCACGATCACTATCTCTACGGCGCACCTAAAAAATCGTGATGAAAATCGTTTTTGCCGACGCATTCTACTGGATTGCGTTGATTAATCCTGGTGACGATTGGCATCTTGCGGTTCGCAAAATCAGCCTAACACTCTATCCGGCAACACTTATCACCACTGAAGAAGTGCTTACCGAAACGCTAAACTTCTACGCCAGTAAGGGAACTCAGAACCGACGACGCGCTTTTAATGCTTTGCAAAGCACATTTGCCAATCCCTTAATTCAGGTTATTCCCCAAACTCATGAATCGTTTCAATCAGGAATGGAACTTTACCAAGCTCGTCTTGACAAAGGTTACAGCCTCACCGACTGCATTTCCATGCAAACAATGCGGCAACTAGGTATCACTGAGGTTTTGACCCACGATCGCCATTTTACCCAAGAAGGATTTGTAATTTTGCTGACCACTTGAAATTAGAGCGATCAGCTAATCTTGTCACAAATGCACTTGTTAACAAATGTATTTATGTCCTACAATAGAGGAAACTCCTGAAACCAACGCCTCTACCTTGCAAGTTTCCGTGTTGGCTCTCGCTCTGTTATTCAATGGAGCAAAATTATTGATGACCTACAAAGAAAAGCTACAGCCGTGGTGCATTATCCGTAACCTTCCGGATATGAGCTCAACGTTCATCGCTCGCTTTCGCAGCCGCAGTGACGCTAACGGACATATGCAACTCCTGAGAGCGAATAATCCAACCACTTCCTACCAAGTCATTTTTAATATGACGCCAAAACAGGTAGAAGAGCAGTAAGCCGAACGACTGGAAGTCGCGGCTATACAAACGAAGTCCGCCTACGCGGACTCTATTTTTGTGCGCAATCTGGACAAAACGCGGGAATCTGCTTCGGAAACAGGAACACTTGGCCGAAGCAGCAAACACTTTCTAAAACTCAGCACTCAAAGGTGTCCGAGGGAATGGGATCACATCACGGATATTTCCCATACCTGTCATAAACTGCACCAACCGCTCAAATCCCAAACCAAACCCAGCGTGAGGGACAGTACCATAGCGCCGTAAATCCAGATACCACCATAAATCCTCTGGATTCATACCCTGATTTTTAATCCTTCTCTCCAAAATATCTAGGCGTTCTTCTCTTTGGGAACCACCGATAATTTCCCCAATTTTAGGCGCTAGTACGTCCATCGCTCGCACTGTTTTCTCGTCATCGCTCAAACGCATATAGAAAGCCTTGATTCCTACTGGGTAATCAGTGACAATCGTCGGCTTTTTAAACAGTTCTTCTGCTAAATAACGCTCGTGTTCTGACTGCAAATCTAAGCCCCAACTTACCGGATATTCAAACTTACGGTCAGCTTTTTCTAAAAGAGCGATCGCCTCTGTATACGTAATCCGCTCAAACTGATTGTTGATAATATTGTCAGCAGTAACGAGCACTGAATTATCAATCCGTTGGTTGAAAAATTCCATATCTTCGGGACACTTTTCCAACACAAACTTGAAGATGTATTTGAGGAAAGCTTCCGCTAAATCCATATCTCCCTGCAAATCGCAGAAAGCCATCTCTGGTTCCACCATCCAAAACTCTGCCAAGTGTCGGGATGTGTTAGAATTTTCTGCCCGGAAAGTAGGGCCAAAAGTATAGACATCTCGGAAAGCCATAGCCATCACTTCGGCTTGCAATTGTCCGCTGACGGTGAGAAAAGCGCGACGGCCGAAAAAGTCTTGGCTAAAATCAACAGCTTGGCTGTCTGTCTTGGGAATATCCTCTAAGTTCAGGTTGGTAACTGTAAACAATTCTCCGGCGCCTTCGCAGTCATTAGCTGTGATAATCGGGGCGTGAACCCACAAGAAACCACGTTCCTGAAAGAACTGATGGATAGCAGTAGCACAAGCATTGCGCACACGGAAGACAGCGCTCGAGGGTATTGGTGCGTGCTCGCAAATGTCCTAATGTCCGCAAATACTCAAAGGAATGGCGTTTCTTTTGCAAGTGGGTAGGTTTCGGGATCAGCATCGCCGTAAACTTGGAGGGTGGAGGCTTTGAGCTCAATTCGCTGTCCTTTCCCTTGAGAAGCTACAAGAGTCCCGCTAACTTCTACAGAAGCACCTGTATTCAGTTGTTTGAGGAGTTCTTCGTAATCTGGCAAGTCAGAATTGAGGACGACTTGCAGGTTATTCATGGATGAGCCATCGTTAACTTCTATGAAGGCAAATCCTTTTAATTCCCGTTTTGTGCGTACCCAGCCTTTGATGGTCACGGAGTCATCAGGCTGACCATTTCGCAATACTTCCGCAATCCTTTTATCTACCATATCAATCACGAAGAAGCCTCTAAACAATCCAAATCGCAGGAAAATCGAATCTACATTAACCTCAGTTTAATCGTTATACCCTGTGGGGATCTTGCTGGGACTAAGTGTAGAGACATTTTAGGAAACGTCTTTGCTAAAGAGCGCAGGATTTTAGTATCCAACCGAGAACAACACCTAGTCCTCCAAAGCGGACAACTTGCCAGAAAACTTCACCTAGTAAGCCCTGTCGCCATGCTTGCCAGAATAGGGCTAGGAGGCTGCTATCGGAGAGTAAACGACTCTCTAGGGCAACTTCTAACTCTTTGAGTTCTGCTTTGATTTGGCGCAATTCTAGCTGTAGTTCAGCGTTGTGTTTGGCTTGTTGGAGACGTTCCTGCAGTTCTGCTTGAAGTGGCAAATCTCGCTGTAGCTGAGCGTAACGTGCTTTGATTTCGAGGAGCGATCGCTCTACTTCTGACAAAGCTTGCTCCAACTCGTCTGAATCAGTATCCGGTTGATTGGGTTGTGAGTCCGCGTTCGATGACTGTGAAGGTTCTTGAGGCATCCTGAATGGATTAGAGTTAAGAGGAAATGCGAGAGTGATCAAAGTTATGCCTGAACCCAGCCAACTGACCAAGCAAACTATGGCTATCAGTGAACTTACCACCCTTGAACTAGCTCAAGCGTTGGCAGAGCGTCTGACGATTACACCTAACGAATGGCATCGCTTAAAGTCTAATCGTAAAGCAAGAGCCAGTGAGCAAGCAGCAGCAGCCTTGGTATTTCTGTTGAAAGAACAGCCAGAAGAAGCCCTGATCCGATTTCGTCAGGCTTCAGGATGGTTAGATCGCTCAATTTCTGCACCCCCTTGCCCAACTCACGGGGATCAGCAGAGAATTAAAAATTAAAAATGCCCAATTAAAAATTGCACCCTTTGGTCTTTTGAGTCAATAGATTTATCAACGGAAGAGACGGAAATGAAGCTTCCTTGAACAATCAGCGACCCTTAGATATTGGGTTCAATTTTTCATGTTTAATGTTTAATTTTTAAATTCTCATTGGGAACACCGCTTCTAGGGAATTAGGGGAAGTCGGGAGCGACTATTCACCTGTTTACAAAGTCTCAGTTCTGTTCCCTGACGATTCCAGTGGACGCTATCGAAGATTTGGCCTAGGAGACACAGCCCTCGGCCATTTTCTGAGTCATCGTTGGGAAGGCAATGTTCTTCACCCTGATTACAACTGCGAACAAAGCCCGATCCTTCGTCTAAAATTATCCACCAATATTCGTCATTTACCATTGAAAAATGAACTACTACAGTCTTACTTGGGTCTAGCTTATTGCCATGCTTAGCCGCGTTCACCAACGCTTCTTGCAGTCCTAACCGGAGTTCCGGTTGCCATTTTTGAGGAATCTGTTCAAGAAGCAAATCGAGGATTGGGCTGAGGTATAGGGTAGAAGCGAAGCTAATCGTTCTCCAGTCGCGTCCTACAGGACGCAAAGATATAGCAATCACTCAAGAAACCTCTAGCTGTTATTGGGTGGACTTGATACATTACACAACTGAATGCCGTGTTTTTTTAATCTCAATCTCCCAAACCAGATTGACTGGCCTTAGGTATCAGCAGTTGTTTAGGCTTGGGACATGAAACCCCTGAATCGCTAAATTCCGTTAGAAAAACGGAATTTTCACGCTTCTTGTGGAGTATGTCTGCAACCTTTTCCGTAGCATTACTTCAGGTAGTTGTTATTTTCCTAGGAACAACGGGAAATTGCCTTAGCTTTTTTCCTATATAGGGGTGGTGTCACTCTCCCAGGTTAGAGAGTTCCCTTTACTGACCATTGTATCGAAACAGTTTGTTAAACACCATACTGTTGGCTGAAATGTCAGCGTACCAAGAAGGCTGCACATTCAACGTGAGGTGTTTGGGGAAATAAATCGGCTGGTTGGATGTAATTTAGCTGGTATTTACCTGTCTGACAAAGCAATTTCAAGTCTCTTGCTAATGTGGCTGGTTTACAGCTTATATAGACGATTTTTTGGGGTGAAGCAGCAAGTAGCGAGTCGATGACTGCGCGATCGCATCCCTTGCGAGGTGGATCTAGTAAAACCACATCGGGAGCGATCCCCAGTTGAGGGAGTAATCTTTCCACGGCCCCGGTTTGAAAGGTCACATTAGCGATCCCGTTAAGCTGTGCATTCCGTTGCGCTTGTTCTACTGATGTCGCTTGCACTTCTAAGCCGATCGCCTCTCGTACCCGTTTGGCTAGGGGTAGGGTGAAGGTACCAATCCCACAGTAAGCATCAATTAATACTTCATCACCACTTAGGGTCAACTGTTCCACAATCACGTTTAACAAGGCTTCTGCTACTTCAGTATTTACTTGGAAAAACGTCTCAGGTAACAACTGAAACTCAAGTCCCGCAAACTCTTCTCCCAAGTAAGGCTGACCAGCAATACAACGGGTTTCCTCTCCGAAAATTACATTGGTGCGGTTTGGGTTGCAATTTATACAGACACCCATTAGTTTGGGATAACGAGTCAGCCATTTTTGAGCTTGGGCTTCGAGTTCTCGTAACTTCCAGTCTGTGGAGATTAAGGTCAGCAACATTTCGCCAGTACGGCGTCCAATCCGCAGCGACAGGTGACGCAATCTTCCTTGATGTCGTTCTTCGTCATAAATCGACCACCCCAACTGCTGGATATCCTGCTTGATTTCTGCTAGTAGCGGATTCAAGCGCGAATCTTGTACAGGACATTGGTTGAGGTTGACTAGCTGGTGGCTACCTTTTTGGTAATAGCCAGCTTGAACTTGTCCAGTTGATGACCTTTTGAGGGGATAAGTCGCCTTGTTGCGGTAGGACAGGGAAGATTCTGCTGTCAAAATTGGTGCAATATTTGCCCCACTTAATCCCCCGATGTGTTCTAGGGCTTGAACTACGAGATTATGTTTTGTTTGTTGCTGGTATTCTTCGGCAATATGCTGCCACTGACAACCGCCGCATTTATCCGCGACGATACACTTAGGACGGATGCGATGGGGAGAGGATTCCAGTAGTTGGTGAAGTTTGCCGATCGCATAGTTAGGTTTGACTCGCACCAAGCGAACCACAACGCGATCGCCAGTCACCGTATCTGGGACAAAAACCACCCGACTTCCCAAACGTCCCACACCTTCGCCAGTATCATTAAGGTCTGTAATAGTTATCTCAACCAGTTGACCTTGTTGCCACAGTTCACTGATGGAATCACTGGTTATCATTTTTTTTCTCTCTTTGCTTTCGGATAATCTGTCTTAAGTTACGAAAATTAACATCTCGTCCCTCGCGAGTATTCTTCCTCCCAATCCCCAATCCCCAATCTTTAATTCTCGATCCCCAATTCCCAATATCCTTTATTTGTGTTCCCCTGAGTCGCTAAACTACAAATGTTACCTGAGTTAACAACAATAAGATGAGCGTAGTTAGCCAAGTTATTCTCAAAGCAGACGATCAACTCCGATATCCCAGCTCCGGCGAACTCAAAAGTATAAATGAGTTTTTAAAAACTGGTGAACAGCGGATGCGTATTGCTGAAATGATCGCAGCCAATGAAAAAAAGATTGTCCAAGAAGCCAGTAAGCAACTTTGGCAGAAACGTCCAGACTTCATCTCACCGGGGGGTAATGCCTACGGCGATCGTCAACGGGCGCTATGCTTACGCGATTATGGCTGGTACCTGCGGCTGATTACCTATGGTATTCTTTCTGGCGACAAGGAACCGATTGAAAAAATCGGTCTAATTGGGGTGCGAGAAATGTACAATTCCCTCGGCGTCCCAGTCGCAGGGATGGCGGAATCTATCCGTTGCTTAAAAAATGCTTCTCTGGGATTACTCAGTGAAGAAGATGCGTCAGCAGCGGCCCCCTACTTTGACTACATCATTCAAGCGATGTCCTGATTCTTGTTTTTTCTCGTGTTCTAGCTTGATGTTACTAAGGGGATTACGAACTGAGGATTAGGGGCTATAAAGGATTTTGATATGTCCCGTACTCAAGCTCATTGTCGGGCTTGTGAGTGGCTTTCTTCCCTTGGAGTCCCTTCTCCCCAGTCCCAAATCCCCTGGCTCAAAGAGCGCCCTTGCTGGGCGTAATTTTTGCTTTTGCTCTTTGGCTGCATAAAAAACCGACAATTTCTAAGAGCGAAACTGTCGGCTGGTTGTGTGTTCCCTATTGATGACTCGCGTCGAGTTCAGTCGTTAATTATTATGCAAAAATAGCAACCAGAAGGTGGCGATCCAGATCGGGCTAAGGTTGTGAACTTGATCACTATGGAGGCAGCGGGAAGCCCAGTAACTTACCAAAAACAGATCCCTTAGATGCGTAACAGCTTAATTGTGAAGAAACTACCCTGGGCTTCACTGCTCATTCTTTCGTTTACATATGGCATTTTTGGCTGGTTGATATATTCTGAAGCTCATGAACTAGCTCTCACTAATCCGGAAAGAGGCACTTCCCTAAAGTTATTTAATAATTATTGGTCACTCTGGCTGCTGGGAGCAGTAGATGTTGTGTTAATTGCTTTAAGCTTGATAGCACCTTTTACAATGATTCGCTCTTTTTACGCCACTATCCTCAAATCTAATATCAAATCATTTTTTGCAGTGATTATCGGAGCTTTCCTGGTAGTTTTTATTATTAATTGGATTGAGGTTAGTGCTCGTCTGATGCTTCTTCTCTCAGCTGGGGCGTTAGCAAGGTTAGATCTTCAAACAAGGAGTTATGGTCAATGGCAAGCTTTTGGGATTCTTGTTGTCTTTTCCCTAATTGGTTTTGCTATAGGGCCGTAATCACTAATCAGCTGATATGAGACTCAATCTTTCTGGGGCAGTCGAATTTTTACATTCCCTTCCGGTGTGATCGTAATTTTGCCTCCGATCGCCTCAATCCGACTAACGGCAATTTTGCGAGTCCGCTCGTCCGTGGTATTATTTAAAACCATTGTCCAAGCACTTACTTGAGCTAGTTTGCTATTAGGATTACGGGCCAGAAATTTAGCGGTTTGGCGAGAAACTTCAGCTACAGTCCGACTTTCTTCATCTGAATTAACACTCGCCCACTCGGCTGCCTTATTAAAAGATTGCCTTGCCTTTTGTCCATCTCCTAAAAATAATAATTCGTCAATTGCTTTATAGCGCCAAACGTAATAAGACTTGGGTGGATGCTGAGGCGAAAGTGACTTTAGCCCTTTTTCCATCAAGGCTACAGATCGTTCGGGCATGGCTGCGTAGAAAGAACTACTGTTAGATAGAAAAAGATAGGCTTTTAAAAATTTTGGGTCACGGTTTATAATAAATTCAAAATAATCGGGACTAAGTTGATATCCAGTTACTTTGCGAGCGTCATCATCGCCAAAGTATTTGAGGAAATTCAAAAATACCCAATCTCCAAGCAAATTATTGAAGCCAAACGTCGGAGTTTTTTGCAGGAGATTTAGACGCAATTTTTCGGTTTCTACTTCTTGCTTAAGAGCCTCTAGTGAAGCAGTTTTGGAGCGATTTTTAAAACTGTTTAGTTGAGGTACTTGCAGCATCCCAACTGCAAAAATACATAGCAGGGGCGACAAGAGATGCTGCTACCGATTGACTGAAGTTTTGACGAAATTGTGAGATCATAAGGGCATTGCTCGACGGTTGGCGATCGCTTGGGACTGGAAAATTTAAGGGGGCGCTCGCTAAACTAAAAACACTGGGTATCTCAAAAAGAGCTCTTTCGTGGAGCCTACCCCGTCTTTGAAAGCGCCAAAGCTCAACTAAAAATAACTTTACATTTAGAGAACCGAATGTCTCAGAATACATCTCAAAAACCCCTACAGCGGATTCTCATCATACTTTCATGTATAGCGTTTGCTGGCTCTACAGTGATTGCAACAGCGGGGCTATTCATGAGCGCTTTCCAAGAACCTAAAGACACCGCTAAGACAGCTACAGCTATAGCTACAGCAGCGCAAGATACACAACTGAAAGCGCAAGCAAGCGGGTACGAACAAGTTTTGCAGCGGGAGCCAGAAAATCAGGTAGCCCTTCAAGGGTTGGTACAGATTCGACTCCAGATGAAGGATTTTCAGGGAGCTGTACCACCTATGGAGAAACTTGTCAAGTTAAATCCTGACAAAGCTGATTACAAAGCATTGTTAGTCGGAATCAAGGAGCGAGCAGGGCAAACAGGAAAGTAGGCGATTGCGCTAGACGCGCAGGCCAAAGGCGATCGCCAAGACCAAGTTAACCTCTGTTAAATGACCGAGTTTGTACTGTCGAGTCTGCGTATTTCTAGCAAGCAGTTGTTCGAGTAAATTTAGACTAACTAATTTTATATGCAATCTTCTTTGAGTTCTGCTGATTCCTATTTTAAATATCTTGAAAGTGCTTGTTTAAATCTCAATTCAGATGTGTTATCGCGTGTAACCAAATGTCTTGAAGATACTTCTTGGGATAATCCTACTTCTGCCATAGAGTTGAACAACATTGCCGTAGTGGCACTGATTGAAGCAGAGACTTGTCAAGATTTATCCATACGCAGTCTCTACCTTGAAATGGCTCTAGAGGCTTTGAAAACGGGAGTAGAGGAATTGCCCAGTCATCCTCTTTGTGCGGCTCATCTGGCTCTAGTTTACGCCATGACTGGAGAAATGAATCAAGGGATGCAGATAGCTTTCTCTACATTGATTGATACCCTACAATTGGCTGATCGCAACAATCAACAAATTCTCCCTGGTATAGTCTATCTACCTCCTTCAAACAGTTTTACAGATACTAGGTATGAGAACCTTGCTAAAATCTTGCAAACTGAGGATGGCTATGCTCAATCACTTTTATTGTTAAGTGAAGTTTTGTGCCGCTCACAACTGGTTTTTTACAACGCAACGGGACTGCGATTTTTACATCTAGCTAATCAACTGTTAGGACATTCTCCTACTAGGAATTTAAAGCTGGGAATCTCTAGTATTATAAACAATCAATGGGAAGGACTGATATATTTACACCGCGCTAGAGAAATGGCTCCAGATTCCGCAAAAATTATCCAAGCACTTTACTTAGCTTATCGAGATTTAGAGCAGATGGAGACTGCAAAATTATGGCTTGATATTGCTCGCGATTTCACCAAAAAGAATACTCATTCTTTAGATTGGGAATGGACAAAGTTAGAGGCTAACAGTCCAATCACTTATGTTGCTGTAGAAAATCAATTACTATTAACAGTTGAGCCAAGTCTTCGTAGTCTTGTTAGCAGTGTATTAATTGCTGAAGGAGACTGGTTTGAAAAAGAAATGGAGTTTTGGCGCAGTTGGATCAAACCTGGGATGACAGTTATTGATGTGGGGGCGAATGTAGGAGTTTACACATTTAGTGCTGCTAAACTGGTAGGAGAAAACGGCTGTGTGCTGGCTGTTGAACCCTTTTCCGGTTGTGTTCGTTGTTTGCAAGAAACTTGTAGAACTAATCAGTTAAGCTGGGTTAAAGTTTGTGCAGGAGCAGCTAGCGATCGCAATGGTACAGTCCAACTTGCTTTACATACTGCTAGTGAAATCAATGAAGTTGTTTCTAGTAATGTAGCAGCAACAATGAAGCCAGGTACTTTTGAGGAAGTTACTTGCTTTACTTTAGATACTCTAATTGAGCAAGAAAATGTTAGCCAGGTTGATTTCTTGAAAATTGATGCAGAAGGTCATGAACTGCAAGTTTTAGAGGGAAGCAATCAACTGTTAGCAAAATTTTCCCCAACTATTCTATACGAAAATATTGCAGGTAGTAAAGGGAGTAACCTAGCTGTTGTTAATTTTCTTATAGCTAGAGAATATCAACTATTTCAGTATCAGCCATACTTGCAACAGCTAATTCCCATAAATTCGACTCAGGAGTTAGCAGGAAAACTGAATATCATTGCTTTACCAAATACCAAAGCTTCTGCATTAGGTTACAAGATTGATTCCTTCCAGACCGAAGCAGCCAAGCAAACAAATACTCCTTCTGTCTATTCTCCGATCGACGTATTTCATTCCACTCACTATCAGCGACACAATCAGAGGCGACAGGAGCATTTAGCTAGTTTAGACTTAGATCTTGCCAATGCTACTGTACTAGAGGTAGGAGCTGGTATTGGCGATCATACAAGTTTCTTTTTAGACCGTGGCTGTCAGGTTGTTAGCACCGAAGCCAGACAAGATAATTTGCAAATACTTCGTTATCGGTATCCAAATCTACAAGTAAGACATCTAGATCTCGACAATCCAGACCCTAATTTTAATGAAGTGTTTGACATTGTTTACTGTTATGGGTTGTTGTACCATCTTCAAAAACCAGTGGAAGCAATAGAGTTTATGTCTCGCTGTTGCCAAAAAATGCTGCTGCTAGAGACGTGTGTCTCGTTTGGTGAGGAGGAATTAATTAATCCTTGTTTAGAGATGGCAGAAAGCCCATCACAGGCTATCTCAGGTCAGGGTTGTAGACCTACGAGAAAGTGGGTTTACAAGCAGCTAAAACAACACTTTGACTTTGTTTATATGCCAATCACTCAACCTAATCATGAAGAGTTTCCTCTAGATTGGTCTTTATCTCCATCTACAAAGATTTTGACACGTTCTGTTTATATAGCCTCAAGACAGCCACTAGATAATCCAATTTTGATTGAGGATATTCCAGTCAAACAGAAGCGTCACTGAAAAAAAAGTTTGGCAACTTGGAAAGATTACTTCTAACATTAACGATTACCTTACAACTCACCAAATAATACCAGTTTCCTTTTCAGTTGCTACAGTTTGACCCCCCAACCCCCACCCCCCTAATCCCCTCTTGGTAAGGGGGGACGTTAGGGGGGTGGAGAGAGCAAGAAAAGGATCTGGAGCAAGAATTGAGGAAGTTGGTATAAATTGGAATTAAAAACATAATGATGACAAGGCCTGTGTTGTAGGTATAGCCCTTCTCGATTGGATGAGATACAGTCTGACCTCTCTCCAAACCTCTCTCCACCTCTCCCTAACCCTCTCCTAAAAGGAGAGGGAAGCAGATAAATTTTGTCGCTTGGAGAGAGGCTTTGATTCTTACTCTCCTTCCGACTAACAAAAGCTTTTCCTTTTCCCTCCCCTCGTAGGGGAGGGTTAGGGAGGGGTGGGAAGGGGTTGGGGGTTAGGTTTTTCTGCTGTACTTCACGCAACTGAGAATTGCTATATTGAAGCCTTTTATCAACAAATTGTTCAGCAAGGAAGCTCTGAAAAATGTTATTAGAACTGAAGCGAATTACAGTACCACCAGGACATCGGATGTTGCTTTCTGACGTAAGTTGGCAAGAATTTGAAGCCATTTTAGAGGATTTAGGTGAACATCGTGGCTCTAGGGTGGCTTATGATCATGGAACATTGGAAATTATGACACCGCTACCTGAGCATGAACACGGTAAAGAAATTATTAGCGATCTAGTCAAAGCACTCCTCGAAGAGCTAGATATTGAATTTTGTACTTTGGGTTCAACAACCTTTAAAAATCAATTGATGAGTCAGGGAATAGAACCTGATGACTGTTTTTACATTCAAAATGAGGCTGCAGTTCGAGACAAAGATCGTCTGGATCTAACAGTAGATACTCCGCCTGATTTAGCCTTAGAAATTGATGTTACTTCTCGTACCCATCCCAGTATTTATGAAGCCTTGAAAGTGCCTGAGCTTTGGCAATTTGAAAAGGGTAAGTTAAAAATTAATGTGTTACGAGATGGGAAGTATATTAAAAGTGAATATAGCCCAAATTTTTCCAACTTTCCCCTGATTGAGCTCATTCCCCAATATCTCAATCAGTGTCGTACTGAAGGGAGAAATAAAACCATGAAGGCGTTTCGATCTTGGGTAAGAGAACAAATCAAATAGCCCGCAGGCTAGAAGCCTGGGGCTACCAGAACTAAGTCCGCCTACGCGGACTTTAATTCAGCCTACGCAGGTAGGCTTTGTTTGTGTAGGCGCGACTTTAGTCGTTAGGCTTGTATATATTTCTGCCACATCTGCTCGTAAGCATTTTCCATTTCTCGCGTAAACTGCTTAGCATTCCACAAGGGAGATGTTTGCCTTGATTGCTTTAGCCGCAAAGCTATCTGTTGCCTCAGTTCTGCATCCTTACCTAAGCGAATTCCCCACTCTACATACTCTTCGTCACTCCAGGCAATTCCTTCTGTAATACCCGCATTCATCATCATAGTGTAGCTATTACGAGCAGAAAATTGTTGACCAACTCGCGTCACCAAGGGAATACACATCCAGAGAGTTTCTAAAGTAGTAGTAGCGCCATTATAAGGATAAGTATCTAGTACTATATCAACAATGCCTAGGTTAGCTCGGTGAACTGCTTCTACAGCTACCTCTGGTAAAAATCGCAAGCGCTCACTATCTACACCTTCTTCTTCTGCTATCTGAGTAAAGAAGTTTGTGATTGAACCTTTATCGGATAAACCTTTAATTAAGAAGTAACTATTTGATACTTCTTTGAGAACTTTTAGCTGTAGTCGTGCTGTTTCAGAATTAAGCTTATATCCCCTCTGAGGGCATAGATAAACCACAGCATCGTTAGGAATATTTAATTGATCTCGACGAAGGGTAGGCACAGCTACCTCAAATCCATCAACAGCTATATAAGTTTGAGGTAGCCTCCAGATTTTTTCACTATAGTAATCTTGGGCTGACTCTGGTAAAACATAAGGGTCGGCAATGAAATAATCTATCGCGGGGATTCCCGAAGCATCCCAACCTAGCCAGGTGACTTGAATGGGCGCTGGTTTGAGCGACATTACCTGACAAGTAGTATCTAGGGTGATGCTATCAAGATCAATTAAGATATCAATTTCGTCTTGATAAATTTTTTCGGCAATCTCCAAGCCGTTACTACCTGCTTTGTAAACTTGACTTTCTTGATTGAGATACCATTCTTGTAAGAGGTCACTTTTATCGCTATAGCTAACAAGATAAGAATAAATTTGAAAGCGTTCTCGATCGTGATGCTTAAAAACCCAGCGAGCCAGCCAGCCTACAGAATGATTTCTCAGGCAATGGGATATGTATCCGATTTTAAGATGCTTGGTTCGGCGTTCTATCCTGCGTTGAGTATATCGATCTGCTTGCTCCTTGGCATAAACTTCTATATTGGATTGGCAAAATTGACCAATTTGATTGTGAATAACTCTATTTTGCTTTGGCTCATCCCCTAAGTAGGGTATGAAATAAGGGCTACTAAATAAACGCTGAATAGCAACTGCATCTAGCTGTTTGGGTTGTTCCTTTAGCAAGGAAAGCATTAGTAATTTCTGCTGGTGACCAACTTCACAGGCTTCTTGCCAATATCCACCAGCACCCATTAATCCACGCAGCATTAAATAATGACTATATATTTTATCTGGTAAGGTTTGTGATAGGGAGCTGCACAACTTTGCCGTATCTATTCCCTTAAGATAATCCCTGGCATTTTGATAGAAACACGCCAGATGACGTAGAACTTCCAGATTCTCTGAGTCAAAACGTAAATATAACTCAAGAAAGTGAGCGGCCTACTCCCGGATACCTCAGTGAGTAGGCAATTTTAATAGATGCTGGTAATAAAACAATTAAGCAATCTTTAGGGTCTTTAGCTTGGACTAGAGAGGCTTGGGCTAATTCCAGGGCTAATGGATGTAAATAAGCTTGTTCTAGGAAAGCTTGTAATACTCTTAGTAATAAATCAAAATCAAGAGCAAGCACTTGCTCTGACTTAAGCAGTTCAATAAGTTCAACAATACCCAGATCAACTAACTGCTCATCGGTAAAATCTTCTTGCTTGAAGCCTAACTCAATCAGATATAAGAGATTGTTAACATCTCCTGGGCTAATTTCCCTTAGATGCTGCCGGAGCGCCCAAGCCACTGAAAAATTCCTTTGCTCTTCCTGTCTGGTGGCTTCTTTGTGCAGAACTTGCACAAGCTCTGCTGTCCAAACTTCAACCTCTTCCGGATCTCCCTCCGTCATGGCCACTAGCCAAGTTGTCTGCGCTTCTAATTCTTGCCCTTGTAGCAACAGAACTAACCCTAAATGCCAGTAATGAGACCTAACCGTTGGTTCGGCTCCAATCATTTGCTCATACAGGCTGGCAGCTTTACTATACTCCCCCATAACTAAACATTGGTGGGTTTGCTGTTGCCAGTTAGCCACACTCGTCATAGGGTATTCTATTGTCATAAGGAAGAATTTTTTTGGATAACTTCACAACCTAGCCTTTACTCATCAAAAGACGTGAGATGAGTAGAATATTCTACCCATCTCAATACAAGGTTTATTTTTTATTTGCCACCAAGATTTTTGTATGCTGGGTCTGGGCATTGTGGTCCAGTACTGTTGTAAAGAGCAGTTTCACTACCGCTTGCCCCGCCTGTCAGTCCACTGGCAATCTTACCTTCACACAATATAGCTAAGGAAGTTGCCTCACTTGTTGCGGCTATCTGACCTACATTTACACCCCCGATATAAGCTTTGAGGGATGCACTTCTGGGCTGTGCCTGGTTAGTTACATTGCTTGCTGAGCCTGGAGTTTTAGGGTCTGCTGGAGCTTCAGTAGCACCATCGGCGATTTTGTATGTAAAGTTAGCAGTTTGGGTTGCAATGCCAAGACCTAAATCACCAAAGGCTGAATCCGAGGCAAAGTAGTTATTCTCTAGATACAAGGCTTGCTGAGCGCGGTTCATTGAACCAATGTAAGTTTTCGCTTCGGCTTGCTTGCCTTTGTTAGCTTGGTTGAGGAAAGATGGCAGAGCAATGGCAGCCAGAATACCAATGATGATGATAACGACGAGTAGTTCAATTAGTGTGAAGCCTTCGTCCTGATTTTTTTGGTTTAGAAATTGTATGTATTTTGCTTTGAGTTCTGTCTTCATGAGAGGTATTTCCTTGAGGCTTGGGATGCTTGACTCTTAACTGTTAGGTGTAACTTACCCACTTCTGATCGCTTTCCGATCACCCATGTCAAAAAATCTTGGGGAAATGCTTCAATCGCTTATGGTTGGGGCTTTTTAGGACTTGGTGATAGATTCTTTTTTATTGCACTATCAGGACTTACGCAAATTAATCTTTATAGCACCATCTGTAGGGGCGCACGGCCGTGCGCCCCTACCATATAAGGTGTCTGTGCGTAAGTCCTAACTATTCTCAGTAAACCAGCAAACCCGCCCGGAAATCAATTTCCGAGGCTCATAGCTAAAGTCCATTGAAATGGACTCAAATCTTTGCACTGGAAGTATTTAGTCCACTTAAGTGGACTTGAGCTGTGAGCCAGGGACTTGAGTCCCTGGCGGGTTGTTGCGCCCTGCGATAGTGCGAAAACACGCCCTAAAAGGCTACGAACCCCGCTCGACCAACACATATCCCTGAACCTCCAGCCCAGTCATTGCCTGTGTCACGGTTTCAAAAGCCTGCTCATCTGTAATTTGCTCCAGCGTCACAGGATGCACAGGACGCAGTTTCTGCCATCGCTTAGAGAGTGAATCTATGGGTTGACCAGACTCCAACATCGGTAACAGACAAGCCGCAACCGCACTGTCTACCAGCGAGACTTCTCCAATCGGCAGATATCTACTAATTTCAAATGGGTTTAATTGTGTGGTACACCTGACAAGTTCTTCTTTCACTGCTGGGGTTTTCAGTTGAGGATGCAAATATACCTTTGCTCCTTGCCAATCAGAAGTAGTCCATTCCGCAACTGGGACAAAAGGTTGTGCTTGATTGGGATGTCCACACCAAAAGTCTAGCAATCGATGAATGGGATGTAACAGCTCAAATAAATGTAGTTGTTCTTCTACTGAAATCTCCGGCAAACTCATTGCTAAAAATACAGGTAAATTGTCTGGCTCTTTGAATAAATCTCTTAATTTCCATTGCCGCCAATTCACCATATTAATAAAATCTAATCCTGCTTCTCTTAAGGCAGCAAATAAATCAGAAATTGTGTAACCTTTATCTCCTTGGAAGAGATAGTTCATCAAAACTGACACTTTTCCCTCTTCTCCTTCATAGTTGGTACTCCAAGTTCTGGCTTTGATGTCAACACCATTCTTCAAAGCCTTGATTGTTTCCAAGGCAATTTCAATCTCCATGTCCTCCGGGTTACTATCCATCAATCCCATCATCCGGAAAACTTCTTGCACACGAAAAAGGCTGGCTCTTTGTATAGAACTATGGAGATTGCTACGAATAATCCCATCTGGCTTAAGAACAGACTTCATCGCCTCTAAGGCAACAGATGGATCGGGAAACAGGTAAAGTAATTCATCACAATTAATATAGTCAAACTCTAAACCCAGACTTGGTAAATCATAAATAGAGAGTTGCTTAAATTCTGCATTATTTAATCCATGATGTTGGAAACGCTGCTCTGCTAATTCCAGGGATTTTTCTGAGAGATCAACACCAATTATTTTTGCTCCTGGATTGGCTAACGCTAAAGTTAATGACTTGTAGCCAGTACCACAGCCAGCATCTAATATTAGTTTATTTTCAGTCTCAATAACTTTCTGGCTTCTCAGATAATAAGAAGTTACCAAGTTGTGGATATAAAGCAAAGATGTGTCATCTTTAGGAGTTTGATCTACTGGAATTCTTGGATAAGGGCCAAAGTCAAATTGTTGGCGGATTTTTTCTAATAACTCTGTGGCTTTGTTATCCATAAGTTTGCCCTCGGTAGTGTAGATTTTCTTTCCTGATTCATCCAACAGCATAATTACTCAATTCACGAACAAACGGAGGCTGAAAACCCAGCACAATATCTTGTGAAGGCACTCCAAACTCCATAAGCTCAGCCGCGATATCATGCTCTGTTGAGTTACAGAAAATCCAAATCTTTTCATCTCTAATATCCAGATGCATCACACAATGATGAATCCAGCGCTTATGTTGCCAACCTAAATGCACAATTTGATAATGATGCCTTTGAGTATCAAAAATCAGTTCAACTTCAATCTCACCATAAGCAGGCTTATTCTGAGCATAGTCTGTCAAAAGTTGTTGAATAATTTGTTGATAGTTCGCTAGTTTATCCATCTTACAATTTGCTCCATTTGGATATCATAGACGAGCAGCTTTACAAAGTTTTCCTCAACAACTGACGCTGGAAAATCAAGCTGAAAAAAACTGTTGTAAGCTAGGTCAGGAACCGCTAAATACAGTACACGATCAGGTTCCTCTCGGCGGAGTGCCGTTCGATAGTTGATAAATTGTCCTAATGCTTTGTGAAATTCCGAGATTGCTGATGCAGTGACTAAAAAACTTTTGACTTCGACAGCGATTTTTTCACCTGATCTTTCTGCTGCGAGCACTTGTTGGGCTCCCAAATCAATTTCCATATCTACACCCCCTACCTTAATTATCAAGGGATCGTGGGTGATGTTCCAACCATCTTTGTTCAGAGCTGCTTTGACAACATAATGAAAGCGATCTTTTGCCGACACAACAGAAATCGTCTAGGAACAATTTTTCTAGTATAGCGATTGTTGTCTCTCGACTTGAGTAACAACAGGGGTTGGGATCTGCTGAAAGCATTAGTGTTCCTTGCATTCAGGAAATTGCTTTCACCCTCTACAGAAAAACAGTTATACTAGCTTTAAACGTAGTCGTTATGAGTTTAATAAAAGTAATGTCTAAGCCAACCGTAGAAAACCTCGTGATTATCGGTTCTGGCCCTGCTGGCTACACAGCCGCAATTTATGCAGCACGGGCGAACCTGAAACCCCTTGTATTTGAAGGCTTTCAAGCTGGAGGCTTACCAGGAGGTCAGCTAATGACCACGACAGAAGTAGAGAACTTTCCTGGCTTTCCCGAAGGAATTACAGGGCCACAATTGATGGATCAGATGAAAGCTCAAGCCCAGCGCTGGGGAGCCGAGTTGTACACTGAGGATGTGACCTTTGTTGACTTGAGTCAGCGCCCTTTTATTGTCCGATCTGAGGAACGGGAAGTCAAAGCCCACAGCATTGTAATTGCTACAGGTGCGACAGCGAAACGCTTAGGTTTACCCAACGAACATGAGTATTGGAGTCGAGGTATCTCTGCTTGCGCTATCTGTGATGGTGCGACTCCCATCTTCCACGGTGCTGAACTAGCTGTAGTTGGAGGTGGTGACTCGGCCGCGGAGGAAGCGGTTTATTTGACAAAATACGGCGATCGCGTACATTTGCTAGTGCGTGGCGACAAAATGCGGGCTAGTAAAGCGATGCAAGACCGCGTTTTGCATAACCCTAGAATTACGATGCATTGGAACAGCGAACCTGTGCACGTGTTGGGCGAAAATGGTCGGATGACTGGGGTGAAACTCCGCAACACTAAGACTGATGAGGAGAGCGACCTACAGGTTAAGGGCTTGTTTTATGCGATCGGTCACAAACCCAATACTTCTTTGTTTCAGGGACAATTGGAACTAGATGATGTTGGTTACATTGTGACAAAGCCAGGTTCGGTGGAGACGAGTGTAGAAGGTGTCTTTGCTGCTGGTGATGTCCAAGACCACGAGTTTCGTCAAGCTATCACCGCTGCAGGTACTGGATGTATGGCGGCAATGGTAGCAGAACGTTGGCTTTCTGTCAATACTCTGATTCAGGAATATCATCAGCAGATGGAGACTGCTGAAACGCCACCGACAACTGAGGTAACCGAAGAGAAGGAGACAGCAAAGCCAGAAGAGGCGTTTAGTGTCAATAACACACGCCATGAAGGTGGATATGCGTTACGTAAGCTTTTCCATGAAAGCGATCGCCTAATTATAGTCAAGTATATCTCGCCTAACTGCGGCCCTTGCCACACCTTGAAGCCAATTCTCAACAAAGTTGTGGATGAATTTGAGGGCAAAATTCACTTCGTTGAAATTGACATTGACAAAGACCGAGATATTGCCGAAAATGCTCAAGTTACAGGTACGCCTACAGTGCAGTTTTTTAAGGACAAAGAATTAGTAGAACAAATGCAAGGGGTGAAGCCCAAGACTGAGTTTCGCAAGGTGATTGAGCGTTATTTGCCCACAGGTATTTCAGTAGCTAAATAAAGCAAATATATGCCCGCAAGAAAGAAGGGTGGGGCGCAACTCCCGCTGATTTAATAGAGTGCATCCCAATTTTGTAAAAACGCCTAACGACTGTTAGCGTAGTGGCGCGTACAGCCTGCGGCATGAAAACAGCGCAGTCGCGGGGTTGCGCGGGCTTGCATTCAGCCTGCGTAGGCAGGCTTCGTTCGGGTAGCCCCAGGCTTCCAGCCTGCGGGTATATATTTGCAAAAACGGGATGCTACCGCTGATTTAATATAGTTTTTATATAACGATTGTTCAATGACCTCGACCAAACTACGATTGCCACAATTTTTACGTTTCTCTAAACGCCCCAATCTTTCGATGCAACTAATGGCGGTGGGAATTGCTATCACTATCTTTTTTATATTGATAGCAATACTCGCTCCTACCTTTCAGGCTTGGGGATGGCTGCAAGATCCAATGGCTTCACTAATTAATCCACTTCACGAACCACCAGGAGGAAAGTACTGGTTCGGGACAAATCGCCAGGGTTATGATGTTTTTTCTCGCACTGTTTTTGGATCTCAAGCTGCTTTGCAAGTAGTTATTTTAGCAACAACTCTCAGTCTAATTATTGGCGTACCGTTGGGTTTGGTTAGCGGTTATTTGGGTGGCAGATTGGATCGAGTGTTGCTGTTTTTGATGGATACGATCTACACTTTACCGGGACTTTTGCTATCCGTAACACTGGCGTTTGTGGTGGGACGAGGGGTGTTGAATGCGGCGATCGCCCTGAGTATTTCCTATATTCCCCAATATTATCGAGTAGTCCGTAACCATACCACTAGCGTCAAAAACGAATTATTCATCGAAGCGGCTCAAGCAATGGGTGCTTCTACAGAAAGAGTTTTGTCTCGTTACCTATTTCTCAACGTTATTCAAAGTGTACCTGTGTTATTTACCCTCAATGCTGCTGATGCTATTTTAACTTTAGGTAGCTTAGGATTTTTGGGATTGGGATTACCAGAACAAACGCCAGAATGGGGACAAGATTTGCGTCAAGCGCTTGATGCTTTACCCACTGGAATTTGGTGGACAGCCCTTTTTCCTGGTTTGGCAATGACGCTATTGGTGGTAGGTTTGTCTTTGTTGGGAGAGGGATTAAGTGAAGTGATTAATCCTCGTTGGCGTAGTAAAAACTAAATACTTGGTAATTGGTAATGGGGAATTTATTGACTGAATCGGAAGTAATTGGTATCGATTTAGGGGGAACAGCAATTAAATTGGGACGATTTCGGGAGGATGGGACTTGCTTGGAGTCTTTGAGTGTAGCGACACCCCAACCGGCCACACCGACTGCAGTTGTTGAAGCGATCGCGATCGCCATCTCACAACTTGCTCTCGACAAGCAAATCCTAGCAATTGGTGTCGGTACTCCTGGGCCTACTGATGCTGAAGGTAGAATTGCCAGAGTTGCAATTAATCTTTCAGGGTGGCAAGATGTCCCCCTAGCTGAGTTGCTGGAAGCTAAGACGGGTTATCCTACTGTTTTGGCAAATGATGCTAATTGCGCTGGTTTGGGAGAAGCCTGGTTAGGTGCTGGGCGACAATTTCGTAATCTGATTTTGCTGACGTTAGGTACTGGCGTTGGGGGCGCTATTATTTTGGATGGCCAACTTTTCACAGGCCATCAAGGTTCTGCTGCTGAGTTGGGGTTAATCACCTTAAACCCGGATGGCCCCATGTGCAATAGTGGCAATCAGGGCTCTCTGGAACAGTATCTCTCGGTTGGGGGAATTAAACGCCTTACGGGTAAGGAACCTGCTGAGTTAGGTGTGATGGCGAAAGAGGGTGACAAGTTTGCTCTAGAATTTTGGGAAGCTTACGGACGTGATTTAGGCATTGGGTTGGCAAGTTTGATTTATGTGCTGACTCCGGAAGCGATTGTGATTGGTGGTGGAATTAGTGCGAGTGCGGAATTTTTCTTCCCTACAGCTATAGCAGAAATTGAGCGAAGGGTTCTTCCTAGTTCTCGCGCTGGTTTAGAGTTACTTGTTGCTGAGTTGGGAAATCAAGCAGGTATGGTTGGTGCGGCAAAGTTGGCTTGGCAAAAGGTAGTTATTAGTTATTAGTTATTAGTTGTTTGTTGTTGGTTGTTTGTTGTTAGTGTAGGGGCGAAGCATTTGCACCCAAAGCTTTGAGTAGAACCGACAATTTAACAATCGCTTTTGCTTAGCCCTTATACCCTTTGGTTTTATGAATGTCACATTTGTAGGGGCGGGTTTAGGGACTAAATGTGCGAATACACTGATAACTTATGTTCAAAACCCGCCCTGCCCACCGATAAGTTGTGTCATATTTAAACCCAAATAGTATTACTGTCAATTACCAATTACCCCTAGGGTATTAGGTGTCCAGTTTTCCGTTTGATAAACTCTAAAAGCTTAAGATAAGTATCGGGGTTTTTTTGCTCATTAATGATAATTGGGATAGAACTATCAGGCAACCAAAAAGTTATCCTTCCACTAGGAGAGTAACAAAAACTACTAATGCGGTTTAGGTCAATTACATAATCATTTCGTTCGTAATTAATTTGAATCCAAGAGCCCGATAGTGAGTAGGTCGATACTTGTTGTACATAGTCTAAAACTTGTTGATAACCATCTGGGTTGCTCTGTTGGTTGAGAATCATTGGGATGGCACTGTTAGGCAACCAGAAAGTTATCTTACCGTTCGGAGCACAGACGAAAGCACTGAGCCGATCAAGATCGACTACATATTCATTGCGCTCGTGATTAACTTTGATCCAGTACGCCACAAAACCTCCTCGTTTAGTAGTTAGCAGTTAGCAGTTAGCAGTTAGCAGTTAGTAGTTAGTTTGTAAGTACATACTGGCATTAATTTCAAGCTATAAATTACAAGAGGCGATACTGACAACTGACAACTGACAACTGACAACTGACAACTGACAACTGACAACTGACAACTAACAACTAACAACTAACAACTCGGTTTTAAGATACCTCCGCTGGGGATGGTTGTAGAGAAGTGACGCTGGAAGAGGAAATCGCATCTTGGCCATGGGGCATTCTCTACTGAGGCCCGTACAAACCCTTGAAATAAAGGGTGGGGACTACTGGGACGAGAGCGAAATTCTGGGTGAAACTGAGTTGCTAAGAAGAAGGGGTGTTCTGGTAGTTCAATTATTTCTACCAAACGTCCATCAGGAGATGTGCCACTGATCGAATAACCCGTATCTAACAACAGGTTACGGTAAGCATTATTAAATTCATAGCGATGCCGATGTCTTTCGTAAATTACCTCTTCTTGATAAAGGGAAAATGCTAGAGTATTCGGAGCTAAGCGACAAGGATATAAACCTAAGCGCATCGTTCCACCCAAATCTACAACATCTTCCTGTTCCGGTAATAAATTAATCACCAGATTTGTCGCCTTGGGGGCAAATTCTGCACTATTAGCATCCTCCAAACGAGCAATATTTTGCGCCCATTCAATTACAGAACATTGCATTCCTAAGCACAAACCTAGGAAAGGAATCTGTTTTTCACGAGCGTATTGAATCGCCGCAATCTTACCATCAACACCCCGGAAGCCGAAACCTCCCGGTACTACTATGCCATTAATTCCAGCAAGGAAATGTTCTGCACCATAGACTTCAATATCTTCCGAATTAATCCAACGCAAAATGAGTTCGCTTTCCATCGCGATCGCCGCATGACGCAGCGCTTCCACAACAGAGAGATAAGCATCACTCAACCTGATATATTTACCAACAATCGCAATCTCAATTTTGTTATTGGGGCTATACAAGCGCTCAACCAAAGTTTGCCAATGGGTTAAATCTGGTTCTCGTTGCTGCATGTGCAGTAAATCCAGGGTTTGGTGCGCTAGTCCTTCTCGTTCCATCATTAATGGGACTTCGTAAATACTACGCGCATCTTGAGCTGTAATTACTGACTCCACTGGGACATCACAGAATTCCGAAAGTTTCTCTTTCAATCCTGGATGCAAAGGGCGATCGCTCCTACAAACCAAAATATCCGGTTGAATGCCAATTGAGCGCAATTCCTTCACTGAATGCTGAGTTGGCTTAGTTTTCATCTCACCAGCTGAAGGAATCCAAGGTAACAGTGTCACGTGCATATACAACACATTATTGCGCCCAACATCCTTACGGAACTGACGAATCGCCTCCAAAAAAGGCAGAGATTCAATATCACCCACCGTCCCGCCAATTTCGGTAATCACCACATCCGGATTAGTATTTTTAGCAACTCGGTGAATGCGCTCTTTTATTTCATTCGTAATATGGGGAATTACCTGTACCGTACCCCCATGATAATCGCCGCGACGCTCTTTATTAATCACCGCCTGGTAAATCGAGCCAGTGGTAACACTATTGAGACGCGACATCGAAGTATCGGTAAAGCGCTCGTAGTGTCCCAAATCCAAATCTGTCTCAGCACCATCTGCTGTTACAAACACCTCTCCATGTTGGAAAGGACTCATTGTTCCTGGATCGACGTTAATATATGGGTCTAGTTTAAGAATCGATACGGAATAGTCACGGGATTTGAGCAAACGCCCTAAGCTGGCTGCGACAATGCCTTTGCCGATACTAGAGACAACGCCGCCTGTTACGAAGACAAACTTAGTCATAAAATTTTTAAGAACACCCAGCTTTAGATATTTCACCCGTCAATTGTGCCACACTCTTCAAAAATTGTTCATGGCTGGTGGTAAGATCTCCCCCATTAGGGGAAAAGAAGCGAGGGGGAGAGTGATATCGAATCCGTTGGCATCGGAATCATATATTTTTTTTAACGCAGAGTACGCAGAGTATGGCGCAGAGTGACGCAGAGTTTTTGAAGCAAAATGTTAGTTAATTCTCATGTCAGCCTCAAGGATATGAGAGGGTAAGAAAAGAATAAAAAAACAGCTAACAACAAATAATTAAGGATTTTTAAGGTTTATTAATGGCTAAGTTTTATTCTGATATTAATCCAGATCTTCAAAGTTTCATCGCAGAACAAAAGATATTTTTTACAGCAACCGCACCTCGAAAAGGTCGCATTAATTTATCTCCCAAAGGCATAGATACTTTTCGCGGCATCGATAACAAAACAGTCGCCTATCTAGATTTAACTGGTAGTGGGAATGAAACATCTGCCCACTTACAGGAAGATAGTCGCATGACAATTATGTTTTGCAGCTTTTCAGAAAAACCTTTGATTCTCAGGCTTTATGGTCAAGGGAAGGTAGTTCGTCCCAGAGATCATGAATGGCCAAGTTACTATTCCTTATTTAATCCGGTACCTGGAGAACGCCAAATCATTGTCCTTGAAGTTGAATCAGCACAAACTTCTTGCGGTTATGGCGTACCGATTTATGAATTGCAAGAAGAAAGACCAAGCTTGATTGATTGGGCCAAGAAAAAGGGAGAGCAAGGAATTTATGAATATTGGCAAGTCAAAAATCTCACAAGTATTGATGGAATGCCAACTAAACTTTTGGAAGATTAAGTAAAAATAGCGGCGATTAAGAATGAGAAATATCCTGGGATTAGCCTTGCTAGGAACTGTTATGACATCTCCAGCTTGGGCAGAACAACCACTTTTCGTTGCCTATCCCTCAACCAATCATCAAACAACATCTGAGCGGATTTTTCTCATCGGTTCTGCTCCCCCCAAAGGAGAAGTTCTCGTAAATGGAACTCCCATCCCTCGCAGTACGACTGGTAATTTTGCGCCAAGTTTCCCCTTACAATTGGGAGAAAATCGCTTCACTCTGCGCTATCAAAGCCAGCAAATTCAACTAAAAATTACCCGTATTTCAACAAAAGAAAATCTACCCGTGGGGCTAGCATTTGCCAAAGATTCACTAACACCAACTGTAGACATTGCCAAAATGCCAGGTGAACTAATTTGTTTTGGCGCAATTGCACCTCCCAATGCCACAGTTTCTGTGAAACTAGGTAATCAAATTATCCCTTTGTTACCGCAATCTCAGGATGTTCAGTTACCACCTAATTCAGCAATATTAACCCAACAAAATCAGCCTTCTTCCCAATCAGTAACTGGACAATATCAAGGTTGTGCAAAAGCAGATAGTTCTGCTGAATTAGGTACACCTCTGTTCCAGTTGACGCTCAACGGTAAAATAACAACTCAGCCAGGTTCCGGAAAAATCTCAATTCTCTCTCCAGTCAACTTAGAAGTAGCAGAAGTGACGAGTAATGCAGGTGTCGCTAGAACTGGACCGAGCACCGATTTCTCTCGTATGACACCCCTTCCTAAAGGTACGAGAGCATCAGTTACAGCCAAAGAAGGAGAATGGATCAGGCTTGATTACGGTGGTTGGATCAAAGCGTCGGAAGTGCGGATTGTTGCCAGTGGGGTACCGCCACGCTCGATAATTCGTAGTGTTCGCGCTCGTCAGGTGGAAGGTGCAACAGAAGTGATCTTCCCCCTACAAGTACCAGTACCGTTGAGCGTACAGCAAGGCGATCGCACTTTTACCGTCACCTTGTACAACACCACGGCTCAAACCGATACTATTCGCCTTGATGATGACCCCCTAATTTCCCGCCTAGATTGGCAACAGGTGGCTCCAGGACAGGTGCAATATACCTTTAATCTCAAAACACAACAACAGTGGGGGTATACCCTGAGATACGAAGGCACAAGCCTTATTCTCTCTCTACGTCACCCGCCAAAAGTTAGTACTGTAAAGCCACTATCTGGAATCAAAATCTTGCTAGATCCGGGACATGGCGGCCCTGAAGATAGTGGATCGGTTGGCCCAACTGGTTATCCAGAAAAAGCTGTCGCGCTCACAGTCTCAAAGCTAGTACGAGAGCAACTTGTGCGACGGGGGGCGATAGTTTATATGACTAGAGAGGAAGATCAAGACGTAGGGTTACAAGAGCGGGTGGACTTGATTGAAAAAACGCAACCGGCACTGGCAATTTCTCTTCATTACAACGCTCTCCCCGATAACGGCGACGCCATGAATACTAAGGGTATTGGTACGTTTTGGTATAACCCCCAAGCTCATAGTTTCGCGGTATTTATGCATAACTATTTGGTGGAAAAGTTAAGGCGTCCTTCCTATGGAATTTTTTGGAATAACTTGGCGCTGACTCGTCCTCATATTACGCCATCAGTACTTTTGGAACTGGGTTTTATGATTAATCCGGAAGAATTTGAATGGGTATCTAATCCGCAAGAACAGAAAAAATTAGCTGAGGCGATCGCCAATGGAATTACCGAATGGTTTCTTGCTGCTAAATAAGAGACCTTTTGCAAAAGTCAATTCTACGCAGCAGATTACTGCTTGGAATTTTAGCTTCTGCCGCTTTACGGTTAAGAATTGTGTATGCCAGACCTAGGGTAAGGTATCTTTGCTCCCCCCCGTATATTTGCCTGGGCAATCGTAAGCGTAACCTACTCCGATAACTTTCTACCCCGACGAACCCTTTTTCTTTTTTAGCCATAGTCACTTGATAGTCAACAAAAAACTGACCCAAGCGATTCGTGCTTGTGCCAGTTTTGTGGTGAAAGCGCCCTCGGTAGGATTTGAACCTACGACCAAGGGATTAGAAATCCCTTTTCCCAAAAACTGGAAGGATAGTCCTCGTAACAGAAGTAGAGCTTTGGTGACTTGAAAGATTGAAGAAAATAGTCAATCCATAGTCAAATCAAGACTCCAAGCAAGAAAGCGGTATCCAATAACCCATTCCCCAGGTGGACCGCTTAACTAAAGCTTCGACAGTACTGTCTTGTCTCCTAAATGCCAGAATTGATAGCTTGTGACGCCCGCAGGTGACCTTTATTGCTCCTTCTGGGCCAGATCTCTTATAGGTACAGGTATTTCCGGTGGCAAATTTGCCGACCCGATTTCCACAAGGCTTCCATCCATGATCTGTTTTGTTGAACTCTGGCTTGTCCTTATCTTCCTCCCCGGCGTCATCGGTCTTTTCAGAAACACGATCGGTCTTTTCAGAAACACGATCGGTCTTTTCAGAAACACGATCGGGCTTTTCAGAAACACGATCGGGCTTTTCAAAAACACGATCGGGCTTTTCAACAGCTTCAAAGCCTTGCTGTGTCGATGAAGAGCCTTGATCTGTTGGGGGTTCCGATAGTTCTCCCCCTTTCAAAGGGGAGGTAGAAACACGATCGGGTTTTTGAAAAACACGGTCAGAACACGATCGCCCGATCGTGTCATTTTCTGTTGGAGTGGTAAGGGTTTCAGTGCTTTTCACGTACAAACACGATCGGTCCTCAAGAGAAAAATCATCAAAAATTACACTTTTTTCTTCTAAGAGGCGATCGTGTTGATCGTGTTTTTGTGTCAAAGCCGCTTCCTTTAAGGGTTTGTTGGCACGATCGCCCGATCGTGATCCGATCGGGTTTTCTAAAACCCGATCAGGGTTTTCTAGAGCAAATAATTTTTTCCCATCAAATTTGACTTGCTGCGGACGAGCCTCAGCGATGACTGCGAACATCTCCTTAACCTCAGCAGCCCTGATTGACTTTCCACCTTTCCCCGGTTTACGCCGCCAGCGGTCAACGACTTGGTAAGGGGCTAACGAACCTTCTTTGAGGCAGAAGTTTAGGATATTCATCAAAAACTCACTCATGCCCTGTTCGGGCTGATCGGTGAATTTGGTTTGCACCAACCTGAACTGGCTGATGTAGTAATCCGCGATTGCGATCGCCTTTTTCAATGTTTCTGTTTCTAAAGTCAGGAAATCAAATTTAGGAGTGTAGCAATGCTCAATCGAATGCAGCACCACCGTGAGGCGCATCAAATTGCTGCACATCTTACCCAGAAAATAAGAAAAGGCTGGGTTCTTCTGTTCGTACTTCCTAGCGCCGCGCCGATAGGTCTCCCATTGTTTCTGCCACAGTAGCTTCGCCTGCGGGCTCAAGCTTATCAATCCTTTTGGCAGCCTTTGAACTTTCTGGAACAAATCCTCTAGTAAGCTGTCCAGGCTGACTTTAACATCTGACCAGATATCAAAATCCTTATGAAGGGCAGGGGCCGCGACTAAGATTCGAGATTGTAGCCCGTCAGCATCGGTATTTTTCCCGTCTGGGTTGAAAAACTGAGCAGCTAGTTCAACCTGGATGCCGCCGCACAGATTAAGAATCTGTCCTTTGAACCTAAATGACTCCCCGTCACTAACCCGCTCAACGTCAGTCCACAAGGGTCCAGTCCAGGCATCCAGTAAAAACTGTCGAGCATTGCCTCGACCATTTGATTTATATTGATCTAATCCTCTGAACAGTCCTAGCAGTTCGTCACTCACCCAACTACTACCTGCGGCGGGTGGCTGTTCTGAAAGGCGCCGCTTAATTGCTTCGATTTCACCCTCACTAAGGAGGTATTTACGGCAAGCACCTATCGTTTCTCTGTAAACAGCGGGATTATCTAATTCATCAGCTAATGCCTTCTTCTCTTCCTTGGAGGTAAGCTCCCATTTTTCCTCAATGGCGGCTAATTCTAGCTTGGCGTTTTCATATCTATCGGCTTCCTTATTTTGCATCCGCCGAATCGGGCTGAAAATAGCACGGTTGGCAACTGATTTTCCCGCACTGGGTGGTGCTATGGTTGCAGTCCACAAGTTGGGGTATTCTATCCAATGGTCGTTTTCCCCATCGCCTTCTTTAGCGATGATGCCGGTACCCGAACCAATCAACCCCCCGATTGCTGGTAGCAGGTTCTGGATTAGAAATATGGGCTGAATCCTTGCCGCTTCACTTTTAGAATTAAGCGCCTTCATCAAAGGTGCAGGAAAGAGGTTGTCCCAATTGATTTGCTGAGATTTAATTTGATGGCTGAGTAGCCCTTCAAATTGCGTTAGGCTACCGTCTAAGCTTTCCTTTCGTTCTAGTTCCTGTGCGAGGGTATTGTGTAGCGCCCACAGTGTTTGCACTGGGTAGTCAACTTCCTTAGAGAGCTCCAGTAGCTCTTTTTGAAGTTGTGATTCTAATAAGTTCCTGTTAATCAGGCTTTCTATTTTCTGGAGTAAGTTATCCTTTGTTGGTACTTCCGTACTATTCGCGAGGAAACTGGCTTTATTCGGTTGTACCGCCTTTTGAATGTCTTCAGCAGTCAGTTTGTAGTCACTTATCCAGTCGGCAATGTCAACGCCCTGGCTCCTGGGTAGTTTCTTCCAGGTAAAAGAATTAGGGAAACACAGGAGCCATTGAGCTTCGGGAAAGCTCTTGGCTATCGATTCCATGTGCTTCATTCCAGGCTCATCGCGGTCGGGGCAGAGGACGACATCAGCTCCAGCTAAGTCCTCTGTGTCTGAATCAGTCCATTTGCCATTGCCAGCGCCACCAATATTGGTAGTGGCTGCAAGACCTAAGTCCCAGAGAGCGTCAGCGCAGACCTCGCCTTCGACAATGAAGATAGTTTGATTGTTTGTGATTGCGTTTTGGACTTCCTTGTACCGGTAGATGGGGACATCTTGCCGACGAATTCCTTCTAACCCTTTGACCCACCGACCATCCCAATGTTCTTGCCAACGGACTGGCTTTTCCCCTTCCCCCTCATCGATGCGCCAAACTCTCACCAATGGTTGTCCGTCACGGCCGCAGTAAGCCCAGCTACGAGTTTGTTTAGGTCTAACAGTTTTCCGTTCTTCCATTGCAAAAATGGGTGAACCATCTTTAGACTTTTTGATTAAATTCCAACCATCAGGAGGTGATTCGATGCGGCGGCACAGAACGGCTTTACCGGTGTCTGAGACGTTGCACCAATCAGGCTTATTGCACAGTGGACAGGGATTAGATTTTGAAGCTTCTTTCCAGCTATTCATGACTGGAATATTCCTTTAACTGTTGTTTTCTTGGCTTTGTCGTTATTCAAGTTATTATTCATATGTGCCTCATTTTGTGTTGGATCAAATCACTCAGGCACAAAAAAATAAGGGCTCGTCAAGCCCCTACTTGCAGAAGATAGTTGCCGGTTAGCTCGTATCTTCTGCTTTTTTGTAGCGTAGCTGAGTGTTTCTGAAATTAGATCAGTAAGAATACTGATTAATACAATTGTTTTCCTGGTGATCAGACCTGATCATTACGATCGCATAAAATCCCCCCCCCTTTTTTTTGAAGGGGGACAGATTAATTGACCAAGTGCAATTCAGGAGACTGAACTTCCGGTAGCGGATTCAAAGGTGCTGTGATTGGGGAGTATCGACAGTAGCAAATGATGATTGCTTCAAACTCCCCGGGGGTTGCCGGTGCATACTCCGATGTTCTTGTTACTACCCAATCACCCATTCGGCTATGAGTGGATGCACGAGGGAAGCTGGAATCAGCAAATTGCTCTATATGGTGGTAATCACTGGGTCTATAACCAACACTCGGCACCGATGACCCTGATGAATCAAAGTGCTCGGCAAGGATATCGGTAATTGCGCCGCTTGGTAGAAGCCTGGTATCAGCTTCATACTCCTGGCCCCAGTCAGCTCGGAAGATAATATATTTTCGTCCCATGGTCTAATCCTCTACATAGTTGGGAAATTCAGTCTTACCTTCAAAAACACAGTTGTATTTGAGTGTTTTATCTCCGGTTAGTTCAATCCGTAGCAGTTTCCATCCATACTTCTGCTCCATCTGGTAACACTTCTGGCGTTCGGTGACGGCGTGTCGGGATGTTGGTTGCTCACTGTTGTCTTTGGTCATTTACTCCTTTACTTCTCTCTGTTGAGTTTCTTCTTCAGTCGGTTGAGTTCCTCCTCGATGTCGTCTACTGGTGAAGCCTTGACAGTTGGTTGTTTTTGGGGGGTTAGTTTTTTCTGGATGGGCCAGGGTATAAGCCCAAATAGGAGAAGACTCCAGACCGTTGTAAATGGAAAAGCCATTGTCAGGAAGAAAATCCATCGGATTGTTCCTGTGTAACCAGCTTTTGAAGTGAGACGCCAGAAAGTCCAACACCATATCGTGATCGCTATCACTAAGGAAGGGATTACGGTGGCAAGCGCTTCAATGTCTACTTGCACTCGGTCTCTGTGGTAGGGGTCTCTGCGGTAAACAGGGACATCGTAATGAGCTAAAGTTTCCGTTGGCGCTGCGGTCTTCGGCTTACTCATTTTTCTCCCCTTTTCTTCTGTTGGTTTACTTGTTTCACCTCCTTAACTGCTGTTTGTTTGGCGGTTTTCGTCTTCAGTGGGATTTCTCCTCTCTCTCTTGCCAGCTTTAGAGAGGATTCTATGAGGAAATTCGCCAGGTTCGCCGTAGGTCTCCCTTGATTAAAGTCAGCGACTCCCTTACGAGAGCCGCTGCTCTCCAGAACGGAACGTGATACTTTCGCATCATTCCGCTCCTCATTTAACCTATCCTTGACATTGGGGCTTATCCAAACTGCCATCATTTGCAGTTTTCTTATCATGGCAATGGCGATGAAGTAGTTGGTAGTTGTTCAGAGAGTCCTTACCTCCCAGTCTTTTAGGTATTTTGTGGTCGATTTCCAACAAATCCCCATCTATAAAGTTGAGGCTACAATAGGCGCATCTTCCGTTTTGTTGCTTCAAGAGTTTGGCTCTCGTTGCATCCATTTCGGGATGTTCCCCAAGGCGCGTACTCCAGTAGATTAAATCACCGTCAAATGGGCTTGATGAGCTTTTAACTTTACTATGCCTAACTATGAGTGTTTCGGCATGGTTTAGTAACCTGACAGGATTACTCCCGTTCTGATTGGTCGCAAAGGTCATGGCATTATAGTCTCCTTCTTGGATTCTTTGCCAATACCTCTTGTATACCCACTTTTCGCTTTTATTGCTATGTCGGGTTTTTCCCCAGTTTCTCAGATTCCAGTACAAAAGATTGTCAATTAACTTGAATATCTCTTTACTCACTGCTGTGCTGTAATAGTTCGACCAGCCTCGAATAATTGGGTTTAGTTTTCCAATTAGTTGTCCTTGATTACAAGCTGTCATTTCTATAATGATGTTAGCCAGCTTTTGGTGGTGAGCCTGTATCTTTTCTTTCTGAGGTTTGATGAGAGTCTTGAACCCTTGTTTACTCTGATGTTTGCCTAGTTCGTATTGGCGTACATTAAAGCCAAGAAAATTGAATCCTGGCTTTTCCTCACCCATATTTTTCAGAGTATGGGCGATTCGGGTTTTTTCGGGTCTTAACTCAAGCCCAATGTCACGCAAGAAGTTTTCCGCAGCTTGCTTACAACGCATCAAGACTTCGTAATCTTTGTGAAGGATTACAAAGTCATCTGCGTAGCGAATTACCCCTAAATTGTATTTCGTGTTAGCGTTGGTCTTTATACAGCTTCTAACCGCTGTTTCCAGTCCGTGCAGGGCGATATTAGCCAAAAGTGGGGAAATTACTCCGCCTTGAGGTGTTCCTGCATGGGTTGGCTCCCATTGCCGATTTAGTAGGTATCCTGCTTTTAACCAAGATTTGACTTGGCGGCGTATGCCTGAGAAGGTATTCAATTTTTCTAGCAATCGGTCGTGATTGATTTGGTCAAAGCATTTCGCTATGTCCGCATCTAGCACGTATTTAGGCTTCTTGCAGATACTTTGGAATATTGCTTCCATTGCATCATGACATGACTTTCCCGGTCTAAAGCCGTAGGAATTGGCTTCAAACCTTGCTTCCCACTCTGGTTCCAAAGCCTGTTTGACCAGACTTTGAAGCGCTCTGTCATACATTGTGGGAATTCCGAGGGGACGCTTTTCAGCCTTTCCGGGTTTTGGTATCATCACCCTTCTTGTGGCTTTGGCTTTCGTACCCAGTTTCAATGTTTCCACTAATTCTAGGCGTTGTTTTGGCGTTAGGGATTTAATCCCGTCCACTCCAGCCGTAGATTTACCCTGATTATCTTGTGTCACCCTACGGACTGCTAGACATTTAGCAGCAAAGGATTTCATCAACAACTTTTGGAGTCGTCGCATTGTGCCAACATCACCACGTTGACTTGCCTTGAATATTCTCTTTTGGAGGCGGTAGACATTTCGATGGAATTTCTTCCAAGGGATATCTTTCCAATTCACCATGCGTTCAGTTTTTCTGACCACTGTTTTGAATAATCCTCTGACTTGAAACTATCCCAATCGGTTAAACGTGAGTCTGTCTGCATATCCAGGCGTTACCCTGAGCGTTGGCTTTTGACTCTATCTTCCCTTCCCGTTGTTTATGGTTAGCACCTACCTTTGATTTCGACCTACCAAAGGAACAAACGAGAGGTTACTTCGTTCCTGATAAACATTGTTTTGGACTTTTAGGACGCTACTCTCTGCGGGAGTGATTGAGGTATATCACGGCTAGAACACGCCGCTTATCTTCACTCGTTGACTTGTTTTGTCTTTGGTGTATCAGCCTTGTTTCGCCAATCTGGGATGACCACAGTTCAGGCGTAGCTTTCTTGCGTATCCATGAGTCCTTG
>JAYFMV010000028.1:0-66256 GCA_042408245.1 Potamolinea sp.
CCAAATAACCTTATGTCAGGCTTATTTAGGGTTATCTTTTACCCTGCTTCACGGATTGATGGCTAGTCTCTACCGTGAGGGTATGGTTTTCACTCTTATACCAAGAGGGATGGGCTTGGGGTTCTAGGATACTTTCCTCACCATCATGTTTATCAAGTTGTCAAGGTTCTACCTTGCTAGCCATCCTCCGTTATACGGTTTCGGCTAAACGAATCGCACACTTTTAGCCCACCACTCAAGCTCTTCATGAACAGGGTCGGGTAGGGTTACGTTAATACGCTTGGTCACAGATGTAACTAGATGGTGTTTACACCTTTAGTAAACTCTGTTCAACCTTAAGAGTCTTCCGTAGTACTACTGGATTCTGACTTGATAAGTCAGAATCTTTTGCGGTGGCTTCCTAAGTCGCCGTTTTTTTTGTCCCTCCTTTGCCTTTAGCTGGCGCTGGCTCGTCTCTTACTGATTCGTTTTCTATTGCCGCTAGTAGCTCAGGGCTTGCATTCTCTGCAAGCCATTCTGCTACTAGCCCCTGAACAACTTCGCTCATGTTCAATCCCTTGAGCGTGCAAACGGCAGTAAATTGCAGCTTAAGTACTAGATCCATTGATAGGTTTATTCTGTCTGTCCTCTGCTTTTGTTTGTTTGACACTGAAACACACTCACGCTTTATCTCATTATCTCACTGGCTCAATAGAGGGTAAAACAATAAGTTTAAGCGGATTATGTTTTGGCGTGTAGACATATATCACTAATACGTGTTAGTCTAACAGACATAGACGCAAAAAGAACAGGAGTAAACGTAAAACGCACTCAAGCGGGCACCATGTAAAAGGTTGCTCACTCTCTTTAAAAAAGCGCCTCAAGCTTTAACCACAAGGCTTACAACCAAAAAACTGAACCATGACAACTGAACAGTTAGAGACGCAAAGCGGACACGTCTATCCTTTTAACTACGGATACAGCTATCCGCAAACACCTCAAGTACGTCCATGCGTGTCTTTTGATGGTGGGAACCGATTCATCAAATGGGTCAACCCAGATAACCAAGTCCAGATGATTCCCAGTTGTGTCAAAGAAGTCTCGCTAACCCAGTGGCAGCGCATCAAGCCAGACCCTCAAACAGTTTTGATTGAGGTTGAGGGAAAACGCTACGCCATTGGAAAACAAGCACAAGAGCTTGACGGCGAACCAGTTTTTCAACGCAATAAATGTGAACTAGCTCAAATCATTGCCCTAGTCGCGATTGAACCTAATCCCGGCGTAGATTACGTCCACATCAAAAACTTCGCTGTCGCTCTCCCTAGCGACACCAATCAAGCTGATGTGGAATTCTTGCGAAAACTGGAAAACTACCCCAACGCACGAGAATTTAAGCGTAACGGGAAAAATACCTGCTACACAATCGCTCACGTCTCGCCACTCAACGAAACTGAGCCAGCCTTTATCTATGCTAAGCAGCAAGGGATGTTTAGCTTTCCCGATAACCCGAACGCTGTTTGGGATATTGGGGGAGGCACTAGCATCGCTCGTGTTTATCTTCCCAGTGGAACGATGGTACAGGATGCTGAAATCATCCTGCCTGGTACAAAAGAACTAGCTCAGCAGGTTGGAGCTGAAATGCAAGCCACTTTTGATGATTTGAGCTACTCACCAGCGCTAGCAGACATCATGGATGCGATTGCACGGACTGACTGCTTGTATGGCACAGCGAAGCTAGATTTCTCAGCCATCTATCAAGAGGCTTGTGAGAAATGGGTTGAATCAGCACGATCTGAAATCCGCTCTAAATGGGCGAAGTATCTACCAAACCTCGGTGAAGTACTGATTGTTGGTGGTTCCGCTCAACTCGCAGCCCCTATCTGTCAAGCATCAGGAGACCGTTTTTGGATTGCCCCTAATCCTCAATTGTTCAATATCATCGCTATGGCTCACATATCCGGTGGATTTAACGATGGCTAACCAGACTCGAATAGTCTTGGACGCCGGCGACAGGCCCAAGGCGGAACAAATATTGGAAAGCACAGGGATTAAGACTTTTAGCCAGTTATTCGCTATCTTTCTTGTCAACTACGGCGATCACCTCGTAAAAGCTCTTAAGGCTTCCCCGTCAGCTCCACCACCACCGGTGATAATCCCTGCATCAGCAAGCAATCTGCCCACAATCGCCAAGCCTCAAAGAGGTGTGCTACCACAACACACTCCGATGAACATCTAATTTCTTCACTCTAACTGAACCTTGAAAACTTAATAGCAACAGCCAATCTTCCGAAAGGGATTAAGGCATTGCAATCGTACACTTGTACTAATAGTAAGGATAGCTATGACTGATAACGAGTTGTTGGCGGCAAATATCAAGATATACATCGATAAGATTAGCGCTGACACTACCTTCCACGCTTTGCATCGCTTAGAAGTTTGGCTCAAATATGCTGAGTCGTCTCCTCTAAATCCACCAGAAGGTATTGATTTAGAAGAAGCGCGAGGGAACTGGGAACAGGTGCTTATCTGGTTTGAAGATGCATTGCTTCTCGCTCTCTTTAAAAACGATTGGGGCGAAGTTTACGACATGATCCGACAACTCAAGGATTGCAAGGATTCAAAGCAAGAAGAAGACAGCACCAAGCACCGAGAGGCAATGCAGAACCTTGATGCAGCCTTTGATTTAGCCTTTGGGGAGTAACAATAACTATGCAAGGAATTGGAATTGGAATTGATCCATTTTTTATCTTTCAGCACACCCGTACTTTGCAGGTCGTTGCGTGCAGAGAAATAAGCCCAGGTATAGTCAATTTCCTGGATGGAATTTATTCAACAGGTGACTTAGCTTCAACGGGCTGGAAACTCTGTAACAAAGACCCTGGATACCGGGGAATGCCTCCGACGAACAGTGAATCAAACCGGAAAACTTGTAGCTGAAATCAGCGCTGACGAAATGAACACTCCCAGCACTGACCCAGCATCCAAGACCCACAAACATCAAGAGTTAAACTAATTATGCCAAAACGAGAGTACTCAAAACAAGATTTGGATGACCTGCTGGGAGATATCGAATTTGGATATCCCCAGAACGAAATCCATCATGTTGGGTTTCCAGAGGGCCAACTCATGGCTAACGGTGCTACTAACGAACAAACTGCTGAGATTAGTGCAGCGTGGCACTCAGGGCAACCGCAGCCTTTGACCGGAGACGAAAACCTAGACCGCATAGCAGAGCGCTGCTTCAAAGCACGGGAGGGGAGGTAATGCAGAAAACATCAGCATTTTTCAAAGCAGTCGCAGACGTACTAAAGGTTATTGAAAACCTCGGTACACCATCCGACCAATACGGGGTGGTGGACGCTGGTGAAACTCTGGAACTTTCATCGGCTCTGTACAAGCAAATCAAGAATTCTTCCGAATATCGGAATTTTGAAAGCAATGGCGGGGGTTCCTATTGTTACGACGACGAGTAGGAGGTGCAGTAATGGATCGCCACATCTCACGTGATGCTGACCTAGAAAAATTCCAGCAACTGCTGAGGCAAATGAACACAGAAAAGCCTACGTGCCCCTGGAACGTTGATGCCGCTGAAACCTTAGCTAAACCTCCAGAGCGGCGCGGCTGGCAGATGAGCTACGTAAAAGCTCAAGCAGATTATCGGGAAGAGTAACACACTTACGACACCCCCAGAGAGTAACTGGGGAACACGAACATGGAACTACCAAGAATAATCAAGCGTAACCCAGCATCAACCGTGTTCTGTGTTGGTGTTGTGGGCTGTTTAATCGTCAGCAGCAACAACATCCAGCGGAATATGGAGTCTATCGACGCTGTGAGAGATATTACCCAGCAAAACTCTGTACAGGAAATGAAACTGCGGGCCTCTCAACAGACATCCGAAGCACAAGCAGAGATAGCCAATAAACGATACGAGAACGGCTGTGTAATGGTCGTAGCGATAAAGAATCCCAAGGACTACACGTCACTCTCAGAGGGACAGCCAGTACTGGACAGAGTACAAAAGACACCTTTACCAGCTGGCACTGTAGTCTGTGACGCCAACGGAAACACGGGAAAAATCGTCACGGTTAAGGGTCAGCCCGTCGTCGGCGAGATGTCCTTCACCGGTAACAAAACCTTAGTAGTACAAGCCCGGAAGAACTTCACGGCCAAATACAGTTTACCCAACCAGTAGGAGGAAAAATGAACAAAACCCAAAGCAAAGATTTCGACGCCAAACCGATAGTTGAAGCCCTCTACTGGCTGACAGCAGTAGCAGGAATTTGGTTCGCCTACCTCAACATTCAGCCTTACGCTATCGCTGTCAAGAACATTATCCTCACTATACCCATTGACCCGGCGCTGATTAACTTCTTAGCAAAACTGCCAGTCATTAATGGCATCGTCGCTTTTATCGGTCAGCTACTACATTGGTTCGTCGGCTTCATCCTTTGGCTGGTCATCCAGACTATCGAAGTCTTACCCCTTGTCCTGAGACGAGATAGAGCGTTTGTAAGGACGGTAATTCAAGCATCAGAGCAGCAGCCTCAATTTGAAATTAAGGACAACGATGATCCAGCCTTAACCGCATTGAAGCGCTGGTACAACCGCTTTCCCTCGTTAACTATCAGCCGTGCTCGTATCGCCGCGCTGTTTGTCTACGCCATTGATTTCATGATTTGTATCGCCGTCTATCCACCATGCAAGGGAGGTTTCGGGCAATTAATGTTCATCTTGGCGACGGGACAGTTTAACAGACTCGACTGGGGGAACGTGACGTTACTGTTTGTCACCCTGTTTGTGATTGAAGCAATCGTCCGTTTTCTACTCTGGTTGGGGCAAGTCGCGTACTTCATACGCTCAGCACATTCGGGCCATTAAAACTACTTTTCAGCATGGAGGGAGTGTGTAGTCACTCTCTCCCTTTTTTTATCTATTTTGAGGTGTACTTATCATGTCCGCATTCAATCCTAAAAGTAACAAACTATCACCCGTTGAATGGCAAGCTAAAGCCAGCGAAACCATTGAGAAAACAGGTTCTCAGTACCTAATCATTGGTGGCATCGTAGTCGGTCTGTTTGCCGCTTCTGCTACCGCTTTCCCGCCAACAGGGATTTTAGTAGCTGGTTGGTGCTTCTATGAGGCATACCGGAAGACTCAAGTAGCTAATCGGAATGAGGAGGCAATCGCACTCTATGGTTGTGTGGCTCATGTCCTTCAAGGTGACGACTTCCAGTCATTCCGTAACCAAGTCGGTGCTTTGGAGGTAGAAAAGCAGATTCAGTGGGCGAATGATAACGGTTACGCTCTTAGTAGCGACGCGCTCGACTTTCTTGAAACACAGGAAAAAACACCCGCACCCACAACTCCTCAAATCATTGGCACTGACAGCCGATTAAAAGCTGTTGAGGTTTCGTCATCACCCGTCGCAACCGCCGCCGATATGGTCATTGACACCTACAACGCCCCTAATGGTTCTTTTGACTTGATAGGGAGAATGGCTGCCGATGTGTGCGATCATCTGATTGTAGGGATTCCTGGCGCCGGTAAAGGGGTGCTGGTTAGCAATGCTCTAGAAGAAATCAAAAAGCGATCGCCCAATATTAAAATCTTCTACTTAGACCCAAAAGGGGACGAAAAGGAAACCGGATACTTTACGGGCCGCTGTGACGTACTCAAACGAGCCAAAGCCCGCACAATGGCGCCAGCCGATGCTGCTAAGTGGTTTAAGCAGTGCATCAAAGAATTTGAAGCACTACCGGGTGACAAGCTACTTGTATTCGACGAAGCAACCAACATCAGCGGGAAGTTTAAATCTCTTGGCGGTAGTGAGTTGAGGTGGTTCCAGGACGTTTTGCGTGGCTTTATCAGTTGTGGCGATTCCGAAGGCTTGAGAGTCTGGATTGTCTGCCAAAATCCCCACACAGAAGCACTAGGGTTTGATGGTGGGTTGAGGAGTCAGTTCACGCCAATCGCTATCGTCGCAGCCAAGAACTTAGCTGCTTATGGCGCACTGATTAGCACCAAGTTTATCCCCCAGAACCAAAAGTTAGACAGCGACCAAATAGAAGCTTTGAGCCAAGAATCACCTGTTGGTAGATGTTTCTATCATGGCGGTGTAAATCAATGGTTTCCTCTCCCTGAATTAACAAACTTTTCTGGATTCAGCCGAGACTCAAGACAGCATATTGTAGCCAATAATCAACCTTCTCAATTGAGCAAGGATTCCCTGAGTGACGATGAGCGCCAACAGCTTGAGAAGGCCATCGGTAAGCTCAGTCACACCTCGCATCTTTCCCCAGAAAGTGAATTGATCCTCGAAATTATCAAAACCGCAAAAGTGCTACCAATCACTTTCGATGCTATTAGAAAGTCGCGCCGATGGGACAAAAAGCAGCCAGACAAAGAAGCACTATTAGACTGGCTGAAAGAACTAATTAGAGTAGGCAAAATAGCTGGGGCTGAAAATGAAGGATACGCACTATTAGACTAGCTCAGGAACACTCAGGAACAAAGGGCATACCCTTCATTTTGCTTGTTCCTGAGTGTTCCTGACTGTTCCTAGGAACAGCCAGGAACACTCAGGAACAGCTCTCTGTCTTGTTCCTGAGTGTTCCTGACTTGTTTCTGGTGTTCCTGAGTGTCCTAAGACTATTCGGCAATTTCGTTGTCACATATTACACTCAGAATTAAGAGGAAATAGGCATATTTTTAAAACAAAAAGAAGGAAATTGATATGAAATGCCCGCACTGCAAAGGCTTGAAATTAATCCGCATCCCAGTCGAGCCAGGAACAAGGGGCTACGACATTATTTGCCCTGTTTGTGAGGGAGAGGGAGATATTCCAGATCCAAAGGAATTTCCGAACAATTGTTTAGCTTGCGGGGAACCTATTGAATTAGGGCAAAAATATTGCCGCTTTCATAAAGAAGCAGAAAAATATGAATAGATAGATCCAGGCTAAAAAAAAGACCCTTAACTATAACGGTTAAGGGTCTTTTTTTTTACTCTCATGATTTATATCGTTTAACTCTCAGTATCTTCTTCATTGCATTCGCGGCGAAGCAATGATTTAAGAAGACGTTGATTTATTTTTAAGTTTTCATCTATCTTCAAATCATTAATAGTATTTTTCGTAAGCTCTATCTTGGACTCTAATCGCAATAAATATCGATTTATTTCTTGATTTTGTTGACGAGATTCTTCTGTGTTATCTCGGAGAAGGATAACAAAAGGCTCTAATGTGTTAATCCGTTTCTCCAAATCGTCGAGACGAGATTGGAACCAATCTTTTATAGATATTAAAATAGGTAAACATATTGATATTAAGCTTAGAGTAGGTAAAGCGAAACTCCAATCAAATTTAATATTCAAGAAGCTTTTGCTTACCCAAATCAGCAATAATCCGGTACTGAATAGGAAGCTTATCCAAGTTAACAATATTCTCATTTTTCACTATTAAGATAAGGTCGGCTCGCTGTCTTTTCCCAGTTTTTTAATATCGAAAAACTTCAACAAGTGCTGGGGAGACAATTCAAATTCGTCCCCGTTTTTCAGGATTTGAGAAGAAGGGGGGTCTATCAATCGACCATTCATTTTTATTCCGTTTGAAGAATAACGATCACTCTTCAAATCGCCATCATTCAAAATGCAACCTAAATCAGAAATGACCAAGGTAACGTGAATCCTCGAAATAAGCCTGGAATGTATCAAAAAATCACAACTAGGGGAACGCCCAATTATGATAATTTTCTTTTCTCCGAATTGAAAAAGCTGCTTGGTTTGCACGAGCAAGAGTTCCATAATCTTTTTTTTGGCAGCAGCTTTACTTCTTTGTGAGCTAGGCAAATAAGAGTATAGGGGTATTCCGTTGCCTGAATAACGGATACCCCTTGATTGACAATTAAACAGCGACAGGAACAACAGGAATAGCAGGGATTCTTTCTAGAATCAAGCGATATTTACCATTCTCAATCGCTGCATTTGACTGAAAGATTACGTTAGCAATCCCTATGGCTGTAATTTTGAAATCGTGTTCCGGGTTAATTTGTTTGTTTGCTTCTACGTCAAACATCGCGACTTCCCAGAAACTTTGCGTATTCCAACCATCAACGTATACTTCAAAGGTTGAAAACACGTAATCAATGCCACCTACATTATCTGTAAATAGCGTCCGTTTCACATTTTCTAATGCATCGTCTAGGATAATTTCGGCAAAGTTTTTTGCCAAATCCTCTGAGCGTAAGCGGGAACTCAATTGAGTAGACATAGAGGCTTCTAAGGCATCCACCTCACTTCTTTGTACCGCAGCCAAAGAATTACCACCTGAAGGAGCTACCAGAATTGGTGGCGTATTTAAATAGCTTACGGGCTTGTATTGAATCTCGTAGTTAGGTTCTGCCATTTTGATTCCTTTCTAGATTCTAGGTTTGATATTGGCTGTTATCTTGTTTGCTGATATTTGAGCGTCAGAAACAAAATCAAATTGCACTTTATATGGTGCAATACTAATACTTGGATCAGGAATAATCTGTCCCGAATCCAAGCTTTTTAGTCGGGAAATCTCGAATTTTTCCCAGACTAAATTGACAATAAATCGGCTCATTATCAAATTGGGGCTACCAGTAACATTCAGATACTGAGGATTAACCAAAGGAAAATCTTCGCCCTGGATGTTGACTTGCAAAGCAGATAATTCCGAATTGAGATAAATCCCGGAAGGATTTATAAATTGCTGAATTTCGATATCAGCTTCAATAATCCAGCGTGGGAAATCTAGGATTAGTTTATAAGGATTAGAATTATTGGGTGGAGAAAACTCTAGTAGGCACCACTCCTGAAGGATACAACTCCTAGAAGAAAGCCTAGTTAGCTGTGATTTTATCATGCAATTAAAGGTGGCCCAAGCACCTAATTGCCAGTGCGGCAGCGCGTATCTACTCTCTATCTTAATTCTCAAGATAGGAGAATCACAGCTAACCGTCAGATTGGGAATTAATCCGTTAGGGCGCATTATCGGGTCTCCCCCAGTCCTGCCTGAATAAAGATTTAGCCAATAATTTGAATCAGATAAATCCATTACAAAATTAATCTGCATCTAGCGGTTAAATTAGCCTTCATGTCAAGCCAAGAAGGCGTCCCAACGGCATTGATTTCAGCAACTAAAAGTCTTTCCCAGCCTACAGTCGACCAATCGGGGGTAAAAGTTATTGTCTGCCAACCCCCTTTCCCCACTAACTGAATTCCTGAGAATAAATAAGAAAGACCAGGATATTGAGCAATACTCAAATCCCACCTATTAGCGCTAGTCCTAACTTGCGAATTATAAGTAATAGACAATCTGTCAATTAAAAGCTCATAATTTCTATTAATAGGAAATAAGCTGGTGCTAGCAAAATACCAGTAAGAATTAGTACTTTGAAGGGTTTTTATTTCTTCTAAAGGCAGAATTATGGGCGAGACTCCGCACCAATTACCCTTATACCTGCAATAGATTTGATTGGAAATTGTATCGAACCAAAGTCTACTTGTATCGCTTGGTGGCGCATTGTCAATGAAAACTGATTCACTCTGTTGAGTAGAGGTATTGAAATTGAGAATAGGCATTAATTAAAATAAGCTTTTTTTAAAGATTAATTAAGCTAGCAAAGAAGTTACTTGAGCCGTACTACTTCCTGACTGGCAAATACCGCTCACGGCTCCTTGGTAAGGACTATCGTCAAAGTAAGCAAATCCTGCTGGGAGTGGGATTGAATAACTAGAAGCAGAAGCAGTCCCTCCAAAATTTATCAGGATTGTAGACAACCCTGAATTGTAAATAATCATTTGCTTTCTATTTCCATTTGAAGCTACTAATTGAACAGCCGCGGTACCTACAGATACTTGAGCCAAACTACTGTAAGTGGAAACTGGAATCGACATCCAGGAAAAATCTTTTATGTTGGTTAAAATCCCCAATCCTCTTTTTATTAAGGGAAGAATACCAACATTTGCAGAATCAGAAGTTGCGCTTACGTCATTTGGGTTCCCCAGAGTCCAACTGAGCCCGCCCAATCGAGATTGTAAAGTATCGGAAGCGGGGGAGGCTCCACTTCCGATGGCATTAATTAATGCCTGAACTCTTGCCTGCAAAGAATTAGTAGGAGGGGTGGCGCTATTTATTCCAATCGCATCCCTAATTTCTGTTTCTCGCAAGATCTGTGTATCTTGCTTAGGAGCTTCAGCCCCAGGATTGAAATTAACAACAGGCATATTTTAATGAAACTTAGTGCAAATCAATGTGGTACTTTCAGTTTCAAAAGGATAAGCGCTAATTATCCCTTTGAAGTTGCCCTCATATCCAAATCCTGCTGGAAGAGGGATGGAATAAGCAGAAGAATTTTCGATATCTTCAGGCGAGCCAAATTTGATGAAAGCTTTTCCTAAGCCTGAATTAAAGATAAAGAAACTTTTCCTCAAGGCATCATCTGGAAAAATTTCCAGCATAGATTCGCCAATCTCATAAGAGGTTGATTGAGCTTCTTGAGCAGGGAGCATTTGCTTTTGAAGCTCAATTTCAATTTCTTGATTAGATTGGGATGCAACAGAAATAGCTGGCATTATTCCTCATCCCATTCTTCAATGTTATTCCAGGCAGCATTCTCTAGCTGTTCAAGAAACTGCAATTGTTTCGTCCGTTCATCCCATTCCCCCCCTTGAATATATTCTTCCAAATCTTTCCCCCCAAGGGGAAGCATTAAATCAGAGCCAGCTTGGCAAATTAGAGCGACATCTCCAGAATGTTGATGGCGGGCTTGATAAAAATCTGGGGGAATCACAGCTAAAGATTGATGGAATTCTGGATGCCAAGGATAAATTAATTCGCTCATATTATTTGGGATACAGCTTTTCAAGGCTGCAAGAATAACCAGCAGTTTTTAGGGTATCCAAAACAGAGCTTGAATAGAAACTGGAAAAACTCTCTGGTCTTGCTTTTCCCGCTGGCACTTGAGTTATTTTGGCTTTTCCGGGCTTAGGAAAAGTTGCCCCTTCAATTACCTTGGCTTGTTCGACAGCGCTATTCGCCGCAGTTGAAGCAGTGGTTAATCCTAGCGTCGCGCCTTTGGCGGTAAAATCAGCAGTCCTCATGGGGAAGCTATAAAGAGCCCCCCCCGCGGACGCAGATAACGTTGCTACAACAATAGTTGTCAACGGCGTGGTACCGATGTTTCCTATGCCTGTGGGTATCTTGGAAATTGACCAACCGGCGGTGGCTGCAGCTACTAGCTTGTCGAAAGCGATGAAGGTGTTGACGCTTCCCCTTCCCGCTACCCCTGCGACCATTTTTCGTCCCCTGGGTGGTTTAGGGGCGTTAACACCAAGGCAGATAATTCCTGTGGCAGGCACAGTAGCGGTGTGACCGATTGTTGTCAAATCAGCGGCCGTCACGCCGCTGGCGGCAGCAATATCAAACGATTTGAAACCGTAAGAAATACTTGCCGTCGCGAGAACAAAGCTAACTTTATCTTTTTGTCTCCCACTATTGATTCCCATTGTTTATTCCCTTTAACTGACCTTAGCTGATGCAAGATTGAGGGCTACATCGAACTGAAGGGTATAGGTGACTCTCACTACCCCGGCGCTGACGCCTTGAGGCGGTGATTGAATCAAGGTAAAATTTTTCGGCATGACATCCGCGGGCAAGGACCGTAGGGTATTGTTAGTTTTGTCCAAAAACGCCAGCAGCAGGTTGATTGCTGCGTTGTCGCTCATAGTGTTTCCAGTTAAATCTGGAATATTAATAGCGGTGTTAGCTGGTGTCTTGATTGCTGCGTCCATAGCGTCCATATCTGGGGAAATTTACTTTTCTTTCACAGCTTAGTACATTTGTTCCTCTTCCTTAAGATAGAGTAGAGGAGGCAACCACTAAGGGGTTGCTCTTTTTTTTAAGAGAGGCTTACTTGGCTTATACAATCACGATTGCTGAAGATTTGGATGGGACTGAGAAAATAATTTTCTCTTTGGCTACAGTTCAGACTGATATCCCGCAAGGGCTGGGGATTTTTGCAGACGGAAAAACCTATCCCTCTGCTGCCGTTGTTGACAAACTTCTAATCTGGGCTGAAACATCCTCTCTGCCAGAAGCCCCCTATCCTGATTTGGATTTGTTAGATACAAGCGTCCAGCAACTATCAAAGTCGATGGACATACAGTGGAAATCCCCAAGGATAGGAGTAAATCTTTTTTTATCAAAAAATAATAGGAAAAGAAAAATTGCAAAGGTTTCTTTAATTAATGTTGGAGGATGTCCTTTTCAAGTAATTAATTTATTAGAATTAATTGGGACTTATAGTATAGATTTGAATATTTCTTTTTTATCTATTACGTTAGTAGATTATGGGTATGGGCTGCCCAATGCATCTGATGTAGTAACTGTTCACGGCTCGGCTGTAGTACAGTTTTCTTCGGCAAAGACAGAAGAAGAAAAATTAATTACAGTAGTAACACCACAACAAGTAGGGGTAGCGTAAAGTGGTTGCTCAGCCTCAATCTCAACCTCTAAAACCAAATTCTGCATTAAATATTTTGTCCGATGAAGAATTAAACAAAAAAAAATCCCCAAACATAATAGATACTTTTGATTCTCCTCTGCCAAAGTTGCCTAATGATATAAGCGACTCACAACAAATTAAAGCGTTTGAGGACTACTTAAAAAGTCCCTTTAGAGCGCCTCTGCCAGTCCTTGGAAAAGGATTAGTGGAACTCGCGGAAGAAATAACCTCTAAATCAGAAATCTCAAGGCAACTCACTGATTTATCAAAAGAAGCCAGCAATCTTACAGAAGATATTGCTGACGCAATATTCAGCGGAAATACTTCTCAGACTATTGTTAGATATCTAGGAAATGCATTTCCAAAAAATACGATTATCTCGGCACCTGTATCTACAATCCCCCTGGGAGGGGGGATTTATAAAACCCCTCCAGACCCCGCTAACCCCTGGGATAAAAAAAGATGGACGTCGGCCTTTGGAAATGATCTTGACATAGGGAGCTGGTTTACGCCTCCAATAAAGCAACAAATAATACTTGATGAGTGCAATATTGGACTATCCGTTGAATTTGGCATCGGACCAATGAGATTGCCAAAGCACCAAATAATGTATCGTCGAAAAGAGTGTCGGGAACCACCGCCACCACCGCCACCGCCGCGGACACTTCCAACACCAGGAATTGTTATTCCTGGATATGCCCAAAGATTTGCCGCCTTTAATTGATTCAACAGATACTTATTTTTTGGCTTTCTCCCTTCCGAGCGCAAGTTTAAATATTGACTGGAGTCGTTTAAACGCTTGCGATCTATATTTAAACTACGGGCTGTTTCCCTGCCTAAACTCAGATTGGAAGGATGCTTATCCGAGTTCCCGTCTTGCACCAACACTTAATAACGTGGGATACCCGCCTCCCTTAGACCACCAAGTAATGTCAGGCACAAGGGAATCGGGAACTGTAGATTATGCGATGTATTGGCTTTATTCCCCTGGAAGAGTCCAGGAAGGTTTTAGCTATTTAATTTATAGAAACAAATCAAGAATCGGACAAATCAGAGTTTGGCCTTATGGACCTTATCCGCTTGCTTATGGTTCGGGGCAAGCCCTAGGGGCGTTTTTCAGCTGGGATCTAAAAAATATCACCGTGCAAGCTACCGACTGGGCGGGAACCCAAGGGACAACATCGGACTACCCAGTAGAAAATCGCTTAAATAATTCAACCTGGCTGAATGCTTCGATTCGCACAATAATCAAGCAAAAATCGAGATTTGAATGTTCTGAAATCAAGTCGCCGCCACCGCCTGAGCCGCCTAGATTTGAAGCTCCTTCTCTTCCACCACTACCACCAAAGGAGTGTGATTGCATGAAATGTTGCCAAGACAACGAAAATTTATTAAAAGCCCTTTTAAGGGAAGTAAAAAAAGCGAATCAAGCTATTGATTCGGATAATTTAATCAAGGGAGTTTCTCTCCCTACTGATATTAGAAAACCAGGCGAGAAAAAAGCTTACAAATCACTCCTAGAAGCTCAGTTATGGCACGCCAACAATACTTTCAATTCAATTGGAGGATTACCAGGAGAACTAACAGGGGTTCCCGCAGGGGCTGGGAAAACTCGCACCATTAAATTCAATTCCTTGACGGAAGGAATCCTAGAAACACTGGCTGAGATAGTGAAAGAAGGTAACAATAATAGCGCTGAAAAACTTGCAAAGATTGCACAGGTACTTGCTGTAGATGATTATTTAAAAGGAGAAGTTCAAGTTTCCTCCGACTTTACAGACCCAAAATCAGAATTAAAAAAACTAAACAATATCCCAGAAACACTGCTTTGGCAAGCAGAGCAAAATTACAACATGATCGGTTCTTTACCCGTAGAAATTGAGATTGAAGACACTGATTTAGTGGCAGAAGGAAACCAATCTAAAAAGATAGAGATCAGGAATATTTCCGAAGGAATTGCTGAGATATTGGGAAGCAATTTAGTATCTAGAACTGTGGAGGACGCTAACTTCAATGCATCCATGCGAACACTCGCAGAGATGGGTGCAGTAAGGCAGACGGTAACTTCAGTTTTTTATAATATTCAGGGCATAATCGAATATTTAGGATATTCGATTTCTGATAAAATCACCAAAATTCCCATGAGCTTTACGCCTGGGGCGGAAACAGTAGATAAGGCTCTGAAGGAATCTCAGCAAGACAACGTTCACTGGGAAAATACAGATAAGATTAACCTCCAAAAACAGCTAAAAGAACTGCTATTAATGTCCGCAGTTTTCATGGGGCAGAATTTTGTGAAAGCAGGAAAATGGGGAGCTGAGCAACTAGGGAAATATTTAGGAAAGAAAGAAGCCACAAGCACAGGAAATAATGAGGATGAATTTGACACATTTTTGAACGAATTAGAAAACGAATTCGGGCAAAACACTGACATCGCCAATCCTTATGGACGCTCTTTCTCAGAGCGCCCAAAAATTATTCAAAAGGGTGATACAAGTGATGGAGCGAACAAATAAAAAATGGCTTTAACATTAAACATCGGCAGCTTAAAGGCAACCGGATTGCGGATCATTCGCAAACTCGCTTTTAATTTCTCTGGCAGACCTCAAACTAATAGCGATGGAGGAATTCTTGGGGCGGCTTGGAATTGGCTGACTGGGGCGGTGGGATGGCTGTTTTCTGCTATTGGAAATATATTTAGCTTTACACTGACAACCCTGTGGGGGTGGTTGGTGAAGACCACAGCATTCCTCTGGAATTTCAACTGGAACATAACCGACGAAGGAATCGATAAGTCAATCGAAGCCAATTTCAACTCCTTAGCAGCAAGAATTGGGGAGGCTTCAGGGGAAGCAGTTGGTACTATAGTGGGGGCTGGCTTATTAGGAGGAACACTTTTTTTGTTTAATCCGAATGTGGCTAGACAAGCTATTGCCAACGCCGCCCCAGAAATAGCAGATGAAATTATTAGCAATTTATCTGCAATTATGAAAGGATGCGGACAGACTTTGACTCAATCAGCAATTCTTTGGGGTTATAAAAATATCCGTGCACTATTAAAAGAAAGTCCCACTGTTATCAGCGCAATTCTAGGACCTGATGGAGTAGAAGCCTCCAAGAAATGGGGAGAAAAAGGGGCTGAACCTTGGAGTTTTGCTCTCCAATATGAGAAATGGTTGGATACGTTAGGTGACGGCTGGGAACGCAATTTTGTAGAAAATTTTTTGGAGGGATTGGCAGAAGGTATTGTTGAAGGCGGGTTTATTTTAGCCTCCGAATACGATCAGATAAAAAGAATGCAATCCCAAAGGCAGGAAATATTAGGACAACGGCGCACAGTCGAAGTCCGTTATGATAGGGATATTCCGGAAGAAAGGATTGTTGTTCGTGGCAGAGAAGAATTAATTCGGAATAGTTTGCCGCAGCAATTAGCTACCTATAATATGCTCCGAAATAGAGACGTGGGGCAATGGGTAGGACTGCCTTATTTAGACTGGGCTAGAAACAATCCATCTGCGATAGCCCTGACAATTTTCTGGAGCAATCGAGCTCCTGGCAAGCAGCGAGTAGAGGGGGAGAGGTTAACCAGAATGCAGGTGCATTTAGAGGATTTAAAGTCTTCTAAATTGGACTGGGAAACTATTAAAAATGCCGCTGGAAGATTAGGGCATAATTGGGGTCCATGGAGCGCTCGAGGCACTCTTTCGACTAAGAAAGCAATTAAAATTTATGGGGCAACAGAAAGAGATGCCATCGAAAGATTAGAATCCTTAGTTCAACTAATTGATGGGGATTTACTGAGCATCAACGCAACCGAAGAAAAAAGATTCGGTAGAAGGGCGAGCAATCAAAGCATGCGAAAAGATCCAACAAGGGTTTACCCTAATTATTGCTGTCTGCTTGTTGCTCAGAAATCTCTCAGATCAGAAGACACGAGAGGTACTTTAAGCGGCGATTATAAATATCACCGATTTCGAGTTGAGCTATTCCCAGAGCGAAAGCCTTCAACGGCAGATGATATTCTCAAGGAATCGGTGCGCCTGGTGGGGACTGGACTGATTGGTTAAGTTTGCCAATGTCTGCAATCCCTAGGGGTTTCAACGTTACACTACTCTATTAGGGTTTTAGGGCCAAACCAAGCTTTAGCGAATCCTTGTTGAGTCGGGCTATGTTGTCGCCAACACGATGGACGAACAAATAAACAGAACGGAAGTTGTAGAAATAACTTTTGATCGTTCCAATTTAAGGCTCTTCAACGCAAAAATTATGGGGATTTGCCGCGTACTAGTTCAAAGTCCTGCCTTTATCAAAGTTGGCTGGCTTTCCAATTAACTTAAAGAAAAACTCCCCGTCTACTTCGTAAATATCAAATAAAAGAGCTTCTTCTTCTTGATTGAATTCCATTTTATCTAAAGCTAGTGTGATGTTATCGCCCCAATTCATTTGCAACCGTCTACCTATAAGTTTCATGCTATCCATAACCAAGTAGCTTACAATATAATATAAATCGATTTAACTGAGCTTCCATTTATCTAAACCAGCTTTAAACTGGTTTTTTTTACAACTCAGGAACCTCAAGATTTATCTTGTCCCTTACATAATGACGATAAATAATTTCTGGGCTGTTTCCTACCCAGCCGGCGATGTCTTTAACGCCAACGTCCGACATCAAGCAAAGACTTATAAAGGTATGACGACAGGTGTAGGGGTGTTGGTAATCTATAGCTAGAGTTGATAGAACTACCTTCCAGACACGTTGGCAAAAATTACGGAAATTAATTATCCCACCATTTATCCCTGAGAAAACAAGATGTTTTGGATTTTGAGTGTCAGTTCTTATTTTTTTCAATAAATCTGAGAGCTGACTATTAATAGGGAACCTTCGCTCTTGCTGAGTTTTTAAGCCAGGTTTTATCAAAATTCCTTTTGGCGTGTCTACGGCCGCTTGATGGAGTCTAATAAACTTATCAGAAATGTCGCTCCAAGTCAGTGCTATTGCTTCCGATGGCCTACATCCTGTTAAAAATAAAAATTTTACAAATGGGGCATAAAACTTGTAGGGCTTGCTGTCCTCAAAGGCTGAAATAATAATGTCTCGCTCCTCTCTAGAGAAACCCAAATTTTTCTCAGTAATTCGTTTAAGCTTTATCTCCTTAGCCAATCCTTGAAAAGGATTGAAATCGATAAAACCTGAATTTACACCCCAGCTACAACAGGCTGAAATTTGAACTAAATTTCGCCTTGCTAGGTTAGGGGTATAGTTTGCTAGAAGCCAGTTTCTAGCAGAGATAGCACTGCCTCTGGTCAATTCTTTATGTGGTAGCGCTGCTATTACTCTTTGGGTTCTAGCGTAGTCATTAGCCATTGTTGAAATTGATATCTGACAACTCTGCTTGAAATGAATGTATTCGTTGAACAGTTCTTTGAGAGTTTTTGATGACGAACCTGGAGAGTAAGTTTTTGATCTGTATTTTTTTAAAGTTTCGTCAAAGTTTCCCGTTATGATGTCTAGCTCGATTAGCCGCGCTTTGACTTCCGCTGCCTTAAGGTTAAGAATTGTGTCTACCAACCCTAAAGAAAGGTATTTCTGCTGTCCCTTGTATATCTGTCTGGGTAACCTTAACCGTAGCCGCCCCCTATAAGCTTCTATCCCAACAGACCCCTTTCCTTTTTTCTTGATAGTCATTTGATAGTCATTTGATAGTCATTCTATAGTCAGCAAAAAACTGACCCAAGCGATTCGTGCTTGTGCCAGTTTTGTGGTGAAAGCGCCCTCGGTAGGATTTGAACCTACGACCAAGGGATTAGAAATCCCTTGCTCTATCCCCTGAGCTACGAGAGCTTGACTTTTTCTTCTTTTTACCTTTTTGGCAGTCGGTTAAGAACTAGGATACTAAATTTACGGTTAGTGTTTCCCTGATTGTATAAAGCATTATATACAGGAAAAGCCATGAACAGGCAAGGAGGATTTTAACATACTTACAAGTTAGGCAAGAACCCCATTCATTCATGAATGGCGAGTCTCAGGGTCAAGGTACACTATCATCATTAGATGCTTGTATCAGTAGTGGTACGACTCAAAGCAATAAGCCCAAAAGCCAAGCTGCTTTGCACCGCTCGCTATCGTTGGTACAAGTAAGAACAGATAAAAGGTTGCTTGTGTATACAGGGCTTCCCCTTACAAGGAGCATACCTGAAAGCCCTGTGACGAGAGAATCCCCGCGACTTTAGTCCGGGGAGTGTCAATCACCCCTAGCCCGGTCAGGAGTCATTTGCTAGTATCATGTTTATTCTGAAAAGGCAGGATGTTGAAATTTCTAGCATTCAGCACCCAAAGCGGGATCAACAAATCCCGATTCTCACTTATCAGGGGCAAACCTTTCGCCTGATCAGCGTGTTTGGTGCTAAGCAAGCAGAAGAAGCTAAAGTCTTTTGGCGAGACCTTACTGACAATCGAGGTAAGGTCTGTGTTTTGCTAGAAGAACCAGATCGTTACAGCGTTTGGGGAAAAATCCGTTTGGATCAACTAGGGACAGAGGTCGGCCCCGACTCAAAAGTTGTCCCCTACACCCAAGCCTGTCTTTTGCTACTGCAAACAGTTTACATAGATATTGAAGATATGTTGGGAGCCAGACAAGCTGGCTTGTTTCAGAAAGAAATCGCTAAGATTATGCAGCAGTGGCACTTTCCCCAGGCTGATTCTCAGACGGCTGTGAACCAATTGCTGACCATAGATCCACTGACTACCCTACAGGTTCCCCCTTGGGAAGAACACCATCTGATCACCCTCTTGCAGGAACTCTATCGTATAGGTAAAGAATATTTTGGGAATACTAACTTTGCTGAAGGAGTAAGCGATATATTGCAAGATATGCCGGCTAGCGAGCAAACTCAGTTTCTCGAATGGCTTCAATCATCTCCTCTTGGTAAACTATGGCGCTAATCTAGAAAGAAGGTTAAATAAAGGTGCCTGAGTGGGATATGAAGCTGAAAAACTGACATTGCCAGCAGGTAATTTATAGAACTTTGGCTTTTTGTAAATACCCTTATCATTAATCACCAATCACCGTGAAAGTCTTATGAGCAGCTCAGTAGAGAAGCCGTCTGGTACTCAATCCCTTCTAACGGGTCAGAATGTCGTCTATGCAGGAATTGCTTGGGCAATTCTCTCGCTATTGTTTTTTCTGCTGTTTAGTATTGGGGAAGAGCGTCCCCTTTGGTACAGTATTGGTACTTATGTGCTGGAACTGTTTCCCTTTATCGCAGCAGCTTTACTCTGCTACAGAAATTGGCGTAGCCAGAATATAGCCAGTGGGGCGTAATGTCTGGCTGGGAATTGGTTTGGGAATGCTCTGCTATTTTATCGGTGGCTTAATATTTTTCGTCTGGGAACTGTATTGGGGTCTTAATGCCGAAGCTTCCCCCGCAGATTTGCTTTACCTGATTTGCTATGGGTTTGTCGGCTGGGGGATGGTTTTAGCAGTTCTTCCGAGGCGCTTGAATTTGGAGCCTTGGCAGTGGGGAACTGTAGCGGGGATTGCTATTGCGGGGATTGCTTGTGCTGTTTTGCTTTCCCTGGCAACTATCAATGTTTCCGACAAAGCTGAGGCTGCTGCTAAGGCTGCTGCTACGGAGCTCTTAGCTGTTGGTGCTGCTTCATCCCCAGGGTCTGCTTCTCCAACGGCACCCCAGGTGCAAGCCAGCAAAACTGGTGAGGCAACTGCGCCGGCAACTGATGGGAGCGACCAAAAGAATGCACCTGATTGGGCAATTTCACTCGCAGATCTCGCCAAGCCTTTGGCTAAAGGAATTAATCTGACCTACATTACTTTCGATGTTTTGCTTTTAATTATTGCCTCGACTCTTTTATTAGCTTTTTGGGGCGGACGTTTTGCCCAGTCTTGGCGGATGATTGCGGCTGCAACGTTTTGCTTCTATATTGCTGATATGTCTGCTAAATATGCCTTTGCTACCGAGTTAGAATACTTAAGCGGAGGTCTACTAGAAGTCTTTTATGTTTTCAGTGGGGTACTTTTTGCCATTGGTGCTGCCCTCGAATATGAAATATCAAGCCGCTCCCGCCGTAGTCCACGCAAGCGGGCTTAAGGAATAGAATGAGTCCCAGAAAACTAACTGCAACTGATAAAAGCGAGATTCTCAAACTGTATCGACAGCTAGAAGAGACAACTTCAACGCTGGCGAGTCGCTATGGTGTTAGCAACTCGACCATTAGCCGCCTCCTCAAAAGCAGCTTGTTGGAGTCCGATTATGAAGTACTTATCCAGCAAAAACGCGCTAATCGCACTCCTGGGAAGCGCCTCATCTTCTGTCAGCGACACTGAGCGAGAGCTCATGAGACGCCGGTAGAGCCTGACGACGCTGAATCAGCGCCCGATTATTCCAACTACCCAGCCAGAGGTAGATGTTGAGCCGGAGGATGAGTATTTAACTGCTGGTGAGCTACGTAGGCGACGCAGACGCTCCTCAATGGCTACTGAACTAACTAACCAAGCTATACAAACCGAGTTGCCCCTAGAGCTTACTACCTCACCCCCAGAAAATAATTTTGATCAGCTCTCTGAGCGGTTTGATGAGATTTCCTGTGCGCAAACTAGCGACTTAGAGGATTTGCTGAATGAAGAAGATTTGATGGATTTGGATGATGAGGATGATGAGGATTTAGATGAAGATGATGAGGATTTAGATGAGGATGATGAGGATTTAGATGAAGATGATGAGGATTTAGATGACGACTGGGAAGATGACGCGCTGGATACTGATAACCAGGTGCGGATTAAAACCTCTCGTATCCAAAGCGGTGCTAAGGTTCAAGTCTTACCTCTGTCTGAAGCCTCCCTCCCGAAAACTTGCTATCTGGTTGTAGACCGCTCGGCTGAGTTGATTGCTCGACCCCTTAAGGAGTTTGGTGACTTAGGTCGAATTCCTGCAGAGGAAGTTCTGGAAAAAACCCTACCAGTATTTGACAACCATAGAGTGGCACGGCGTTTTTCTAACCGTTCCCAGCGAGTTATTAAAGTTCCCGATAGTCGGATGATTCAGAAAACTCGTTCCCATCTGCAAGCCAAAGGAATTACTCGACTATTAATTGATGGTCAGGTTTACTCTTTATTCCCCCTTCAGCCGCCCAGTTGAAGCTAGTTGTTTCATTGTTGTTACACTCATATTTTTAAGTAAGGACGACTAACCCCTGGCGGTTAGTCGCGATTTATGTTTGTTTTCTGCTTCAACTTATTCTTATATACAGTAATGCATATCAAGATTTTAACATGACTTAATCTAAGCTTAGAAAATATTAATTAAATCTTTATAACAAAAAGGCGATAATTTGATAAGAGCGAAAGTTCTGCACAGTAAAATAATTATTGATCCCAATCTACAAGCTCATTTTTTAAAAAGTCAACTTTACTCTAAAAAGAGTATCAATAAAATTCTTAATTATTAGCTGATTCAAGTAAGTATTTAAGCTCTTTTGAAGAGTGAAGGTTAATAGCCAGTCATGGGAGTTATTACGCAATGGAAGTGAGACATCTTCTCAAGCTTTATGAGCAAGGAATTAGAGATTTTGCGGGTGCTGACCTCTCAGAAGCAGACTTGAGGGGGGTTACATTAATTGGAGTTAACCTGACAGGAGCTAATCTCAGAGGTGCCAATCTTAGTAGAGCCTTTTTAATCAAGTCAGACCTGAGTGGTGCTCAGATGAATTGGGCAAATCTTAGTTTTGTTAAAATGAATGATGCCAAACTGGTAGATGCAGAGCTAACAAAGGCTAATTTCAGTGGAGCCTTTATGGTGAAGTCAAAATTACCAGGAGCAAAACTGAGTGGCGCAATTCTTAATGGTGCAAACCTGAGACTCGCTAATTTGTGGGGATCTAACCTCTGCGGAGCTTCTTTGCAAAGAACTAATCTGCGAGATGCAAATCTTAGTGGTGTCAACTTGAACTGGGCTAATTTATCTGAGGCCAGACTGATCGGAGCGAAGCTGTATGGCTCAACTTTAAATGGTGTCAACCTCAGCAAAGCTTACTTAAAGGGCTTAGACTTAGGTGGCGCTGATTTAGAGGGAGTTAACCTCAGAGAAGCGAAATTACATGGCGCTAATTTAGAAGGAGCTAACTTGAGCGCTGCTAATTTGAGTGAAGCACATCTTTTCGGTGCAAATCTCAAAGGAGCAGATTTAACGGGAGCCAATTTGGCGAGAGCGTCCCTAGAACAAGCAAACCTAACTTGGGCAATTTTGAGAAAGGCTGATTTAAGTGAGGTAAATTTCCATGAGGCTAGGCTGAATGGGGTTGATTTTGACGATAACCAGCCCAATGGCTCTATTTTGCCGGAATCAAGCGCTCACTTTTGGTATCCAACCGCTATTTAAAAGTGTACAGTGCACAGTTCTGAAGGTTAGGTAGTGATTAGTTCTGGATATTCGGAAGCTTTTTCTTTGCTTGCTAGGGTAATGCTTAAGCTTCCCAGCAAGAAAACGAAGGCAAGGAAGAGTCCATTTTTGATTAATTTGAACATTTTTTCCTCCTTCAGAACGACGACAGTCCCGCGTTTATTGCCACTACTTGAGAGAGAAATGCGGGACTTGCAGGGTATGAAATCCTAGGATTTTCATTAATCGCAATGCTGCGTAAATGTATCAGGAATTAGACCTATTTTAAACTCAACTCTGTAGGAATACCCAGTACTGAACAGGGGAAATTACAACCTAGTTTTTGGACAATGGGATGATTGACAGATTTACAGCCTAAAAATAGTAAAGTCGCAGCTTCTGATTCCACAACTTCTCTTAATTCTGTAGCAACGTCACCAAAGCGGAGATGAGCTTTGAAGGAACCTCGCCATTCTTCAGCAAGACTTCTTGCTTGCCATAAAATACGATCTGCTTGTTCAAATAAGTCGGTTTTGGAAAAAGTTAGTTTTTGGCGGCGTTGCTTTCTAGGTTGCATCTGTTGAGCAATTGCTAACTTCTGGGGTTTTGGCTTAGTTAAGTTAGATGCAACTGACTTTTTATAGGTCGATATTTTGGATGAGTCTAAGGGAATACGATAACTTGATGATCGGCTAATAGCGGCGGCTTTTAAAACATTTGCATAAGTAAACTTGGGGTTATCTTCTACTACATAGACAACTTGAACAGTGACCGAGTTTTGAGTAACTAAACGTGTTTGATGGGCAATCCACATCGTCAAATCTAGAGCTGTTTGACTTTGGGGGGAAGCATTATAACCAACGATTAAGTTTATTGGTTTTGTCGAGTTATTCAACTTGTTAACTGCTGAAACTTGCTCAGGTAGCAACAGCATTTCTTCAATTAAATCATTGCGATCCATTGAGCCTTCAAGGCGCACTAACATTGCTTTGATGTTCACTGTTTTAACCCCAACTTAAATAAACTCAGTTATCTTAAAACCATCTGTCAGTTGTCAGTTGTCATTTGTCATTTGTCAGTTGTCATTTGTCATTTGTCAGTTGTCATTTGTCATTTGTCCAACAACCAACAGCCAACAAACAATCAACAACCAAGCAACCAACAGCCAACAAACAATCAACAACCAACAAAAAAGATTTGCGATCTACTCGTCTTGGCTGAAATGGTGATCCAAGAAATTTAGGGCGTGATTACGCAATTCGTAATATTCTGGAGATTCGCGTATTTCCTGACGGTTGCGTGGATGAGGAAAAGGTACTTTCAAAATCTCCCCAATTTTAGCATTTGGGCCATTAGTCATCATCACAATGCGATCAGACATATACAAAGCTTCATCCACATCATGAGTAATCATCATCACCGATTGGGGATGGCATTCCCAAATGTCTAATACTTGTTTCTGCAATTTGCCGCGAGTTAAGGCATCTAAAGCCCCAAAAGGTTCATCCATTAACAACATTTTAGGGCGAATTGCTAAAGCTCTGGCAATACCAACTCGCTGTTTCATACCGCCAGAAATTTCATCCGGATACTTATTAGCGGCTGCTGTTAGGTTTACCATTGTCAGATGTTCGCTGACAATCTGTTTTTTCTCAACAGGAGAAGCATTTTTCAAAACTTCATCGACAGCTAACCTAATATTTTCCTGTACCGTCAACCAAGGTAGCAAGGAATAGTTTTGAAACACCATCATCCTCTCTGCACCTGGTTTACGGATTGCCTTTCCTTCCAGTGTGACTAATCCAGATGTAGCAGTTTCCAAACCTGCCACAATCTTAAGTAAGGTTGATTTACCGCATCCAGAGTGACCAATTACTGAGATATATTCGTTCTCGCCGATGGAAAGGTTAATCCCATCAAGGACAACAAATTCATCACCTTCTGGTGAGGGATAAGACTTAACAAGATTTTCAATTTCCAGGAATCCCGTCTTGCTTGTATGTCTTTCGTTTTTATCAGCTGTCGATGTAAATTGAGTCATCAAGATGCTCCTAATTTGTTATTTGTCCTTTGTCCTTTGTCCTGTAGGGGCGTAGCATTTGCGCCCAAATATTTGGCTATTACCGACAATTTAAAAACGCACTCTTCTACGCCCTTCCTGTCAGTTGTCAGTTGTCCAATGACCAATGACTAATGACTGTCATGAAGACATATAAAAACGGTTTGGAGCGTTAGCACGAATTTCAAAACTCTTGAGATAGCCTGCTGGATCGCTGGGGTCAAAAGCTTTCTTGTCTACGAAAACTTCAGCAGGTTCAATTTTGTAATCTTCCTTTGGACATTCTATTCCCATTTCTTTAGCAATCTCCCGATAAAGGTCTGTTTTCCAAGCTTGACGTGCTAATTCTTCGGCATTTTTGGGTAATTCATGAATTTGTCCCCAACGAGCAGATTGAGTCATTAACCAGATACTTTCAGACTGCCAGAGAAATGTAGAATGTTCTCCTGGTTGTTGGGGAACATTTTTCGGAATGTCAAAGAAAATTGTAGTATCTTCCGCTTGAACAGTGCGGTCTTTTCCATCAAAACCGCCATAATTGTATTCGCCAACAATTGCCGGTCGCGTAAACTTATCTACTGGCCCTTTCTTAGGTTTAGCACCTGTAAATGAGCGTTCCGTAAGCAACATTGCAACCTCTTCCCTGTTTTCCGGTTTGCTGCAATATTGACAAGCTTCAATCATTGCTTTGACCAGAGAACGATAGGTTTTGGGATACTTAGTAATAAAGTCTTCCATTACCCCAAGCAATCTGTCTGGATGTCCTTGCCAAATTTCCTTACCCTGTGCAAAAGTGAAACCGATACCTTCGTTTCCTTGAATTGCTCTGGTATTCCAAGGTTCCGCTACCATGTAACCTTGCATTGCGCCAATGCGCACATTGCTTACCATCAGCGGTGGGGGAACAATTATAATCCTGAATTCCTTGAGAGGATCGACACCAGCAGCAGCAGAAAGGTAGCGGACGAAATATTCGTAAATGGCAGAACTGAGAACAACCGCCCAAACTTTGCCCTCTGCTGGCTGATTATCGAAGAATTTGCGGAAATCTTGCCCAAATGCTTCTAAATTGCCGTTGTACTCCCGCAAGGGACGTAACCCTGAGTCCCACATCGCCTTGTTCATCGTCATGGCGTTCCCGTGGCGGTGAATCGTCATTGCAGCACATAAGGGCGCATGGCGTGCTCCTTCCGCTCCCGTTCTGGCGTTGGTTACGGCACCGGATACCACAGGGGCAGCGTCGAGGCGTCCAAAAATTATACCATCGCGAGAGTTGGCCCAGCTTGCTTCCCGGTTGAGTTTGACGTTTAAGCCGTATTTGCGAAAGAAGCCTTTTTTCCAGGCGATCGCAAATGGTGCACAGTCATTTACGGGTACGTAGCCTACAGTCAGATCCGGTTTTTCTAGAGTTTTGGGATCTACTATCGGTTCTACAGCCAAGGCTTCTTTAGTGAGTCCTTTAGCTGATCTATCTGCGTTAATTCCACAAGAATTCAGCCCAATTGCACCCGAAAAAGCACCCATTCCTATGAGAAATTCTCGTCGCGTCCAGTTCGTGGCGTCACTCATAGTTAGTTGTTAGTTGTTAGTTGTTGGTGGTTTATTGTTTGTTGTTTGTTGTTAGTAATTGGTAAGAGAGTAATAGCTAATATCTCCCTTGAATTGACATTACCCATTACCCAAACTGACAAGTAATTTATTATGTGGAAGCAGTTGGACGGCGACGAGTCACTAAAATTTGGATTTGCGCTAAGGCAAAATCTAAAAGTAAGCCTGTTAAGCCAATTACTATAACTGCTAAGAAAACAGAACTGAGATTTAAGCGACTCCATTCATCCCAGACAAAGAAGCCAATCCCAACACCACCAGTGAGCATTTCTACAGCAACAATTACCAGCCAAGCAATCCCTAAACTAATTCGCAACCCTGTAAAAATATAAGGCAAACTAGCAGGCCAAATAATCTTGGTAATCCTTCTCCATCGTGGCATTTCCAGCACTCGTGCTACATCCAAATAATCTTTGGAAACACTAGAAACGCCGAGAGCAGTATTGATAATTGTCGGCCATAAAGAAGTTATAAAAATAACAAAAATTGCTGAAGGCTCTGCCAAATTAAAGATAGCTAAAGCAATCGGTAACCAAGCAAGGGGCGATACTGGTTTAAAAATCTGAATAATCGGATTAAGTGCCAACATTGCTTCTCTAGACATCCCAATCAGAAAACCAACGGGAATCGCAACAGCAGCACCTAACAAAAAGCCCAGCATTACCCGTCGCAGACTTGCCAACAACAACCAACCAATTCCTAAATCACCCGGTCCGCGCTCATAAAATGGGTTCAAAATATAGTCTGCATTCTTCACCAGGGCCTCTGCTGGAGTGGGTATCAATTCGTGTCGCGCTAGTGCAATAATCCACCACAGTACAATAATCCCCAAAAATCCCAGGGCAGGCAATAAAATAGCATCCCGAACGATGAGCGGTTTTGTTCGTTTCCAGGCCCTTTGCCCAGCAACTGCAACAATCGCAGCCAAATTCAGCCCAAACAACATATGTAATGCCTCAGAATCAAGAGCAGGTAAAGAAAAAATGAGCAGTACCAGCAGGAGAAACTGAGGATATCAAGGCATTAGCAAAAATACCGATTCTTCAGTAGTCTCCTCTCAATGCCTACGAAGTTAGCTGACGGGCTAGGGATGAGAGATACCCTTCTCTTTTCGGAAAGACAATCAGAGATACGCCCCAAAATTGGTTCCTCCGCTCCAGCTTTACCGATAGTAAAAAACTGGATTAGGCTGACTTAGTGATATTCTTAGGAAGAATAGCATCTTGTTTCCTGTTGAGCAATATTTCTTTAGGAAGATATTTTCCAAGGTTTCTCTAAAAATGCCTCCTACACCCATAGTCTATTAAAGGTCTCGATTTCGCCTATAGCAGCCAAACACCTTAATTTCAGTTTATGCTGTCGCCTTGGCTACAAAAGAAAGTGATGGTTACTTACATTGCGTTATTAACTATCAGCAAACACTGGAATCGGTTTAGGTAGGCGAAACCAAAACTGGGAACCGCCTTCAATACGAGGTGAATAACCGATAGTCCCCCTCCAACGTTCAACAGTAATGCGGCAAAAATAAAGCCCAAGACCAGCTCTACCAGGTTGATCTTTCCCTTGATAAAACTTTTCAAATAAGTGTTTAGAAAGCTCTGATGATACACCAGCACCCTCATCTTCTACACTAATCTGAATTTCTTCTCCATCCTCTTTAATGTCAATTGTCACAGTAGAATTAGCAGGGCTATGTCGAAAAGCATTTTCTACAAGATTAGTGAGAATCCTCTCTAATCGAGATTTTTCACCGATAACTTTCCACTCTTTCGTCACATTAATGTTTTGATCTAGTTGCAACTGCATATTGTGTAGCGAAAAAGTAGGCAATAAACCATCTATAACCTCCCTTGCACAAAGCAGTACATCGGGAGCTTGATCTGAGTCGCTTGTAACAGCATCAAGAGATTCAAATTCAGCGGAAAATACATCTAACATTTCCCGAATTAGCCTCATTTGCTTTTCACATTGCAGTTGAGAACTCTCCAAGCGTTTTCTACCTTTGGGCGTCAAATTTTCCCGTTCTAGTAATTCTAAAGACAGAGAAATAGCCGATAGGGGTCCTGCTAGATCATGCACAATACAGTGAAGTAAAATTTCTTTATTTTGGACTTCTTTGAGTAATACTTGATGATTTAAGTAATTTTCTCGACCTTTTTGAATAAGGTATTGCTTCTCATCATAGTCAATTCCCAACCGCTCAATCAGCAATATATTTCTGTTTTTCAAAACAAGGGCTGTTGCCTCAAGATTAAATTCATTTCCTAATAAATCAACCTCAGTCCATATCCCCGATTTCAAAGATTGTGAATCGTTATTTGCCCAACAAAAATCAGCATCAATGAGAAAATCTCCCAAAAAAATGAACTTATTCGCCAGTCTTAATCTTTCTGGTCTATAGCCCGCATCTGAATAAAAGTGCAAAAACCAATCTGGTGCGTTACCAATTAGGGAAAATGAGCCGTCAGCCAGTCGCTCCAAGACTATAATATCCAGAGCGGCAAAGAGTTCAGCCGTGATAGATTCATTATTCATTTCACAAAGTAGAAATAAATTTTTAGGGGATTAACTACTCCTCGCCAACCCAGACTATTTGCCGAAAACTCTCGTTGCCTATCATCAATTGTATTCAATATATTTTCAGTTCTGACAATTTTGTTGGAACGATCCTGAATTTTCACTTGTACAGATAAAGTCAAGCATCTAGCCAGTCACCATTTGTTCAGTCAACCTTATAAAAGCTTCTTCCACACCCAGACCTGTTTTTGCACTTCCTTGAATCACATTCCAATTTTTTTTTGATAATTCTGACATCACAGTGTCGTCAATCTCCCACTCATCCACCAAATCAAATTTGTTTAGTATCAGAATGAAGGGAACTGAGCCTATAGTTTTTTCTACCTTTTTTTGCATATCCAACGCCTTATCAAGGGTAGGAAGACGGGTTCCATCCACTACCAAAAGATACCCAGACGAGCCGCGCAAATAAGACAGCCGTAGCTTTTGAAAGTCGTCCTCTCCATAAATATCCCACAGCATTAGATTAACTTCTTGACCGCGGACATTTACTGATTTTTTATCAATCTTTACACCTACGGTAGTTTGGTAAATTTCAGAATAAATACTTTTGACAAAACGGGCTATGAGACTTGTTTTTCCTGTTGCAAAAGCACCCACCAGACAGACTTTTTTCTGAATCATGGCTGGGTAGCCCCTCTCTTGGGGAGCTCTGTCAAAATTATCTTGAAAGTCACGCTACGGTTCAATTGTTGAGCTTGTTCTGTAAAACCTTGGCTTAAAGGTTGGCTGGAGCCTACACCTCTTGCGGTAAGATTAGTCGTTTTGATTCCTTGGGAGCTCAGAATAGATAAGATTGCCGACGCCCGCGCTTGGCTCAGCAGAAGGTTGTCTTTTTCACCTATAATCTTCTGTGTGTGTCCGAGAATTTGAAGGCGAACATCCTTGTTTAAAAGTTCTGCATAATCAGTGAGTTTATTTATTTCCTTGACCAAGTTCTGTAGTGTCTCTTTTTGACCATTTTTAATTATTGCTTTACCGGTTTCAAAAAATAACACTTGTTTTTCAATTTGTTTCTTGCTAAGCTCAAGTTTGCTAAGCTCCGCAGCAACAAGCTTATCCTCCTCAAATTTAGTAACGCCTGGGATAAATTGCACTACCTTACGAGTTTCAAGAATCCATTGCCCAGGAGCAGTTCCTGTAGCATAAAGAATGCCATTTTCCTTAACTTTTAGAGATACAGTTGCAGGAGGTTTGAGCAGCTTTTTGGCTCTGTCGGCGACAAATCCTGAATCAAGGGATACAAAAGGCTTCCAGCGGCTGATAACTGCTTCTGAAGGAATATTTGCATTTTTGAGCATCGCTTTTGGATCTTTTGCTAACGGATCGCGAAGCCCAAAAACGAAAAATTTTCCATAACGTTCCTCTTCCTTAGTCACAACAATTCCTGGCTCAGCATACAGTTTTTCCAGATAAGTTGCCCAGCGCTGTTTATCTCGAATGGAAAAGAAAGCCCACGTACCTAATGCGATTAGTATCGCTGTTCCTACTACGTATACTAAAGTATAACTTTTTTTTTGTTTAGGTTTTTTATATTGATTTTGAAGGCAGTCTTCTAGATATGGTTTACTGGCTTCAAAGGGAGAAGCATCGCCATTGAAATACTTAAGTTCTCTGCTGAACCTGAAGTGAATTTTTTCGATAGCATCTCGAAAAACCAACTTCAATTCTTTGGGTGGGTGTCCTCTAATAACTGCAGCCAAAACCGCCTGGGAACCCTTTTCAATCCAAATTGTCAGTTCTCCAATTTGTAAAGTTTCTAGGGAATCATTTGTTTGTACTTTAAAAGAGTCTTGAACAAAACTTTGGATAGCTGTTAACATGGCTGAAACTAAGTCCACATCCTCAACATACGCTCCATTTTTTACTAGATGGTGAAGCAATAAACCAGTTTCCTGGTGGATGAGAAAGACTTGTTCAACTTGGAATAAAAGGGTGCGGAGAAGCACGACTTCAACGAATGATTTACCTGTCTGTAGGGCTTCCAATCTCCACTTAAAACTTTGCGGGGAAACACTGTGTTCCAGCGTTTGATTGAAAGATTCGAGAGTTGCATCAAGGGCTGTAGCAATAGCTTTGCGGATGGCTGGTCCCATTACGGGAAAAATAGCATCTGCAATAACGTTCAGGTCTTTTTTAACAGAAGATTCAATGGCTTCTTCGACGGTGGGAACAATTGCTTCCGTTAGCAGTTTATTCTGCCTTGAACTAAGCATGATTGCTTCTGGCAGCATTTTGCTTAAATCATCTGGCTGAATATTTGGATTTTCTAATCGTTCGTATAGTTGGTCAACTTCTTTCGGCTCTAAACCAAGAAGCAAACTGCGCAGTTCAGCCATATCCTCAGCAGTGGGAGTTGCTTGATTGTCTGAACTATTGCTAGGTAAATTATCGATGAAAGAGTCAGTCATATCAAGTCCGGTCTATCACTTTTTCTATAAGCTTTCGGCATTTGGTAATCGGTAATCGGTAATCGGTAATGGGTAATGGGTAATCGGTAATCGGTAATCGGTAAGTCAATTATTGCATTACCCATTAATTCTTCTTATCCAGTTAACAATGATTTTTCAATCTACTTTGCTCTCATTAATTGCCAGAAAATCACGACTCATTGTTGAGTCGGACTGCCAATTCTGCAAAAAGAGCCGCGAGGGTAGAACGGTCAGTTTTGCCTGTACGAAGCTCTTTCGCTTCTCGCTCAAGAACTGTTAAAATTTCTTCAGATTTTTGTCGCATATCATTGTCCATATTTTTCGATTGCTCTAAAATCTGCTGTCGCATTTCCCGCTGGCTTTGAGCGGTTTTTTCATCCAATTGTATAACTTTTTTGTCCAAAGTTTTGATGAGGCTTCTGAATTCTTGAGTAAGTTCATTTACCGATTCATCGCGTTTTGTTTGCTCTATTTTTAAGCGATCTAGTAAAGAATCTACCTCACTTTTAATATACTTTTCCAGGTAATCTAAACGTTTACTTGTGTCGTCTCGCAAGTTGCTACATTCTTTGACTAAGCGTTCTTCCAGCAGGACAAACCTTTTTTCGTAGTCCCGCGTTTGGTTACCGAAAAGAATATCTCTAATTTTATCAAGGTTCCCACTTTCAGCACTATGTCTGCCAAATAAATGAGAATTATTGACTTCTTGAGAAGGGTTTCCTTTGGCTAGTTGATCTTCCACATAACTTAGGCGTTCTTGATCAGGTATGTTCATTGCTTTAATCCTAAAATGAGCCTTGTAGTTCAGAGTCCTTCTTATAGAGGAAAGAATGAGTAGATGGGTTTAATTAAAGCTAGGTATAAGTTACCTAACTACTTACCACTCTTCTTTTATACTGTAATTTTTGGGTCAATCTTCCCCACCTTAGCTTAAATTAAAATTTGATTTTAGGTTGAGAGATAGCTCCTTCACTACTTGCAAACATCTCTCTTCCTAAAAAGCGTCGCGCCAAGAAGCTACCGTAAATAAATGTAACAACATAGGCTTATTTTCGTTTATTTGCCCTGCTCCCTTTCGCTCCTCCCAGCTTAGCAAAGCTTTGATAAACACCAATGAGAGTACCCAGCATAACAGCAGCGGGGTGTCTGGTGCTACGCTGATTGGATGACTGAGGTTGAGACTTCTCAATTGTGGCTTTACTATTGTTTTCCTCCTGATCTACTGCTGCCTCAAGCTGCTTATTATGGGGTATACCTTGCTGTGCTCTGGCTTTTTCGGTGAGTGGTACTGCGTTCTTAGTAGGGACAATTTGGGAACCGTATTTGTTGGCGTAAACTTGCGTAAATTCTGCACCAAATAAAAGTATTTGAGCCGAATAATTCACCCACAACAACAGTACTACAAAAGAGCCAGCAGCGCCGTATGTTGAGCCAATGCTGCTATTACCCAAATACAGCCCGATCAAAGTCTTACCAATTGTAAAAAGTAGGGCGGTAATCATAGCGCCAATCCCTACGTCTCCCCAAGTTATTTTCACATCTGGTAAAAATTTAAACATCAGGGCAAACAGTAGGGAAATCACGCTGAAGGATATGAAAAAATTAAGGATTGACCAAAATAAGTGAAGCTCAGGTATTAGATTTCCTAAGTAATTGCCCAGTGTCGCTAAAATAGTACTTAAAATCAACGATACTAGCAATAAAAAACCAATACCGAGTACCATTGTGAATGATAAAAAGCGGCTTTTGACTATTGCTTTAACTCCCTGTCCTGGCTTGGGTGCAACTTCCCAAATAGTGTTAAGGGCATCTTGCAATTGACTAAAAAGATTGGAGGCTCCAAAAAACAGAAGTCCAATACTGATGAGGGTAGCAATGGTTCCTTCTGTGGGCTTACGGGAATTGACAATCATGGTTTGGATAGCTTCTGCACCATCCCTACCAACTAAGCCTTGAAGTTGCTCAACAAGCTGACGTTGGGAAGCTTCTTCACCGAAAAATAATGCCGCAATCGCGATGGCAATAACTAGCAGAGGCGCGATTGAAAAGGCGGTATAATAAGCCAATGCTGCTGCTAACCGTGAGGCTTTATCCTCTTGCCATTCAGTCCAGGTTTCTTTGAGCAATTCTACAATAATCTTGGGATTCATAACTCACTACTTCTCAACAAAAAAGTGCTGTATAACGCTACTTTCAAGTTAGGATTTATTAGTCTTAACTTACCAGACTCTAAAGTTAGAAATTAAATAATAAGACCTACAACATTTTAGCTGAGAATGAGAGCGGTTGTGCAGGATTTTTTAAGTTGCAAAACTAAATATCTCTTTCAGTAGATGCCACAGCCGCTAAACTTAGATAGGTGAGGAATTTTCTTTTTATTTCCCCCCACAAAACTTATGATAGATTTTGGTCAATTAATTGTTGAAAAAACTGAAACAATTATAGTGCAATGGGTTGAAGCCGTTCGCCAAGATAAACAAATTGAAAGTGCCGACGATCTACCCCGGCCAGCCATAGAAAATCATCTTGCCCATGTACTTTTAGCGATGGGAACCGTGCTTTCTCATTCCCAGGATAGCGCAATTCAGCCGATAGTAGAAGCCAGTTTAGTGCATGGCGAACTTAGGGCTGAACAAGGCTTCGATCCAGCCGAAGTTGCAAGGGAGTATCGTTTACTTCGCCAAGTTATCTTTTCTATTCTAGAAGCGAATTTGCTAGCAGGAACAACTGTAGAAGCAATTCGTGCTCTTCGTCTGATTGATGCTGTAATTGATGAGGCGATCGCCCAATGCTTTAAAAGTTATGTAGAGGAGCGCTTGCGAGAACTAAAGCAACTACATAATCAACTCGCTCTTAACAATCAGGAACTAACTCGCTTGATTCGAGCTAATCAAGACACTCTCTCTGTACTGGCTCACGAATTAAAAACTCCCTTAAATTCAATTATTGGCTACTCAGAGCTTTTTTTGCGCCAGCAACGACGCCTACCAGAAGTTAATGACAATTTACCTAAATTAGAACATATTGAGCGAGTGCTACGCAATGGGCGCCAGTTACTGCGGCCTCATCAATGATACGTTGGAACTTTATAGAGCTGACGGAGGAAAGATGCAACTGCATTTAATGTCAACCGATGTGCGCTCTTTAATTAATAATGTTGTGGAAATTTTAGAGCCGTTGGCGCACATAAAACAGCTACAAATTGTGGTAGATTGCTCTCTGGCTCCCCAACAAGTTCTGACAGATACTTTGCGATTACAGCAGATTGTGACAAATCTCCTCAGTAATGCAATTCGTTATACTGACCTTGGTAAAATTCAATTAACCTGCCAATTGTTCGGCGATAATCACTGGGCGATTGCAGTTTCTGATACTGGACGAGGAATTGCTCCAGAAGACCAAGTTCGTATCTTTGAACCCTTCTTTAGAGTTGGCGATCACGAACAATCTTACCATCCTGAAAGTACTGGTCTTGGCTTGGCAATTGTCGCTCGGTTAGTCCAACTTTTGCAAGGCAAAATTGAGCTAGTTTCACAGGTTGAAATTGGCTCCACTTTCACGGTAATCTTGCCGTTGTCAGTCAAGACGACTGAAGAAACCATGACAAGACCAATACCCTAGGTTTAGTCAGAAAAAATCCTGTTCCTTTTAGTCATCGGCCCTGAAAACACCGACACTAATTATTAACATATATATTGATAGTTGTCCCTCTCTTTTAAGTAATACTAATAAAGCTCTCACAGCCCTTGTGGTCGAAAGCAGTTGTGCTTAATAAACATCTGCTTTTACTAATCACTCCTCAGATTGCGCAATAGATAATGGGTAGTAGATTTATTCTCAGAGATATTTAAGTAGTCTTTATTCAGATACGGTTTAAGGGAATTGTGAATCTCCGGGAACCTTTTTAGGATAACTTGCTCAGGATGATATCTCTCCATTACTGAGGTTAATAACTTATCTGTCAAGTATCCTGATGCCAATCTTTTTCTGGCAAAAACTGCTATTTCGGGAGGTACTTTTAAATCTGCATAAAAAGCGTAAATGGGCATATCTGTGAAAACCCAATGGGTAGCTTTTTTGTATTTCAATAGCGTCGCCAGAACTTCGAGACTACTAGAAGATTGTTGTAAAAATACATGATTTTGTACTTGAATGAGCGTCAATTTAATGGGAAGTGCAATTATTGATAAACTTAAAAAAAATGCTGCTATATGATGCAAGGTAAGCTTTTTTATATTCTGTGGCTTAAAAACTGAGTACCAGCCTTCTTGCTCAAAGTGTTCAAATGCTAACGTAGCTCCATAGGTAGCCAACCAAGTTAGTGGAATAGAAAGTAAGAGGTAGTGATGATACCAGATTGGTTGGTAATTGAGCAGAAGTAAAGTAATAGTCACAATCCAGAAGAGTGGTAATTTATTAAACCCTTCTTTCTTTTTAAGTAGTAATCCGATTCCAGTAATTGCTAACAAAAGGTAATCAAAGTCTTGAAAAAACATCAAACTAATGTCTTGAAAACTGTTTTTTCTAGAGAAAGATTCTTTCACATTTTGACCGAAATTAGATTGAAGTAATTGTTCAAAATTCCGGGAATGGAATGAGAGTCCAATCAAAACAAAAACACCCACAAGAGAGACTATCCAACAGAGAGAGGCGTAGAGTAAGGGAATTATTGATTTCTTGTTTTTGCACTCTCTTATTTGGAAATCTATCAGCAAAAAGAAAAGTAAAGGAATGAGAAACAGGGTAAATAATTTGGTTTGCAAGGAAAGGGCTAGAAAGCCTCCTGATAAAACAACTAAATATAAATGAGATTTCTGTCTATAAAGAATTAAAGTGTAAATTGAGAGCATGGCTAAAGCTAAAGATGGCAAGCCAAACATGACAGATACACTGAGTCGCAGAAAATTGCACGAAACACTTAACAGCAGCGTGCCTATCAAAGCTGGTAATCTTCCTAGACAGATCCTTAGTGTTTGACAAAAAGACCAAATTAGGAGCGTTGCAAAGCTCAGGATAAGAAGACGTGCAGCAAAGATAGACTTCCCAAATAAATCGAACCAGTATGATAAAAGTACAGTTAAAAGTGGTGGTTGATCATTCCAAATCTTTGTGTACAGTGTAAAGCCTTCCGAGTAAAGAACAGCTTTTATCAGTTCAATTCCCTCATCAGTATCAAATTGAAAAGCTTGCTTTACAGGCATTAAGCAAAGTGCAAAAACAAAGAAAAGAAAAGGTATTAAAAAATGAAATACTAAAAACTGATTGAGCTTACCCTGTAAAATTTTATTGAAAAACATTTTGCACAAATAAATTTCTGTGGCTAGCTGAATTCCTATGCCGCTTAAAAGCCTAGTTATCAATGATTATGAAGTGTTTCGAGAAGCGAGATATAACATGAATGAGCATCAAACGAATCCTAGCTGTGTAGATCATTGTCTTACTGTTTTTTGACAACTTTTCATAGTCTTGGCTAACTTTAATATTCTTTACAAACAGTTTCTCAGAGATGGACTCAAAGCAGAAATATGGAAAAAGATATTTAATCAGGTTTTAAGTATAAATTACCTTGACAATTAAATCTTATTTTTAATATGATAGTTAGCTCATTTTTGTAGTATACTGAGTAAGTAACACAATCGCTGGGTACTTGAGACATAGCAATAGGTTTTTCCGGCTCTCCCGCAGAGGGTAATTATGAGCAGTAACCTGCTAATGACACGAACGAAAAAAAAGCCATTAAGTTACTCAACTATATAAGCCGGTAGCACCGAATATAGCTAACTAGCGCCAATTCCTTGATGAGGTTGAGTAGAAAATGAAAGTTCAAGCGTTGGATATCAAGGTCGGTGATCGCATCGTTGCTTACTGCAACAATAAGATGCAGGTCTGTACTGTAAAATACATCCGAGATAGTGGTCAGAGCAATGTCACACTGTCAGTTTTTACTGCTGAACATTATCGCAGTTCAGTTTTACGAGTAGTCCGCTTCCAGGGAGATGCTTTGGTTGATCTGCAAGCTAAAAAGCTATCTCCAAACCTTAGTATAGATAGCTCCTGTGAGCAGTAACCTCAACAAATTCTTGCCTCAAAACTGCTCAAAGTGCTGTTATTGAAGCAAGGTTTCAGTTGCTTACTCAAGACCTAACGAAGTCTTATAATTTCTTACTGAGCTTTCTCGTAATTGAATTCAATCAAACTTCTGTTTTAAATAGTCGTGGGACAGCAACTATAGATAGTTACTGTCCCACAGATCGTATTAGCTATTCTTCCGTTTGCTTACGCAGGAAGCAATACTGTGTCAATGATGTGGATAACACCATTATCAGCAGCCACATCTGGTGTTACGACTGTAGCATCATTCACCTTGACACCATTGGAAGCGTCAATTTTCACATCTGAACCTTCAACGGTAGTAGCTGATTTCAGCTTAACTACATCAGCCGCCATTACCTTACCTGAAACAACATGATATGTCAGGATTTTGGTGAGCTTTGGAATATCCTTAAGCAATGAGTCTACTGTTCCTTCTGGAAGCTTAGCAAACGCTTCATCCGTAGGCGCAAAGACAGTGAATGGACCAGCGCCTTTTAAAGTATCTACCAGATTGGCAGCTTTGATTGCAGCAACTAGGGTGCCGAAAGAACCAGCATTAACGGCAGTATCAACAATATCAGCCACGTTTTTCTCCTAGTTTTTTTGAATCTGTTAACAACTATAAACTACTTTTTAATAAAAAGTATGTCTCCTAAAACACTTACCTAATTTGTTTAACTAAAATAAAAAAAAACGGGATAGAATATCTCCCAAAAGATGGATGTTTTTTATGGTTTGTTTTTTACTGAGTGGCGGCATAGTTGAATGTTAAAAGGGCAAACATTTTTTATGCCTGTGGCATGAATCAATTAAAAACACAAATTATCTTGACTCAGACAATCTGAGAGATGCCGACGTTTTCTCATAATTTTGATTACACAGCGTTAGACTAGGAAGCTAACAGAGTCAGTGCAATATCCAGCGTTGACAGGTATTTGTTGAAGCCCTAAATTCCCTCAAGATTATGAGAGATTTGGATTGTTATGTAACGACTCAAGTAATTTATTAATAAATGTTGCAGTTACTTGTTCTTCTTGCTACTGTGTGAGAGTTCAGGTGTTTTTGAACAATGTTCATATCGTAGGAGATGTCCTACCATGCTTTACCTTAATCTTCTCTCTCTACCTAGGTGCTGATTTCAGAATTACTTAATTGGGTAGATCGTAAGCATTGTGCGGAACTCCTTCATCGCACTCTCGCAGACCTTCATTACTGGTCGTTCCACTCAAAACTCTGATCTCTCACAACAAGATATTCTCAGGTTTCCTGCTTCCTCTTGGAATTCTGAGCAATTTCTAAAGATTTAGTCCAACTCACTCATCATTTACGAGTCACTTTTTGTCTCACTGCAGGCCGAGGATATTTCCTCAACTAATTTATCCAGTTCGGCCTTAAAAAATAGCAGGATGAGACCTTAATTCTGGAGGTTTTAGTGATGAATATTCAAGGAAAAACAGCTCTTGTTACCGGTGCTTCTCGTGGAATTGGAAGAGCGATCGCTCTAGAACTAGCGCAACATAGAGTAAAACGTCTGTTATTGCTAGCACGCGATCGCCAACAATTAGCCGAAGTCACGAAGGAAATCGAAGCGCTAGGTGTAGAAGTCATTACCCTAGCTTTAGATGTGACACAAGTGATCGAAGTAAACATTACACTAGCGCAAGCTTGGCGAGATCACGGCCCAATTCATCTGCTTGTCAACTGTGCTGGAGTTGCGCATCAATCGCCCTTTTTACAGTCCCAACTCTCCCAAGTACAAGAAGAAATCAACGTTAATTTACTAGGAATGTATGCTATCACACGTCTGATTGCTCGTCGCATGGCAGTACAAAAAGAAGGAAAAATTGTTAATGTTTCCAGCTTAATGGGAAAGGTCGCAGCACCGACAATGGCTACCTATTCAGCAACCAAATTTGCAATTTTGGGCTTCACTCAAGCCTTGCGTGGCGAACTAGCAGCACACAATATTAGAGTCATGGCTTTGCTACCATCTTTGACCGATACGGATATGGTGCGAGAATTACAGTGGTTTCGTTGGGTGACACCTATGACTCCCGAAAAAGTAGCTAAGGTACTCATTACTGGACTGAACAAAGAATCACCTGAAATCTTGGTAGGATGGCAAAGCTATTTAGCAGTGTGGTGTAATCGTATTGCTCCTATGCTGCTAGAGAAGATTTTACTACTGGCTGCACCTCTTTCGAGGGAGAGACAAAAGCGGTATCAATAAACTTAAAGGATTTTTCTGATCGGCTGCTGCTCTTAAGTTCGGTAGAATACTCATGTTAGCGGTCAGTTGTCAGTTGTCAGTTGTTAGTTGTTTGTGGTTTCACCAATAACTAACAACAAATAACTAATGACCGTTTTCAAGCCCGTAGGGCTGTATGATTAATGACCAATGACTACTGACCAATGACCAAACCTGCACTCTTGATTCCTGCATTTCCCCTGACGGCTGTAGTGGGTCAGGAAGCAATAAAATTAGCCTTATTATTAGCAGCGGTTGACCCCGGACTGGGAGGAGTGGCGATCGCTGGTCGTCGTGGTACGGCTAAATCTGTTATGGCCCGCGCTATCCATGCTTTGCTACCTCCAATTGAAGTGGTCAAAGGTTCCATTAGTAATTGTGACCCAACTCGCCCTGAAGAATGGGATGATCTGCTGTTAGCACAGACAAATGACCCCTCTACACTGGCCACGGAAATTATACCAGCACCCTTTGTGCAAATTCCCCTAGGAGCCACAGAAGACCGACTTCTCGGTTCAGTAGATGTGGAACAGTCAGTAAAGCAAGGGGAACCAGTATTTCAGCCAGGATTGCTAGCTCAAGCACATCGGGGAGTTTTGTATGTAGATGAAATTAACCTGCTTGATGACCAAATCTCTAATCAGTTGCTGTCAGTATTGACGGACGGACGTAACCTGATTGAGCGAGAAGGGATTAGTTTTCAACATCCTTGCAAACCGATATTAATTGCTACCTACAACCCAGAAGAAGGAGCGCTTCGAGAACATTTGTTAGATCGGATTGCGATCGCCCTTTCTGCTGATGAAGTCTTAGGTTTAGATGAGCGAGTGGAAGCTGTCAATCAAGCCATTCAATATAGCAAATCTCCCCAAGATTTCCTCAACCAGTACCACGAAGACACCGACAACCTAAGAACCCAAATCATCCTAGCGCGGGAATGGCTCAAAGATGTCCGCATCAGCCATGAACAAATAGCCTATCTTGTCGAAGAAGCTGTTAGAGGAGGAGTTCAGGGACATCGCGCCGAATTATTTGCCATGCGAGTTGCTAAAGCTGTAGCGGCTCTAGATGGGCGTACAGACGTGACAGCCGATGATTTGCGTCGTGCGGTGGAATTGGTAATTGTGCCACGCTCAACCATCATCCAGACGCCTCCAGAAGAACCTCCCGCACCTCCTCCACCTCCCCCACCACCTCAAGATCAGTCAGAGCAAGAGCAAGAGGAAGAAGAGGAAGAGGAAGAGGAGAAAGACGAAGAGGATGAACCTGAAGAACCGGATCAGGAACCACCCAGCATTCCAGAAGAATTTGTCTTTGATGCAGAAGGCGTTATCCTTGACCCCACGGTTCTCTATTTTGCTCAGAGGGCACAGCGACAAGGTAAGTCAGGAAGCCGTAACATTATCTTCTCAGACGAGAGAGGGCGTTATGTTAAGCCCATGCTTCCGAAAGGGAAGGTAAGGCGTATTGCTGTTGATGCTACCCTACGAGCGGCTGCACCTTACCAAAAAGCACGGCGCGAACGTCAGCCGAATCGTAAGGTAATTGTTGAACCAGGAGATGTGCGCTCGAAACGGTTAGCAAGAAAAGCTGGCGCTTTGGTCGTTTTTGTGGTAGATGCTTCAGGTTCAATGGCGCTCAATCGGATGCAATCGGCAAAGGGTGCGGTGTTGCGACTGTTGACGGAAGCTTACCAAAACCGTGACCAAGTATCGTTGATTCCCTTCCGTGGGGAACAAGCAGAGATACTTTTACCCCCAACTCGTTCGATCGCTTCGGCACGTAGACGTTTGGAAAGAATGCCTTGTGGGGGTGGTTCTCCCCTCGCTCATGGTTTGACTCAAGCGGTGAGAGTGGGGACAAATGCCAAAATGTCGGGAGATATCGGTCAGGTGGTGATTGTGGCAATTACCGATGGACGCGGGAATATTCCCTTAGCGCGTTCTCTCGGTGAACCGCTACAAGAAGGGGAAAAGCCGGATATTAAGGCAGAATTGCTGGAAATTGCGGCTCGGATTCGGGCGATGGGTATGAAGTTGTTGGTAATTGATACGGAGAATAAGTTTATCTCCACTGGCTTTGCTAAGGACTTGGCCAAGCATGCAGGAGGGACTTATTATCACTTACCCAAGGCGACTGATTCGGCGATCGCCGCTATGACTAAGGGAGCGATCGCTGATTTAAAAGCTCGTTAGTATCCGTGAAAGCGTCAGGTAAAGCTAGCCAGCATTTACGCCAAATTTTCAGTAAAAAAGGCACAACACTCTCTTTGTATTGAGTTTTGTGCTTTTTTTCGTCTTTTTCAATCATTGGCCACAAACTTTCTAGTTGTTGCCTAGTGGAACATTTCTGAATTTGACAAGCAACGGCATTTTGCCATTCTTGAAGTTTACGGTAGCTGACAAATTGCCCTCCTACGTCGCGGCGATGAACAAAAATGACATATCGCCAACATTCAACACGCACAATCAGGTTTTTGGGAATTCTCAGCAACCTAGCAATAGTATTGACGTTGATGCGGAATTTTTTTGAGGGTTCAATGCGTTGAAACAGAGCAGACATAGCTGATGCACTCCATTTAGTCCTTTATTACATCTTACACGAGCATAGAAGAATTGTGATTAAGTTTTTTATTGTGTAAAGTTTAAGGCTGCTGCGAAGTACGCTCTGTGGGTTAAAGTGGGTCTGTAAAATGCCGGGATTTATTGACTTCAAGGCGGTGATTGCTCAAGAAAAACTGCGCCCTGTGCGTTTTACAGATAACGGACGCAGAAGATTGGGCAAGCTTCTGAAAGAAGCAAGAGAGCGTAGGGGATGGTCTGTTATCGAAACGGAATTTGCTACAAAAGAGTACGAAGCTGCTGTATTTCAGGTCGCAGGTGAGACCATACCCAAAGATGTAGGGATAAGCAACGCAACAGTCAGCCGCTACGAGAGGGGTAAGTCTGATAATCTGGATTGGCACTCCCTGTGCTTATTGTGCTTTGTTCTCAAGCCGATAGATCCACTAACAAGCAACCCACTAGAACCAGGAGATGCGTTGTATATAGCGTCAGAACACCCACCCTACAACGACCCCAACTTGTACGGGTGAACTGAACAACTCACACAGGAATCGTAGCGATAAACGCTTTTTTGTCCTCGTGACAAATCTGCTGAATGATATTGCGGCCAGACATAGCGACCACCGGCACACTACCACCAGGCTCAACCCACTGACCTACCATGTAAAAATTGTGCAGACCAGGCAGAGTTTTGCTCATGCCGTCGATCATCAGAAACATCGTCTGTTTGGTCAAAAGCCAGCCACAGCTTGAACCCTGCCAGTTGCCAGTGTAACGCTCATAGCTGAGTGGCGTAGCAACATCTACGTATTCGATGTCAGATTTGATACCAGGATAGAACTTCTCCAATTGGTCGATGAGAATATCCGATTCCTGGATTTGCTCACTGTTGTAGAGCGATCGCCCGTAGATACGCTGCCAATAATCGTAAGGTGTGGTTAGCATAACGATCACGACCGACTTGCCAAGGGGAGCAAGCGTTGGGTCAAAGCAGTAGTGTTTGACGCCAATCTCATAGCGTTCCTCACCCGCGATAACCACAGGTTCATCCAGCAGGTACGTGACCCAGTGAGGTTCCCCCGACAAATCGCGATTCACACCAAGGGAAACTTGCAACTGCGAATGTACAGGTAAATGACCGTCGTAGAGGCTTTTAAGTTCAGGGTTGAGGTATTTAGCGCTCAGCAGCTCAAAGAGCGTACCACGCCCATCACAGGCTGAGATAACGCGGTGAGCGTAGTGTTCCTCGTTGTTGTACAGTCGTACCCCTACGGCACGGTTGTTTTCGACTAGAACACGCTCCACCTGAGAGCAGTAGTGAATTTCGCCACCCAATTCTAGATAGCGCTTCTCGATAGAGCGGGCAAATTCCAGCGACGCACCCACCGGAAAGCCAGCGTTCTTGTTGTGCGAGTACGCCAACAGCGACATACCAACCATAACGGGGATGCTTTCCCAGGCAAACATTTGCGGGATAGCACGACGCAGAAAGGGGTCATGGAAGCGCTTAGCGAAATCCTGAGCAGAGATTGTCCCCCATTTTGCCAGGTGTCCGACAAACGGCAACATCTCCCGACCAAGCTTACTCCAATCGGCAAGTCCCATCAGGGCTTTCGGCTTCTGCTGGAGCAAAGACATATCGAAGGACTTAAACGCCCGGATACCTTTGCAGAAGCTCTTGATGACGCTGCTATCTGCCGGTGAGAGTTGTTTCATATGCCTTTCGAGTCGGTCGGGGTCACTGTAGACGATTAGGGTTTTGCCGTCCGGCCCAGTAATGCGCATCAATTCATCATGATGGACAAACCGCCGACCCTGAACCGCCCCAAGCTCCTCCCACAGGTCGTAGAATGGCTGTCCCGTTCCGGAGCCAAATAGGTAGTGAATGCAGCCATCGAAAACGTACCCTTTGCGTTCCCAGGCGGTACAGAGGCCACCGGGGAGGTTGTGTAGCTCGAAGATCAGAGTGCGGTAGCCGTTCATCTGAGCGTAGCACCCCGCTGCGAGGCCAGCGATACCCGCACCAATGATGATGATGTCGGTCGAAGAATTCGTCATGACCGGATCTCACTTGGTCATCAGCAAGACAATTGTAGCGACAGTGCAGCATCTTGAATTTAAAGATTCAAGACTGTTTTTTACAGTATCGTAACTACCAAAATAACAAGTCAAATAAGGGTATTGTTTGCAAAAAAATAACTAATTTCATATTTTTTTTTTTACTAATCAAGTACTAATCTTAGGGTTCGTAATATGGTAGTAGGTAAGAAAGCAGAAAAAAATTGTTTTAACTGTGAACTCTATGAATCGGCCAGAAACTACTGCCTATGTCCGAATAACGCAGCACTCCTGGCAACAGGGTAAGATTGCAGGGGAAGTCCACGCAGCAGAATATCAGTGGCAATTTCAATGGTGTTTCCGGAAGGGACAATTATCAGTAAAACCTTCTCTGGGACGAGCCCTAATTCAAGAGCCTCTGGGTAGATTTTTAGAGCGTTGCGATTACCAGTTAGAGCCTGGAGGAGATTATGCATTTACGATTCGGGCTGAACTTTAAATGTATCCCTAATCCCTAATCCCTAGTCCCTAAGCTGTTCAGCCTTTAAATCACTTATTCTGATTCGCTGTCAATACTTAGGTGTAAGGGTTTGGAGGTTTTACACATACCCAGTTTAAATGCCTAACAGCTTAGCTGCAAATAGCGCTCAATTAACAAAATGGCGACGATATCATCTATTGGTCGGGGTGGTTGTCGCATTCCTTGCGGAATTAGGCGTTGAATTCCTTGAGGAGGATACATTTGCCAGTAGCGATCGCGTGCTTCCAAACTGCTGTAGCGTTCATCTACAAGGACAATCGGGACTGCAGGGGATAATTCGCCACTTATTTTTTGTTTCCAGCTTTTGGCAGTTGTTTGATCGCCCATCACAATTGTTTCAATAGTAAATTGTTCAGACAATTGTTGAATAGTGGCGATCGCCTCTGATGACGTCACAACTTGATGGTAAATTACCTGTTGGTTCTTTCCCATCACTGCTAAACCACATTTATCACGCCCTGGATCGAAACCTAAAATCATTTTAAATAGTTATTGGTTGTTGGTTGTTGGTTATTTAAAAAAAACAAGGACAACTGACAATTGACAACTGACAACTGACCACTATTCAACTTTTAAAAATAACCTGTCCATTTTGAATAGCTACCAACTGCATTTTTAATGGCCCAGCAGTAGAAGTAGTCTCTTCTGCAACAACTTTCACCTCCACTGGTTGCTTATACTTCTCCAGTTGCTCAATAAAGCTAATAATTGTAGTGATGCGACCATCCCCAACCTGGACACCGCCAAGTATACCAGCGCGACGCGCCCGGAACTGAGCTGCTGCTAGCAATTGCTCTAAGCGCTGTCGGATTTCTTCATTATTCATACTTGAAGCATCAGCAGGAATTGTAGCAAGGATATCACCAGCTTGAAACACTACTTGATTAAGTGCAGCATCAGCAAAAACTCGTACCTGCTTTTCTCCCTCAACGTAATTACCTGCTGAGAGGATTCTCACCACATAATCTTTACCATCTTTGATTTGATTAATTAACTGTTCAACCTGTGTTTGGGGAATTTGCACTAGCGGTTCATTGAGGTCTTTCTTGTTAGAACGAGTGAATTCAATCGCTGTTCGATTTGCTTCCCGCAACAGTTGATCTACTGCATCAGTAGCTGCTTTTGGTTCAACAATGCGCACAACCCCAAATGCTAAAACTCTACCGCGAACAAGAACAACTCTGCCTTCACGCAGCGCTTGATAGTCCTGGTAATATTGTTCTAGGCTTTCTACTTGCTTTTGTACAAAAGCTAGCTGTTTATCTTTATCAGCAAGCTGTTTCTCTTTGTCGGTAATTTGTTGACCTTTTTCGGTAATTTGTTGACCTTTTTCGGTAATTTGTTTGTCTCGGTCTGCGATTTGGTTTTCCCTTTGTGTGAGTTCTCTTTCAAGTTCCTGAAGACGAGTTTCCCGTTGGGCGATCGCCTTAGTCAGTTCTTGTTCCCTTTCTCTGAGGCGAATTTCTCGATCAACAATCTCTCCTTTGAGTTCTTGTTCGCGTCCTTGGAAGCGCATTTCACGCTGAGCGATCGCAATTTTAAATTCTTCTTTTAATTGAGTAATTTGGGAACTCAGTTTCTGACGCTCTTGAATCAACCCTTGACGTTCAGTTTCCAATTCATTAAGACGACTTTTTCCGTCTGCAATTACCTGCCCTTGTTTGCTAATTTCTTCTCTTAATTGAGTAATTTGCTCACTTAGTTGCTGGCGTTGGTTTCTCAGATCTTGACGTTCAGTTAAGAGTGACTTTGTTTCTTGGCGCAGTATATTAGCCTGCTGAGATACATCTTTCAATTGAGATTGAGCTTGTTGAAAATTTTGATTAGTGATGTCCAGACGATTTTGGACATCTGCTTGTTCGGCTCTAGTTTTAGTCAACTCTTTCTCTATTTGGCTTTTCTGAGCATTAATTTTCTCAATTTCACCAAGAGCGACTCTCCGTTTTTTTTGAATATCGTCAAGTTCAAAAACTCCTTGACGCAGGGGGAGACTTGTCGCAAACAACAGTCCTAGGGTTGAAGCAGAAATCAAGCTACCGGTGATGATGGTGACTACAGTAGCAGTATTGCGCGGACGTAGTTTGAATAAACTCAGCCGCGCTTTGCCAACTTTCGTACCAATGCGATCGCCTAGGGTTGCGAGTAATCCCCCCAACACCAAAACCGCCACAATCAGGATGTAACCACTGGTCATTAAATCCGCTCAGTCTGTTCAGATACAGCCTATCTTATGCCTGTGTGGCTTGATATGGTTGCTTGGGATGGACGGGATTACCTATTACCTATTACCTATTACCTATTACCTATCACCTATTACCTATCACCTATTACCTATTACCTATCACCTATTACCTATTACCTATTACCTATTACCTATTACCTATTACCTATTACCTATTACCTATTACCTATTACCTATTACCCAGTTCAAGTGAATTGCTGACTTAAAGCAACCGGGTTGTGGACAGTAATTTTTTTCTTGTGAATAGAAATCATTTTTTCCGTCCGCAGGTCACCTAATAAACGGGTGACAGTGACACGGGTTGAACCAATTGCTTCCGCGATCGCCTGATGAGAAAGCTTCAGGTCAATTGTGATTCCTTCAGTAGTTGGTAATCCAAAGTCACGACACAGAATCAACAAAAAACTGACCAAGCGAGAACCCATATCTCGGTGGGCCAAAGTCTCAATCATCATTTCTGTTTGCAAGATCCGAGAAGATAACCCCCGTAGCATCAACATTGATAACTCTGGGTTTTCCTTGAGTGCTTGTTCTACCTGGTCAATTGGTGCGGAAAGCAACTCGACTGGAGTAAAAGCCACCGCATGGTAAAAACGATCTGAGCGGTGACCTGTAATCAGTGACAGGACACCAAAAACACTGTTTTCTCGTAACAGCGCAACGGTAATTTCTTCCCCAGCTTCGTAAACTCTGGAGAGCTTTACAGCACCCTTCATCAAAAAGTACACTCGTTCCGCTGGGTCTCCTGGGAAAAAAATCGTCTTCCCCCGTTCAAAGGATTCGACGACTGGTGGAAACGCTCCACTGCCCATCTGACGGAACACAGCTGCTAACGGTCTATTTTGCGTCACGACCCTATCCATTGCCTTTGTGCTAACGCCTTGCTGAGTTTGAATAAATTGATCACCAGTGAAGCTTGAGACTCACACACTGACGGCGAAAATCTCCTTGATGTATACAAGAATACTTAATCTGAGTTCCAGATAGTTTTTTGTACAAATTGATACATAATTTGTGGAAGCGTCAGTGAACAACTTAGCTATCAAGTTGAAAACTGACCCTTTTGGGTCATAATACACTGTGCGCTGCCGCAATCGGTTGCCGAAAACAACAATTGTCGGTTAAAGCAACCATCCTTTGACCTTTAAGATAGAATATTATGCTTAATTTGACCGGAAAGAACGCTCTTGTAACAGGAATTGCCAATAACCGCTCGATCGCCTGGGGTATTGCCCAGCAGTTACACAAGGCTGGGGCAAATCTGGGGATCACATATCTACCCGATGAAAAGGGGCGCTTCGAGAAAAAAGTCAAAGAACTGGTAGAACCCCTCGAACCGAGTATCTTTTTGCCCTGTAATGTTCAAGATGACGCCCAAATAGATGAGGCATTTGAGGAAATTGGCAAACACTGGGATAAGTTGGACATCCTGATTCATTGCCTTGCTTTTGCCAATAAGGATGATTTGTCAGGAGATTTTAGCAAAACGACACGACAGGGCTTTTCCCAAGCGTTGGAAATCAGCACTTACTCCCTCAACAGACTAGCTGGTGCAGCTAAACCTTTGATGAAAGAAGGCGGTAGTATTGTCACCCTGACTTACTTGGGCGGTGTTAAAGTAATCCCCAATTATAACGTCATGGGCATTGCTAAGGCTGGACTAGAAATGAGTGTTCGTTACTTGGCGGCTGAACTAGGCCCGCAAAATATCCGGGTAAATGCCATCTCTGCTGGCCCAATCCGCACCTTGGCATCTTCTGCAGTTGGTGGCATCCTCGATATGATTCATCATGTGGAAGAAGTAGCACCACTGCGCCGTACTGTGACTCAGCTAGAAGTTGGCAATGCTACGGCTTTCTTGTGTAGCGATTTATCCAGTGGGATCACTGGTCAAGTTTTGTATGTAGATGGTGGTTACGAAATAATGGGGATGTAACAGAAAAGTTCCCAGTTCCTCATCCTGAGTCCTGAGTGTTCAGAACAGGCCACAAGGAAAAGTCCAGAGTTTTGGGTACTGAGTAATAGCCCTTTTTTTTGTAAATTCTATGCAAATCAGCGATAACCCTCACGGGATTTCTTCAGACCTCACTATTGTCAATACCCAAAATCACGAACAGTTCCTGACACGCACCGCAAGTGTCAGTCGCAAGACTGGCGAAACGGATGTACAAGTGTCGCTTAATTTAGACGGACAAGGCACTTGTATGGCGGCGACGGGAATACCGTTTCTCGACCATATGCTACATCAGATTTCCTCTCATGGGCTGATTGATTTGGATGTTCGAGCGATTGGAGACCTGGAAATTGATGACCACCACACCAATGAAGATGTGGGGATTACCCTAGGTCAAGCTTTAGGAAAAGCCCTGGGCGATCGCAAAGGTATTGTCCGCTTCGGACATTTCTTGGCCCCCCTAGATGAAGCTTTGGTTCAGGTGTCCCTGGACTTTTCCGGGCGCCCTCACCTCAGTTATGGCTTGTCCATTCCTACCCAACGTGTTGGCACTTACGACACCCAACTCGTGCGGGAATTCTTCGTAGCAATAGTCAACCACAGTCAGATGACGCTGCACATCCGTCAACTGGATGGGATTAACTCACATCACATCATTGAAGCTACATTCAAGGCATTTGCACGGGCAATCCGTATGGCGGTGGAAGTCGATCCCCGTCGCGCTGGAACGATACCCAGTTCTAAAGGGGTTTTGTAGGTTTGATGGTGTTGGGAATTGGGAATTGGGGACTGGGGAACTTGGGGCCCCCTCTGGGGATTAGGGGCATGGGGATTGGGGAGAGGAGAAGTAATGTAGGGGCGGGTGCGTGAAGATAACCTGACTGTAAAACAGACAACCTCTCAAACATTACCCGCCCTATGCAAGGAAAAAATTTCGATATTACTAATCACCAATTACCAATTACCCCTTACCAATTCCAAGTGTTGCGTAAATGCCAAAGAAAATGGCGATTGCTAAGATAGCGACATCAAAGCGTTTTTTTGGACAATTCTTTTATGAGAGATTTACCCAAGTTATTGGCCCTTTCTTTTTTCCTGGCTTTAGTAATGACGATTTTCCAATATGCTGCTCAGAATAACCTTCAAACCAAACCTAACGCTAGCTTGCCACAGCACACTCAAATAAGCCATCTTCTAAACTTATTCCCCAGTGGTAATGCTTGGCGATTGCTTCAATTAGCTGGTCAATCTCTGCTTGTTGAGTGAAGTAGTGAACGCAGGCGCGAGCGCAATCTGGATAGTTAATAGTACGTAGCATCATATCCCTTTGTTCGAGAGACTGTACCAGTTGCTGATGAGATTGTCCGTTGGTTAATTGAAAAGAAACAATACCCGCTTTTGGAGGTGAGTCAGTAAGACAACTAACAGCTTCTAACCTAGATAAGCCTTGCCAAAGATACTCACTGATCTTACAAATTTGCTCGTACCGTTCTTGAGATGTCCCCCATTGCTGATGAAGCGCGATCGCACTTCGCAATCCTGCAAACAGTGGGAAAGCAGAAGTTGAAACTTCAAACCTCTGTGCATTAGGCTTCCAGCCGATCGGTTTCCCACCTTCTCCCATGAGAATGCTGCGCCAACCAATGAATGTGGGGTTAATACTTTCCAAAGCCTCTGGACGCACATAGAGACCGCCAAGTCCTTCTGGCCCGCACCACCACTTATGACCGGTGACGGCATAAAAATCTACCCCTAGTTCTGTCAAATTCAATGGTAGGGAACCCACTGACTGCGCTGCATCTACCAAAATTAGAATCGGTTGTTTGTCGGTAGAAAAGTTGCGACAAGCTTCAACAATTTCTGCAATTGGTAATAATTGTCCAGTGTTCCAAAGCAGATGACTTAATACTACCAGCCGTGTATTTTTTCGTAAGTTTTGCGCAATTACTGCTGTAGGATCTCCCTGATTTAATGTTGCCATGATCGGACAGGTGGAGACTTCTACCTTAAACCTACGAGCAATTTCGGCTGCTGTGGCGACAATACCAGGGTGTTCGCAATCCGTGAGTAGCAAGTGATCCCCAGCTTGCCAGTCTATCCCCCACATGGCAATATTGCAGCCAACGGTGACATCTTCAGTGAGGGCGATCGATTCCTCTGGTACTCCTAATTCCTGCGCGATCGCCACTCTTGTTTGCTTCGCTTCCTCTACAATCCAGCTATTCGCCTTAAGTGAAAACGGCCCATGCTGTTGGACATATGCGTAGGATTCTTGGATAGCTTTCAGTGAAGCAATTGGTAGCGTGCCTTGACCTCCATAGTTGAAATAGGCTTTGTTGGTTAAGGCTGGAAATTGCTTGTGATGGCTTTCGAGTCGCGTTTCTGTAGGATAGATGCCAGTCATAGGACGAGTCAGAAAAACAGGACTTACGTATTTTAGCGAGGGAATGAGGGAGAAATGGGGCAATCTGTCTAACATTTCTCACCCCCGTACCCCTTACGCATAGCTAGACTCGCACTCTTCATATTTCCTTTGTATTTCCTTTGTATTTTCTTCGTATTTCCTATTAGTAATTGCCCAGGCTTTACGAGCAAATACTGCAACTTGGTTGAACAATGTTCTCGTTGATACTTTTTGTAGGAAAGTTCAGCAATTATGCGTAGGCAAAGTCAGTGAATATGCTGAGCCATTGCTGAGAAAATATTCTGTATCATCAAAAATACGTAGATTAATTAGAACTTATTCCTTGTATTAACCTAATTAATACTTACACTACTGAGAAGTAAAGCTCCCAGTGCATCTCTACAACTGCTTATTTTGGAAAATAATTAAGCAGAATTACACGGGTTTTAATCAGCATTTACAGGGCTATTGCTTGTTGCGGTAGAAGTTTCGTATATTTTCTAGGCTGATTAAGTAATTCCACTGAAATTAGGTAAATTGTTAACTGCTCACTCTACCAAACTTATTTCATGACTGGAATTGAATTGCCTCCTGAAGGGTCAACATCTCAAGCTAAACTTTCTCGCTTCAAGAAACGCCAATTTTCTCCACTGGAATGGTATTGTAATTTACCGATTAGAAGTAAGCAACTCACTAGACTTTATACCTCTGAGATTATCTCCATTGTTGGACTTGTCGGCGTAGGGGCTTTATTGTTAGTAACAGCAGGGCGATCGCAGTTAGTTAACCAAGCTAAGTCCGAGCTAGCTGTTACTGAAATTGCCTACAACATCAAAATCAATCAAATGGGGTTTGGCTTTCGCGGTCAATCCGAAAATACTGCGATTATTGCTGCGGCCATTGCCCATAATAAAAGCCAGCCTTTGACAGCAGAACAAAATGCTCAAATTAAGCAGATTCTTCAGAATGAGATAAAAGCTCGCAATATTGAATATGCAACTTTAGTTGGTAAAGATAGGCGAATTATTGTTAATGCCAATGCTAGCAGAACTGGGGAGACTTTCGATCCCAACAACTTAGTTAGTGAAGTCTTCAAGAATCCCCAACAGATTAAATCTAATGGAATTGCCAGTTGGGATGAATTAACCAAAGAGTCGCCGCCATTACCCCAAGGTTTTGCTAAACAAAATGCTCTCATTCGTTACACTGTGACACCTGTCAAAGATTCGGCAAATGGCAGCGTTATTGGTGCATTGGTTGCGGGAGATATTGTTAACAAAAAATCAAGCATTGTTGAGGAAACTATCAAAGCTTTCGGTAGCGGATACAGCGGTATTTATTTGCGCCAACCTACGGGGGAATTTGTCTTAGCAAGTTCTGTAGAGCGACATCACAATACTCAGTCTATCAAAGCAGAAATCAATCAACCAATTGACAACACTAAGTTGCTAGAAAAAGCGGCTGCGGTTCCGGGAGAGGTAGTCACTATGCGAGCTAGTGAGTTGGGAAAAGAAAGCTACACACTCGCTGCTAAAGCCTTATCTAATTTTCAAGGTGAGCCTGTAGCAATTTTGGTGCGGGGAACTCAAGAAACTGCACTCAATGAACTGCTAAAAAACAGTTTAATGTTACAGTTACTCGTAGCAGTTTTGGCATTCATTGCAGAAGTTTACTTGGTGAATTTACTTGGGCGCTCAATTGCTCAACCTGTAAAAAAATTGCAGCAGACAACTCAGAAATTTGCTAAAGGCGATCGCCAAGTACGTGCCGAGATTCAGTTCAATGATGAAGTTGGGCAACTAGCACAAACATTTAATGAAATGGCACAGAGTATTGTTGCTTCTGAAGAAAGTCTGGCAAAAGTAGCGTTTCGCCAGAAAGCAGAATCAGAGCGCAATTTCGCCTTTGCACAAATTACCAGTCGCCTTTATAAATCTCTGAAATCGGCAGATATTTTCCAAACTTCCGTTGATGAAATCAGAAGGGCTTTGCAAGCAGATCGCGTACTCATCTATCGCTTCACTGAAGATTGGGTAAGTGGGACAATTACAGCAGAATCAGTAGCACCTGGTTGGACTAAAGCTATAGGGCAAATAATTAATGATCCGTTGAAAGAAGGAGACATTGATAGATATAAAAATGGGCGTATTTGGATATGCAATAACATTTATGAGGCAGGTTTAACAGATTGCCATTGTGAAATATTAGAACGCCTACAAGTTAAGGCAAATATTGTTGCGCCCATTCTGCAAGAAAACAAACTTTTCGGTTTATTATGCGCTCACCAATGCTCTGCACCACGGGAATGGCAAGAAGAGGAAATCGGTTTATTCAGGCAGTTAGTTAATCAGGTTGGCTTTGCCCTCAAACAAGCAAGTCTCCTAGAACAGTTAGAACAAGCACGCCAAGAAGCAGAATTAGCACGTCAAGAAGCTGAAGCCGTCTCTAGGCAAGTAGAACAAGCACGCTTGGTAGCAGAATTAACTTCTATTGAACAACGTCAGCAAAAAGAAGAACTTCAGCATCAGTTGCTGACACTACTTAATGATGTTGAAGGCTCAGCTAAGGGAGATCTTACTATTCGGGCTGAGGTGAGTGAGAGTGAAATTGGCACCGTTGCTGACTTTTTTAATGCCATCATTGAAAGTTTGCGGGAGATTGTTATCCAGGTGAAACAAACATCTTCACAAGTAAACATTTCCCTACAAAAAGATGAAATTGCCGTAGAACAACTCTCTGAGCAAGCAATTAAGCAAGATGAGGAAATTACCCACATTTTGCACTCGGTTGAGCAGATGACATATTCAATTCAAATAGTAGCTAAAAACGCCAATCAAGCCGCATCAATTGCCCGTCAAGCTTCCACAGCGGCTTCTGATGGTGGGGCGGCAATTGATGGCACAGTAGAGAATATTTGGAACTTGCAAAAAACGGTGATAAGTACTACGGAAAAGGTCAAGATCCTGGGCAAATCTTCCCAAGAGATTGCCAAGGTGGTTTCTTTGGTTCAGCAAATTGCCCTACAGACCAATTTGTTAGCTATAAACGCTGGAATTGAGGCAAACCGCGCCGGTGAGGAAGGTGAGAGTTTTCGAGTTATTGCTGAACAAGTTGGCGTATTGGCGATGAAATCAACTGATGCTACGAAAGAAATTGAACAGGTGATTCAGGTTATTCAGTTGGGTACAAAAGAAGTGCTTGAGGCTATGGAAGAAGGTAAAAACCAAGTAGTTGACAGTACCCATCGGGTTATCAATGCTAAGCAAAATCTCGAACAAATTTTTGAAGTTTCGCGTCAGATTGACGAATTACTGCAATCAATTTCTAGCGCTACTGTGTCTCAAGCGCAAACGTCTCAAGTTGTTACTGACTTGATGCAAGAAATTGCCAAAACTTCTCAACACACTTCTGCATCTTCTCGTAAAGTCTGCGGATCTCTACGACAAACTGTAGAGGTAGCAGAGCAATTACAGCTTAGGGTTGGTCGCTTCAAGATTGGCACCCAAGGGTAGAGGAATGGGTAATTGGTAATCGGTAATTGGGAATGGGTAATGGCTCAAAGATTACCTCTTACCTATTACCAGTTTATTTGTGGTAATAATAAAGCAAAATTAACTAAACAAAATTGCTATCGTTCAGTCTTGATTAGAGAAATCAACTGAGCCAAAATTAATACTCGATTAGGTTATATTGGAAATACTGTAGACAAAATAATTTTTTTGGCTAGCTTAGAATAAGAAAAATTTGTGAAACTGGGCAAAGTTGAGTGCATCTATACAAGGCTTAAGAAACTGTCCAATTGATTTAGGCAAAATATTAAGTCTGGAACCAAGCAAAAATTCGCAGCTTCTCAAAACACAAAAATCAACAATAATATCTGCATAGATGCACCATTAACTAACCTAAAGAAAAAAAAATGACTTACAGTAATTTGCCAAATGCTGTTAAACCAGCGGCAAGTATGCCGACTGTTTTTGCTAGATTAGCTGGATGTTGAACATACCTTTCGTCATCCCAATCAGCGCGATCAATCTTTTGCTATGTGATAATTTTGTGAGGACAGACATGACTAAAGTATTAATTGTTGAAGATAACCCTTCCCAGATGGAATTAATGGAAAGTTACCTACGTGATAGCGGTCACTTTGTAATTCGTATTACCAACCCTAAAGAAGCCCTAAATAAGGCAGTAGAACAAAAACCAGATATCATTGTCACAGATGTAGTGATGCCAGGAATGAGCGGCTATGAGTTATGTCGCACCCTCAAGAACCATCCCGCTACCGCAAGCATTCCTGTTGTGATTTGTTCTTCTAAAGATCAAGAAATTGACCGTCTTTGGGGAATGAAGCAAGGTGCTAGCGCTTATCTAACTAAGCCATTTTCGCGAGAGAAATTCCTACGCACACTTAACTTAGCTATAGCATGAGCAAATAGTAAGCAAAAGTCTTCTATTCTACTCGTTGCAATTTTGTTCGTTTTGGGTCAAGAATTTTTTGGCCCAAACCAACAAATTTAACAGCTAGACTGATTTTGTTTTCTGAACCAAAAACATGGGTAATTTCACCAGTACCAAAGGATTCGTGAATCAGCAAATCGCCAATTTTCCATTCCTGGGATTGTTTCTGTGAGCGTTGGGATTTTTGCCCCTTAGTTTTGCTATTAGGTTGCAGGTTATTGGGTACATTTACCTGTTCGGTGAACCCTGAAGCTTGTTCATGGCTATCGCTTCGCGTCATGGGTACAACATTTAATTTTTTACCCTGAAACTTATCAGTGCTGCTAACTAATTCTTCCGGTAATTCCCCAATAAACTGAGAACGTATAGCAGGTTCACGATTACCATAGAGACGGCGCTCACGAGCATGAGAGAGATACAATTGTTCCTGAGCACGAGTGATGCCAACATAGCAAAGACGGCGTTCTTCTTCTAGGGCAATGGGGTCATCTATTGAGCGGAAATTGGGGAATAAACCCTGCTCCAAACCTACCATAAATACTACTGGAAACTCCAGTCCTTTGGCCGCATGGAGAGTCATCAAAGAAACAGTTTTTTGTCCATCTTTTAAGTCATCTAAATCAGAGGCTAGAGAAGCATTCGCCAAAAAAGCTTCTAAACTTGTGTCTTCGTTGTCTTCTTGAAATTGCAGAACAGCGTTATAAAGTTCAAAGATGTTTTTCAGTCGATTCTCTGCTTCCTCATTACCTTGTTTTTTGAAGTCATCAATATAGCCAGACTCTTCCATAATTCCTTTGACAATCTCAGCCGCTGAAAGATTCTCAACTTGCTCTTGCCAACGTTGAATTAGTTCTGCAAAACTATTAACTCCCTTGGCTGAACGTCCAGCTAAAGTATTAGCTGAAGTTTTGTCACTCAAAATTTCCCACAGCGGCACACTTAATTGTTGAGCAGCACTGACAAGATTATCAATTGTCGCTTGACCAATGCCGCGCCGAGGGGTGTTAATTATTCGTAGGAGGCTGACTGTATCATCGGGATTGGCAAGCACTCTTAAGTAAGCTAAGGCGTCTTTAATTTCTTTACGGTCATAGAACTTTAAGCCACCAACAATAATGTAGGGAATTTTACCCCGTAAGACATCTTCAAAAGGGCGAGATTGGGCATTAGTGCGGTAAAGTATAGCAAAACTTCCCCAGTCTAGTTCTGGGTTTTGTTGCTGCATTTGGTTGAGTTTGCTGAAAACAAACTGCGCTTCTTCAACTTCATCATCTGCTTTGTGACAGTAAATTTGTTCCCCGACTCCCCGTGTCGCTTTTAGTACTTTATCGATGCGCTGGGTATTGTGATCAATCAGGTAGTTTGCTGCTTGGAGAATGTTTTCACTGGAACGATAGTTTTCTTCCAATTTCACCATTGTGCGAGTATCTTCATCGGGCAAACCATCGCCAAAGTCTTGCTGAAAGCCCAATAAAATAGTAAAGTCAGCCAATCTAAAGGAATAGATAGATTGGTCAGCATCTCCCACTACAAAAATTGAGCGGTTCTTCCAATTCCACTCACTTTTTCTGGTTTCTCCATTAGTAACTAACAGACTGATTAGTTCGTACTGAGTTCGGTTTGTGTCTTGATATTCATCTACCAAAATATGCTGAAATTGCCGATGCCAGTAACCTAAAACAGTCTCATTTTGCTTGAATAACTGCACTGGTACTAAAATTAGGTCATCAAAATCTAGGGCATTGTTAGAGGCTAATTTATCTTGGTAAAGGCTGTAGACTTGGGCAAGCACTCGACCTTTGTAATTATTAGCCTGTTCTTTTTCAAATTCTTGGGGAGATAAGCCCCGGTTTTTTGCATTACTGATAGCGTAGCGAACCTGACGAGGATTGAATTTTTTATCGTCTAAATTCAATTCTTTGGTGACAATGTTTTTGACCAGGCTTTGAGCATCAGATTCATCAAAAATTGAAAAGCTACGTGTCCAAGTATGTCCTTTTTCGTCTTGATATTTGTTAATATCTAAGCGAAGAATTCGAGCTAAAAGACTGTGGAACGTGCCAACCCAGAGATGTTTGGTTATGGTTCTGTAGATCTGCGATCGCAACTGGGTTTGTTCTTCTTCTGGTAGTAATTCCAGGCGTTGTCCGTGTCTTTGTTGCGCCAATTGTTGGGCAAATAATTTCTCAATTCGCTCTTTCATTTCCCGTGCGGCTTTGTTAGTGAAAGTCACAGCCAGGATATTTTGCGGATCGACTTTGTGCTTGATAATTAAATTGGCAATTCGATAAGTTAATGCTCTTGTCTTACCGGAACCGGCGCCAGCAACTACTAATAATGGGCCGCAGAAATGTTCCACAGCGCGACGTTGGGAAGAATTGAGGTGTTTGAGGAATTCAGTGGTTTGAGTCATTCGATTTGGGATTTGGTATTAAGGATTTGGGATTTGGGTTATATTGAATCCATTGGCTTTGGAATAATATGTTTTTTTTAACGCAGAGAGCGCAGAGGTTTACGCTCCAGGGACGCAGAGGTTTTTGATTGATTCCGATTATTCGGAAATGAGATTACTTGGGAACGCAGACACGCCAAATGATGAAAACAATAAAGGTTATATAGCCAAATACGGCTACCCAATCTTGCCAGCCATCAGAAATTATTAAAAAGTTGTCGTCCACTAGCAACCCTCATTTAGCAATTTAATTAGCGTTATTTTAATAACCAAACTCTGCTTTAACTGTGACTAATATTATTTTAGATTTTGGCTTTACGATTTTTGAAATAAACTACAGATGATTTCACCTGGACTATTAGACTCAAACGGGACAATAATTCCATCTTGGCTAACCTTAACGCGATCACGACAATTGTATACTTCTATTGGTTGCGCCACTCCGTCAATACTAATAGCTGTCCTATACTCCCAGTAATTTTTAGCACTTCGCTTGATACTCAGGATACAAATTGAATGGTCATTGGAGTTGCGGCAAAATGAGGCTTCAGCGGGGAGTGCAACTGCAAATGATAACGTTAGGAAAAGCAATAGCACGATAAATTTCACTTGTCTTTGACTCTTATCCATAAAGCTAACCCACCTCCCCGACCCCTAGCAGCAATGCAAAAATTATCCACCAGAAAGTATGTGAAAAATGCCTGATCTTTGACGCTTTGCTCCCAGAAACTGGCTTCCCGTTTTTGACCACCTCGAATGTAACCCTCGTATAATTTCAGTCCAGACAATGATACTTTGATTTGGGTGAAGTCGAAAGCTAAAATATTCGTTTTTTGCCAGAACTGTGTGGGTCCTGTGAGTACTAGCTGTAGTAGTCCGATTTCAACGGAATTTTGCACGGTTCCTCGCTCTTGATTTGGTTCTGATTGCGAGTAGGAGAGATGAATCTTGACCCAAGTAGGTAGAAATCTTCCGGATCCTAGGATAATTCCTGCTCTCTTGCGTGTTCGCTTTGTTCCTGTGATAAATCCTAATCGCCAAGTATCTAGCAATTGTGGATAAGAATGGCGAACTTTAGTCTGTTTTGCTATCTTTTCTGCGATTAGCAGTGCTTCAACTACAGCTTCAGGTGTAGGTGAGGTGACGCTGCTGGTTGTTAAAAACTCGATAGCTTGCTCTAGTGCCTGATTCATGGTTCATCGCCTTTAAACAGGCTTTTTGATCAACTCAACTAAATCCAAATTATAGTAGTGTTTCAGCTCATTATAAAGTTCAGGATGCTTCTTTTTCATTGGGAAAGGTTTTTCAAAAAAAGTTTCTGTCGCAACGGCGAAAAATTCCCCTGGGTCTGTTGCCCCATATTCATCTATAACAGTTTCCTTTCCTAGTTTAACTTCACGGCACAATTGCTCATATTCTGTTCTAAACACTTTTGCCCAAGTAACATAGTCTGACTTTTTTTCAAGAATAGGTACACCGGATGCATTTCCTGCTTCTTGGTCTAGTTGATGTGCGAATTCATGCAGTATCACGTTGTGTCCATCCTGCCAATGTCTTGCATCATATCTGATATTTTCCCAGGAAAGCACAACTATGCCAGTCCCCCATGATTCACCAGCTTTAATTTGTTTTTCTTCTAGGTAATATTCTCCAAAAACTGTAGTATTGTTGGCTATAAAAGCGCTTGGGTAAACTAGAATTAGCTTAAGTTTTGAGAAATAATTTCCTCTTTCATTTAGTAAAAGTAAACTCGCTATTCCAGCTATAGTCACAGTGATTTCATCAGTTAGCTGCAATTCTCCACACCCTTTGAACTTTTTCTCGGCTAGAAAAACATTGAGCTGTCCGTGTAGAGGCTGACGCAAAAAGTAAGGCAGATGTTTGTAGAGTGCAATATTTCGCTCAAGAATGACACTCCAATGGGAGGGAAAAGCTCGGTTAGCGATGCGTTTACGCTTCAGTCTAGTTAGAGGACTAATTCCTAAAATTAAAGCAATAATAATGAGAATAAATAATAGGAAAAAAATAGTTTTTATCATAGAGTAGGCTGTTAATAATGTAGGATAGGCTGACCGCCTGTCAGCCTTACTCGGCAATACCTGGGACTCTCACAAGCGGGACGAATGTTCTACATTGGTGAGGAATTTGCCCAAAAAGTTCAACGCTTGATTGGTAGGCGAACAGTGAAAGTAGACCCCTGATTAGGCTGACTTTCTACCAAAATTTCACCGCCCATTATCTCGCAAAAGTGGCGCGTTATCGCCAAACCTAGTCCAGTTCCACCATACTTGCGAGTGGTTGAGGCGTCTCCTTGGGTGAAGGCTTGAAACAACTGTTGCTGTTGCTCCTCAGATATGCCAATACCTGTATCAGTGACTGTGAAAATGAGCAATGATGGATTTAATTCATCGTTAATTTTTACTCCTTGATCGTGCAGGGTAACTGTCAACGTAACTTTGCCTTTTTGAGTAAACTTTGCGGCGTTACTGAGCAGATTTAACAATACCTGTCGCATCTTAGTTAAGTCAGCGTAAATGATACCAATCTGCTCGTCACAATGAACTTCTAAGATATTTTCATTCTTTTTTAACAAGGGCTTGACTGTGGTAACAATGTTATCAATTAGCGTCGCCACCTCAATTTTTTCCTGGTAGAGAGCCATTTTTCCGGCTTCAATCTTTGACAAATCGAGGATACCGTTAATCATTTCCAGTAGATGTTTCCCAGCAGAATTGATTGACTGGAGTTCATCCAGAAAATCCTCATCGTTTAAGCCTAAATCTTGGGCGTCATCTTGGAGAAGATCACTGTAGCCAATGATGGCATTTAAGGGTGTGCGTAGCTCATGGCTCATATTCGCCAGAAACTGGCTTTTGGCATTGTTTGCGGCTTCTGCTGCTTCTTTTGCGTGTTGCAGTTGATGGGTTCTCTCGGCTACCCGCTCGATCAGATAATTGATCGATGCTGCTAAGGAACCAATTTCATCTTCGGTGGTGACGGGAGCGCGTAGGTCGAAATTGGAATCCCTGGCCACCTGCTGAGCTATCTGAGTTACAGTTACGACAGGTTCGGCGATCGCACGACTGGTACGCAGCGCCACTGTTCCGGCGATCGCCACTGACCCGATCATACTCAGGATAATAATTAGTTTCTCCAGTCCTTGTGCATCCTCCATCACTTCTCCCCCTTGCTGTTCCTGCTTTTGAGCAATGTCAAGGATAGTGCTTAATTCTTTACTCAGTTGCTCTAGGTTCGTCGCTTCCTCGCTACGGGTAATCTGCAGTAGCTGCTTCCTTGCTGATTCAATTTGCTCACTCTGCAATTGCGAGGAGTTAAGTTGCTGCAAGCTTGACTCTGTAGCTTCAACGTAAGAGTCTAAGTTAGTCGCCACAGCCTTCAATAAAGCCTTGATGGTGATTGGCTTTGCTGCTAACCAAGCGGGGTCACTGTCTATGAAACGTTCAATTTCCAGCCGTAGCTTCTTAGTCTTGGCAACTTTCCCTTGAAATTCGGCTTTTTGGGCTTCCAGCCATTGCGCATCTTCAACTACGGCTGCTAGGTGAGAGCCATGCAATTGTGCCCCAATTAAGGCATCCTTAAAATTACCCAGTAATTGTGCTTGCTCGTGAGCATCATTTAGTTGCTCTACTCCTTGTCCTTGGTAGTAATCGGCGATTACCAGTCCAGTAAGTGAACCTAAAAAGCCAATCCCAATGGCTAGAAAATACCCATAGCCAATTTTGTGGTGAATTCGCCAGGAACCAACTCTGGCTTTCCCGAATGAGGGAAATTTTAGGGTGCGGCTACCGGTTTTTGGCTGAGCACGTTGAGCTTTTTTGCTCGCCGTCTTGCCATTAGCAGCGGTTGACTCTTGAGGTTGCATAAGCACGAACTCCTTACCCTCCCTCGAAAAATGAAGCTATCAGTCTAGCAATAAAATTAGGTTCAGCCCTGATTAACGCTTAGGATGTGTTGTCAAGCCCCTACTTAGATTTTGACTCTTCTTTTATAGCAACAGATAAGCACAGCCAAATACTAACTGGCATGGTGTTTACGCCGCATCTTACTGCCGATTGAGTTCACTTTACCAAATAGTTGCTTTTCCCTAATTTATTGCTGCAACTGATCAGCGTTTAATTTCTCCCCGCCACTCAATTTTTTGCTCAGCAGAACGTCCAGCAAAGGAGCGAATCGCTACTAGCTCAATTTCAACAGGTACACCCGTTTTTAAAAACTCTCGCTCAATCGGCAATTTTCCTATATTCAGAGTAAAGCGATTACTGCTACGGCTGACTAATTCAGCAGGAATATTGCCCTCAAATTTTATCATGTAATTGGTATTTCTGTCCGTATTGCCCTCTCTTGCCGCACTATACTTAATTTTAAACTGAGTTGCAATCAGTTCGGACTTTCCTGCATTATCTACCACCACAAAGTTCAAATCAGAGCCACTTCCTGAAAAATCTGCTCTTGCTAGTTGAGTTGCTTCTTTCTTCAGGATCACATTAGTAGCCACAAACTGTGTTTTACCTTGCTGTTGCGAAGTTGTACCATCAACCCACACATCTTCAGGGAAATTTACCTTTACCTGTTTGTTGTCTTCTAAACTAACAGTTACAGGTTTACCACCAAAATCAGTAATCGGTCGGTTGGCATTCCAGACAACTTGAAAAGATGTTTCTAAACGCTCCACAAATTCGCGGTATTGATCAGCAATAATTGAACCAGACGCTAACAAAGAAACTGCACCATTGCGAATTTGAAATTTATTCTTAGAAAGTGCAAATACCCTGTTATTCAGTTCAGACATAGTAACAGTAGCATTCGGTTGATCAGGAGACAGCGCTTCCTTACGATTAATCAAAATTAGATTGCCAAGTTTTCCATCCTTGCCATCTCTACCATCACTTCCATCTGTACCATCACTTCCATCTGTACAAGAGAACCTCCGGGTTTTGCAGCTATAGCCTGGAGTTCCTGGAGTACCCGTACAAGTTTTTCGCTCCCAGTTACGAACGCGACATTTACAACTATCACCACCAACACCCTTACGGCCATTGCGTCCAGCTCTTCCAGCATTGGAACGCACAGAGATTTTTTTCAAGTCAGCAAGGTTGGTGTAATAAATGGTCACAGAACCACCATTACCCCCATCACCCCCATTCCCACCATTACCACCTTTGCCACCACTAGCAGCATGCAGGTTGCGGTCAACATCTCGCTGTGGCCTACCGCAATCTGCATTACCGCCATCTCTACCATTTTCACCATTTTCACCGTCTGTACCTGAAAGGTCTAAATTTACAGGTGAACCATCAGCAAAAATCGTTTGGTTCTGTCCATCCCTACCCCGTCTCCCAGCTTGTCCATCGGCGCCATTTCTCCCGTCACTACCAAAATCACTAGCAGCTTGGGCACTCCAATCTAAAAATGGACAAAGTACTGATGTTGAGGAAATAGGAAGGAAGTTAGGGAAGCTTAGGAAGACTAGAAAAAGTGATAGTTTGCCGAAAAAACGTATTCTCATGATTAATCACCGAAGATACAATACCGCAGCAAGCGGACTTGATATTAGTTTCCAAAAATGTAACCTAACAGACTACTCGCAAATTTCGCGGCTAGATTAGGAACACAATATTAGCTTGCTAAACAAAAAAAATGAATCGCATCTTGCTTTTCTCTTCTCCTGTCAACACTGGGGAACGATTGAAAACTCTATTTTTAGTTTTAGGTTTGCTTAGTCTAACTGCGTGTCAATCCGTTTCGGGTAACCCAGATACACGCTTTGCAGCTTCTTTCCCCAGAACTTTAACTGTTGCAGGTAAAGGGGATGTTTCCATTCCCACAACCATGACTCAGGTGCGTTTGGGTGTGGAGATTCAGGGAAAAACTGCGACTGATGTACAACAACAGGTAGCTAAACAATCCCAAGCAGTGATGGAACTACTAAAAACCCGCAAGGTACAAAAACTGGAAACTACGGGAATTAGTCTTAATCCTAACTATTCTTATAAGAATGGTAGGCAAAATATTACTGGCTATTCTGGTACTAATACTGTCAGTTTTAAAATTGAAACTGAAAAATCTGGTACTCTTTTAGATGAGGCGATTAAAGCAGGTGCGACACGGATTGATGGCATAAGTTTTGTGGCTAGTGATCAGGCGATCGCCCAAGCTCAACAACAAGCTATTCAGAAAGCTTCTGAAGATGCGAAAAAGCAAGCTGATGATGTTCTCAAGAGTCTCAATCTCAGTCAGAAAGAAATAGTGAGTATTCAAATTAATAACGCCAATCCACCTCAACCAGTCAACTATGCCATCCCTACTGAAATGGCAAGAAAAACAGCGCAAACTGCTGACATGCCTGTTGTTGGTGGTGAACAGAAAGTTCAACAAACTGTTACTCTGCAAATTCGTTATTAAGGAAGATTGAGGATTGAGGATTGGGGAAAAGCATTTGCGTAGATAAAATTAGAATTCCGGAAAACATCCTGACCTTTTTTGCTGAGGAGCCCCCAAGCATAGATACCCGACTTCTTAAAGAAGTCGGATAACTTAGTAGAGAGTATTAGGTAGTTTTAACTGTACCAAATAGATTCGATTTCTTGAGCTTTGCCAAGCAACTCGGAACGTTTTTGAGAGTCATATAAAACTGTAACATGACCTAACTTGCGTCCGGGACGAGATTCAGTTTTACCGTACCAATGAACAAAAGTGTTGGGTAAACTTGCCAGTTTTTGCCGTTTTTCTAAGTAATCATTTTGGGAATATTCATAACCCAAAAGATTCACCATCACCGCACCAGCACAATTTAATGCTGTACTTCCCAAAGGTAAATTAGCAACAGCCCGCAATTGTTGTTCAAACTGAGAAGTTTGACAAGCATTAAGCGTAAAATGTCCGGAATTGTGGGTACGTGGCGCCACTTCATTTACCAATACTTTGCCATTGGTGGTGAGAAATAGCTCAAGGCCAAAAACACCCACGAATTGTAAACTGTTGAGGAGAGTATGGGTAAGTTCTTCTATTTCTTTCACCAACGCATCACTAATTTCAGCAGGTGCTAAAACTCGACGACAAACTTGTTCTTCTTGCTGAGTTTCCACTACTGGGTAAACTACTACCTCTCCAGCAACAGAACGCGCTGCTATTACAGCCAACTCACGTTCAAAAGGAATAAATGCTTCTAGCAGTACAGGGGAGTATTCTAGCTTTTTCCAGATTTCCTGTAATTGCTCGCTATTTTTAATAATAAAAGTGCCTTGACCGTCGTATCCGTGTCGTCGTGCTTTGAGAACTAAAGGAAACTCTAAATCACTGAAATTAATTGACTGCTTGTAGGATGCAGAAAGACTTAATTCTTCCTGGACTAATTCCCCTTCCAACGTCATGAAATTGGGTTGGGGTAAGCCGATTTCTTCCAGATAGCAACGCTGCTGATACTTATCTAAAAGAGGTGCTAAGGCTTCCAAACATGGGCGAAAACATACACCTTGCTTTGCCAGTGACTGCAAAGCTTCCAGGTTAATAAATTCATTCTCAAAGGTGATTACATCACAGTGAGATGCCCAGTTTAGCTGTAGCTTCTGCATCATCAATTGCAGCCAAAATTGTTTCAGCCGCAATTACTACCGCTGGATCAGTTTGATGGGGAGTTTGAATTAC
>JAYFMV010000029.1:0-26316 GCA_042408245.1 Potamolinea sp.
AAGACTTTCGGAAGTTTCATTTTAATTTGTTGCATCCCTGAGACTTAATTCTTCAAGACAAGATTGCTAAATATTCATTTTTTATTGTCGGTCTAGAATAGGAGAGCTAAGATCAATAAATCTCCCTTCCTTCGAGTTTTTTATGAAAAAAACTTTACTCGCTAGCTCTTGTTGTTTTCTCCTTGTTGGAGGCGGACTCAAGCCTGTATCTGTCAGTGCGGGAACACCCTTAATTGTTTCCCAGAATAATGACGCCTCACAGATTGCACCTGTAATAAGAACCCAAGTAGAACTTATCTCCCCTGGGGCTGAACCTAGGCAGGAATTGCGCTTCAAACCGACGGTTAATGCTAAGCAAGCAATGACGATAACAAGCAATATGGACGTAAAAAGTTCCATTTCAGGTAAGTCTATGCCCACCTCTAAAATACCGCCAACTGTGATGAAGGTGGAGTCGGTTGTTACTCAGGTTGATCCGAATGGAGATATTCACTCTAAGTTTTCTTATACTGAGGCTGATGTTGTCTCAGATCCTACTGTTGACCCAGAATTGTTCAAGCTTATGCAGTCATCTGTGAAACAGATGGTTGGTATGAATGGCTCTTTTATCAGTGATAATCGAGGACAGGTCAAGTCAGGTAAATTTAATTTACCAGAGAAAAATACCAATCCTATAACCAAACAATTGCTCGATCAAGTGTCGAATTCCCTCGATCAATTCTCGTCGCCAGTACCTCAAGAAGCAGTGGGGAAAGGAGCAAAGTGGCGTACTTCTTCTAAGATTAATTTATCTGGAATAAACTTGACCCAGAATGTTATCTATGAATTAGTGGATTTAAAAGATAATGTTGCTACCCTGAATGTCAGTTTGGAACAGCAAGCAAATTCCCAACAATTGAACTTACCTGGGATGCCAAGTAATGCTAATTTGTCTCTAAAATCTCTTACTTCTACAGGTCAGGGACAAGTTGTGATGCAACTAAATTCCATGATGCCTGTTCGCTCTAATATTTCCATGAATTCTAATAATGAGATGAGCATTAAAGACCCTAAAAGTGGTAAGGAAATGATTATAGGAACTCAATTATCTATGCAGATGATGTTGGAATCTCAACAGCCGAAATAACGAGCCTAACGAGTGAACTCGCGGCTTGTCAAACAAAGCCTGCCTAGGCAGGTGGGCTTTGTTCTTGTGGCCCCACCCTTCAGGGTGCGGGTATTTTGTGAACAATTCTTTGCTCAATCACCAACTAAAAACAACCAACAACCAACAACCTTTAAAGTTGAATCTGCTGTAAATAACTGCGGGGATTGAAGCTACGAATATCACGAATTTTTTCATAGTATTCTCGCTCAACTTTAGTGAGTTCTTTCGGCGTTGCGATCGCAATTCTTACTAACAGGTCACTGCGTCCGTCCTTGGGTCGTGGCCAACCTTTCCCACGCAGCCGCAAAGATTGACCAGAACGAATACCAGCAGGAATATTCATTGTCACCTTACCATCAGGTGTAGGTACTTCAATGGAGGCTCCCAATACCGCTTCATCTGGCATTACTGGTACTTCGCACAGGAGGTTATCCCCGTCGAACTGGAAGAAAGCATGAGGTTTTAGATCCACATTTAAGTACAAATCTCCCCGTTGTTTGGTGGCGGGATTGAGGGAACCCTTACCTCTGACACGAATGCGACTTCCGGCTTTAGCACCGGGAGGAATCCGCACATCAATGATTTCATTGCCCAAATTGAGACGTTTCTGGACACCGTGGAAGGCTTCCGACCAGGTGAGTGTAATGGTTGCTTCCCTGTCGGCGCTTGTCCCGGCCGCTGCGGTTATCAACGCCTGATGTTTCGCTAAAGCCTCCAAAGCCACTATAGCCGCCGTCAAAGCCACTGGTACCAGGACGGTAGCTATAACTTTTACTGCTACTTCTATTTCCAGGTCCAGCAGCGCCGGTGTTGAAGCGACCTAGTAATTCATTGATGAATTCGTCAAAGTTGGCGTACTGGCTAAAATCAAAGTTGCCCATATCGACACCAGCAGAACCCGCACCAGCACCAGCAGGCCAGCCGTTGTCAGCTTGCTTCCAATACTGACCAAATTGATCGTATTTTTTGCGTTTTTCGGTGTCAAATAAGACTTCGTAGGCTTCGCTAACTTCTTTGAAACGAGCCTCAGCTTCTTTATTCCCTGGGTTCATGTCTGGATGATATTTCCGCGCTAGTCGCCGAAAACTTTTTTTAATGTCATCAGCAGTGGCGGTTTTATCCACTCCCAAAATCGAGTAATAGTCTTTGAAGTCGGTCGCAGCCATAAACCTTTCTCCTCTAAATATTTAATCTAAGTTTTTTTCTATACTGACCTAGCAACGCCCTATCCGTCTTTGTTTTTAAGAGTTAATTCTTTCTAGGAAAAAATGGGTAGTTTCTTATGCTAGGCTCTTGGGCGTCGGCAATTTTATGCACTAACTTGTGAAAATGTCAAGTGTGCTGACTGTAGATCTCCCCATTGCTAGGGTAACAAAGTAGTTAAGTTATTTGAGTTCGGTTGTTCCTCTCAAGGGCGATAGCGAAGCGCTGCTGCAAAGCGCAGATCGCAATTTCCGTACTGTATAGGGGTTAATCACCCATAACATAAATAAGCCTGCATAGGCAGGCTTTGTTTGACAAGCCGCAGACTGAAGTCTGACGGAATTATGGGTAGATAAACGGACGTAATGACCAGCAATACGCCTGTCCTATATTACTAAATCACAGTCCCATCGGGAATTACTGCACCCTTCAAGACGACGACAATACCGTTACGGATGAAAAAGCCTTGTTTCTCACGTTCGGCATCTTCCACTCTGTCCTTATTGATAATTTTCACATTGCGACCAATGCGAGCATTTTTATCAATAATGGCGCGGCGAATTGTAGTATCAGCACCGATACCTAAAGGTACACCGCCTTGTTGTATATCGGATTGGCGTTCAGCAAATGCTTCATACAAGTCCGCACCCATGATCAGGGAATCTTCAATCACACAACCGGCTTCAATGCGAGAACGAACGCCCAATACTGAGTGATGAATGCGACACTCTTTGATAATGCAACCTTCGCTAATAATTGATTCCGTTATGTGGCTATCTAATAGTTTTGTTGGCGGTAAGTAACGAGGGCGAGTATAAATTGGCGCTTTTTCGTCATAGAAACTGAAAGGCGGTTCAGGCTGTTGAGTCAGCGCTAAATTGGCATCATAGAAAGATTCAATCGTTCCAATATCTTCCCAGTAGCCATTAAATAGGTACGCCTGAACGTTATAATCCTTGGCTGAAGCTGGAATAATTTCTTTACCAAAATCAGTTTGGTCTAAAGATTTATTCAGTAAATCAATCAATACATCTTTTTTAAAGACATAAATACCCATTGAGGCAATGTATGGTGATTCTTTTGCCTGTTTAGGGTCTAGGCCGAGCGCAGTCGTATCGACCTGCATTTTTGTCAAAGCATCGCCTTTTGGTTTTTCGCTAAAGTCAATAACGCGGCCTTTGCTATCGATTTTCATCAAGCCATAATCTGAAGCCCGCTTATGATCGATAGGTAAAACGGACAGAGTAATATCTGCATTCGTTTCGCGGTGACGTTGTACAAACTCGCGGTAGTCCATCCGGTAGAGATGATCTCCCGACAAGATCAAGTATTCTTCAACATCCCAATCCTGCAACAGCCAAAGATATTGGCGTACAGCGTCAGCAGTTCCCTGAAACCAGCTAGGGTTATCTTTAGTCTGCTGTGCGGCTAGCACCTCAACAAAGCCGTCTGTAAAGCCAGAAAAGTTGTAAGCACGGGTAATGTGCCGATTCAGGGACGCTGAGTTAAATTGGGTCAGAACGTATATTTTATAAATTTCTGAGTTGATACAGTTACTAACTGGAATATCAATCAGGCGATATTTTCCTGCTAAGGGTACGGCTGGCTTAGCCCGCAGCTTAGTCAATGGGTACAGGCGAGTACCTGCGCCACCTCCGAGAATGATGCCTAGAACTTTTTTCACGAAAACCTCTCAACTGCGGGTAGATTTTAGATTTTAAGTTTTAGTGTCCGACTGTGTGGCACATATAGCAAGGGGGGAAGAGAAAGTAATTTGGATTAGGGATTGGGGATTGGGGATTAGGGATTGGGGATTAGGGATTGGGGATTGGGGACTTGTACAAACAACCAACAACTGACCAATGACCAATGACAACTACTGTTCTGCCATTTCCATGAGAATTTTCTGGGATGATTGTTCTTTTATGCCTTCGGCTGGATGTTTTTGGATGTATTGACCATCTGCTTGCAAATCCCAGGACTGACGATTATCAGCCAGCATTACTGCCAAAATTTCTTCCAAGTCTTTGACAATTTCGGGGTCTTCTACTGGTACGATCGCCTCAACTCTGCGGTCTAGATTACGAGTCATCCAATCCGCACTACCGATATAAACCTCTTCTTGACCCTGATTGTGAAAATAATAAATCCGTGAGTGTTCTAGATAGCGGCCGATAATGCTAATTACGCGGATATTTTCGCTGATACCTTCAACGCCAGGACGCAGACAACACATCCCCCTTACAATTAGGTCAATCTGAACACCTGCCATTGATGCTTCATAAAGTGTGGCAATAATCTGTGGGTCAACCAGAGAATTCATTTTGGCAACGATACGGCCACTGTAACCATTGCGACAATGTTCGGCTTCGCGACGAATTAGGAAAAGAAAGCGATCGCGTAAATTGACCGGCGCTACCAACAATTTTCGATAAGATCTTTGCCGCGAGTAACCTGTCAAATAATTAAACAAATCCGTTAAATCTGCGCCCAAAGCTTGGTTACAACTCAATAGTCCCAAATCTGTATAAAGCCTTGCTGTCTTGGGATTATAATTGCCGGTTCCAACATGGACATATCTGACGATTTTATTTTCCTCTCGACGCACCACTAAAACGATTTTGGTGTGAGTTTTTAAACCTACCAATCCATAGACAACGTGCACCCCAGATTGTTCTAACTTTCTTGCCCAATTAATATTATTTCTTTCATCAAAGCGGGCTTTCAGTTCCACCAGTACAGCAACTTGTTTACCATTTTCTGCAGCAGCAATCAAGGCTTTGATAATTGGTGAATCGCCAGATGTTCGGTAAAGAGTCATCTTAATAGCCACAACGCCAGGGTCATAAGCCGCTTGGGTAATGAAGCGCAGTACTGTTGCGGAAAAAGAATGATAGGGATGATGTACCAGCAAATCCGAGTGACGAATCGCGCTGAAGATATCTTCGGACTCTTCCTTATCTGCAGATGAACGCAAACGTGGCGGGACCTCTGGATTCCACACCTTATCTTTCAGTTCTGGAAGGGGTAAATCCAAGAAAGACATCAAATCTTTCAGTCCCAACAATCCATCTACTTCATAGACATCTTTTTCCTCAAGTTCCAGCTCTTCCACCAACATTCCCCGCACAGTTTCAGGAGTTGTGGATTGTATTTCCAGTCGCACTACCGAACCACCTAAACGTCGTTTTCGCAGTTCTTGTTCAATTGCCAAAAGTAGGTCATCAGCTTCATCTTCCTCCACCGCCAAATCTGCATTTCGAGTAACCCGAAAAGGATGATATTCCTGAATATTCATCCCTGGAAACAAAGACTCTAAATTATGCGCAATCACCTGTTCCAAAGGGACACCAGTCCAAACTGCTTGGTGTCTTCTTTGTCGCACTCGCAATTCTTCCGGAAGAGGGATGAATCTTGGCAAGACTTGTGGTACTTTTAACCGCGCAAACAATTCTTCTCCAGTTTCAGGGTGTTTCACCACCACTGCTAGATTGAGGCTGAGGTTAGAAATATGGGGAAAGGGATGGGACGGATCGATCGCTAAAGGTGTCAGGACAGGAAAGATTTGTTCCTCAAAGTAATTTTGCAGGTAAGTTCGCTGTTCCTGGTTCAAGTCCATATAATCAAGAAGGTAGATGCCATGACGTGCCATCTGATGCCGCAGTGCCTTCTCAAAATGCTGATGCTGTTCGCTTACTGTTGGTCGTAGTCTTTCGCTAATTACATTGAGTTGTTCGCTTGGCGTTCTCCCATCTGGTGTTAGCTTCCTCACTCCTGCTACTACTTGTTGCTTGAGAGCAGCAACTCGTACCATAAAGAATTCATCGAGGTTTGAGCTGAAAATCGCCATAAACTTGAGGCGTTCTAGCAATGGCGTTCGGGGGTCGGTAGCTTCGTTTAAAACGCGCTTGTTAAACTCCAACCAGCTAAGTTCCCGGTTGAAATAGTAGATCGGGTCACTCAAGTTAATCTCTGTGACAGTAGTTTTAGATTTAGACATGATTTTGAGTTAGTCACTCAGAACTCACGACTAGGAACTCAGGAGTTTTGAGCGAAGCGTATTAAGCTAGGTTGTTACTTTATCGTATCGCAAGCGGTCGTCCTCTCTAACTGAGATTAGCCGCAATCGCATCATCCGCAAGATGTTTAAACTCCAAAAGTGGACTAAGTACACAGGAGCGCAGAGATTCTAGTCCACTTAAGTAGACTTAAGCTTAAGCTGTGGGAATTGATTCCTTGAGGGGATATTACCAAATGTCAGTTCTCAGTTATCTTGCGATTGGGATACCTAAGCGCTTGTTCTAATTTTTCCCTAATTCCTCTGAGGCAAAGATTTCATCATATTTTCTCTGGTCAAGGGTATATGAGACTACTAATTAATCAGCCAAGAAGGCAAAATATTCTTATTTTCGATTAGAGAAAATACAAATTTTACAAAAAATTTAAAAACTCCGTGCATCGGCGCTGACAATCGTTCTTTCGGCGTAGTAAACTTACGTATATTCACCGATCTAGATAAATGTAAACAAGCATTACACTACTTCTAGGGTGCTACTACAGCGATTAATTAATCAGTATTAAAAGGAAGGTTATAACCTTACTTCAGCTTAATCACGGAAAGTGGAGAGAGTTCATTTGCTTCTAGAGAGTAATAAGCTTCCACTGCTTTGTTGTTTGTCAAAGATACAAACCACCAACAACCAATAAAGCGAAATGACTTGTTAGTGATTAGTAAGTTCTCATTTGTCTGTCATTAAGTAAAACTTAACGACTAAGGACTTTCATTGGCAGTACTCATAGATACCAAGGAAATAGTTGCTATCCGGATAGTTTTTCAATTAGTTTTCGGCGCTGTTAGACAGATGCACTCTAGGAAAAATCCACTTACTTAGTGGTACAAGCGGTAAGCTCATTCTAATACATGTCAAATTCTTGAGAGAGTCATACCATGAATTTAGTCAATAAATCAGCAGAAACATCCGCTAACTTGTCACTAAAAAATTTTGAAGCTATTAGTTGCCAGGAAGAAGAAAAAAACGATGTTAGCGAAAAATTAGAACAACTAGCAATGTTGCTTGCTGAAACCTGGAAAGATTTCCATCCAGATGCACAAAACGATTCTGAAAAAGCTTTTGAATCTTGCGTGTTTTGTGTAACAAATGAAATGGCTACTGCTGGGAAAGCGGTTGCTGGATCAATAGGGATGGAAATTATAACTGGTGGTGCTTCAGCAGCAGCAAAAGTTGTTTGCTCTCGTGTACTTTCAATTAAATAAACCAATCTGATGCAACTCTAATTTTTGAGAATTTGTCAGTTATACAAGATTAATTTTCTTCTAGTTAATGACTAAGAAGGACAAAAAAATATCAAGTTATTTTCTTATGAACCAACAAATGTCTAATACCCAAAACGGTGTCTCTTCTACTCCCTTGTCATCAGTTTCTTCCGAGCTAATAGAAACCTTGCCACCTGCATCTAGCGCTGAGCCAACTACAAGCATTATTCGTGAAAAATCTCGCTTTACCTTGTGGAACAGATGGAAAATCGGCACGAAAGCCACAATATTAGCCATGACAATTGGTACACTTCCCGTGTTGGGAATTGGAACGATTGCTTATCAGACTGCTAACCAATCACAGCTCAGGGAAATCACCCAAGCAAAACAAGCAAATGCAACTCGTTTATCAAACAGTATTAATCAATTTTTGCTGGAAAGATATGGAGATATGCAGGTGCTTTCAAGCCTACCAATTTTGGTAAATTCCAAAGTTCGGCAGGTGATTAATATTCAAGAAAAGCAAGCAGTATTAAATCGCATCATAGAAGCTTACAAGACCTATGAAAGCATTGCCATAGTAGACCTCAATGGGAACCTGCTTTTCCAATCTCAAGGGAAACCTATTGCTAATATTGGGAGTCAGCCACTTTTTCAAGCAGCACTTAAAAGCAACACTCCTTTAATTAGTCAGCCAATTACCTTAACAAATGGTGATGGCATCAATATTTACTTAGCTGCACCTATTATAGATAGTATGACAGGTAAAAATATTGCTGTTGTTTGGGTATGTTTGCCTGTCAAAGCAATAGAAAATATAATCGATCATTACGCTCTTAATGGAGATGAATATCATGTAATTGATTCCTCTGGTAAATTTTTCATTGCTAATGAAAAAGCTCAAGTAGGTAGAGATGCGGAGGAAGATTTTCCTGGATTAGCACAACGACGAACACAAAAAAAAATAGATAGTTTCATCACAATTGACCGCATTGACAATGCCGAACAATTAGTAACTTATCTGCCAGTAACAAAAGCAGAAGGTTTGCCAGATTTAAACTGGGATGTAATCCTGGCCGTCGATACAGAAATTGCCTTTGCGCCCCAGAAACAATTGTTTCTGAAATTTACAATTGGTATTGGGGTAACAGTATTATTGGTAAGTGCAATTGCAGTCTTCCTGGCCAACAGAGCAACTCGTACTCTCCGGAACACGACTCTTGCTGTGAAAAAATTAGGAGAAGGGCAACTCAATACGCGCCTGGTAGTGGAAGGAGAAGATGAGTTAGCTAGCTTGAGTTCTGATATTAATGAGATGGCGGGACAATTACAGGCATTAATTACAGAAAAAGTCGCTGAAGCCAAATACTCAAAGTTGTTACAGGATATGACTATGCATCTGCGTAGTTCATTAAATACAGAAAAAATTCTAGGAATAACTGTTATAGAAGCACGCGAAGCGCTGGAAGCAGACCGTGCTATTATCTATCAATTCAATGGTGATGGTAGCGGTAAAATTGTTGCGGAATCAGTGGGATTAGGTTGGTCAACAATTCAAGGTACAGTCATCAAACAACCGTTACCAAAAGTAGATTTGATCAAGTATGAAAGTGGCTATATTTCGACAAATAATAACATCAATGAACTAGGTACAACAACGTTTCCCCAGGAGTTCTTGGAGCGCTTTCAACTTAAGGCAGATCTCGTTGCTCCTATCATGCGAAACCATCAGCTTTGGGCTATATTGTGCGTTCATCAATGTTCTCAATCTAGGGTCTGGAAGCCTCAAGAAATTGAATTGTTTTCTCGGTTAGCAACTCAGGTTGGTTTTGCAATAGACCAAGCAAGTCTTCTGGAACAGCAACAATATACAACAGAGTTAGCGCAAAACTTAAATAAAATTTCTTCCCGAATCCGCGAATCCTTCAACATTGAAGAAGTTTATGAGGTAGCAACAACAGAAGTCCGAGTAACTTTGAAAACCGACAGAGTAGTTGTCTATCTATTTGATGAAAATTGGCAAGGAACTATTGTTGCTGAATCGGTAAAAGCACCGTGGACAAAATCTGTGGGAGCAAATATTACTGACCCTTGTTTTGCTGAACGCTTTATTGAAAAATACCAGCAAGGTCGAGTCAAGGCGATTGACAATATTTACGAAGCGGGTTTGACTAGCTGTTATCTGCAGCAATTGGAACCGTTTGAAGTTAAAGCCAACTTAGTAGTACCAATTCTTGCTTATAATAAGTTACACGGCTTACTTGTAACTCATCAATGTTCGAGTACGCGAGCCTGGAAAGAGTGGGAAATTAGCTTTTTTAAACAGGTAGCGGTTCAAGTTGGATTATCTTTAGACCGTCTGGACTTTTTAGCACAAATTGAGAAAGCTCGTTCCGCTGCTGAAGCGAAATCTCAGGAACAACGTATAGAAAAAGAAGCACTTCAGTACCAGCTTTTAGAACTGTTAAGTGATATTGAAGGTGCAACACAAGGCGATCTCACGGTACGCGCTGAAGTAACAGTTGGGGAAATTGGCACCGTTGCTGACTTCTTCAATTCCGTGATTGAAAGTCTGCGAGCAATTGTCACCCAAGTAAAAAAAGCCGCTACTCAGGTTAACACTTCCTTGGGAGAAAATGAAGGAGCGATTCGTCAGCTTTCTCTTGAGGCGCTTCAACAAGCTGAGGAGACGACTCGCACCCTAGACTCGGTGGAAAAAATGACCCGTTCGATTCAAGATGTGGCAGAAAACGCCAGTCAAGCCGCTACTGTGGCTCGCAAGGCGTCTAGCAGTGCTCAAGCAGGTGAGAATACTATTGAGCGCTCAGTGCAAAGTATTTTGACTTTGCGTGATACCATATCAGGAATGACAAAAAAAGTCAAGCATTTAGGTGAGTCTTCCCAGCAGATTTCCAAAGTTGTTTCGATGATCAACCAAATTGCCCTACAAACGAACCTACTGGCAATTAATGCTGGGATTGAGGCGGCACGCGCTGGTGAAGAGGGCCAAGGTTTTGCGGTAGTTGCTAAAGAAGTTGGAGAACTGGCGGCCCGTTCCGCAGCAGCAACGCAGGAAATTGAAGCGATTGTGGAAAATATACAACAAGAAACGCTCTCGGTTGTTGAGGCGATGGAGGTGGGTACAAGTCAGGTTGTTGAAGGTACTAATTTGGTGAAAGATGCAAAACAAAGTTTGAGTGAAATCTTGGAAGTATCTCAAGAAATTGACCGATTGGTGCAGTTAATTTCTGAGGCTACGGTATCACAAACTGACATATCTTTGACTGTGTCTAGTTTGATGAAGGAGATTGCCAAAGTCTCCGAAAGTACTTCTAATTCATCTCGCCAAGTTTCGGAATCACTCCAGCAAACTGTAGCTGTGGCGCAGGAATTGCAGGAGTCTGTAGGTGCTTTCAAAGTCGGTGTTGAAGTTTGATTTTGTTGGTTGTTATTTGTTTGTTATCGTGAGAGTATAGATTGGGTTGACCGAGAGTGAAACTTAACTACTACCCAAATTAGTGATCAGTACACCAAGTTGCTTTCCAACGTACAATACAGAATAGACTGCAAAGGTTTTTAGCAGCAAGCAAAATGCTTAATTTACAAGTTCTACATATTTACTGGAACTTGGTATAATTTATCTACCAGTCATTAAAATCTTCATTTTTTTGTACTTGTTCGCAGCGATCCATATAGAAAACCACTGCCCTATCTTGAGGATTTAATTCTAATATTTTATTCAATATTTGATAAGACTGGGTAAATTGTTGGTTATAAAATAAGACTATTGCACGCTCAAATTCTCCACGAGTTTGAATCTTTAAATCCCTGATAATTGGAATGTTACTATCGAAGACTTCAAATACCGAAACTGCCTCTATCTTGCCTTTAACTTGTACTTTGTCAATAAACCTATAGTCATATTTATTAGGGTCAGAAAGACTAATTAAAGTATCACTGCTGAGTAAAATGGAAGAGCCATAGATTTTGGTCAAACTTTCCAGTCGAGACGCAAAATTTACAGCATCACCAATCACTGTTCCTTCCAAGCGTTTTTTTTCTCCAATCATACCTAACATAATATTTCCGGTATGGATCCCAATACCGATAGTAATGGGTAGATAACCCTGCTTGCGACGATGCCAATTATAAAGGGATACTTGTTTTTGCATTTCGATAGCAGCACGTAGAGCATCTTCCGGCTCTTCTGGAAACAATGCCATCACTCCATCTCCAATATACTTATCAATAAAGCCATTATTCTGCCTAATTACTGGACTCACCCTGCTTAAGTAAGAGTTAAGAAAATTGAAATTTTCTTTAGGGGTCATGCTTTCAGAAAGTGTTGTAAATGAGCGAATGTCAGCGAACATAATTGTCATGTCTCGCTGTACTTGGTCGCCCAATTTTACGTCAAGGATGCTTTCTTTTTCCAGGAAATTTAGGAATTCTCTGGGAACAAAACGGTTATAAGATTGATTGATTTTTGCTAGTTGAATATGTGTTTTGATGCGAGCAAAAAGTTCATTTTTAGAAAATGGTTTAGTCAAATAATCATTAGCTCCAGCAGCAAAGCCTTCTACCAAATCTGAAACCTGATTGTTGGCTGTAAGCAGAACAATAGGTAGTTCGGTAGCTGGAATTTTTTCGCGAATTTTTCGACAAACTTCATAGCCAGTCATTTTCGGCATCATGACATCAAGTAAAATTAAATCTGGATGACAACCATTTTCAATTAACTCGATTGCTTCGACTCCATTTTGAGCTACAATATAGGAATAATTTTCCAGAGTCAGGAGATTAGATAATACCTGAAGATTGATGATTTCATCATCTACAATTAAGACATTAAAACTTCCTTGTTGCATATCTAAATATTCAGTTTTTGTAACAGTCGGTTGTGTTGGCGTAGTTTGTAAGTCGATAAATTTTGACAACAATTCTAGGTTTTGTGGAATTATATTGAACTGGGAATATTCTGGCTTGAAAGGGTAAGAGTTTTGAGATATTCTAGTTTTTATTTCTAGAGACTTTGAGAGGGGAAGAGTAAAAGTAAAACTCGAACCTTTTCCTAAAATAGACTGTACATTTAGTTCACCACCATGCAATTCCACAAGTTGTTTGGTGACAGTTAAACCAAGTCCTGTACCGCCATAAGTTCTGGTAATTGAACCATCAGCTTGTTCAAAAGATTCAAAAATTATGTCTAATTTGTTGGCGTCGATGCCAATTCCGGTATCAGTAACTGTAATTGCTAATATTCCTTTTTGCTGATCCTGTATCCAACCCCTCCGTAACTCACTTTTAGCAAAGGGGGAAGGAGAAATCGAGGTTCCTCCCCTGACGAAGGACAAGTCAGGAGGAGATAGGAAAGGTGGGTAATTAACAACCACAGCGGAAACTTCTACTGTCCCCGATTCAGTAAATTTAATAGCATTACCAACCAAATTATAGAGAATTTGTTGTAGCCGATTTTCATCAGCATCTACGTTGGGAATATCAGCAGGAATAGCATTGATTAAGCGTAAAGGTTTTTTGCCAATAAGGGGCGCAGAAAGAGTCAAAACTACATCGGCAATTTCTCGCATACCTACAGGTTTAATTTGTAGGGTAAGATTTTTGTGCTTGAGTTTAGAAAAATCGAGAAGATCGTTAACTAAATTAGACAATCTTCTAGCGCTGGAAGCAACCATTGCCAGATTAGCAATTTGTTGTTGAGTTAGTTGTCCTGTCGCACCATCAATCATTGATTCAGCAATGCCAATAATGCCATTAAGAGGGGTTTTAAGTTCGTGAGAAGTATTGGCTAAAAATTCATCTTTTATCTGTGCCATTTGTGAAAGTTCAGCATTTTTCGCCTCCAGACTTTCTGTATAATTTTTAATTCGCGAAATCATGCTATTAAAGGAATCAGCAAGATTACCAATTTCATCCCTGGTTTTGATTTTCACTCGTACATCTAAGTTTCCAGCAGTGAATTGAGAAACCTTTTGGGTTAAGTGAATAAGCGGTTTAGCTAATATTTGGGCAAGGATTGCGGCCGCGACTGTCACTATACCCGCAATGACTATAGCTAAATATAATGCGGCGCGGGTTTGGGATTCAATTGGGGCAAGAAATGCTGTTTGTGGCTGTACGAAAACTACCAACCAGGGACGGGTTTTTAGACTGGTTACTGCTGCGGAATGCAACTCTTTGCCAGTTCCTACCATTTGGGTTGTAAAGTAAGGTGTATTTTGCCGATTACCATATACACTAAAGCTACGAGTGGCATTATCTAAACCTTGTTTAAAAGATGGTAAATTGCTTGAAAGTTTAGCAGGTGATAGGTTGGGTAAACGGCTTTCAGCTTGGAGTTTGTTTACCAAAGTATTGGGAAGAGGAACGACTGATTTAAAGTTTAATTCAGGTGTCGTTCCGTGGGCTAGACGGATGTAGTTTTCATCTAGTAAAATAGCAAAAGAATTTTGTCCCGCCAAGCCAGTTTGTTGGCTAATTAACTGTTGCACAACAGTCGCATTGTAAGACAGGCGAAGAACGCCCACTGTTTGACCCTTAGCATTACGAACTACGCTACTAAAATATACATTGACTAATCCCGGAACTGTTGAAGAAAAACGCATTGTTGAGACGTAAGGTAAGCCAGTTTTGAGCGGTTGAGTGAAGTAATCATATTGGGATTCATCTTTCCCCATGTCGGGTGTGTAAGTATCTAAAACATTTTGTCCTTGGAGATCAAGCAGTGCATAGGAAAAAATATTGACAGTATCTCTGCGATTGAGACTGCGTAAAGTGTCACCTGCTATTTTTTCTTCAGCACTATTTGATCGCGCATCTGCAGGGAGACTCAAATATTGTGCTAATCCAGGTAAAACAGCTTCGACGCGGACTATATCTAAATTATTTGTGATGAAGGTATCAATACTGGTTGCTGTTTGGGAAGCGACAGCAAAAAGCGCTTGGTTGGCATTATTAGTTAATGTTTGTTGGGTATTATATTTGTTAATCAATGTCAGCAGGATCAGCGGTATGAGTGCCACTACCCAGAAAGAGACGATGAGTTTATTACGTAGGGTATAGAGTTTGGCTAACCGCATTTCTTGCCTTATGTATCAGTAGTTATTGCAAAAAAAATGGCTCAATTAACTTATTCATATCGGGTGGACGAGTTAAACCTCCAGTCCGAATGTAGAAATTGGCATAAAGCTGGGCGGTGTGATATAAAGAATCCGTGGTGTTGCCCGGTATAAATCCTTTTTTGTTGTCTTCTAATGTCAGCAATTTTACGCCTTCTAGGGAAATAGTTTCTGGTGGAATTTTTAAGACTTTTCCAATTATTGCATTTCCCTCCTTGGGATTAGCTTTCCAATAATCTACAGATTGAAACCAAGCGCGGATAAAAGCGCGAATATCAGCAGGGCGAGTTTTTAGAATCGTCTCTCGAAAGGTGATTACATCGGAAATTAATCCAGGAGTTTGCGCACTGGTAAATATTACTCGCCAGCCGGCTTTAACTGCTTGGGATGCAAAGGGCTCCCAGGTATGTCCTGCTTGGATTTCGTTGCTTTTTAAACGGGTTAAAACTTGTTCTTCATTCGTCTTACTTAGAGTTACTTGATCTGTAGTAAGTCCGTTGCTTTCCAGCATTTTTGTGACGAATAATTCGCCAAATTTTCCTAAGTCAACCCCAATTTTTTTCCCCTTTAAATCTGCTACACTTTTAATCTGAGGTTGGGCAACTATCACATCAGCTCCCGCTGATTGATCGATTTTGAGTACAATCCGCAAATTGGAGTTGTCTGTACCAGCGCTGATCACGTTCCCTAGGGTTGTAATCATCCCATCATATTTTCCTGCAACTAAATTAGCTAGCTGGGGTTCATCAGCGCCTAAAAAAATTATTTGAACATTTACCCCTTGCTTAGTGAAGAAACCTTTTTCTTGTGCGATCGCAATCGGGTAATATCCAACCCAAGCACTATAAGCAAACTTCAGGGGAGGAAGTTCTCGCTTCTCGGACCAGATCAGATTACAAGCTGATACAAACAGAAGCGTGATAAAAGAAAGAATTATTGCTGCTTTGATGTTCATGTTTGACTTACTAGAAAGAGTAGTTTGCCTTTCAAGGCTTTAACTACTAGGGTGGTTTATAGAATTCTTAGTTTGCACCCTGCATTTTGTTAGTCAACCAGCAAGCAAGTCTATAACCTTGAATAATCGTCGATTTAGAAAAATTTATTTAAATAACTTTACTCAAGAGAATAAAATTAACCCGGACTACTTTAAAAAACTTCATCTTCAATTCCGTGCCACCATTCACCAAGTTTCATCAAGTCTTCATGAATATCAGCAAGTTCGCTAACGTAAGCATCTGGTGAAAGTGTTGCTTGACGTTCTTGTAATTTCTTCAAGCGTAGTTGCACTAACAACCAGGGCTTAGAAATACTATTGGTAGATTCTATATATTGAGCTAAATCTTTGCTATCCATAATTGTTATTTTCATCGGATAAGTTAGAATCCCCAACTAAACTTAAGTTCAGTTGGGGTAGTTTACCAAATTCAGTAGAGACGTTGTTTAAAACAGCCCTACATTCAGAGAACTTTTAATTAAGCAGCAGACATATTTTCTGCAACAAAGTCCCAGTTAATTAGATTCTTGAGAAAAGTCTCAACGTAAGCGGGACGCTTATTCTGGAAATCCAGATAGTAGGCGTGTTCCCAAACATCACAAGTCAACAAAGGAGTTTGTCCCAAAGGAATCGGATTTTCTGCATTTGAAGTCTTGGTAATTTTGAGTGTACCATTATCAAGCACTAGCCAAGCCCAACCACTACCGAACTGAGTAGTAGCAGCCTTTGTGAACTCTTCTACAAACTTTTCGTAGCTACCGAAGTCTGCATTGATCTTGTCAGCTAAAGCACCGCTAGGAGCACCACCGCCACCAGATTTCATACAATTCCAGTAGAATGTATGATTCCAAGCTTGGGCTGCATTGTTGAAGATACCTGCTTTGGATGAGTCATTGTAGGTAGCTTTGATCACTTCCTCAATGGACTTATCAGCCATGTCGGTGTCTTTAACCATGTTATTGAAGTTAGTCACGTAAGCAGCGTGATGCTTGTCGTGATGGAACTCCAGGGTACTCGCTGAGATGTGAGGTTCCAGTGCCTTATAGTCATAAGGTAAAGGAGCAAGTTCGTATGCCATGATGTTCATTCCTCTCTAACTGTCTTCTAGATTAAAGCGAATTCACCTTCTTGGTTCGTTCCTAGCTTTAATCATCATCAACTCAAATTTATCAAGCTGGTGTAATAAAACTTCATGATAACATTGTTGCTCAAAAGCTGCATTCAGTAAATTTAGCAAGGGCTGATGTTAAAATGTCTCGATGCCAAATTTTCCCGAATGTTTAGTTAATATCAATTCTCTATAACTTTTGACTTGATTTATCTTCAGTCTAGAAGACTAGAGGCCAAATAAACAAAGTTTGTCGGCACAGTCTATTAAGTGCATCTTCTTAGAGAAATGATAGAAGTTCTATTTTTGGCGATTAGTTAAAATTTTGTTGGCAAATGCGATAGCATTTTCTGGCGTTTTTGCAATTAAAATATTTTCAGCCGACAAACTTTTGAAAAAAAGCTTACTTTGTTGATTGTCAGTTAACAAAATAACTGGCTTGTGAGCCTTTAAAGCCAAAGCAACTTCAGAAGCTGTACCTGCACCCATACCGCAAGCAATCACCAGATCGCTAGAAAGAACATTAATATTGTTTCTAGCATTTCCCATATCCGTAAAAATAGCAATATCCACAGATTGAGAAATACCGTTTTCGTCAGCAGTTGGTAAGATGCCAATAGTCAGACCCTTAACTGATTTGGCTCCAAGATTTGCAGCCTCCATTACACCAACATTTCTACCACCTGTTAGTAATACCCATCCTGCTTGGGCAATTAGTTTACCTAATTCATAGGCGTTTTGTCTATTGGTTTCTGATACATCAGTTCCCGGTCCCATGACACCAATTACAATTTTTCTCATAGTTATATAACTTTGAATACCAAGAAATCTCCTGCTTTTCAAATAATTCAGGAAGTGCTATTTACTAAAGTTAGTATGCGTAAGTGGGCAATATTTGCCCACCATACTTAAAACTCAGCACTAAAACAGAGAACCTGCAATCATCCCAGCCAGAACAACAAAACCTATCCAAACATTCTGACGGAAAATCTCACCATAAACAGCCCTTGGGATATCTTCCTGACGAAGACGCATATATTGCCAAACCCAACCGACAGTAGCAACAGCGATCGCCACCCAAAAGCCTAGATTTGTAACTCCATCACCACACCCAAAACCGCTAACAACGCAGCAGTACCAGCAAAGAAGAAACCAACAGCTTCAGCAGCATAATCAGCGAAAAACAAAGCACTAGAATTTATGCCAATTTTTTGGTCATCTTCGCGGTCTGACATTGCATATACAGTATCAAATCCTAATGTCCAAAGTACCGTTGCGCCCCAAAGTAACCAAGTAGCAGTTTCCAGAGTTAGCTGTAACCGCACTCCAGCTAATCAAAACAGCAAAACCCCAAGCAATCGAAAGCACCAACTGAGGTACAGGAAACACCCGTTTAGCTGATGGGTAAAAAACAATGACCGGTACAGCCGCAACGCAGAGCCAAAACGTGAAAGAATTGAGGTAAAAAGCAAGTACAGCGGCGCATCCCATCGCAATTAAAGCGATGACAACGCCGATGTGCACAGAGAGAGCACGAGAACCAAGAGGGCGATCGCGTGTTCTTTCCACTTGCGGATCAATATCCCGATCCCACAAATCATTGACCACGCAACCTCCAGCGCTGGTTGCTAAAGTTCCCAGGATAATCACACCTACTAGCGCTACAGGTGGCTTTCCAGCAGCGGCTAAAAAAACAGCCCACAAAGCAGGAATCATCAAAATCAGGCGTCCTGCTGGCTTATCCCAGCGCAGAAGCTTAATAATCGTTAACCAGAGGGGTTGAGAATTTGGTTGTTGCTCGGTAAGCATGGAAAAAGTTTGAGTTTTTAATAATCAAGGAATATACTAAATCCCCTTTAACGATATCTTTATCCATAGAGTCTGGCGTCGCGTCGTTACCCTCGATACATTGGCATGGTTAATCCCCTTAAAACCGACAACTTCTTTAAGTAATTCTACTCAGGATGCCGAGCAAGACCGCATTCTTGCTGCGATTGACATTGGTACAAATTCGATTCACATGGTAGTGGTGCGGATTAAGCCAGCGCTACCGGCGTTTACGATTATTGCCAAAGAGAAAGATACAGTAAGACTGGGCGATTGCGATCCGAAAATTGGTTTGACAACAGCAGCGATAAAAAGGGCGATCGCCACTTTACAACGCTGTCAAGAATTAGCCAAAAGTTTCAATGCAGAACAAATTGTAGCAGTCGCCACCAGTGCTGTGCGAGAAGCACCAAATGGGCGAGAATTCTTACAACAAGTATATGAAGAATTAGGCTTATTTGTCAACTTAATTTCCGGACAAGAAGAAGCCAGACGCATCTATTTAGGTGTCTTGTCGGGGATGGAATTCAACAATCATCCTCACATAATTATTGACATTGGCGGTGGTTCCACAGAACTGATTTTAGGGGATAGTCATGAACCCCGTTTTCTTAGCAGTACTAGAGTGGGAGCAGTACGTCTCACTGCTGAGTTTATCAAAAATGACCCAATTAGTCACAGCGAGTTTCAATACTTGCAAGCCTATATTCGGGGAATGTTAGAGAGAGAGATTCAGGAATTACTGACTAATTTACAACCAGGTGAAAGACCACGTTTAGTGGGAACATCGGGGACTATTGAAACCTTAGCGATAATTCATGCGAGAGAAAAATTGGGGACATTACCAAATCCCCTCAATGGTTATCAATTGAGTCGCAAAGACATTAAGGAAATGCTGAAGCATTTAGCTTCCATGAGTTGTTTAGAACGCAATGCGCTTCCTGGAATGTCAGACAAACGTTCAGAAATTATCGTTGCTGGTGCGTTAATTTTATCGGAAGCAATGACACTGTTGGGAGTGGATTATCTGACAATTGGGGAACGAGCACTTCGGGAAGGGGTAATTGTTGATTGGATGCTTTCCCACGGATTGATTGAAGATAGATTGCGCTACCAAGGTTCAGTTCGGGAACGTAGCGTCAGGAAAATTGCTCAGAAATATCAGGTAAATCTAGAATATAGCGATCGCGTTGCTAACTTTGCTCTGAGCATATTTAATCAAACAAGGGGACATCTCCACAACTGGGGAACTGAAGAAAGAGAATTGCTTTGGGCTGCGGCAATTTTACACAAATGTGGATTATTTATCAGTCATTCCTCTCACCACAAACACTCTTATTATTTGATTCGCAACGGTGAACTTTTGGGTTTTGCGGAAGCAGAAATTGAAATAATTGCCAATCTTGCGCGTTACCACCGTCGCAGTACTCCCAAGAAAAAACACGAAAGCTACAGCAACTTACCCAGTAAACCGCATCGAATTTTAGTTAATCAACTTAGTGCTATTTTACGCTTAGCTGTTGCTCTCGACAGGCGACAAAGTGGGGCAATTGGGCAAGTTCGCTGTGAATATTTTCTCAATTCCCAACAACTACACTTATATCTACAGCCATCTGATCCAGATGATGACTGCGCATTGGAACTCTGGAGTTTAGATTATGAAAAAGCCGTATTTGAAGCAGAATACGGCATCAAGTTAATAGCTACCCTTAAGTATCAGTAATCATTGTTATTGGTATTTATCAAACAACTAACAACTAACAACTAACAAATTTTATGACTGAATATCAAAAAATAGAGTATCGCATTGGCAAAGACGGCAAAATTATCGAAACCGTCCTTAATGCTTCGGGTTCCACTTGTACCAATACCACCCAAGGAATTGAAGATTCGCTCGGAGAAATTACCTCTCAAGAACTATTGCCAGAATATTACGAAAGTGATGAAAATCTGACAACACAAGAAGATATTTCCTTAACCCAGATGTAGAAACTTGCCAAAGCTTCAGATCCTCGACTTCTTGGAGAAGTCGGGGATCTGTAATTCACGAATCATTTAGTGTCCATCTGTGGTTAAAATTTCCATAGGATTAATAACAAAATACAGATGAGTGAATTATGCTAGATAGCTTTAACGCAGCAGTGCCAAACTTAAGTAGCCTCATAATTTTAGGAGGTGCTTTCTTAGTAGTCGTTTATATTGATTCGCGTTCAAAAATACTTCCTTCATCTTCTCTGAAGTATGACAACCTTCTCATGTCTCGCTTGAATGAACTGGGAATGGTAAGCTTTGTGTCTTTGCAACAAAAAGCACATTTAACATCTTCGCAAATGCATCAAGTACGCAGTGGAGAATTAGCTTTACTTCCGCTTAAACAATTAACTCGACTTGCTAAGGCTTTAGATTGGACAATAGAAGAACTACTGGAAAACTTTGGTCTTGCAGACGCTTCCTCATCCAAAGCTTTGTTAGAATCAGAAACAAAAGAGCTTCGTGATGAATGCTTGCGCTTACGTGAAGCGTTGCAAAATCAGAGTGTGGAATTAACAGAAGAGCTTCGTAATGAATGCTTACACTTACGAGAAGCCTTGCAAAATCAAAGTGTGGGATTAACAACAGACTTAAATTACTCAACATTTCAGCAATTGCAGACTTTGCTAACCAGCTATCCCAGTATTCAGCAACTCATCAACGCGAAACCCAATATTCTTGCTAAAAACTTAATTCCTCTATTTTCTCCTATAGATCATCTGATTGAGAAATGGGGTTATGAAAAAATTGGTCAGGTATGGAAACAAGTACCCTACAATCCTCAGTTACATCAAGCTGATGCTAGTGATATCGAAGCTGGGGAAATGGTTTATATTCGCTTTGTGGGGTATCGGGATGGTGAGAAGATTTTGTGTCCCGCAAAAGTTAGCCGTAACCTCCCAGCGGTGATTCAAAATTAGACCTCAACTAAGGTTGTTGTCATAGGAAGTAGAAAAAATGCAGAGAGTCACCGAACCGGAAGTCATGGATAGCGCTCAAGAGGCTATTGAGTATGACGCAATGAATTTCACCGAAGTTAACACCGACTTTGCCAAACGTGCGATTGAAATTGGCCCCCCATCTGGCTTGATTCTCGATGCTGGTACTGGTACTGCACGCATTCCCATTATCCTCTGCCAAATGGCTCCCCAGTGGCAAATAATCGGTATCGATCTTGCTCAATTCATGCTACAAGTTGGCTTAGAAAATGTTACCAGTGCCAATTTTCAATCACAAATTAAGCTGGAATTTGTAGATGCTAAACAATTGTCTTATCCAGACGGACACTTCGACATGGTCGTCTCCAATAGTCTGATCCATCATTTACCAACTCCCCTACCTTTCTTACAAGAACTAAAGCGAGTACTTAAACCCAACGGTGCAATTTTGTTACGGGATTTGATTCGACCTGCTTCTGTTGAAATCCTCAACAATATAGTTGAAAATGTTGCCGCAGATTGTAACAGTAAGCAAAAACAATTATTCTGTGACTCTCTCCATGCTGCATTTACTTTGGATGAAGTTAATGAATTGATCAAGCAAGCATCTCTTGAAGGTGTGATAGTTTATCAATCTTCAGATCGACATTGGACAGCAGAACGTCCGTTTCAATGACGACTTTCATTCTGTAGTTGCTACACCTCTTCTCCTAACTCCTTCAAGCGGGCTGCTAAAGGTTCCGCACGTTGGCGTTCAGCTTCCTCTGGTAACAAAACTAAATTTCCGTGTTGGTTATAAAACCGCAACCAATAGGCCGTTTCCCGGTCTATTTTTCTCTCCCATGATCTATATTCTCAGCTTTTTATCTGCGTACCCTACGAGAAGGTTTGCACCTATATTTGCAGTTCTTTATCTGAAATTATGCTTGATAAGCTAATCGGTATTTAAATTGGATATTCTCTGTTCCCTTTGAGTAATTTAGGTATCTCAATGGCACAACAGCTTATATACAAGAGGTCTATTATTCACCTTAGACAAAGAACTCTGACTTATTCAACAAATCAGAGTTCTGCTGCGTTAGTTTTTGGGGGTAATTATCGCCTATTTATAAGCTTCCATCCCAATACAAGAACAGACTAAATTGCGATCGCCAAAAGCATTGTCAATCCTTCCAACAACGGGCCAAAACTTATGTTCACGAGTCCAAGGTGCGGGATAAGCTGCTTGTTCACGAGTATAAGGATGATTCCATTGGGAAGTAAGCAAAGCTTGGGCCGTGTGAGGAGCATTTTTCAAGAGATTATCCTGAATATCTGCCTTTCCTTGGGCAATTTCCTCGATTTCCTGACGAATAGCAATCATCGCTTCACAGAAACGATCTATTTCTTCTTTGGATTCGCTTTCCGTGGGTTCCACCATCATCGTACCAGCGACAGGCCAAGATACAGTTGGCGCATGGAAGCCATAATCCATCAAACGCTTGGCAATATCATCAACTTCGATGCTGGCTAAGCTTTTTGAGCGATCGCAAATCTAAAATACACTCATGAGCAACTAAACCAGCTTTCCCCTTATACAAAACTGGATAGTAAGCTTCTAAGCGATGAGCGATGTAATTTGCATTAAGAATTGCCACTTTTGTAGCGTCCGTCAAACCTTCGCCACCCATCATGGCAATATACATCCAAGAAATTGTCAAAATACTTGCACTACCCCAAGGTGCGGCCGAAACAGCACCAATTGATTGTTTTATTTGTCCGTTGTCATTCGTCAATTGTTGTTTCTTAGTCACTGACAACTGACTACTAACAATTGATACATCAGGAAGAAATGGTACCAAATGAGACATTACCCCAATCGGTCCCATACCTGGTCCACCACCACCATGAGGAATACAAAAAGTCTTGTGCAAATTCAAGTGACAAACATCGGCGCCAAAGTCTCCAGGACGACATAATCCTACTTGCGCATTCATGTTCGCCCCATCCATGTAAACTTGTCCATCGTGGGAATGAACGATATCACAAATTTCCTGAATTTCTTCCTCAAAAACGCCATGAGTTGAGGGATAAGTAACCATCAATGCAGCAAGATTATTACTATGTTTCTCAGCCTGACGTTTCAAGTCTTCTAAGTCAACATTTCCCTGATTATCGCAGGCGACAGCTACAACTTTCATCCCACACATAACAGCACTAGCGGGATTTGTACCATGAGCAGATTCTGGAATTAGACAAATGTTACGATGTCCTTGTCCTCGGCTTTGGTGGTACTGATTAATTACTAACAATCCTGTATATTCACCCTGAGAACCTGCATTAGGTTGGAGGGAGATTCCTGCAAAGCCGGTAATTTCAGCTAACCATGTTTCTAACTGCTGGAATAACACCTGATATCCCACAGTTTGTGACAAGGGTGCAAAAGGATGAATTTTGCCAAATTCTGCCCAAGTTACTGGCAACATTTCCGCTGTTGCATTCAGTTTCATTGTGCAGGAACCCAAGGGAATCATTGAGGTTGTGAGAGATAAATCTTTGGCTTGTAGTCGATGTAGATAACGCAGTAATTCTGTTTCTGAGTGATAGCTGTTGAAGACGGGATGGGTGAAATATTTGCTAGTACGAGTAAAAGGTGCATCGAAATTACTTTTTGCCGGAGTTGCTAAATCTTCTAGAGTAAAGGTTAGAGGATTTGTAAGTGCAAAAATCTCCCACAGTTGCTGCACATCCTCAACTGTTGTTGTCTCATCTAGAGTTATCCCAACAGTAGTTTGATCGAAGATTCGTAGATTAATTTCGTGTTTAGCAGCAGCTTCGAGAATTACTTCTAAATTACTCCCAACTTCTACCCGCAAGGTATCAAAGAAACATTCGGAATTAATCACATATCCCAGTTGCTTTAATCCTTCCGCCAAAATTACCGTTAACCGATGTATGTTTTCGGCAATGCGTTTGATTCCTTCTGGGCCATGATATACAGCATACATACTAGCCATAACTGCTAGTAAAACTTGGGCGGTACAGATATTGCTAGTAGCTTTATCACGACGAATATGTTGTTCGCGGGTTTGTAGCGCTAGACGTAACGCAGGGTTTCCTTGGCTATCTTTAGAGACGCCGACAATTCGCCCTGGAACTTGGCGTTTATAGGCTTCTCGCGTGGCAAAGTAGGCTGCATGAGGGCCTCCGTATCCGAGTGGAACTCCAAAGCGTTGGGTGCTTCCTACGGCAATATCAGCGCCAAATTCCCCGGGGGTGTCAGCAAGCAAAGGCTTAAGGGATCTGCGGCGACGGTGACTAATGCACCAATTTTATGGGCTTTTTCGATAAATACTTGATAGTCGTAAATGGTGCCATCAGTTGCTGGGTATTGTAACAATGCACCAAAAATTTCTTGTTCAAATTCAAAAGTTTGATGGTTGCCTAAAATTACTTCAATACCCAGAGGTTTGGCGCGGGTTTGTACGACTTCGATTGTTTGAGGATGACAGCTATCAGAGACGAAAAATGCATCAGCTTTATTTTTGCATATACCATAGCTCATGGTCATAGCTTCGGCTGCGGCGGTTCCTTCATCTAGCAAAGAAGCATTGGCAATTTCTAGTCCCGTCAAGTCGATAATCATTGTCTGAAAATTCAGCAATGCTTCCAATCTTCCTTGGGCAATTTCTGCTTGATAAGGCGTGTATGCTGTATACCAGCCAGGATTTTCCAGGATATTGCGTTGGATTACTGGTGGGGTGATGCAGTCGTGATATCCCATACCAATGAAGGAACGGAATATCTGATTTTTTGAGGCAATTTCTTTCAGCTTAGCTAAGGCTACATATTCGCTTTGGGCTGTTGGTAATTGTAGGGGTTGCTGAAGACGGATGGCTGTAGGAACTGCTTGATTAATTAGCTGATCAAGACTGGAGTAACCCAACACTTTGAGCATTTGCTCAATTTTATCGGTACTCGGTCCAATATGTCTTTTTATAAAAGAATCGGTAGGTACAAAGCCATTTGCTGAGGAGAGATTCTGCTGAATATCTTTCATGTCGTGCTGAACTTTCACATCTAAATTAGGCATATCAAACCCATTCGTTAAACGGCTGTAGTGTCCCGCAAGTTTCTACGGCGAGCGTAACCACTCCTTACTTTTTTAACAAATCTTCAATAAATCTGGCCAGCTTCCCCTGCTTTTTGTTAGGAACCGCAAATGCACGCGGCTCAACGCCGATAATTATCCAATTAATCTGCGTGTATCTGCGTGTATCTGCGGTTAAATCAATCTGGGAAGTCTTACTCGCCTTCTAGCTGTGCTCGATACTCAGTGGCTGACATTGTATCTCCTAAATATTCACCATCGTTAATCCGCACCTTCAAGAGCCAACCTTCACCGTAGGGATCATCTGCAATCAGTTCAGGAGACTCGACAATTGCATCATTGCGCTCAATTACCGTACCAGAAATTGCAGCATACATATCCTCAACAGCCTTCACCGATTCAATCGTACCAAAGCCTTCGCCTTGTGTTAAGGCGTCTCCTACCTCTGGTAGTTCTACAAACACAATGTCACCTAACTGATCGACAGCAAAAGCACTAATTCCCAGGGTGGCAATTTCTCCCTCAAGTCTTACATACTCGTGGGTGTCCAGATATCTTAAGTCTTCA
>JAYFMV010000030.1:0-21638 GCA_042408245.1 Potamolinea sp.
CAATTTAATGGCATCATCTGTAGTCAGTTCCCTAAGAGGTAGAACGTTACCGAGACTGAAGAAGCTAGAAGTTAGCTTGTACTCGCGTCCATAAACTTCTAGTGTTTGTCGTGAAGCGATAACTAGCATCAAGGCGCTGATATCTATTAAATAGCGCAGGTTGTCATAAAATTCACTATCAAATTCGTGAGCATATTTCAATAAAGTTTCAAATCCATCCAAGCAAAGCACGGGTAATACTTTGTGCTGTTTCCATTGTTTCATGGCTGATGACAAGGCTAGTCCAGTAAAAGGTTTGACTTTCAATGGGGTGGAGAGAGTTAGTTTTGAACCAGAAAGATAACTCAGCAATGTATCAGCTACAGCTTGATAGAAACTGTTCTTAGTTTGACACTCGACCTCCTGTAGTGACAGATAAACCACAACATATTGGTTAATATTTTTACCTTGACGCTGTACCCGTTTCTCCCATGTTTGGAAGAAATGATACAGCAATGAGGATTTGCCAATTCGCTTTTCTCCGACTACGTTGATACTAATTGCATTAGAAGTAATCATCCCCCTGGTAATTGCATCTAGTTCTTCCTCTCGGCCTACAAATTGCCGAGGATCGTCGATCATTGGGCCAGCAATAAAGGGAGATAAAGCTGACGAAGCTGGTTTCATCGGTAAGTTTTTAGGTAGGGATTGGGGATTGGGGATTGGGGATTGGGGATTGGGAAAACTATTCTATGTATTTTAGGTATGAATTTTTACCAACCATGCATCCCCGAATTCTTGGTTAGTCCTTATTCTGAGAGTAAGAGCAATAGCGCTTGAGCTAGAGTATTCATACTGTTCTGGCTTATTGTAAAGCTGAGCCGAAATTCTTAGTAGCTGCTGAAAAGGTGGATTCCAGGGAATGATCGGTACTTCAATGTCAAAACGCTCTAACAATAAATCTTGTAGCGCGGGACATACTGGCGATCGCCTACTCTGCTCAGACAAAGATAACTTATCTGGCAAAGGTACAACGGCGATCGCCCCAATCATTTCGTCAGGACAAGGTAGCGACACTTCCAATGTCTCACACAGCAACTGTCTCGCAACAAGTGCTTTAGCCCGATTATTTTCCATCAATTCAGGCCATCCACCAGGTAACAGCGAACCCAGGAACTGAATCGCTTCGGGTACGCACATATACGCTGTTGGATCGTTCGTACCCATCCAGTCAAACTCTAACTGAAAACGTGACTTATCAGTGCGCTGTGAGTTGGCACCGTGGCTAATCGTCAGGGGACGAATCGCAGACTGCTGCTCGCGCTGTACGTAGAGAAACGCTGCTCCTTTGGGTGCACATAACCACTTGTGACAGTTTCCAGTGTAATATGTCGCTCCAATATCATGCATATTCAGTGGTAACATTCCTGGTGCGTGGGCACCATCTACCAGCGTTTCCACTCCCCGCGCTTTTAGCTGACTTACTAATTCTTGGAGGGGAAAGACTAATCCTGTCTGACTGGTGACATGATCCAACAGCGCTAAACGTGTATGAGGTGTCACTTGTTCAAGTACTGCTTCAACTACCTGATTTGTGTCCTCCAGGGGAAAGGGCACATTTGCCACGACCACTTTTGCTCCAGTGCGATCGGCGATAAAATCTAGGGCATTACGACAAGCATTGTATTCCTGATTGGTTGTTAGTAGTTCGTCCTCTGGATGGAAAATAAGCGATCGCAGTACAGAATTAATACCCGTCGTTGCATTGGGGACAAAAACTAATTCATCAGCATCAGCACCAATAAAGCCTCCTAGCTGAGTTCGCGCTGCGTCTAGCAACTCTTCAAATTCCCGCATGAAAAAGCGCAGTGGTTGTCTTTCCAATTGCTGACGCAAGCGTTGCTGTGCTTCCAGGACTGGTATAGGACAAGCACCAAATGAACCATGATTAAGGAACGTTACAGTTGGGTCAAGCGACCAGAACTTTGTCCAAGTGCTTGGTTGAACTTGCAGAGGCACGTTGTCAATCATGATTTTTGCTAGGGCTCCTAAGTTACGATTTTTAATAACTTAGCGCGGAAAGGCATCGCCCCAACAGTAGTGATATTTTTTTAGACTCCCCAGGCCGGATTCGAACCAGCGACCAATCGGTTAACAGCCGATCGCTCTACCACTGAGCTACTGAGGATTGAGTAGCCAACGTTTTTCACGCTTACCAATAGTATCGATAAAACACAGGATTAGTCAAGGCCTTTCACAAACTTTTTTTGAACATCGTTGGTACGTCGCCGGGTCACCCTGAGAAGCAAGTCTAAAGTTATGCTATTTGTGTGCTATTGTCTTCGATACTCCCATGCTGACACATCACCGTCGGTCCGTTTGTCTTTCTCTGGTGTCTACTGACTTACCGATTTGGTTTACCGTCGAAACGAACGCTACAATCTACCAAAAAGACCAAGAAAGATTTCACCTACTCTTGTGCGAACCCTCTCTTCCCGAACAGGAACCAGAACGGACAACAGATAGCGATACCCAGAAACCTTCATCTAACAATCGTCGCATCCTGTGGCTAGATATTTCGCCTTATCGCGCAATTATGACAATGCAGGAAAGCGGGAAATTGAGTTATCGTCACCTCTGGGAGCCTGGTATTTTCGGAATCAGTCGTTATTGGTTACAAAATGATTTATTCAAGGGACATGAATCATTGCGACTACGCAATTATACCCGAAGTTTGAAATTAGAAGGGCGTCCTTTACCCCAACGTCTACAAGTGGAATATGAACTTTGGTCAGAAAAAGTCCAGTTAGGTCACTATATATTGAACTTACAAATTGAGCATTAGTTGGGTAATGGGTAATGGGGACAGGAATTTTAGTGAGGAAGTAATGGTTTATACGAAGTAAGTAACGTTAAAATTACGCATTAAGCGTTAAAAATTTTGCTTCTGGTGACTGAGTGCGTCGCCAATAAATTTGAGCAACTTTGTCCTTTGGGTTAATCCTCAAAACATCATCAAAGCATTGTTCCGCTTTTCTAAAAACCTGCTGATGGTAGAGAAACAACCCTTCTTCAAAAACAGATTTCGTCGCTAACTTAGCCTCTTTAATTTCCAGTTCATCCCCATCAAATACTTCAAAAACTGCCACAGGTTTGGATTTTCCCTTAACTGTAGTCCGTTCAATAAAGCGGATACAGTAATCAGTTGGGTTTTGTAAACACCCCAACGTTTGTTGAGAGATTAATAGGGACACCCCATAATATTTAGTAAGGCCTTCTAGGCGAGCGGCTAAATTGACATCATCACTAATAACAGTACCAGCCATACGATTTTCCCCCCAACTGTCCCCAGCATCAACGAACCTGTATTAATTCCAATTCCAATTTGGATAGGCACATAGCCAGATTTAAGGCGATTTTGATTATAGTTAGCGAGACATTGCAGCATAGCAATTCCGGCTTTCACCGCATCATCAGCACTACCGCCAAACAGCGCCATAATCCCATCGCCAATGTATTTATCAATAAAGCCATGATTTTCGATAATCACTGGTTCCAGACGCGAGAGATAAGCATTGAGAAATTTGAAAGTCTCCTGGGGAGTCATGCTTGCGGAAAGGGTACTGAAGTCGCGAATATCAGCAAATAGCACCGACATTTCTTGCTGTACTTGGTCGCCTAATTGGACATCAACAAGGCTTTTTTTACCTAAAAGCTGTAAGAATTGATGAGGCACAAAACGTGAGAAAGATTGATTCAGTTGAAACAGTTCATGGGTAAACTTGATTCGCTCTGCTTCGGCTTTTTTGCGTTCTGTGATATCTTGAAAAGCGTTGATTGCATAAGTAATTTTCCCCTTAGCATCATAGATCGGTGTTGCCCAAACTTCTAAGGGAATAATCTTATCTTTTTGGTGAATTTCTAGATCGTCAGCAGTTGCACTTTCGCCCCTCAAAGCTTGCACTATAGGCAATTGATCTGTCGGGTACTCCTGATTCGTGTTTGCTTGATAAATTTGATAAACTTCTGACAAGTCATCTGTAGATGTATCTGGCAAGATTTCTTGGCCAAATAGCTCTTTTGCCTTCTGATTTATATAGCAAAGTTTGCCTTGTCCATCCAAAATTTTCACACCCAATGGCATCGCTTCTAAAAATTGTCTCAAGCGGCCCTCATTTTCGTGGAGTTTGGCAATCAGTGCCGCTTGTTTGAGGTTTAATTGCGCCAACGCCTGATTTATTTGCTGAAGTTTGTCATTTTGTTCTGCTAGCTTTTTATCCTGAAAATAACTATTTACTGCTTCTTTAACCGTCAACTTCAAATCTTCAGGCTGCCAAGGTTTAGGGATGTAACGATATAAATTGACATACTCAATCACCTTCACAACTGCATCAAGATCCGTTTGTCCTGTCAGCAGAATTTTCAGGGTTTTAGGTGAGATTTCCTGGATGCGTCTTAAGAGTTCATCTCCTTTAATATGGGGCATGAGGTGATCGGAAATAACTAAAGGAACTTCATACTGTTCTTCTAACAATTCCTCCAATAACTCTAAAGCCTCTTCACCGCCAAGCGCAGTTTCTATCAAGTATTCATTTCCTAGTGCCTTTTTAATTAGTATTTCAAGGCTATCAAGGATTGTTAGTTCATCATCAACACATATAATGACAGGTTGTTTCATGATTGTCCTAGTCCAGATTTTATAGTTTGAATCAATTCCTTATTATTCCAAGGCTTATGTAAATAAGCATACAAATTTGCTTGCTCTTGCGCACGTTCAACTGCTTCTTGATCAGCTTGTCCCGTCAACATGACTGTAACAAGTTTAGGAAATTTTCTATGAATATTAATAAGTAATTCATCTCCCTTCATACCGGGCATTAACCAATCAGAGATAATCACTAGGATGTCTATCTCTTCCTCGTTTAGTTCTTCAATAATCTCCAGTGCTTCTTCGCCACTTTCAGCAAATTCATAGACATAAGCATTACCAAAAGCTTTTTTGAGTTCGATTTCAAGGCTCTCCAATACCACTACCTCATCATCAACACATAAAATCGCTGGCTTAGACATGGCTAGTCTCCTCGTTTAAATCAAACGGTAATGATACCGTAAATGTAGTTTGACCAGGTAACGACTCCACCTCAATTTTTCCCTGATGTTTAGCAAGAATTCTCTTAACAATATCCAATCCTAAACCACTCCCTTCTCCTGCGGATTTAGTAGTAAAAAATGGTTCAAATATTTTCTGCATAATTTCTGGAGGAATACCTTTACCACTATCAGTAATGCTCACCAGCAAATTCTTATCTTGCCCTCTAACATCAATGCTTAATACACCCTTATTTTCCATCGCTTGCAGGGCATTATGAATCAGATTTGTCCAAACTTGATTAAGTTCATCAGGATAACACAGTAGAGAAGGTATTTCACCATAGTTTCTAATTACTTCCACACCCTGTTTTAGTTGGCTGTGATAGAGAGTTAATACGGTTTCAATTCCCTCATTAATATTGATCGGTATCTTTTCACCCGTGGAGTCATAATGTGCATAGGTTTTCAGAGCAAACACCACTTTTGCAGCACGTTCTGTCGATATTGTGATAATTTGTGTGCTTTTTTGTAAGCTGATAAATTCATAAGCATTGTTTAAAATAGTTGGGATTTTTGGGTCTTTTAATAGTGGCAAAAATGCTTCTATCTCACTAAAAATACCAACTCTCACCAGCAGATCAGCAAGGATATCAGTATCCTCAATCCCCTGTGAGTCCAGTTGCTGCCTCAATTCTTTCTTAAATTGACGTTTTTCTTTGGTAGATAAGATTCTTTTTTGTTCGCTACTTTCTTGCAATAACGCTAATAAATCAGGAGGACATTCGCTTGAAATCTTTTTGAAAAAATCGGTTAACTCTTCAATACTCTTACTTAAAAAATCGCCAATATTTAGTATTGATGAACGAATTGCTCCCAAGGGAGTATTGATTTCATGGGCAATCCCAGCAACCAATTGTCCCAATGCTGCCATTTTTTCTGATTGAATCAACTGGTCTTGAGTAGCTTTCAGTTGTTCCAAAGTCTCGCTCAAGTCCTGATTTTTATCTTGAAGACTCTTTTGCAGAAAACGCAATGCTAAGTGGGTTTCTACACGCGCTAATACTTCTTCAACCTGAAAAGGTTTAGTGATGTAATCTATCCCCCCAACAGCAAAAGCTTTCACCTTATCTAATACATCATTTATGGCGCTGATAAAAATCACCGGAATGTCACGAGTTCTTGCATCTGCTTTTAGCTGTTTGCAGACTTCATAACCATCCATTTCTGGCATCATAATGTCAAGCAAAATCAGATCGGGAGGAAAACCCTGAGCTCCCGATAGCGCCAATTCACCATTTGGGGCCGGTCGAACTTCATACCCCTTTTCACTTAAAATTCCAATTAACAGCCGCAAGTTTTCTGGAGTATCGTCAACTACTAAAATATTGCCTTGTTTTGTGTTCATTGTTTCTTGTTAATAATTGATAGTTTGTTGTTGCCACACCAAAAAATATTCGGAATCATAAAGTACTTTTCAGCGTTTATTAGTGAGGTTACTGCTAGTTTGTGTTAATTAAATTCAAAACCTTTTTGTACTCAAAATTATCGATACAATTTTTGAGTTCAGTAGCTAATGCTGGATTATCTTCGCGAATTTGCTCAATCAGAGTAACAATTAATTTGAGGTTAACATTAAGTATCGCTTGTTTCAGATTAGCTACCAATTCTACGGGTAGCGCTGCTATAGCCACAGCACTAAGTACACTCTCACCAATGTTCTCTGTTTTTAAAGAATCACCCTGACTTTGGTCTTCATAAATATAACTTACCCCGATATGTTTGTTCATGGCATCAAAGATGTCTGCTTCGCGGAAAGGCTTACGTATAAAGTCATCGCAACCAGCAGATAAGACAACCGCCCTTTCTTCCTCAAAAACACTCGCAGTTAGGGCAATAATGGCAGTGGCTTGACCTTTGGTAGTACCTTTGATACGCTTGGTGGCTTCGTAGCCGTCTATGACAGGCATTCGCATATCCATCCAGATTAAATGTGGTGAATTTTTCTCCCATATTTCAATAGCTTCTTGACCATTACTAGCTTCCAGCAGTTCAAATCCTAGGGGGTTGAGAAGCTTGATTAAAAGTTGACGATTGGTAGCTTTGTCATCAACAATCAAAATTCTGTATCGTGGTTGATTTGGTTCTAAGGCAATAACGCGGCGCGTCGGCTTTTTAGTTTCAATTTCGCTCTTGTCAACGACACTAACAGCAATATCAAATTTGAAAATCGTACCGTGTCCTACCTGAGAACTGACAGTGATTTCACCTCCCAGAAGTTTAACAAATTGGCGCGTTATGGGTAACCCTAACCCAGTACCTTCCTCTGCTTCTTTGCCTGTTTTTGTTTGGACAAAAGCTTCAAATAGTGTATCTAATTCCTCTGGGGCAATTCCTGCACCTGTGTCTTCTACTTCAAAGATTAGCTTAGCTGTGTTAGTGTTTTTTTCTTGATTACTAAATACCCGCACGGACACCCCACCTTCTTGGGTAAATTTGAGAGCATTATTGAGCAAGTTAATCACAATTTGACGCAACTTAACTTCATCGGTGCGTACATATTGAGGTACATCGTTGGTATGCTCAAAAATTAACTGTAAATGTTTATCATCAGCCTTGAGTTGAAACATCTCTTCCAAATCATCAAGGAGACGATACAAGTCAAAGTTTTTTTCATTTAAGGTAGTGCGTCCTGCTTCAATTTTGGATAAATCGAGGACGTTGTTGATCAGGGTAAGTAGGTGTTCGCCACTGCGCGTTATAATGCCAACATTTTCTTGTTGTTCGGTATTAAGCGTTTGGCTACGAGTCATCAATTGAGAAAAGCCAAGAATGGCGTTGAGAGGCGATCGTAATTCATGACTCATGTTAGCTAGAAAAGTACTTTTAGCTTGGTTGGCAACTTCTGCTTTTTCTTTAGCAATGGCTAATTCTGCTGTGCGATCTTGCACTCTTTTTTCTAAGTTTGTAAATGACTCCTGCAGTTGCGTCGCCATACTGTTAAATGATTTGGCAAGTTCTCCCAATTCATCGGAACGTTCAAGTTTTACTGTTTTGTCCCACTCACCTTTAGCAATATTTTTAGCTGCTATGTTTAATTGCAAAATTGGCTGGGTCACCCAACGAGCGGTGATAATTCCCAAAATTGTAGCCACTACCAATGCTGCTAAACATAATAAAATTGTCGTGCGAGTATTGGCGTTAATTTGCTCCATGAAGTCGGATTCTGGAACAACTACTACAATCAGCCAGTCTAACCCTTTATCATCTTGAAAAGGCAGGATTTGTAAAAATTGTCGTTTACTCTTGATTTCAAATTCTAATTGCTGTGAGCTTGTAATCTGACCCTTCTCTTTAAAATAAGCTGCTAAATATTCAGCCGTAGCTTTAGTTAAAATATTGTTACTATCAGTGGCTTTAACTCGCTGGGCTCCGTAGTCTTTTTTTGTGACACTAAAAGGCTTTTCACCAGTGGAAGTTGCCACCAACATTCCCGATCGCTCGATAATAAAACTTTCTCCAGTTTTCCCAATTTTTATACTTCCCAGAAAATTGCCGATTTTTGATAAGTTGATATTGGTAAGTAGTACTCCCTGCAATTTGCCTTGTTTGTCAGAAAAAGGCATCGACGCACCCAGATAGGAAGTCAGTCCAGCCGTATTAGGATATATCTCACTCCAAGTTGGTTTTCCAGCAGCTACAGCAGCTTTATACCAAGGACGGGTGCGGGGGTCAAAGTTGATTTTGTTGTTGAGTAACTTTAGGCGATCGCCTAATTGATTTGTAGAATAAGTCCGAAAATCATAGCCACTAGCTTTCGTCGATATTCTAATTGTCAACGCTCCATCATCGAGCCTTTCCACCCCAAGGTTGTCTCTTTGCTCTAACCCTAACCCAGCAAAAGTTATGGTGTCAAATATCTGAATTTGCTTTAAAAAGTGACGTTCTAATCCTGCAATCTCTTGCAAATTTAATTGTCCTAAACTAATAGCTGTAGCATTACTTTGATTAACCTGATGAGGAATAGTCAGGTATGTCCGCACGTTATCCTCAATGCGCTTGCTAATTTCGCTCCGCAATTGACTTGCTAAGTCATTTACCGCTCTTTGTCCATTTATAAATGATAAATATCCCACCAGTCCCACCGCTGCAAAAATTTGCAAGACGAAAGGGATAATCAGGACAGTTCTTAGGGGAACCTTCCCAGAAAATTTGGCAACTATGTGGTTTAAATGTTTGCTCGACATAGGGGCTATTCTTCTTTTATAGTTAATTTCTACCCCGACTTATTTACATCAGGATAAAAATTTGATAAATAACTGGCGAGAAACCTTTGTTACCCTGTACTATCTGGAATCTCAACCCGACATTCTCTATTCCTTAAGCTTTAAAAATACCTCAGCAAAAGCGAAGCAATCAAAACTTATTTTATGATGCAATTCCAGGGTTTACTCTTTTATAGATGCCCTGATCTGGCTATCCCTTGACTTGCGCTCTTCTGCAAAGCCATGAAAAAAACTTGACCAGGAAGAAACTGTATGTACTACAATGAGTTTCATGTATAATACAGAATCATCCTAGCAAATGATTATTATAAATCATGCCAGTACTGCTAGGTCAGGAGCATCATGGCAAAATTTCGGGATATTCTCCACTACTTTCGCCCCTACTGGGGCATATCTATTTATAGCATTGCTGCCAGCAGTACTTTTGAAATCATCGATTTAGCAGTACCTTATGTAATCGGACAAATTCTCAACGTCCTATCCAATCAAACTTTGGATGGTCCGCTACAAAACTTAGTAAAAAGTGTCGCAGTCCTGACTCACCGTAATACAGATCAATCCTTATCCCTCGCTGTACTACTGGGCTTAATTTTCATTGTTACCGTTGTCAGAGCACCAATTCAACCCTGGATTAGCGTTTGGTTTCACTGGGCTATCGCTCTTCGCTCTCGTCGCGATCAATCAGAAAAAGCTCTAGAAAAAATCCTGACTTTGCCACTCGAATTTTACGACGAAAACAACCCTGGACGTATTGCTGGTAGAGTTGCTAGAGGACTCGCTAACCACACTTGGACTTATCCTGAAATTTCGGGACAATTAATTCCAAAATTCGCACGAGTGCTGGGCATTTTTGTCGTTATCTGGTGCATTGAGTGGCGAATCGCGATTTTGTTTTTAATTTCTTTTGTGTTTATCTTGCTTTTCAGTATCAAAGACCTGAAAAAACTGATTTCCCAGGAAGAAGTTTTAGATAAACACCAAGAAAATACCGAAAGTCGCACTTCTGAAATTATCACCAACGTCAAAACTGTTAAAGCTTTTGCTACGGAAGCAGCGGAACTACAGCGACAGCGCAATCGCTTAAATCGCGAACTAAAAGTAGTCTTGTTTAGTATCCATTTAGGTTACGTAAAACTGCAAACCTGGCAAAGAACAGTAATCCAATTTTGTGTCTTTGGAGTGCTAGCTCTCACCTTGCTGGCAACATTAAATGGACAGATATCTTTGGGGCATTTTGTTACGCTTTTAACAGTATCTAGCATGGCTTATTCTGAGTTAGAACCTATCAGTCAACTGGCAGAAGTTTTTGCTCGTCGCTATGCTTCGATGCTACGATTTCATGAGTTTATGCAGCTTCCTTCTGGAAGAGATGCTCTTGGAATTGTTCTGGATGCAAATGATAGCGCTAAGTCCTATCAATTCACTGGCAAAGTGGAGTTTTCTCACCTAAGTTTCAGTTATGATTCCAGACGCCCAGTATTGCAAGATGTTCAGTTACTGATTGAACCTTATCAAACTGTAGCGCTTGTCGGGCGATCGGGTTCTGGTAAGTCTACTTTGGTCAAACTTTTGTTCCGGTATTTTGAACCAATTCAAGGTTGCATTTTAATGGATGGTGTGGACATTCGCAACCTGGATATTACCGGTTACAGGAAACGTCTAGCAATTGTTCACCAGGAAGTAGATATCTTTAACGGCACGTTGCTGGATAATCTTACTTACGGCAACCCCAAGGTGAGCTTTGCTAAGGTGCAAGAAGCCTGTCGTATTGCCAGAGTCGATGAGGTAATTGAGCAACTGCCTCAAGGCTACTATACCGTTGTTGGTGAGCGGGGTGTGCGGCTATCTGGCGGACAGCGACAAAGGTTGGGAATAGCTAGGGCTTTATTAGTGGAGCCAGATGTCTTAATCTTTGATGAGGCGACTTCTAGCTTGGATTACGAGTCTGAGCGCTCAATTCAGTTGGCGATGAAGAGTATTCAGGGTACTCGTACTACTATTATTATTGCCCACCGTCTCAGTACGATTCGGGATGCTGATCAAATTGTGGTTCTTGACCAAGGTCGGATTGTTGAAGTGGGTAGCCATGAGCAACTGCTACACCAGGAAGGGATTTATCGGCGTCTGCACTCGCTGCAAGAAACTGGTCAGTTGCTGTGAAGGGGAATGGGGGGAAACTTACTCCCCTTCTCGATCACATTTTTAACACAATTGCCTAATTTGAGCAATTTTCTAAAGATAGATTTGTGAAAAATCCATGAAGTTATTTTTCAGAAAAAACTGCTTTTCTAAAAAATTCCCACTAATTATACTTTAATTTTGTTGTCGCTAAGTATTTTCCCGTAATTGATTATACTTTTTTGAAGATATTTTAAGAAACAATAAGTTTTTGAGAATCACCCTAGGCGAATATTAAGTTAATCTTTATTCTTTATAAAGGAAGATTTACAGTCAGTCTCAACCCTGAGAGAGTTAACATAACTAGCTAAGTAAAAATACTGAGTCTGTGGTTCAGACAGAATTCAGCTTGCCGCAGGTGTTCAACCCTCTTACTAAAACCTAATAAAGAGGTTTATCTACCCCTATGAAAATTTCTGAAGTTGTACAAGAAGCATTAGCAAATGGTTATCTCACTCTAGAAGCAGAAGAGCAACTGCGTATGCTTTTAAGAGTTAAATATGACTTAGAGGATTTCACAGCGTTTATGAATTTGCAAAAATCAGTAATCGCTGGTCAGGTAACGCAAGAGTCCCGTGAGTTATTTAGCCATCAAGTAACTTGCAAAGCTTCTTGATTTTAGGTTCTTTTGTCAAGAGCGTGAAGGGAATTTAAGACCAAAGTGCATTACTTTAGCGCTGCTGGGGAAACTATCCTGACATAATAAAGTCCAGCCTGCGCAAAACCTTGGGAAGTTTTGAGCAGACCGGAAATTATAAATTAAGCATTAAATTGTATCACTCAAGCGGCATTAACAGCCGAATTGGCAATAGATTGTTCGTGTTCCACCACGAAGACATTTGCGTAGAGATTAGCCATGATTTGCTTACCCTCAAGGGTCAGTTCCAGGTAATGTAAGGCCTCTTTGATGTAGGGATACACCCCATTCCAGTAAAACTTGGAATAGTTTTGACGCAAGTCTCCCGGATGACGATATCCCAAGGATTTATTCACCCCTGTTTCTTCAAATTCATAGTACAAAGCACTAATCTTCTTAAGATATCGCGGGTCACTCAACTGACCAATTAAATCAGCGGCCCGAACCAAACCAGGACAGTTCATTTTGTCTTGGTGGTCTTCATCCTTTGGTACTGGAAAACGAGTCAGTTCAATGTTACGCTTAATTTCCTCAGCATCAATCAACGGGTTCCCACGAAAACGCTCCTCAATGAACAGTTTTCCCCGGTCTACATGATATGGAGTCAAGGAAGCATCAGTCGCACCAGCAGGAAGCCTCACCGTCTTACCGTCGATACCTGTAGCATAAAGTGATTCCGGAATCCTGTCTTGTCGGCAAACACCTTTAACGTAACCGATATCATGGCAAAGCAAGGAGATTATACCATGCATCCAGTCTTCACAGGAGACACCACCTTCACGGATGTGCTTACCTCGCAGAATTTCTTGTCCGACTAAGGTGACTAAAATAGTATGTTCGACATTGTGATAGAGAGCATCGCTATTGGCAATGTTTTCTAAGGCCATGCCCCCCGCCCAAGCAATAATATCTGCATAGTTAGACTTCCAACCTCCGTAGGTGCGATGGTAGCCTTCTCGAATTTGTTGAACAAAGTGGTCGATGAGTAGTTGTGTAGGGTCAAACATGGAGGGTCCTCTCAACAGGAGTTGTCATAGCATTTGAGATTATCAGGCAGCAACCGAGCATATGCTAAAAATAATAAGCTACTCCTAAAAAGCGCAGGGTAGGGTGAGGGTTATAAACCCCCTACTCAGTGCAATGTTAGATAGTTTACGCCACTCCTTGCTCAAGGATGTATTTCCAGTATCCCTGAAAAATTCTTCGCTGGTTGTGATGGCATTTTTCAGCAAAAGTGATTGTTGATATTCAGCCCTGTGATACGAGTCACAAGTTCAGTACTGACTAGACCTCTTGCAAAAGTCGGAATTACATCCAACTGAAAGCAACCGACGCGATCGCCTGATCAACCTAAGACCTTAAACTGCATTGGGAGGGTAATCACAAATTCTGAGCCCTCTCCCAGTAATGAATTTACATCTAGAGTTCCCCCATGTTTGGTAACAACAATTTGGCGGGAGATCGATAAACCTAAGGCCTGTTCCTTGTCCTATAGGTTTAGTAGTAAAAAATTGTTCAAAAATTCTCTGACGTACCTTCTCAGACATTCCTATCCCATTATCTTGAATTTGAATGACAACTTGCCTTAGATCTCGCGTGACTTCAGTACGAATTGTAATTTTGGGGCTAAAGCCTTGTGAATTAGCATGTTGACATTTTTTCTCTTCCTCAATTCTTTCATTGATGGCATCAATCGCATTCGCGAGGAGATTCATAAAAACTTGGTTGAGTTCTCCTACATGACCTTCGACAAGGGGTAACTTACCGTACTCCTTAAGCACTTCGATATCTGGACGCCGTAAATTGGCATCATGAGTCTTGGTTCGCAGACGATTGCTCAAGAGCATTAGGGTACTATCAATGCTTTCCTGTAAGTTAACGGGTTTTGGTTCTGTGTGCTCCATACGAGAGAAAACTTGCAGCGATTTCACAATCCCCAAAATCCGCTCTGTACCCACTTCCATTGAACGTAATAGCTGAGGAAGGTCATCTTTGAGGAACTCCCAATCAATTTCCTCTGAATAAGCCTGAACCTCTGGAATGGATTCCAGGGTATAAGTTTCATACAAACACAATAATCTCAGCAAATCATCAACATCTTGCCTCGCATGGGACAAATTACCATAGATAAAATTGACAGGATTGTTAATTTCGTGAGCAACCCCAGCAACCAATTGTCCCAAAACAGCCATTTTCTCTTCCTGTATTAGCCGCAGTTGAGCTTTTCGGAGTTCGAGATGAACATTAATTCGAGCTAAAACCTCCTCTTGTTCAATTGGTTTCGTGATGTAATCAACAGCTCCCAGTTTCAAGCCTTTAACTTTATCTACTACCTCAGAAAGCACTGTCAGAAAAATCACTGGAATATCTTTAGTTGTCAGATTTGCTTTCAAGCGACGGCAGGTTTCAAACCCATCAATACCGGGCATCATTACATCTAATAAAATCAGGTCAAGCAAGGCTTCTTGAACTTTTTGTAGAGCATTTTCGCCACTCTTGGCAATAGAAACCTTGAAACCAGACTGATTCAAAATATCGAAAAGAATTTTAAGGTTTGTGGGAGTATCATCAACAATTAGAATCGAATCTTGTTGAACAATCTTCATAGCTGAAACTTAAGAAAGGTAGATACTAACTAACTTGGCGATTGCTTCATCTTCAAACGCTTCAGCCAGTTCTAAGATTTTCTCAGCAAAGGCAGCATACTGGTTATCTAGCTGCTTAATTCGGTTGGCTTCTTCTTGAATGTCTAGAATATAGCCACTTTTAGCCGCTTTATATAAAGCAGTTAACTCGTTGGCACGAGGAACCACCATTGCACTCATTACAACAGAAGAATCCTGAGCCTGGGTCGTCCACTCATCCTGAGTTTTATAAACCCATTCTAACTTTAGATAATTCTGTAATTGCTTGAGTAACTCTTCGTTTTGTACTGGCTTGGGGATAAAATCATTACATCCTGCCTCTTGACTTTGTTGGCGATCAAGATTAAATACACTAGCAGAGGAAGCAATAATGACAGCATCTTTAAATGCTTCTGACTCTCGCAATCGTTGGGTCATCTCCAAACCATCCATCACAGGCATTGCCAGGTCAGTAATAATCAAATCCGGTTGAGATTCATGGGCTTTTTCCAAACCTTCTTGTCCATTCTCAGCTTCAATAACCTCAAAGCCAATCGGATCTAACATATTAACAATCACGGAGCGATTTTCCCAACGGTCATCCACAATCATAACTTTCCGTTTTTCTCCTTGGTAACTTAGCACAGTTTGACTGGATTTGAGGAAAGCTGGCTCTATCAAGTTTGTGGCTTCTGGTAAGTCGAGGTCAAACCAAAACCTACTACCTTTTCCATAGGTACTCTCGACTTTGATTTCACTGCCCATCATCTCTACGATTTTGCGACTAATTGTGAGTCCTAAGCCAGTACCTTCTGCTTTATGTATGCTATCTCCCACCTGCTCAAAAGGTAAAAATATTTTCTCCAATTGTTCTGGGGTAATACCAACTCCAGTATCTTCAACTTGAAAGCGAATTTTGTGAATTGGTAACTGATTATTTCTAGGATATTTCCCATTACCGATGATCGATGACTGATTACCAATTACTCCAATTTTCAAGGTTACGCTACCTTGTTTAGTAAACTTGATAGCGTTACCTAAAAGATTGATTAAAACTTGACGCAGACGTTTTTCATCGGCATGAATTGCTGAAGGTAGACGATTAAGTACCTGATAGGTGAAGTCAATTTCTTTTTGTTCAGCTTTGAGACGAAAAATTTCCTTGACGCTTAATAAGAATGTCTCAAACTGAAAATTAGTGGGATAGAGATCGAGTTTTTGTGCCTCAATTTTGGCAATGTCTAAAATATCATTAATCAGCATTAAAAGATGGGAGCCACACTGGTAAATAATGCTGAGTCCCTGTTGTTGTTTGGGAGTGAAAGTGTTATGCTGTTGTAAAATTTGTGCATAGCCGAGAATGCCATTTAGGGGGGTACGGAGTTCATGGCTCATGTTTGCCAGAAATTCGCTTTTGGCTTGGTTAGCAGCATCGGCAGCTTCTTTGGCTTTTTTTAATTCAACAGTTCTCTGTTCAACCCGCTTTTCTAACTCTTCGTTCGTTTTTTCTAGAATGGTGAAAGATTCCCTTAATTGTGTTGCCATGCGATTAAAGGATGTTCCCAAAACGCTGAGTTCTTTGATTGCTTTAACTTCTACTATTTGGTCAAGGTTGCCAGAGGCAATTGCGCTACTAGCTTCACTCAAGCGGAGGATAGGCTGAGCAATCCAACGGGAAGTATAGATTCCCAGCCACGTAGCCAGCACTAAAGCTCCTATACACAACAAAATTGTAGTGCGGGTGTTGGCGTCGATTTGCGCCATGAAGTTGGTTTCGGGAACAACGACAATCACTAACCAGTCCAGACCGAAATTGTCATACCAAGGTGTTATCTGGACAAACTGACGCTCACCTTTGAAGCTAAATTCAAACACTTGGTTATCCTTAATCTCTCTAAAGTTCCCAACTTTTTCCTGTAAATATTGAGCTGTAGCTTGAATCAAGAAATCATTACTGTTTAAAGCATTGAGTTGTTGCGCTTTGCCCTTCACTATAGTCAAAGATTTTTCGGAACTTGAACTAGCTATAATTAGTCCATCACGCTCTACAATAAAGGTCTTTCCTAATGGGCTAGTTTCTAAGTTACGCAAGAAATCACTGATATCCGACAGGAGCATATCAACGCACATGACACCTAGCAGTTTATTGGTGTTGTCGTAAATAGGGCGACTAGCAGAAATTGCTAACAATTCTGGTAGCTCATCCCAAGCATCAACCTGACTCCAAATCGGTTTACCTGCTTGTATTGTCTCTCTATACCAAGCTTCTGTTTGAAAATTGGCATCATCATTAACATCTTTCACATGGGTGCGATTTCCCTGGCTATCAGTAGCGTAAATATAAGTTTTTCCCTTAGTATTGGGGGAAGTTTCAGCAATATTAACCTCACGCTCACCCCTAATACGCCTAGCTCCTGAATATTCACCTGTTATCAGCCCATAATCGATATAACTAACCTGAAATGTTTGCATTTCTTTCCAGAAGAAATGCCCTGAGCTTTTCAGATCTCGTAGGTTTAGTATTCCTAGCTTTACAGCATCGGCATTAATCTGATTAATTTGATGAGGGGTTGCTAAGTAGTGATCGAGGTGCTGATCAACAAGATTGCTAACTTTGCTGATCAACTGATGAGCAAGATTATTAACTGCTTGTTGGCTGTTTCTAAATGAGAGATACCCCACCAGTCCCACAGCGGTAGAGATTTGCAGGACAAAGGGTACTACTAGGACAAGACGGAGGGAAACATTTTTAAAACCTTGGAAACCCAGATTTTGCATAGTATTTAATTCATCAAAACTAAATTTATGGACTCCCCCAGTTAATTTTAGGGGTTCGATGCCCCTAAAGTTAACAGAAACTAACACATATATTTACAGGCAATTACTAATAAAAATGATACTATTGATATACCGAATAACCTCCGGTTGCCTTGACTCAAACGAACAGGCCTTAGTAGCGTGGTGAACAGCGCAAACGGCATAAATAGGTCTGAACCTTGACAACTGTTAGCGCAGCGGGCGCGCGTCTTCGCGCGACAGTTAGCGGGTTCCAGCCAGAAATTGCTGCACGGTTGCAGCTTCTGTGGTTGGGTAAAAACTTCACAGTAATTAGGTGTAAAGCTTCCAACTCTCTTGGTAGCCATGTGTACGCATGGGCTGTGCGGAATGGAAACTGCCTGGGCAATCGGTCTACCAGGGAATAAGTCATGAGGCTGTTCTAGGTAAGTGGTGCAACTCCCGTCAGGGAAATAACCAGGAAGGCTCAATCGCGAGGTTGAGAAGCCTACACCGTAATCTTTAATTCGGTGTAGGAGAAGTCACAATCGCACCAGTTGTTCTCAACTCTCTTATTAATGGTGGTGGGTTGAACCTAGCTCATCAGTATCGCGGGGCACAGTACAGCGATCGCATAACCCAAAAAACTCCAAAGTGTGATAATAAATCTTGAAGGAGTGAGAATCTTGCAATTCATGCTCTAACTGATGCACTGGACATTCATCGATCACAATCGATTGTCCGCAATTGAGACAGGTAAGGTGATGTTGGTCACGCTGTACAGAACTGTAGAGGGATTCTCCATTAGCGAGAGTTCGCACTTGCAGAGTACCTTCGAGCTTCAAAGCTTCCAAGGCGCGATAAACTGTTGCCAGACCAACATTTTGAGAGCGGTTACGCAACTCTACATAAATATCCTGAGCCGAGACGGCGCGATTCAAAGTTTTGAGCAGATTTAAAATTCGCTCTTGAGAACGGGTGCGTGGGAGTTTCATGGGTAATATCTCAATCTATGATGATTTTGGGGCCGCTGTGGTTAAAACTTTAAAGTGGGCTTATTAAAATTTAGGGGATGCTCGTGATTCATAAATACCAGGCTCGCATTTATGTTACCCTCCGACCTTCAGTGTTAGATCCCGCAGGTGTTGCAGTAGAGTCGGGAGTGAAGCAACTAGGCTACGAAGGTGTGGAACAGGTGCGCATTGGCAAGTACATTGAGCTAATGGTAACTGCTGCTGATGAAGACAAGGCACGGGAGCAACTTGACTGCATTTGCGACCAACTTTTATCAAATCCGGTAATTGAAAATTATCGCTTTGAGTTGGTTGAGGTATATGCACAGATGGGGGCTTAGTGATGAAAATTGGAGTTATCGTTTTTCCTGGGTCAAACTGCGATCGCGATGTGGCCTATGTCACTCAAACTTTGCTGAAATTACCCACAAGGATGGTTTGGCACCAGGAAACGGATATTTCTGATTTAGATGTGGTCGTGCTTCCAGGTGGCTTCAGTTATGGAGATTATCTGCGTTGTGGCGCAATTGCTCAATTTTCGCCTGTAATTAGTCGCGTGGTGGAACACGCTCAACAGGGTAAGTTTGTACTTGGTATCTGTAACGGCTTTCAGGTGTTGACGGAAGTGGGATTGTTACCAGGAGCACTGGTACGGAACCGAGATTTACATTTTATTTGCGATCGCGTCCCCATCAAAGTAGAACGCACTGATCTCCCTTGGACATCGACTTATTCACCAACAGAGGTAATTACCCTACCTATTGCCCACGGAGAAGGTAGCTATTACGCTGCTGCTGACACCCTCAAGGCGCTGGAAGATAACAATCAGGTGCTGTTTCGTTATTCCCAGGCTAATGGTGAAATTAGCGAGGATGCCAATCCTAATGGTTCATTGAACAATATTGCCGGTATATGCGATCGCACTGGCAAAATCTTGGGAATGATGCCCCATCCAGAACGAGCTTGTGATCCTATGTTAGGCGGTACCGATGGACTTAAGTTATTCGAGGGTTTATTGCATAGTCTCAGCCTAACTAATTGATGCTTGCAAATCTAGTCTAATACTCAGGAATAAATTACCCAGACCTACTTTGTTGAGGTCTGGGTAATTCATCTTAGGACTTACGCAGTTTAACGAAATAATCTCATTCTGAACGCAGCGATAGCCCAGTGAAGAATCTCTGAGATGCTGACGCTACACAACGCTGCTAACGCTCCACTGCGTTGTGCTCAGCATGACAACAAAGCTTGTTCGTAAGTCCTGATCTGAGAATAGATCACCCGAATGCTTTTCCCCTACAAACTATTTTTATGGGTGTGGGGTATGACCCCTCATTAATTCGCTAATAAAATCCTTTAGTCTGTCAGTCTGTGGAATAATCTCGCATGAAAACAAGAGGTTTCAGCAACTAGCAGCCTCTGGAGTCCTGTATTACAGCGTCGCGCTGAAAAACTCCTCAATAGTGAAGTTTATCTCTCTGTAATACAACTTTAAAAAACCAGAATATTTTACAATTGCCAGTTACACTCAGATATAGATAGAAAAAACTCTGCTGAAAGAAAAAAGAAGGGCTATAAAAATCTATTTCTTTCAGTAGATGTAAAAGTCGTTAAATATTAAATTTATGGTTCAGCAAATCATTCAGGGAGGCGCTAGCTTGAATACCAATATGCCTAACCCAGGCTGGCAGATGCAACCGATCCGCTACCGAAATTGGTTGATCAGCACGAAAGTCATTAACAGACAGCTATGGTTGCGATGGCAGCATCCGAATGAGGGTTTTCCCCGCTATAGTTATCCAGTAACTGAGAGAGGTTTAACTGATACGATCCGCTATGCACGACATTTGATTGACATGGCAATCCAGTTAGAAGAGGCAGAAACCCATTAAGCTTAATTGAAAATTGACTAAAGAAGTCCAAAGTATGAAGGATAAAGAATGAAGTTAAAACTTATTGGTAATTTCATCCTTCATCCTTCATAGGACTTACTTTGATGTAGCAAGTTAACTTGACGCCATTTGTGTTTTCATTTGATTCAAATCAAGCCTAAATTGCCTAGAAATCTTGTCAATCACTAGCGCTTCTTCTGGGGTTTTAACTCCATCCCTTTGCACCATTCGCTCACATTGAGCTAGTAGTGGCAGAGCAAAATCACGGTTGAGTTGAGTAAGCAATTGCTCCAAAGATAGGGGAGATTTAATATTAGTCTGAATCACCGCCAAGGAAGCAGGACTAATATTCAAAGCTTGCAATTCTGATAAAATATCTTCCCAAGATTTTCCAGGATTCCCAGCACAGATGACGTGAACCAAAATCTGATCCATAATGATTTGCTGGGCGATCGCCATTTTCAAATAATCTTCACTTGCTTCCTTAGAAGCCACCAACGTGGACTCAGTTGCTTGTGAATCTAACTTAGCCTCATAAAAACGACAAGCAGCATAGCCCACCGTATAAAGCATCACAGCATTGGAACTTGCACCAATCACAGCACCAGCAACAGGAGCATTTTGTAACAATTCCAAACCAGCTTTAATAGCGCGATTACCACCAAGGGCCAAACCAAAAATTGTCAACACTTCACCCTTGCGTACTGGGTCTTGCAAATCCAAGCCATAAGCGGCCGCAATTTGATAAACCATTTCCGCTTGTAAAGCAGAAGTTGTTGTCAAATCTACCACAAACAAAGCTGCAGCTTGTCCTGGAACTAAGCTAGTCAACAACCCACTAGAACCTGCATAAATCGCTTTTTCAAGCATTAAGCGATGAGCAATTTGTCTTGGTGTTTCCTGTGGATATTTTTGCTTCAAAGCTTTAACTGATTCCTCAACTTTAGCCAAATCTACCTGATTTACCATTTTGCGAAGTATGGGAGTTCCCGCAACAAAATCAGTGATTTGACTAAGTACCTGATAACTATGCTTAGCTGCTGTTCCACTAACACCAGTAGCAGTTTTAACCAAAGATTGACCAGCTTGAGATGCATTATTACCAATCACCCCTCCCACACCAACCGCAGTATCCACCACAGCTTTACCAGTATGAACTACTGTAT
>JAYFMV010000031.1:0-39743 GCA_042408245.1 Potamolinea sp.
TAATAATCACCATTATTCCCAGGTCTACGGCCCTAGCGATGGGTTCGTAAGCAGAAATACCATTATCCACAGTTAAAATTAGTGAGACACCTTCCTCTGCAAGTTCGTCTACAATTCGTGTATTGATACCGTAACCGTCTTTCATACGGCTGGGAATAGCGTAGTCAACATCAGCACCTAAATGGCGCAAAGCACGAAGTAACAAAGCAGTGCTCGTCATCCCGTCAGCGTCGTAGTCTCCACAGATGGCAATTTTGTCACCCGAAGCGATCGCCTCTTTGAGCATTTCTACACTAATTGCTAAATCAGGAAACTCATCAATTGGATCGAGCATTTCCTGAGATTCAGGATATAAATAAGCCAGTGTCTGTTCAGGTGTTTCGATACCCCGGTTAATTAATACCTGACCTAACAGCGGTGAAAGTCCGGTTGCTTGTCCTAGTTGTGTAGCTTGTTCTTTCTTTTGTGGTGCGATTTGCCAGCGTTGATTAGGCAAACGCTGAGGGTTTTTCGATGATTCAGAATTAGGTCTGCTTTGCACGCTTAGTAGAAGAAATTGACTTTAGACTACGGATAGACAGTCTACCGCAGAGTTCCTGATAATTGTACTTTTGCTAGTGACGGGGGAACAAAGAAAGATGACTGAGGAATGCAGAATACCATTGCTCATTCATCTCTGCTGATTATAAACTTTTGTCAACAAGTAGAGCTATTGTTGGCAGTCTTTTGAAGCTCTTCTTTAATGTCATTGATGTCAATGTAAAAGTCGGCAAAATTAATCAGACTATCGCTAGTCATCGAGCGCAAACTGACGACCTTAACCTGCGCTCCTCGATAGCTAACTGCATTAACAGCATAGGCTAGCTCGCCATCACCGCTAACTAAAATTGCTGTATCATAACAATCAACTAAAGTCATCATGTCAATGGCAATTTCTACATTCATGTTGGCTTTTTTATAGCCATCCGCATACTGAGTTAGGTCTTTAGTTAAGACGCGATATCCATGATTACGCATCCAGAGTAGAAAGTTTTGCTGCTTTTGATTGCTGGGATCGATTCCAGTGTAGAAAAACGAGCGTAACAGTTTACTGTCATGAGTCAAAATGCGAAGCAGTTTGCTGTAGTCAATTTCAATTCCTAGTTGTAAAGCTGTATAAAACAAGCTTAATCCATCAATGAAAATAGCTACTCTATCGCGGTGCAAGTTATTGATTACAGGCTCTTTTGCTGTCGGGGGTTCCTGTTGTTGGGAAACCTGCTTTTTATTCAAGACGCTTTGATTTTTAAACATGGTTTTTAAAAATTAATGAATACTAACAATACCCAGTTACGTCTTCACCACATTCATCGGCTAGATAAACTAAAGATTTGAAGCGCAGTGCAACTAATTGATCATAGAGAGGATTCAGTTTGCACAGGGGTGGAATACAAAAAATAGTGCGATCAAAAAGTTTCACTTCTCGCTCAAAGGGACAACGCGAAGGAATAATTTTGCACAAAGAACGAGCTATTTTGTAGTCACGAACTTCTAGAGAGTCAAACCACTGACGTACTAGGTGTAAGGGGTGATTTTTGTGAATAAGACCAGTTAAGATTTTCATCAATTCAGTCTCCAATTTGACTAAAGGACTGGTTGTAAATGTTTTTTTGATTGAGGTTCAAGACTAATCAACTATTTGCAAAACTTCCTCAAGAAAAATATGGTCTAGACATGAACCACTTTCCATTAAAGCTTCTTTGGCTTCTTTTGTAATCAAAATTTCACCAGTAAAAGTTGTGCTAAAGTCTTTACCGAGAATGAAGCCTTTTTTGATTAGTCTTTTTACTGCGAACATCACAGTTTGTTCTATTAAGTCAAGGCAGGAATCAAGCTCATAAAAATGTTGCCACGTCCAGGAAAAAAGATCCGAGTCGGTTTCAGCTAGTTGAAACACTGCTGAAGTCATCACACTGGCTAGGTAATCAGCGCCAAATTGAGTACTGAGAGTCTCTTGACAAGCTTCAATTAGCCGATTATTCTTAGTCTTTAAGGCAGAAATTATGAGTTTGACATTTAACTTAAATTCTTTGACAGGATTGGTGTTAAACACAGTTAATACTCTCCTAGTTAAGTTAATTTGACAAAAAAAACAAACAAAAATTACTCGCTTCTGGTAGTAAAGAATTAACGAGAAGCAAACTTAATACAAGTGAGTTGCTGAACTATCTTAGGTTGCAGATTTTGTTGTAAACGAGTTAAGTATGGGGTAATAGTCAAACTTCAACCTTGTTACTAATTACACTTAGTAATTAGGATGATTTTGGCTTGGGAATCCGTTTCGTGTTTGCTATATTTTTAATCTAAAGCTGAAAAATGGAGAACTTGTGGAGAAACGAAGAATTTTCAAAAAATCTGCAAATCTCCGACTTCTACCAGAAGTGGGAGAAATTTAGCTGCTCAATACTTTATACAGCGGTTTCCTCTGTATTGCGGTACATAAACCTCTCTCCAAACCTCTCTCCTTAAAGGAGAGAGGCTTTGACATTAGCCCCCTTCCAGCTAACAAAAGCTTTTCCTTTTCCCTCCCCTCGTAGGGGAGGGTTAGGGAGGGGTGGGAAGGGGGTTGGGGGTTAGGTCTGACTGTACCTCATAACAGCCGTAACTGCTGTATCTTCTGGTTTAAGTTGACAAGGGTATCAAATTACGCAACACAGCATCAGCAGCTTGATAGAGCGCTTGTAGGTCATTACCATCCTGGGGATACTGAACAACCCCTGCATTGAAGGTTACCTGAAACTGGGTATTATTGGGAGCAGTAAAGTTTTCTTGATGTAGATTTGCCAAGACTTCAGAAAGTCGTTCTTCCCCCTGGCTTTTGGTCAACCCGTACATACCTACAATAAACTCAGCTCCTCCCCAGCGAGCGACAACATCCTCACTGCAAAATGTTCGTCGTAGCAATTCCCCTAAGTGGGAGAGAACGCGATCGCCTGTTTCATGACCATACTGCTCGTTGACCTGATTAAGACAATTGAGCTTTAGGATAACAAAGCAGAGGGGCAAAGTGTGGCGACTGGCTAACTGGAGAAACTCGTTTAGCTTTTGGGAAGACTTGCGAAGATTGGCCACCCCTGTCAGTGTATCTGTTTGGCGTATGTTCTTGAGCAAACGCGATCGCTCTAAGCGGTTGAGGATGCGGGTAACCAATTCTGGGCCAACGATTGGCTTGCTCACATAATCGTCGGCACCTACCGTAAATACTCGCTGCATTGTTTCAGCATCAGTGTGAGCCGTGAGAAACAGCACCGGTAGATTACTCCAACGTAAATCATTACGCACGATCTGACACAATTCCAGCCCACTCAAATGAGGCATTTCCACATCCAGAACCAGCAAATCTGGTGAGGTAGCTTCCAGGGTTTCTAAGAATTTTAGGGGATTGTCGAGGGTTGTGCAGATCAATCCCCAAGACTTGAGTAAGGTACTTAGAGCGTTTAGGATTTGAGGGTCATCGTCCACAATCATCACCTTTGACGATTCGCTGTGAGAGCGTTGCAAGATTTGGGTAATTGCTTCTAACACCTGTGCTGCGTTGACTGGCTTCTGTAACAAACCTCGTCCACCCAAACGGGCTATTTTTAGTCGGTCAATCAAGCTATCCTGGGCTGTAAGTGCTAGTACTGGAACTGGAGGAGTGCAGGCGGCTAGTTCTGCTAGTAAGATCAGGCTATCCTCTGTAGTATCAGCAAAAGAAAGGTCAAGCAGCACCACATCAGGGCGATCGCTCAAAATCCACTCTCTGGCTATAGTAGGTTCAGTGGCGATCGCCCCACGTATCCCACTTGTTTGCGCAATTTTAACCAACTCTTCTGTCAATGACTGTTCTTTACCCACGATCAACAATTCTTGGCGTTGATCAACTGATTGCAGATCAGAAGATTGTCCAGTAATCGCTCTTTGTAGCTCCCTACGTAGCGCGACAACCAGTTCAAAAAGGTGCTGCTTTTGCTCTTGGTTAAGTCGCACTCCGACTTGAAAAAGTTCTTCTATTTCTCTAGCCAGACGCGAGGCTTTATCAAGACCAAATATTCCTAGGGAACCCACTAGGGTATGAGCTTCAAGCTGTGATTGTTGTCGCAATTCATCGCTCAATGTATCTTGGTGTAGTGCGGTTGTTGCTTGTTCAATTACTGCAACTCGGTTACTAAACTTTTCTTTCCCCCGCTCCCAAACTCCGTTGACTGCTGCTAACCTTTGCGGTTCTACATCATAATTAGAGATCAGAGGATTGGGCGTGGAATCGGTAATAATTTGTCTTTTCTTAGCCTGTGTCTTACTTTTTGTTTGCTGCTGTTCTACAGATTTCAGGCGATAACCAATACCATAAACTGTTTCAATTGGATCTTGAGGAATACCCGCAGCCTTAAGTTTTTGTCGTAACCCTTTCAAGTGAGATCTAACTGTATCTTCTCCTGGCGCTTCTTCAAAAGACCAAAGCTGATCTAAAATCGCATTACAGCTAAATACTCGTTGCCGATTGCGTAGGAAAAGTTCTAAGAGAGCATACTCTTTCGGTGTTAAATGTAGAGGTTGGCTGTTATAAATTACTTCACAGCTACTGGGGTCAAGATGTAGGTTTCCCCACTCAAGCATGGGAGGTAAAGGAATAGTTCCGCGACGCAGCAAAGCACGAATGCGAGCCAACAATTCCTGTATATTAAAGGGTTTACTTAGATAATCATCTGCTCCTGCATCTAAGCCAATTACTTTGTTGTTGCTGTTATCTTGAGCTGTCAACAGAAGAATCGGCATTTTTAGACCGTGCGATCGCAATCTCCTACAAAGCGTTATACCATCCAGCTTGGGGAGCATCACATCCAGCAAAACCAAGTCATAGGTAAAGACTTCCACTAGCTCCCAAGCCGCTTGGCCATCAGCGGCTACATCGATTACATATTGTAGGTCAGTAAGCGTTTTGACGAGCTTTTGGACTACTAGCTCATCATCCTCAACTACTAAAATTCTCATAGGGGTCAATTACTGCTTGTTTATCCAGAATTGACAAAGGATGGAAAGTTTTAGATTAGATTAATTTGGGTTAAATTACCATACTTTGAACAGGGATTTTGAATCCTCCTGCAAAAAAAATTCAAAATTGAGTGACTGAAGAACAGGATCAACCCTCACGTCTTCAGTCCTAACTCAACAATTACTTTAAAAGTACCGAAAGTTCCATTAATTTCTTACTAAAAATGTAGGGTAAAGCACCAGCGTTACCCAACCTACATTGATGTATCTCAAATGCTGAACTAGAAAACGGCTACACGACCATCGTCTTTGAGGTAAACTGTGCGATCGCCTGGAGGACTCCCACCGGGACGCACTTCTATGCGTAGCGTCCTCGCTGCTGGTTTGCGGATATTCACCAAGAGCGGTAATCCAATTGCATCCCAGAATATTACAGAGAAATTCGGTTCCGTGCTGCCTCCACGCACAAAAGAGCGCACTTGTCCAGGGCTAATGGAAATTGGGTCAGTGCGATATAGCTGCTGCAACTGAACAACACTTTCAGTTAGGTTAACGATCTCAACGGTGATTTTTTGACCCGGTATAAACTTGATTGGCTGTGGCCCGCAACTGGTAGCAGCCACACAGGTACGAGCAATTGCTGAGGTGTGTTGTTCAGTGAAGCTTAGGAAAATAGTAGTTGCTACTAAGACGGCTGACAAAAGTTTAGACATTGCTGGTTGGAACTTGCTACTTTCTAAAGTTGAACCTTCAACCTTCTAATTACAGGTAATATCTGACAGTGGTAACAACTCGGCTTTTCTTAGCTCGTAAAGCTGCTTTCAAGAACCAAGTTGTCTGGTTGTGTAAGATACTTTCCCACCAATTCCGTGTCACAAAAGCTGGGATAATTACCGTTGACAAAACATCAGGATGTTGACTTTCATAGTCGCTAAGAAAATCAACAATTGGAGATACCACAGAACGATATTGAGAATCTAAAATTACCAAAGGAATATCTCTTTGTAACTCTGACCATCGTGTTTGCAGTTTATCTCGGTCTGTGGTGCCAATATCAACGTGAACTGCAACAATTTCATCGGCAATACTGCGTGCGTAATCAAGTGCTTCCAAGGTTCCACGATTTAGTTGTCCGACTATCACTATCGCTGGGTGAGTTACAACTTCCGGTTTCGGTCTAGGAATATAACTGCGAGGCGCTACACCCTCAATAGTGAGGCGCCTCGCTACATATTGATAGTGACGGTGAATTGCTAAAAACAGAATTACCAACAAAGGAATTGCAACTACAACTAACCAAGCTCCCGCGATAAACTTAGTTGTTATGATTACGCCTAAAACTATCAGTGTAGCAAGCGCACCTATACTATTCATTATGGCGCTAGGACGCCAACCAGAGCTACGTTCATTGAACCAGTGGCGGACCATTCCCGCTTGGGAAAGGGTAAAGGAAGTGAAAACACCCACGGCGTAGAGGGGAATAATTGCGGTCACGTCGCCTTTGAAGATAATCACCAAAGCAGCAGAAAACAAGCTGAGGAGAATAATGCCGTTGGAATAGACTAGGCGATCGCCTAAGATTGATAATTGTCTGGGCAAAAATCCATCACGAGCGATAAAGTAGCAAAGTCTGGGAAAGTCGGCATAGCTGGTATTAGCTGCTAAAAGTAAGATTAACAAAGTGGCAATTTGGATGAAGTAGTAGAAAGGTGAGCTACCTCCCAGAATTTGGCGAGCTAAGTGAGAAACCAGCGTTTCTCCTTCTTTGGGAACTATGTGATAAACATTACCTAAGTAGGTAATTCCAACAAACATAATGCTGAGAATCACACCTAAGTAGAGTAATGTGAGGCGAGCATTTTTCCACTCAGGTTGTTTAAATGCCAAGACGCCATCGGATATTGCTTCTACTCCTGTTAGGGCTGCACAGCCAGCCGAAAATGCTCTTAAGATGAAAAACAAACTAACTTCTTCTTGTTCTTGGGCTAGTAGTTTTGGATAAGTTTGAGGAATGTTTTGGTCACCGATAGCTTGTTGATATAAACCAAAAGCAATTAGAACAAAAATACTGGCAATAAATGCGTAAGTAGGAATCATAAATATCTTGCCTGATTCCTTGACTCCCCTGAGATTTGCCAGCATTATTAGGAAAATAAAAAATAAGCAAAGGCTGATTGTAAACGGTTTTAGTTCGGGAACTGCTGAGGTTAAGGCGGCTGTGCCAGCAGAAATACTCACCGTTACCGTTAGGATATAGTCGATCATCAGCGAACCGCCTGCTACCAGACCGGGATAGAGCCCCAGGTTTTCTTTGGCGACAATGTAAGAACCACCGCCCTTGGGATAGGCTTTAATGGTCTGTCTATAAGACAGTATGACTAGCACTAGCAGTATCACAATCGTTCCGGCAATTGGGAGCGACCAAAACAGGGCGCCAGTTCCTGCAGCTACTAGGACTAATAAGATTTCTTCGGTTGCATAAGCAACAGATGAGAGTGCGTCAGAGGAGAGAACTGCTAAGCCTTCAGCGTTAGTTAATCGTTCTTCAGCATGAGCACTCGTTGGTAAGGATTCACCGACTAAAACTCGCTTAATTTGAGAAAAGACGGACATAGGAAGCCCACTAGGGAGACATTTTAACAGCCGCTATAGGAGGGGGGATTAACTAACCTCCCAGCGAATATTAAAGAATTTTACCGATTCAAGGTCAAATGATACAGTTTTCTTAATTACCTGGACACAACTAAACCCAAGGTAAGGGAAGTTGTTGGTTTGGGTCTCTGTGATTTTGAGGTGGTCAAGTTTCTGGAGTTTATACAGAGAAAGCTTTTGGAGCTATTTTTAAAATTTAACAAAAAGCTAAGTTATGTTGATTTATGCAAAATTGCGATACATAGGTTAATATAACAGCCGTTGAGGTGTGCAACTTAGCTTTGAGTTAAGCTAGCATCTCTACGTAGCCGAAAAGCTAAGGCAATTCAGACGAGGCTATTGCTACTTCTGACTTGAGTGAGCGAAAATACCTAGTGAGTCCTTGGCTGGATGAGTGAGCTAAAAAGCACGCTCTCAGAGAGGATAAAGGCCGAAAATTGAAAGTTGTGAGGATTTGTAACGTGAAATCAAAACTTATTGCTCTACTGCTAGTGGGCACGATGACAGGCCTAGCAGCCTGCGACGGAGGAAGCAAGGAAACAACTCCAGCAGGAGGCGCTTCTCCTGCGACTGAAGCCCCAACCGGAACTAAATCTCCTGCATCATCAGATACTACTTCCAGGCCCAAGCGGAACTACAAATCTACAGAATCTTCTCCTGGACCAAATCTACTAAAGATGCGACTAAGGGTGCGACAAAATCTCCAGAGGCTTCACCTAAAAAGTCTCCTTAATCGTCTCCTTGCCAATCTCGGAACCTCTACAACCGTCTTTTCCTCGTAGAGATAAATTCATAGACGAGCTCTAAAGCAGCCGTAGCTGGGATTCTGTATTGTCCGCCAAGCTGCGTTCTGCTTTTCGGGGCTTCCTCAGTATTTACTAATTCTAAGTGGCTATTGCCTTTGCCTATAAGTAGACTGTGCGCAGCTTCCATCATCTCGGTGGTGATGTCTCTCAAATCTTCTCGGTTGTCCAAGTAAGTTTTCAGCGCATCCATCGGGTTAATGCTGCTACCAACTCCCAGTTCTGGTAAGCGAGGACGCGCCAACTGACTGACTAATTCCGGGCGAATTGTGTAACTGTGGGCGTCACTCAAAGCCTGATGTACACTGGCGTTGTCGATTAAGTCCAGTTGTTCGGAACGCAGTTTATAAATCAGCCGCACCACAGCTTCTTTAATATCTTTTTTCGCGATCGCTTTGAGTAAGGCCTCTTGCGGTTGATCTGCATTCGAGACATCCACCTCAATCGTGCGGAACACCCGCACCGGTAGAGGACAAAATTCCCACTTTGCGCTACCGCGTTCCAGGGAAATCATCACGTAGCCTTTGTCTTCCTTTTCTTCACTGAAATCTACCCGTTCAATGCTGCCAGGGTAAATTACAGGTGGGTTATTAGACTTGTTGAGGTTTTGGTGTCGGTGGACGTGCCCCAACGCTACATAATCAAAGCAAGGTCGCGTCAGCATTGAAAGAGGAATCGAGAAGCCTTTCCCTACTGCTAAGAAACGCTCTGCTCCTAAGTTAGCGTGGTCTGCCATTAAGTGAGCTAAGAAGACTGTTGGAACTTCCGGGTCTAGACGCCGGATTTCGGCTTCTAGTACCGGGTCTAGTCGCTGAGTCAGTAATTCATTAACTTCGGCCAGCGCCAGACCTTCTGTTTCCGGCCGAGTCAGAAGTGTGGAACGAGTCAGCCAAGGTAGGGTAATCACCTGGACGGGGCCGCTGCGTGTTTGGATGCGGTGCGTTTTGATACTGTCGCCTACGAAAAAACCAGGTACACCCAAGGTTCTGTAGATGCAGAGACTGGCACCTCCCTGCCCTTGGGAATGCTGGTCGTGGTTTCCTACTAACAATACTGTGGGAATTTCGGCATCTACCAAACGACGGAACTGACTGGCGAAGGCTTCCTGTACATAAGGCGCAGGTGTGGCGTCAGGAAATGCATCTCCGCCAAACAGTACTAGATCTACAGGTTCTGCAATGGCTCTGTCAATACATTTAGCTAAGGTATTGACAAAATCTTCTAAACGTGTATTAAAGCCTGTTTCTGGGTTAATCCGTCCGTGGGAAAAGCCACTTCCCATGTGGATATCTGACAGGTGAAGTATTTTAATCATTTGTCATTTGTCATTTGTCAGTTGTCAGTTGTGTAGGGGCGTAGAAGAGAGCTCCAAAATATTTAGATATTACCGACAATATAACAACGCACTCTTCTATGCCCTTCCTGTCAGTTGTCATTTGTCAGTGGTCAGGATTAGGATTAGGAGTCGCCTCTTCTAGTGGTTCTTTAGGTATGATTTGTTCTAGGGCGTCACAGATTTCCTGACGTTGTTGCGCGTCGTAACCCCACTTTTGTAGAAATGCTTTGTAAGCGCCTTCTCCAGTTGCGGCGCTTTCGTGTAACTGAGTCGCAAATTCGCCTACTTGAGGTAGTGCAGTTTGTTCAATCAGACCGGTAGTGCGCGATCGCACTTGATCCGATCCTTGAGCGATTTCTTCGTTACCCTCAAGGCGATGAGTCATCGAGATCGCTGCTGACATCGCCACGTTTTTTACCAAAAGTTCCGCTACGGTATCTGGAGACGATTGTAGCGCCCAGATCAGTTCTGGTGAGGGATTATCGGCTAAAGTTCCCTCAGAGGTGAGGTAGGTGACAAAAAAACCTCTGGCACCATTATCACTTTTCACTAATTGGGCGATCGCCTCGGCAAATTCTTGGTTGCTGAGTTCCCCTGCTTCCATTGTGGAGATCAGGGACTGGGTGAGGGCGATCGCTTCTTCAAACGTTATTGCTTCAGGAATAATCACGCGAGTTTTTATACCGATTGCTGCGGTGAAGTCTCTTACTTGTGATGATACTAAATTGCTGCAACAAACTCTTTTTTATCCTGATAGAGACAGCAGACTCTGTATCTGTATATGGCAAGCTGACAGCAAAAATATTTCTTTTGGTTGTTGTGGCTTGAAGCAAATACTGGTGCTGTCAAAGCCATAGGTCAACCCGCTATCGGCTTTCAGTAGTTTTGTAATTCTCACCACCATCCAGAACTTTTTTAGCACGTTAGCGAGGGGAAACCTTGTTTCCCCTAGTTGAACCTAGGAGCATCTTTCCAACCTCGCGATTTTTACATTAAAGCTTAGCACTACCCGGAGTAAACGGGGAAATTTATGCGTGTTTCAACTGTTGCTATTTATACCTTTGCTGCACTCGCCACACAGGAATTTAGTCATGGCAGTAATGCAACTTCCAGCGTGACGCTTCCTACACCAGAACCAGAGTCCAACAATTTCCTTGCTGAAAACAAAATTACCACGCCAGAGCCAACAAAGGCAAAGGATGCTACTGAGTACCATCGCGCAATCGCACCTCCTGAAACTTTCGATACACAGCCTTTTGTCACCCAAACTGTTGCTGTGGATAACCGTCAAAACTCTCCAGTGCGGCCTGATATTGTAGTGACCAGTGAGCCTCCAAAATATGCTCTTCCTGTGGGCGATACAATAGCTGAGGCCAGACCAATTCCAAGTCCGACTACATTACCAGAAGTTCCCTCTGCTACAGCACAATCTCCAGCGACTCCTAGCAGAGAAAGTCCTTTACAAAATCGTCAACCTGTGCTATCCACAGCAGACCAATTACGCCAAGGAGAAGTTATCACCAATCTGCGTTACCGTCAATCATTTCCTAGTGGGAAAGCCAGTGATATTGGTTTGACAGGTCAACCGACTTTTGGTGCTAGTTGGGGTAGTCACTGACAACCTAGAACTGACCCTAGACGCGCAGACAGTTGATAACGGAGGTCCAGGTAATCAGGGACAATTCCGTGCTTTGAGAATTAATCCAGATAACACCGGCCCTAATTTCTTTCAAGAATTTACTGTACAAGCAAAACAACGAATTTGGCAAAACCAAGCAGGTACTTACAAGCGCTTAGTGGAGTAGTTGCTGCTTCTGTGGGAAATGCAGGCCGTCCTTACAGATTTAAGAATGCAACTGGTACTGTAGCGAGTGGAAAAAATAGTCAGATAGTTCCTTCACTAGAGTTACCTCTTACTGTCAAAACCGATGACCGTTTGCAGTTTACCATTTCTCCCAAAGTTGCCTTTTTACCAGAAGACAATGCTTTATATTTCAACAGACCACCGATTACAAATCCTGGGTCTTTTGGGACTACCATTGGCGTAGCTGGAGGTGTCAATTATAAACTCAATCCAAGACTGAGTGTATGGGGAGATGCTTTCGTTCCTTTCACTGGTAACAACACAATAAATCGAGATTCAGGATTACCTGCTAAAACCGTCGCTTTCAATGCGGGAGTCCGCTACATGGTTAATCCTCGTTTAGCTACAGATTTATTTGTTTCTAACACCTTGGGCAATACAGGTGCTCTCTCTGTAATCGCCGATAAAAACAACCCTTCCGTGGGCTTAGGGATTACATATTTACCAGGAATCACCAGTGCTAATCGTCAATATCCTAAACATTTTGGTGCAACTCAGCAACCACCTCCAAGTACACCGGCTGGCTTTGGTTTCTTCGATGGTGGAACTGTTGCTAACAAACAGATGGCTTTGTCTGTTCAAGGTGGAGGACAAGGGTTATTAACTGCTGTGAGGTATGGACTGTTAGATGATTTAGAAATTGGTGCTTTTTTAGATAACATTCCAGGGAAAGTAGATGAATCACAGTTAGGCTTGAGTGGTAAACTTCGCTTATTACATCAAGCAGATGGTGACCCATTTACCTTAAGTACTGCGGTAACGGTAGCACGTTCAAATAATGTTCTGGTAAACCTGATCAATAACAATCGCAATAAATTTCAAGAACTAGGTTTAACTAAGGGTGGCTTTGCTATTAGCAACGAAAAAGCAGGTGAATTATTCATCATCACCCTTTCCACTCCCATGCACTATCAATTTAAGGGAGGAAGCGCAGTTTGGCTAACTCCTACAGTGGGATTTGTACAACGGAATGGTTTACAAGTAGCAGGTGTAAATTTAGGCGGTTCAGTTCCCTTAGTTAAAAATTTGGATGCAATTGCAGAAGCAGGTATAGACTTAAGTGGAAAGGGTAATGCTTTTATTGGCAATAACCGTCAAAATGTGATTCCTTGGGCTGCGGGTTTGCGTTGGCGTCCAGCATCATTGTTAGGTATTTCTGAGACAAACTCACTTTCTGGTATGCAATTGGAAGCATATGTGACTAATCGTTTGGGAGCAACACCTTTTGATAGTCTGAGAGTGAGAGCAGATAATGATATTGCAGTGGGTGTTGGTGTGACGTTGCCAATTCAGTTTTAGTTACAAATCCCCGATTTCTTGGAGAAGTCGGGGATTTAACATCAAAGAATAGACCTCTTACATGAATCATAATTTGAGAAAATAAACCGCAGATAAACGCAGATAAACGCAGATAAAAACTCCTTATTAGGCTCTGCGCTTTCTTGTACCGATAAGATCATTGCCCTCTTAGAATTATTCAAAAACCTCTGCGTTACTCTGCGTCCCCTCTCTGCGCTCTCTGCGTTAAAAAAAAACATCTTATTCCAATTATTCTGATTTGATGTAAAACAAGGATTAATTAATTGCACGGGATTAGATAGACTAGACTTCTTGCATAAGTGGCACAATCTTCAGAGATAAGTAATACTGCTACATCACAAAAACTGACTTTTGCAAGAGGCCTAATGAGTAGACAACTGAACTTGAGAATTCCTATACGGGAGATACGCAAATCCCTCTCAGTATTCCGGTATAGCGGACGAGCACTAAAATTAGTCTGGACTACGACACGTACCCTGACAATTTTGTTGGCAATTCTAACTTTAGTGGGAGGGTTGTTACCAGCAGCGATCGCCTATATCGGTAAGTTAATTGTCGATAGCGTTGTTTTGGCTTCTGGAACAGGATTAGAAGTCCATCGCTGGAAGGCTTTGGAATATGTGGGATTAGAAGCGATCGTCATAATCTTACAAGCAGGAACGCAGAAAAGCCAAACTATCTGTCAATCACTGTTGCGGACACTATTAGCTCAAAGGGTGAATGTACTTATTCTAGAAAAAGCGCTGACACTAGATTTACCTCACTTTGAAGACTCCAAATTTTATGACAAAATGATACAGGCGCGACGAGAAGCATCCAGTCGTCCTTTAATGCTAGTAACGCGCACTTTCGGACTAATTGAGTCTGCACTTTCCCTGGTGACTTATAGTGGTTTACTGCTAAAATTTTCACCTTGGGCCGTGGCAATTCTGGTACTTGCTGCGCTTCCTCCCTTTATTGCAGAAACGCGCTTTGCTGGGGAAGCATTTAGACTGTTTGGTTGGCGATCTCCTGAAACTAGAAAGCAATATTATCTAGAAACATTGATTGCGAGAGAAGACTACGCAATGGAGGTTCAGCTTTACCAGCTTGGCCCGACAATGTTACAAAAATACCGCAATACATTTAATCAACTCTACGGCGAAGATCGCAACCTTACCCTACGTCGAGGAACCTGGGGTTTTGTCTTGAGCTTATTAAGTACGATAGTATTTTATGCTGCTTATGCTTGGATTGTACTCGAAACAATTTTCGGTCGAATTTCCCTAGGGGACATGACAATGTACCTGATGGTATTTCGACAAGGACAGTCTACTTTTTCTGGAGCTCTGACTTCCATTGGTGGGCTTTATGAGGATAACCTCTATCTATCCAATCTCTACGATTTCCTGGACAAGCAAGTACCTCAGCCAAGTGGTAAAGCAACTCAAGGTGTGATTACCGGAGATGGAATGCGCTTTGAAAAAGTAAGTTTCACCTATCCAGGTGCCGAAAAAGCTACTTTAAAAAATATCTCACTCCATCTCAAACCTGGGCAAAAACTAGCAATTGTTGGTGAAAATGGTTCGGGAAAAACCACCCTCATTAAACTCCTAACTCGGCTATATACTCCGGATTCTGGACGCATCTTACTGGATGGGTTAGATTTGCAGGAATGGGATATTAACGCTTTGCGTCGCAGAATTGGCGTAATTTTCCAGAACTTTGTCCGCTACCAATTCACTGCTGGTGAGAATGTCGGTGTGGGGGACATCAATTATTTTGAAGACAAAGAACGTTGGGAAGTTGCTTCAGAAAAAGGGATGGCAAAATTTTTCATTGAATCATTGCCAAAAGGCTTTAGTACTCAGTTAGGTTCATGGTTTAATGGAGGACAAGAACTTTCTGGGGGACAGTGGCAAAAAATTGCACTTTCGCGGGCTTTTATGCGCAGTAGTGCCGATATTTTGGTGTTAGATGAACCAACAGCGGCAATGGATGCTGAAGCTGAGGTACGTGTCTTTGATCATTTTAGAACGATTACTCACAATCAGATGGTTGTCTTAATTTCCCATCGCTTTTCTACTGTGCGTATGGCTGACAATATTGTTGTCATTGTAAAAGGAGAAATTTCAGAACAGGGAACTCATCAGGAGTTGTTACAGCTTGGGGGACGTTACGCAAGACTATTTTCAATTCAAGCTGCAGGGTATCAGTAGAGTATAGAAGATTAGTCTTGTTCTATCTTTTCCTAGAGACTCAAGGTACTGAGTTTCTTTAATATACTCAGCACGCTATATAAATTATTTCCACGGTTGCGAATCTCCCAGAAATTAGACGTTGTATACTGAGGCGTTTCTCCTTGGACTAATTTGATGAAAATGAAACTACCACCAGTAGTAATCATCCCAAAAAAAGGGTTTTCTGGGTGAGTAGTTGCCAACATATAAGCAAGAATTTGTGCGAGTCCTGCTTCTATCGAGAAAGCCGCTTGTTTGGACTCGATAACCATTACCAAATTGCCACTCTCGAAAGAATTGGTTATCTTCAATTAACTCAAGACCATATATTGTGATGAAATCACGCAAGGTGATGTCTTTGGCTTGGATTGTTTGAACCATAACCAACAAAAACCTTTTAAATCATTTCCCTACCGGAATTATGCAAAAACCTCTGCGTCCCTCCGCGTCCTCCTCTGCGCTCTCTGCGTTAAAAAAATAGTATTCTAATACCAACAGATTCGATATAACAAAATCTGGAAAGCTTCAAAAGTTAGATGAATAACCGTTTTTCTCGAAGTCTTAAGCTGTTCAGCATATAGATTGGGATACCTAAATTATTCAAAGGTAACAGGGAACAGGGAACAGAGAATATCCAATTTAAATGCCGATTAGCTTACCCATTATCCATTACACTTCAAAAACCCATTCCTGAGAACCAATCCTAATCACATTACCCGGAGTCAACCAGAATGCTTGATTAGGATTAAGCCGCATCCCACCAACAAAAGTACCATTAGAACTACTCAAATCTGTTAACTGATATCGCACAATCCCTTGAGGGTCAGTAAAATAAACAATTAGGGCATGATTACGCGAACATAAGGCATCATCAAGAACCAAAGTATTGCTAGGTTCCCTTCCAATAGTAAAAGGCGTCACTGATATAAAAACAATCGCACCAGTTGTACGGTGAACCAAATGCGCTGTCACATTTTCTACAGGAGTTTCAGCTAGTATAGTTGGCGCAAGTACTGGCGTATCTTGCTTAGCTGGTGGGATAATTGCAACAGGAGGAGATTGTCCTTGAATCGCTACAGTAGTTGCTTCCAAAGTCGCACCTAAAACAGGGTCATTTGAGTTAGGATTACCAGAAATAATGTTGACCTGTTGTACTGGTGGTGGTGGAACTTCTGGACGACCAGCTTTCGCAATTTGTACCTGAAGCGCTGCTTTGTGTTCCTCTTCTTCTCTGGAACTCATCGCTTCCACCTGACGAATTATCCCGCGAGTTTGAGGGAAACTAATGTCGCTTATTCGTACATCTTCTAGCGCAAAACCCAAGGAATAGGAAAGTTCCGCATGATCAAGTATGTACTGTCGGATTTCCACTCTTCCCTGAGTCGTCAAATCTTGGACAGTCAACTGACCGATCGCCACTCCTAAACTATCTTTAATCGCGCTAGTTAATGCAGCGATCGGTTCAGATAATTCCAAAGCAACACGTTTCGCATCCACTACCTGATACATCACGTTCAGGGAGACATTAATCAAGTATTGGTCGCGGGATAAATAATCACCTTTAGAGACAATCTCCAAATTGCGAAGCTTGCTGTCTACCAAAATTATTTCACACTGTTCCAGCCAAGGTAAGGCAAAGTTGAAGTAACGTCCCGGATGCAATGTACGCACTAACCGACCATTTTTCACCACTAAACCTGTATGGCCTGACCCGATGAAGTCCATGCTCCACCCTACCCAGCGTTCTGGGTTCAGGGTTTGGATGAGAGGGGAAGAGTTACCAGACATCAGACTGTATCTAGAGGGGTGATTGGAAATTCTTCTTTAAGCCTAGCAAAGCTTGAGACTTAGCGGTTCCTACCCAGATTAGACAAGATTTTTTAGCTACAGAATCCAGGCGATCAGCAACGCTTGTGCGCTAAGCGCGATCGCTATTTCCTTCCTGAGTTTGATCACCAATGTGCCTTTTGAGAGGGCTTTTTTAACAAAATTATACAATACTTAAATAAAGTATATATTCGTCCAAGCTTATGCGCAGTTCACTTCTTCCTACAAAAGGTGTCATCAGTACCAGCATCGAGTCACTCACAGGAATTATTATTGCTAGTACATTAATTTTCTTCTGGTTAAGCAGCCTTATCTTCCTTCTTTGTATTGATATTTCTCAGATACCGAGCTTTTGGGTAGTATCTGCTGTACTTTTGAGAGCATTTCTACAAACAGGAATCTTCATCACAGCACACGACGCTATCCATGGAACAATCTTTCCCCAAAATCGCCAAATCAACGATTTTATTGGTTCCATAGCAGCGCGGATGTATGTACTTTTGCCCTATAAAACACTTTTCAAAAACCATATGTTACATCATCGTTATCCCGCGAGTGAGCAAGACCCAGATTTTTGCGAACATGGACAAAAAAATCCATTTACTTGGTATGTAATGTTCATGAAGGGATACTTGAAAGGAAAGCAAAGTTGGGTTTTGCTGATTGGGATGAGTATTATCTTTTACTCATTACTTTTAGGGCTGCACATTCCAATACTTAACTTAGTACTATTCTGGCTTTTCCCAATTTTACTCAGTTCAATTCAGCTCTTTTATTTCGGTATTTACTTACCACATCGTCAGCCAAAAGGAGGTTACAAAAATCGTCATCGTGCCGAAAGTCTTAGATATTCTGTATTCGGGTCATTCCTTGCTTGTTATCACTTTGGCTACCATTGGGAACATCACGAATACCCTCATCTTCCTTGGTACAAATTACCTTCAGTTGTGAAATAATTCCGTCAAACTTAAGTCTGCGGCTACACAAACAAAGCCTGCCTACGCAGGCTATTTTTTTATGGTAAATTTGCAGGATATGATATTGTTACTCAGTTGTGTAGGCTTTGCTGAAAGCGAGATATCCGATTTCTTAGAGAAGTCTGGTATCTGAGAATTTTGCCTCTCACAACTCAAAGAGAATTGTTATAGAATAGTTGAAATACCTCGATCAAGTCATGACTTTGATAGCAAAACTATGCAGACTACACAAGCACCGTTTACTGTTCGTCTCTGGACAGTTGAGGAATACCATCACATGACACAAGCCGGGATTTTTCATCCAGAGGAACGAGTAGAATTAATTGCAGGACAAATTATCAAAATGAGTGCTAAAGGAACTGCTCATACTGCTGCTGTTCGACGGACTGCTAGAATTTTGAGAAATCGTCTGGAAAATCAAGCAGATGTTTATACTCAAGACCCTATCAAGTTAGATAATTCTTCAGAGCCCGAACCGGATATCGCAGTAGTCAAAATTGATCTATTGGATTATGCTGAACACCATCCTACTCCCTCTGAAGTGTATCTGATTATTGAGGTAGCAGATAGTAGTTTGAAATATGACCGCGAGATAAAATCGAAACTATACGCACAATCGGGAATTGCTGATTATTGGGTGTTAGATGTGATTGACCGCAAATTGCATATGTTTCGAGAACCTACTCAAGAGGGATATCAGCGTGAGGTCATTCTTTCACAAGAAGCGAGTATCTCACCTTTACAGTTTCCGACATTGGTAATTGCACTTCAGGATATTTTGCCACCAATTAGACGGAGTAACTAACTGCAATTATCTTCTTTAAGCGGTAAGCACTGGGATTTATTACAACTTCAAGCCAATAATTCATCTACTGCGATGCTGAAACCAGGTAGAACAGTTTGAGTGCTAACAATTTCACCAGAAATAAAGACAAGTCTCTGAGTTTGAGTAACCACAATAATCCAACGACTGTCAGGAAAAACTAGCCAAACTTCTTCACCACCAGACTGCAAATATTCAGCAGCTTTAGCAATCACTTCTTCAGCTAAATCTGTAGGTGAAACTATCTCAGCACTTAAAGGAAAACTCTGGGGAAGTACTTTATTATCGCCATATTGAGCAACTAATTCTGGTGTGAGATAAGCAACATCAGGATAACGACCTTGCTTATTAGTGCGACATGGTGCTTCTACATAAACTTTTCCTCCTTGTCCGCTAGAGTCCTTATAACTTTTCCAGGAAAAGGACAAATTCACCTGAATCTCACTATGCTTGAGTGTCATGCCATTTTTCTCTAATAATTCCCCATCTACCCACTCCATTGAATGTTTGTCAATCAGTTTCCCATCTACCCATTCTGTACCTACAGGGGGATTTTCCATCCATTCTTCTAGAGACATGGCTGATAATTTATTGGAGACAACTGTAGAAGCTACCATTGTTACTGATTCTCCTTTGACGCTTTTACTAAAGCTTAGCGTGTTTGCCAAGCATAGGGTCAGACTTCTTGTTCTCATTCATATTATTCCCCTTTTTTTAAACTGCACCTAAAACTTTCAGCGTAGCTTTTTGAGCTTGGGTTAAACCCGTAACACCAGTCATGTTCATCCCTTCATATGGTCTGGTGATTCTCAAGGTTTTGATGCAATTACCTGACTCAACATCCCATAATTTTATAGTTTCATCTTCGCCGCAACTAAACAGGATATCAAGGTCGAGACTATAACAGATTGACCAAATTGGATTAGAGTGACCCTCTAATACTTTCAGACATTTACCCGTGTAGATATTCCAGAACATAATTGTGCGATCGTCACCGCTACTGACTAGAATTTCTGGTTGTTTAACGGATACACTTAGAAAAATAATTGACCGAACTTGACCTGTGTGACCTGAGAGAATTTTTAGACACTTTCCAGTTTTCAGGTTCCATAATCTAACAGTCAAATCGTCACTGCTAGTAGCAAGTAATTCACCAGTAGAATTAAAGGCGATCGCTCTTATGCGGTTATTATGTCCTTTTAGAGTACTTAAGCATTTTCCAGTTTGAATATTCCAAAGACTTACAGCATGACTGGAACCCCCTACTGCTAGTATTTCATCTTTGGGATGACAAGCAAACGCCCACATCCATTCTTCCTCTGCTTCTCGAAGCAGTTTAGATTCATTAGTATCTGTATCCTAAATTAAAACAGATTGGTCGTCACCAGCACTAATCAGAGTTCGATTATTAGTGCTGAACATGACAGAAACTACCCAATCTACATGACCACGCAATGTTTTGATACACTCACCCGTGCTGATATCCCATAACTTAATAGTGCGGTCATGACTACCACTAACCAGAATTCGACCATCAGGACTAAAAGCTACCGAGCGTATTCTACTTGTATGACCAAGCAAAGTTTTGATACATTTACCTGTCTTCTAGCACTCACGAGGAGATGCTTACCCAAGACAAAATTTACAGACCAAACCCAATCTGTATGTCCTCGCAGAATCTTCAAACAATCACCTGTATTACTATCCCAAATAATAACTGTACTTAAGTCTGTTTGAAATTGAACTAATTACAAGCAACATCACACTTACGAACTTTCGCCCAAACTGCTGTGAAAGTTGAAGTACTGGGAACTATAAATGTATCTACAATCATCACTTTTTTACCCTTCTCAATAGCACCTAATAGTGGCACTTCTTCATGATTAAAATTAGGTTTTTGTGGTCTATTTTGTCTCAGACTTACGTGCTTTATAACAGTAACTTTGTTTCCTTTCCAGGGAACAAAAGGTAAATCGATGCTTCTAGAAGCACTAATTAAAGGCTTTTTAACATTAGGAGAATATGATGTCCTCTTAACTTGACCTATAAAAATCCAACCATCAAAATTTTCATAATTTGTTTTTATTGCTGGACTTTCAATTTGATTAGATGCTAATGAAGGCAGTTTTGAGGGAGGTTTATCTTGGTTATTCATCGCACTGATGACTACAATTGCAACAATTACAATAGCTGCAATTCCTCCACCTGAAATTTTTGGTATTTCTGTTAGGTAAATTTCCGATCTTCTTGACTGCGGAATTTGCTCTTCTATCCTTGCTATATCTTCATCCTTAAGCTTTAAAGATTTCTGTAAACTCTTTAATTCATCACGAGTAGAGTCACTAATGGGATATTCTCTCTGAGTTTCAGCATACCAACGTTGCTTGTATTGCTGGAAATTGTTATTGTAAAGCTCTTGTTGTTTTTGAGTTACTAATTCCTCAATTCTGACTATATCTTTATCTTTAATATTCCAGGTGTGTTTGAAGTTATTTAGCCATTCACGAGCATATTCACTAAGAGGCTCCTCCCGCTGAATTGCTTCAGAAAAATGTTGCTCATATTCCTGTAACTTTTCCTGATACTGTTTCAGTTCTTCGACTTTTTCTACAATACCCTGAGCAACTTCCACAAATGCCGTATCACGGTTTGGTGAACTGGCTATAGCTATGCCATTACTGGGTAATGGTGCAAGATCACCCAGTTTCCTTTCCCAACCATTGACTTGGCGGAGAAGTACAGGAATAAGCGGAATTTCTTGATGTTCGCACCGTTTCTTTGCCCTCTCAACTGGCGCATTCCAAGAAGACTCATTCAGGAAATATGGACTAACAAGTATTACAATTAAGTCTGCTGTGTTTATGTCTTCATAAATTTCATCTTCCCACTCTCGTTCCGTTTGAATCTGGTATTTGTGCCATTTACTATCTACACCCAGTGACCTCAATTCATGCAGATGATCCTCTAGATCTTTTCGCAGTCCTTGATCTTGACGATGTTGAGAGTATGCAAAGAAAACTTTAATATTGTTGGTAGATCTTGACGAGAAAGACATGAATTAAGTTTATTCCTGAAATCAAAAATTAAATAGGGTGAAACAATAGTTTAATGACTCGTGACAGCATTAATGAGTAATAGCTTGCCAACATCTGAATTTAAAGTTGTTTACTAAATAATTCCTCAACTATTTCCCCAAATTCCTCAGCAATAGTGCAAAATGCTGCATCTTGATTGCCCCAACTTTTATCATTCACAGGTTTACCATTCCTTGGTAAGGGTGAGAGTCCACCAAATCTTGTCTTCTTCCAATTAGCAACTGCGCTGAGAAGAACAGGACTAACACAGGCTTCTCCAACTTCTTCTCTTTGCATTACCATTTCAAACTGAGAGTTAAGTTCGGAATTCAACGCCATAAAACGCCGACTAACAAGTAGCAGAATCACATCGGCTGATTTGAGGTGTTTATTAATCTCAAGCAACCTGCGTTGTCCTGCTCGCATCTTGCCTTCATGCCAAATTTTAATAATACCTTCTCTCTCAAAGCTAGCGAGACTAATCTCTAGTTGAGTTAGCATTTTTTTATCGTCGGGAGAGTAACAGATGAAAACTTTGATGGTTTTATTAGTTGGCACTGCTATAGGTTTAGAAATATCGAGTGATGCATTCCAATCGTGGCAGTTGTTTGCGATAGCGAAAGCCTGCTTTGTTAAAGCATTCTTATTTTCCGACTTGACCAGTATAAATTCTAATCTTTGAATTTCTTTTTCACATTCCTCTATTTGTTTTTGAAGTTCAAATTTTTGTGAGCCACCTGCTGTCTTAGCTCTCTCTACCTCCAGATAGCCAAGTTTTTCATTCCAAAACTTAAGAGCATCACTTAAGTTGGGAGATTGCCCCTGGCTCATGCTCTACCTCTCACAAGAGATTTGATTCCTCGCCATGCGTTGACTAAGAATGCTTCTGTATCCATTTCTAGTTCATAGGATGCAATAAGCGGAATCACTGGCAAGGCTACTTTCAGTTTTGCTTGTGCAGTCTTACCTGGCTCATTAAGCATCTCACGCAGATCTTGCAGTAAACGAGTCAATTCCTGCGGATAGCTTTCAGTTTGGATATTTTCTATATGTTCGACAGCCTGCACAACTTGAACAATTGCTTTCTCAGCCTCTACATCTGAAACGACAAAGGCTTCTTGTATCCCTGCCGCCAAAATTTGCCCATACTCAACCTCATATTTCCGAATTTCAGGAAGTATCTCTCGCTTAATTCTCTGCTTTAGCTCAAACTTTTGATTGGCGCTTGCATTAATAGGTAGTTCTTTTTGAAACTCACCTAACTTTTCATATTGAATCTCTAAGATGTCTTCCAAAACATCTAATCTTTGCTTGTCTATTTGATTTGGACGCATTAACGCCTGCCTGCTGGTAGATTAAGTTTTGCTCTAGTCTTGCCCACCAGTATAGCTTTGACAAAGGGCGGTCAACTGGATTTGCAGCCTGAGGGAAAAACCTTGCTTTACTTGGTTCGATTAGTATTATGGGGCAGTATGCGAACCCAATTTACAAAGAATTCGGTGATAGTTGGCGGATTAGTCAAGCCGAATCTTTATTTGACTACCCACCAGGTAAAGATACAGGCACATTTACCAATCGCAGCTTCCCCAATTCCTACCTATCCCTTAACTCATTACTACCTCCTCAAATCCGCAAAGCCGAAGCAATTTGTCGCCAAGCAGGGGTAGAGTCAGAACTGATGGATGGCTGCATCTTCGATGTCGGTCAAACAGGAGATGCCACTTTTGCCCAATCTGCGGCGAATGCTCTCCTGGATACTGCTAAGGATAGACTGCTTCAACAACTCAGGAATAATGTTCCGGTTCCACCAGTGCCAGTACCATTTAAAATCCCTGGTATACGGTTGTAGAGTTTAGATCCCCGACTTCTTAGAGAAGTCGGGGATCTAAGTGCGATCGCATATTGTAGGCAATCCAGCTTCCTTGTTGCAGTGAGTTGAGAGTGCGTGAAGCGGAGCTATCGCGTTAGCGAATCGCCTTTGACGGGCTATGAGGGAAACGAGAACAGTTATGATTCAATTATCAATCAGAGTTGGCTAAAATGAGGTAAGGTTGAGAGTCTATCTAGATACAAGCGCTCTCAACAGAATATTTGACGATCAGTCTCAAGCAAGAATATACCTAGAGTCAACCTCAATGCAGCTAATATTCTTGTTGGTTGAGAATGAGGTTTTAGAAATTATATCTTCAGATGCGCTAGTTTTTGAAACCCAGAGAAATCCTTATAGTGATCGCCAAACGTTTGTGGAGTTAGTTTTGCAAAAAGCTAAATATTTTCAACCCATCAATCAAGAGGTCTTAGAAAAAGCACAGCAAATAGAAGCATCCAACAGAATTAAAGGTATAGATGCCCTACATTTAGCCTGCGCTGAGGTCATAGGAGCTGATTTACTTATCACCTGCGACGACAAACTAACTAAAAGATACAACGGTAGTCTCAAGGTTAAAAATCCCACAGAGTTTACAGCAAATTTTTTCAATTCTTTAAATGAGGAAGAAGAATATGAAAGCAAGTAAAAATTTCATTGTTCCTAAAACTGATGATATCAGAAAACAAGGAATTCAAGTAATTGTAGAGCGAATGGGAATTGCAGGAGCTGCATTTTTTCTAAGAGAAACGATGGCTCAAGAAGTCAATTACTTAGATCTGAAATCCCAGCTATTTGGAAATATGACTGTTGCAGATATTTATCGTGAGATTAACAAAAGCTCTTAGAGAGCCCTAGGGTGGAAGAAAATCAGATCAAAATGATTATTTATGATGCACAGCAGGAGGCGATCTGCGCTTCGCAGCAGCGCTTCGCTATCGTTGAATGGAGAAACTAGCACGATATAGCGGTTCTCAGTTGCATGAAGTACATCATAAAAACCTAACCCCCAACCCCTTCCCTACAAGGGAAGGGGAGCAAGAATTAAAGCCTCTCTCCTTGTAGGAGAGAGGTTTGGAGAGAGGTCAGATTGTATCTCATCCAATCGAAAAAGGCTGTATCGTCAGCTCGTACAGCAAATGTTGCTAGAGTATGGTAAACACAAGCCTGCTTATGGGGATATTGAAGTAGACGATTTTCGATACAGAGCGCGACCATTACCAGATCGTCCACGTCGGCTGGGATCAACAGAATTGGGTACATAGCTGTATCATCCATATTGACATCAAGGGTGAAAAGATCTGGCTTCAGTGGAATGGCACGGAGGATGATATTGCAGCGGATTTGGTTACGGCTGGGGTTCCGAAGGAAGATATTGTTTGGGGATTTCAGTCACCCTTCATGCGGCAGTTTACTGAGTATGCAGTGGGATAATTATAAATCAGCAATCTGTTGAGCAAACCAAAGTGCTGCACTCACATTCGTTCCCTGATTTAACTGCGCTAAAGTCTGCTCTAACAAAGAAATCGGTAACCCCTCTAAAGCCACAGAATATTCAATTTGCTGATACTTTTCATCTTCCTGTAAGCGAAATGCTAACACCCTTTCACCTCTGATATCTATTACCCAATATTCAGGAATTTGTAGGTCAGCATAAAGACGCTTTTTCTCATCTAAATCCGTTGCTAAAGTTGTATCTGCAACTTCACCCACTAAATCAGGAGCCCGCCATTTATTCAGATTAATTCGACGCGGTTCTCCCTCTTGCCATTGAGGAACACCTTCCCCAATATATAAAACTAAATCGGGGGATGCTCCCTGAGTTTTCGGTTTCTCAATTACACAACCACCTAAATCTTCGGCAATCTGTTCAGGTTTACGAGCAAACCAGCTTAAAAATAGCATGGCGAAGAGCCTACTGAATCTCGCGTGATTAATTCCTTCATTTCCCATGTCAACTAAAAGATATCCCTGATTAAAAAACAGCCTGACTTCATCTAAAGAAGGATCTTCGCAATAGGCTAAATAATCTTCCCATGTAGCTGGCTTCCATTGGGGAAGGTTATCAGATAGGGTAGGTGAAGTAACAGTTGTAGAATTCATAAACGCAAGAGTAAGGATAATAAGTATCTATCTAAACGATAAACTATATCTTTGGTTAGCTCCCCAAAAATAGCTAAAAATTTATCGCATCACATCATATTCAAAGGGTCAACATCAATACTAATACTGACATCTTTAGGACAAATTGACCTTAACTGATTTAAATCAGGCAATTCTACACAAGCATCTGGCCCAAACTTCAGCAATATTTGCCAGCGATAACGATTAGCAACTCGCATAATACTTGCTGGCGCTGGCCCCAAAATTTCATAATCAGATTCAGCAGTATTTAACATCTCTGCTATTTTTTCTGCAACTTTCTCCACTTCCACTGCATCCAAACCACTCAAACGCAATAAAATTAAACTTCCATAAGGAGGATAATTCAATGCAGCCCGTTGTTCTAATTCTGTTTCAACGAAGGATTGATAGGCGTGATTCTGTACTGCTTGAATTACTTGATGTTGTGGCGAATATGTTTGAATAATTACTTTACCTGGATCATCACCACGACCAGCACGACCTGCAACTTGAGTTAATGTTTGAAATGCCCGTTCTGCTGCCCTGTAATCTGATAAATGTAGCATTCCATCGGCTGCTACAACTCCTACTAATGTTACTTGTGCTAAATCTAGTCCTTTCGTCAACATTTGCGTACCAACTAATAAGTCAGCTTCCCCATTCGCAAATTTTGTCAGCAGTGTTCTGTGTGCGTCCTTGGTACGTGTGGTGTCGCTATCAAACCGGATAAACCGCAACTGAGGAAACTGCTTTTCCAAGTCCAGGGTGACGCGCTGAGTACCAGTCCCGAAGAATTTTAGGTAAGGGGAACTACATTCAGGACAATTCTTGGGATGTAGGCTACCAAAATTACAGTAGTGACAACGAAGTAACTCATCTGCTCCTTCATGGGTGTAGTGGTAGGAGAGTGAGACATCACAGTTGGGGCATTCTATCACATAACCGCAACTTCTGCAAGACACAAAAGTACTATGTCCCCGTCGTGGGATGAATAAAATACCCTGTTGTCCTGATGTGTGCAGTTGTTCCAAGGCGTTTTGCAGGGAACGGCTAAAAATAGAACGATTGCCTTGTTGCAACTCTTGCCTCATGTCCACAATTTCTACAGGAGGCATTGGTCGCGATTGAATGCGTTCTGGAAGGGAAATGTAATGAGATGTTGAATTGTGAAAGCCCCCCGGACTTCGGGGGGTTGGGGGGGTAGATTCTGGATTTTGGATTAGTAAATTTTCCCCCTCTTTCCTGATGTTCACCCAGCTTTCCACCGAAGGTGTCGCGGAACCCAAAATTAAGGGACACTTGATCAGTGCAGCACGCCAAGTAGCAACAGTACGGGCGTGATAAGTTGGGGAAGGTTGGTCTTGTTTGAAGCTGGAGTCGTGTTCTTCGTCTAAAATAATCAAACCTAAATGAGGCAAAGGTGCAAAGATCGCACTGCGAGTGCCAATTACTACCTGTGCTTCCCCAGTAAGCATTTGTCGCCAAGTGTCGTAGCGTTCTCCAGTACTGAGGGCGCTGTGATAAACGTTAACTTTTTTACCAAAACGAGCACGGAAACGGTCAGTAAGTTGTGGGGTTAATCCAATTTCTGGCACCAGCACTAAGGCAGATTTTCCCTGTTCTAAAATTGGGGCGATCGCCTGTAAATATACCTCTGTCTTCCCAGAACCAGTAACCCCATGCAACAGTATTTGGGCAAAACCATCAACACCAGCGATGACCTCCAAAGCCTCAGCCTGCGAAGATGTTAGTACCTTGGGTTGATCAAATGCCAGTGTTGGCCCTGTAGCAGTACGCAAAATCTCCCTTTGCTCAATGACAACATAGCCTTTTTGTTCCAGTGCTTTGATGGTTGAAGAACTGGTGCTGCAAATTTGCACTAACTCAGCTAACCATAAATCACCACCGTGACGCCTTAGTACATCCAAGATTTCCCTTTGTCTAGCTGTCACGTCAACCGGAAACATATCAGTCACCAGTGTCACAGCTTGTCTTAGCTTTGGACGTGCAGGTTTGGGGTGTTCTAGATAACTTTCCACCCAGCCACGTTTAAGTAATTCCCGCAATCCCCGAAAAGCACCTCGGATCTGACGTTGGATATATTGCCAACTGTAGTCACCATCAGGTTGAGCTTGCAGAAGTTCTAAAATTTGACGAGCAGTTACACTGACAAATGTATCAGCACCCGTAGGAATTCCAGAAGGATTGAGACGAATTCGACGCTGCGATCGCGAAAGCAAAGAAGGTGGTAGCGCTCCTCGAATCACCTGCATTAGCGGTGTACAGTAATAAATTGCCACTCGTTCTAAGAGTTGCCAGTAGTATTCTGGGAAGAACCCAGCACTGATAACATCCTCAACCTCTCGGATTTTATCTGATGCCAAGTCTGGGGGAGGCGAGTTTAAAAGACGAATCGCGATCGCCCCCAGAATTTGTGATCCAAAGGGTACGCTCAAAATATCCCCAGGCTGTACATCCAACTCAGCAGGTAATTTGTAAGTGTATAGTTTCTGGTCTTGTTGTTGTAGTTGCTGTTGTTCTTGCTGCGACCCTGGAAAATCCACCAGCACTTCAACCCAGCGATTCCGAGTTGAACCAGCTTGATAAGACGCACCAGGTTCAGCCACTACCAAACCGCAATGGGGATTAGACATATCGCAAACTACTCCTGAGCAACCCAAATATATTGCCACGCTTGAATGAGGTCGTGCCTTCAGACCAGTCAATTTTAGCTGGCTATTGGGTCGAAATCCCTAGTAAGTAGGTAGGTGCAATTAAACCTAGGCCAGGGTCATTCCCTAACTTTAGGTCTAGAGTTCCATTCAACATGGGCTACGTCCCGCTGCGCTAAAACCATTCAGCGCTGCTAACCCAACCTTCCCATTAGGAAGATAGCGACTTTCTCACTATGGGTAGAGAGGAAAGTCTAGGGTGCTGTGAGATCCTGTTCGTATAGCAAAATGAACTGAAATAATCAAATTCAGCGAGGTTTATCAGAAGTTATCTGTCAACAGTCCAAGTTAAGCCTGCAAATTTTTGTAATAAATTTCTTGCTGCGAAATGTAAAAACTATCATCTGCTTCAACAATATCTATCCTTAGCTTGATTGACATTATCTTTGATATATGCATTTAGTTTTAGTTGTGACCAAAGTTAACACAAAAACCTTAAAAATTAGCATTTTGTAATTGGTAAAACAACTAGCCAAATTGCTTCTGCTAGTCTTAGAATCAATAGTCTTTCATCACAGAAGCTGGGAAAATAAATTACTAAATTTTTGGGGCGATTCCAAGAAAGCTATCAACCCATCTTAGATCCTGAGATTCAGATATCTTTTCCCCTCTCATTGCTCCAATCTGCCCTCAAAGAAATCCCCTTTATCGTCAGAGTACAGCCTCAAGCAGTTAGGACAAGCTTTCCTCAATCAAGACCTACACTCACAACTCCAACCTTGATATGAATATTACTGAATTGAACCAAACTGATACTCACAATTTGACAGAAGATACAGATTTTCTTAACACTGCCCATCTGGACATAGAGGAACCAGATTTTTCGCTAGTCGAGGTCGAGTTTACAGAAACAAGGGAAGATTTAGAAGCAAATCGTTCATCGGGCTATAGCAAAACAAGCTCAGATGATACGGTTGGTGCTTTCTTTAAAGAAATGGCGCGATACCCACTGCTAAAGCCAGAAGAAGAGGTGGAATTAGCCAATTCAGTCAAGTTTTTAATGGAAGTAGATGAACTCCAAGAAAACTTGCAGGAAGAGATTGGACACCAGCCAACAAAAGCAGAGATTGCTAGTGTACTGAATTTGACAGAGCGCCAGTTGGAAAGCCGCTTATATCGTGGCCGCGTCGCCAAACGTAAAATGATTCGCTCCAATTTGCGATTGGTTGTCTCAATTGCTAAACGATACCTGAATCGGGGAGTTCCTTTCCTAGATTTGATTCAAGAAGGTGCCTTGGGGTTGAATCGCGCTACGGAAAAATTTGACCCAGAAAAAGGCTACAAATTCTCCACATATGCTTATTGGTGGATTCGTCAAGCGATTACTCGCACTATTGCTAACGATGCGCGGACAATACGTTTACCAATTCATATTGTCGAAAAACTGAATAAACTCAAAAAAGCTCAGCGCGAACTCAAGCAACAATTCCAACGCAATCCGAATGAAGAGGAACTAGCAGAAGCGTTAGAAATTACGCCAGCTAATTTACGTCAGTTGCTACAATTGCGTAGAAGATCTCTTTCTCTTAACCATAGAGTTGGTAAAGGAGAAGATACGGAATTAGTTGATTTGCTTGAAGACAACGATTTGCGATTGCCAGAAGAGCAAATGAGCGAAACCATGATGCGTCAGGAAATTTGGGATGTTTTGAGTGACGTTCTTACTGAGCGAGAAAAAGATGTCATCTCTCTAAGGTATGGTTTAGCCAGCAATGAACCATATACTTTAGAAGAAGTGGGTGGAATGTTCAATCTTTCCCGCGAAAGAGTGCGTCAAATTCAAAGCAAAGCCATGCGGAAGTTACGTCGTCCTCAAGTTGCTCGACGGCTGAAAGGATGGCTCAATTAGTTTGAATATTTTCTTTTTTCAGATAAACGCAGATAATCAAATATCTGCGTTTATCTGTGTTTAGAAAGTTTTTTGAATTATCTATTGGTAGGCGGTACAATTGAAAATTGGCCGCTCGAATCAGCATTAATTACTAAATGTCTTCTGAGTTAAATTTACGCCCCGCAACACCAAACGATGTTTCAGTATTGTTCAATTTGATTTTGGCACTAGCAGAGTACGAAAAACTATCTAACGCTGTTACAGGCAATGCTGAGACTCTCAAAGAACACTTATTCGGTTCAAAACCTTATATAGAAGCGATTCTTGCTGAGTATGGAGGGAAAGCGGTAGGATTTGCCTTATTTTTCCACAACTATTCCACTTTTCTCACCAAACCGGGAATTTATTTAGAAGACTTATTCGTTCTCCCGGAATTTCGGCGCAACGGTATCGGTAAGGCAATTCTCACATACCTAGCCCAGTTAGCCGTTTCTCGTGACTGTGGTCGTTTGGAATGGAGTGTATTGGACTGGAATGAATCAGCGATCGCTTTCTATGAGAATATGGGTGCTTCAGTCTTGCCAGACTGGCGGATTTGTCGCGTAACAGGCGATATTCTTGCCAAACTCGCAGAACAATCTCCTTAAAACATGAACTTCGATTGCATAAGTTGATAAATTGTCAACAACCATCTGTTTTCTCTTGCATTGAGTAGTGCCTGCGCTGTAAAAAAAAGCAGTGCATATGGTTAAATTTTCACTAATTTGGTTGAGAGGAAAGGTGTATGACCATTTGGGTAAACGAACAGCTCGATCCGTCAGGGCTTACTATATTCTTGTATTGCCTGTTGCGATGAACAACAAGCAAAGGATTGTCACGAGTCTTTTGAGCAAAATTTGACCGAAAAGCAAAAGTCAGCCGGTTGGGTAGCGCGTCTGAGAACCGTCAGTTCCTGGGACGAAGTGCCAGTAAATTCCTTAAAGCTGGACTAAACACACTAGATTTGATCAAACGTGGCATTGATTTTGTTGAAATACTTAAAACTTTTTTGAGTGTTTTGATTTTTGCAGTATCAATGCCACACTAGAGCTAAAAACTAAGAACTCAAAAAATATTTAGTTTTTGGCTGTAAAATCAATATGAGCTCAAAAAGTAGCTTAAACCATTGCCCAAATCTTTAGCTCAACAAGCCCAAACCTTGTAAATTGCTAATCGCTCACCGCAATTCCCTTGCTCTGGTTACGGAAACAGGACAGGCCGTTCAGATGTCTGTTCACCTTCCTAGTCCCTTCATAGCCCAGAACCTGGAGCGTATTTTACCCGATTGGAACTTACCAGTTTTGTGGGTGGTGATTGTTTTGCAACAATCACGATATGAACTTGAGGAAACTACACCTGAAGTTGAGCAGGAAAAAGAGCGGTTGCGGGAGAAGTTTATGCGCTTTGGCTTCGATTTTGCCTTCAATTTGCGTGATCGCGGTTTTTTGAGTAACCTGATAGATCCACGAACTGGCTATGCTTTGCTTTCACGTCCAGGAGAAATACCCCACGATGACACGGCTGTAGTTCAAGCTCTCTTGGGATTCCCAGCAATTCATAATCGATGCTGTGTGCTTAAGCATCCTATCTGGGGAACGGCAGTTTATCCAAGTACTTTATTAACCTCTGCTCCCCCAAAAGTAATTAAGCCTGTCCTCAAAACCGTTGCAGCATGGCACGGTTGGAGGGAAGCAACATAAACAAAAAACAAAGCCCCTTCCAGAAGTAGGAAGAGGCTTTGTTTGTAGTATTGACCTGGCACCGAGCTATTTTACCGTGGGGCTACCCCCAAAGTATCTTCGCCGCAGCAACGTTTCACAACCGAGTTCGGGATGGGTCGGAGTGGTTCCATTGCGCCAAAAGCACCAGGAAGGAAAAACCCTCAAGACTGCACAGTAAAGAGAAAGAACAAGTTGAATTAAGGGTATGAGGTCAAGCCCTCGGTCGGTTCGCACGCCTTGGCTGCATACATTACTGCACTTCCACCTAGCGCCGAATAACAGGTGTTCTACCTGAGACCTTACCTACTTTTGTAGTGAGAGCACTCATCTTGAGGTGGGCTTCCCACTTAGATGCTTTCAGCGGTTATCCGCTCCGCACATGGCTACCCAGCGTTTACCGTTGGCACGATAACTGGTACACCAGCGGTGCGTCCCTCCCGGTCCTCTCGTACTAAGGAGGGCTCCTCTCAATGCTCTTGCGCCTGCACCGGATATGGACCGAACTGTCTCACGACGTTCTGAACCCAGCTCACGTACCGCTTTAATGGGCGAACAGCCCAACCCTTGGGACGTACTTCCGCCCCAGGTTGCGATGAGCCGACATCGAGGTGCCAAACCTCCCCGTCGATGTGGACTCTTGGGGGAGATCAGCCTGTTATCCCTAGAGTAACTTTTATCCGTTGAGCGACGGCCCTTCCACGCAGTGCCGTCGGATCACTAAGGCCTAGTTTCCTACCTGCTTGAGGTGTCTCTCTTGCAGTCAAGCTCCCTTGTGCCTTTGCACTCTGCGGCTGATTTCCAACCAGCCTGAGGGAACCTTTGCGCGCCTCCGTTACCATTTAGGAGGCGACCGCCCCAGTCAAACTGCCCACCTGAAACGGTTCTTTCCCCGGATGACGGGTGAAAGTTAGAATCCTAGCCTCGCCAGAGTGGTATCTCACCGTTGGCTCCCTATCCCCCACAAGGGATAGTTCAACGCCTCCCACCTATCCTGCGCAAGCGAGGCCCGGACACAATTCCAGGCTACAGTAAAGCTTCATAGGGTCTTTCTGTCCAAGTGCAGGTAGTCCGTATCTTCACAGACAATCCTATTTCGCCGAGTCTCTCTCCGAGACAGCTCCCAGATCGTTACGCCTTTCGTGCGGGTCGGAACTTACCCGACAAGGAATTTCGCTACCTTAGGACCGTTATAGTTACGGCCGCCGTTCACCGGGGCTTCGGTCGCCAGCTTTGGGGCAAGCCCTGACCGACTTCCTTAACCTTCCGGCACTGGGCAGGCGTCAGCCCCCATACTTCGTCTTACGACTTGGCGGAGACCTGTGTTTTTGGTAAACAGTCGCCTGGGACTCTTCACTGCGACCCACCGATGAAAGTGGGCACCCCTTCTCCCGAAGTTACGGGGTCATTTTGCCGAGTTCCTTAGAGAGAGTTATCTCGCGCCCCTCGGTATTCTCTACCACCCCACCTGTGTCGGTTTCGGGTACAGGTAATTCTGGTTTAACGTGTTTAGGGCTTTTCTAGGAAGCTTGATGGCTACGACTTCGAGGACGTATCCCCTCGGACTCGCTTCTCGGCTCGGAATGTTTTCTCCACTCCTCAACGCCTTGAGAACTTGCACCGGCACTACCAATCGCCGGCTCTCACCACCTTCTCCGTCCCCCTGCACAAACCAGAGTTAGTACGGGAATGTTAACCCGTTATCCATCGACTACGCACTTCTGCCTCGCCTTAGGACCTGACTAACCCAGAGCGGACGAGCCTTGCTCTGGAACCCTTAGGGTTTCGGGGTATTGGATTCTCACCAATATTTGCGCTACTCAAGCCGACATTCTCACTTCTCGCCAGTCCACACCTGCTTGCCGCTAGTGCTTCTCTCCAACGAGAACGCTCCCCTACCGATATATAAATATATCCCACAGCTTCGGCAGACCACTTAGTCCCAGGAATTTTCGGCGCAGGAGCGCTTGACCAGTGAGCTATTACGCACTCTTTCAAGGATGGCTGCTTCTAGGCAAACCTCCTGGTTGTCTTTGCACTCCCACCTCCTTAATCACTGAGTGATCATTTGGGGGCCTTAGCTGGTGGTCTGGGCTGTTTCCCTCTTGACGATGAAGCTTATCCCCCACCGTCTCACTGGTTGAGTGTTCCTCTGGTATTCAGAGTTTGTCTCGATTTGGTACCGCTTATCGCAGCCCGCACCGAAACAGTGCTTTACCCCCAGATTTAAATCTCAACCGCTGCGCCTCAACACATTTCGGGGAGAACCAGCTAGCTCCGGGTTCGATTGGCATTTCACCCCTAACCACACCTCATCCGCTGATTTTTCAACATCAGTCGGTGCGGACCTCCACTTGGTGTTACCCAAGCTTCATCCTGGACATGGTTAGATCACCCGGGTTCGGGTCTACAAAAAGTGACTATATGCGCCCTGTTCGGACTCGCTTTCGCTGGGGCTAGAGTTTTTCACTTTCACCAGCCACTCCCTGTAACTCGCCGGCTCATTCTTCAACAGGCACACGGTCAGACGTTGAATCGTCCTTCCATTGCTTGTAAGCTTACGGTTTCATGTTCTATTTCACTCCCCTTCCGGGGTTCTTTTCACCTTTCCCTCGCGGTACTGGTTCACTATCGGTCACACAGTAGTATTTAGCCTTACGAGGTGGTCCTCGCTGATTCACACGGGATTTCACGTGCCCCATGCTACTCGGGATTCAGCTAGTATCTTGAAACTTTCGACTACGGGACTTTCACCCCCTCTGGTGCAGCATTCCTTCTGCTTCGTCTAGCTTCTACGATTCCATGTCGCTGTCCCACGACCCCAGAAGTATATAACCTCTGGTTTAGGCTCTTCCCGCTTCGCTCGCCGCTACTAGGGGAATCTCTGTTGATTTCTTTTCCTCCAGCTACTAAGATGTTTCAGTTCGCTGGGTTCGCTCTCTCTTAGCTATGGATTCACTAAGGAGTACTTGGGGTTGTCCCATTCGGAAATCTCCGGCTCATTGCTTGCTTCCAGCTCCCCGGAGTGTATCGTCGGTCGCTACGTCCTTCTTCGCCTCTGTGTGCCTAGGTATCCACCGTTAGCTCTTTGTAGCTTGACCACAATTCGCGCTAATTCTGTTTGGATTCACTGCTAAATTAACTACTCAACGAGTAACCTTTTTAGCGGTTCTACCTGCTTGTTCTTTCTCTTTACTATGCAGTTTTCAAGGTTCATGTCTGGAGTACTACCCCAGCATTCTCATTTGCTTTAGTACTGGCAAATTAAGGTGCTGAAGCATCAAAGGAAACGGTAGGTGGGCCATCCTGGACTCGAACCAGGGACCTCACCCTTATCAGGGGTGCGCTCTAACCACCTGAGCTAATAGCCCTTTTTTCCGAACCAAATCTAGTTTGAAAGCTTTTTTACACTCAATCTCGTACGACCTTGGGATGTCTTCTCATTTACCTCTCTCTTTACAGAGTTTTGGTGGATGGAAGTAGGTCTCCCTAAAAGGAGGTGATCCAGCCACACCTTCCGGTACGGCTACCTTGTTACGACTTCACCCCAGTCACCAGCCCTGCCTTCGGCATCCCCCTCCTCGAAAGGTTAGGGTAACGACTTCGGGCGTGGCCAGCTTCCATGGTGTGACGGGCGGTGTGTACAAGGCCCGGGAACGGATTCACTGCAGTATGCTGACCTGCAATTACTAGCGATTCCTCCTTCACGCAGGCGAGTTGCAGCCTGCGATCTGAACTGAGCCACGGTTTCTGGGATTGGCTTGCCATTGCTGGCTTGCTGCCCTTTGTCCGTAGCATTGTAGTACGTGTGTCGCCCAGGGCGTAAGGGGCATGCTGACTTGACGTCATCCCCACCTTCCTCCGGTTTGTCACCGGCAGTCTCCCTAGAGTGCCCAACTTAATGCTGGCAACTAAGGACGAGGGTTGCGCTCGTTGCGGGACTTAACCCAACATCTCACGACACGAGCTGACGACAGCCATGCACCACCTGTGTTCGCGCTCCCGAAGGCACTCTTCCCTTTCAAGAAGATTCGCGACATGTCAAGCCCTGGTAAGGTTCTTCGCGTTGCATCGAATTAAACCACATACTCCACCGCTTGTGCGGGCCCCCGTCAATTCCTTTGAGTTTCACACTTGCGTGCGTACTCCCCAGGCGGGATACTTAACGCGTTAGCTTCGGCACGGCTCGGGTCGATACAAGCCACACCTAGTATCCATCGTTTACGGCTAGGACTACTGGGGTATCTAATCCCATTCGCTCCCCTAGCTTTCGTCCCTGAGTGTCAGTTGCTCTCCAGTAGAGCGCTTTCGCCACCGATGTTCTTCCCGATCTCTACGCATTTCACCGCTACACCGAGAATTCCCTCTACCCCTTGAGCACTCTAGTTCTTCAGTTTCCACTGCCTTGATGTGGTTAAGCCACACTCTTTGACAGCAGACTTGAACAACCACCTGCGGACGCTTTACGCCCAATAATTCCGGATAACGCTTGCATCCTCCGTATTACCGCGGCTGCTGGCACGGAGTTAGCCGATGCTGATTCTTCAGGTACCGTCATTTTTTTCTTCCCTGACAAAAGAGGTTTACGACCCAAGAGCCTTCCTCCCTCACGCGGTCTTGCTCCGTCAGGCTTTCGCCCATTGCGGAAAATTCCCCACTGCTGCCTCCCGTAGGAGTCTGGGCCGTGTCTCAGTCCCAGTGTGGCTGATCGTCCTCTCAGACCAGCTACTGATCGATGCCTTGGTAAGCCTTTACCTTACCAACTAGCTAATCAGACGCGAGCTCTTCTCTTGGCAATAAATCTTTTACCTTGCGGCTCATCCGGTATTAGCCATCGTTTCCAATGGTTGTCCCCGACCAAAAGCTAGATTCTCACGCGTTACTCACCCGTCCGCCACTGCTGTATTACTACAACCGTTCGACTTGCATGTGTTAAGCAGACCGCCAGCGTTCATCCTGAGCCAGGATCAAACTCTCCATTTTGTGAACTGAGTTTGTGACTCCGAAAATTTTACGGTTCCGGAATCCTCTGTCTCTTTTCTTTGGTCTTGGGGAAATCCCCTCAACCCTATTTACTTTGACGAGGATTGTGTGCTATATAAGCTTTCAAACTATTTGATTTTCTTGGTTCAGCGCGTCGCTTTGTTTCGTTTGACGCTTAATCAATATAACGAATCTACTAGCTGCTGTTTAGCCCGTAGAACCGTACTCTGATGTACGGGTTTCTCTACTTGTTTGTTGCGCCGTATTAGGGAATATAAGGAAGACAAGGAAAAACGTCCTTTGTGGGTCAATTCAAATAGCGACATATATATATGTTTGATAGCGCAACACAAGCCTCTTCCTTGGCTTGCGGGATGTAAAAACTTGAAGCTTTCAGACGATCGCCTTGTCTCATCAGGGTAACAACGACAAAAGCTTTATAGCTATATATGACTTCTACAGACGCAGCTAGTTCATCGTTTTTCTTTTCACTACAAGAGCGAATTGAATATTCTACTGGGGGTGTGCTTAGTAAGGTTCTCCTTAAGGACAACAATTGTCAGTACACCCTGTTTTGTCTAGCCACTGACACTACTATTTCTGAACACACTTCAACTCGCAATGCTGTTATCAATGTGATTGAGGGGCGAGGAATCCTTACCTTAGAGGGAGAAGATATTAAGTTAGCACAGGGCATTTTTGTCTTTATGCCTGCTAATACGCCCCATGCTTTAAAAGCTGAAGAAAACTTGGCTTTTCTCTTAACACTTTGGTAAAAAAACATTAAGTTATTTGACTAAAATTAGACAAGTTTAAAAAAAACGTCGGTGGTCAAGATGTTTTTTTGATAAAGATTTAGATTGGGAGTAAAAAAAATATAGGCAAACCCATCTTCTCAAGGCTAAATTGATATTGCGAACACCTACCTAATTACTTCAGAGTCAGCAGGTGCATTTACCAGTAGTCCTATAAGTTATTTATTGGCTTGGTTAATGCTGAAAACTTTTTCTCAACATCTGGAACTTTCTAAATCTGAGTTAGAAGCCTTACTTGCATTGAGCTTGGAAGATTTTCTCAAGTTGTCTCAAGTGAATGAATTATTAGGCAGTTTAGACACCAATCTCCTCAAACAAACCTTGCCGATAGCAGGAAATGTCTTGGCTGAGAGATTACCACCCTTTTATCACTGGCTTCAAAACGAGTTAAGCGTTAAACGGGTTCCTGATAGTCCAGATCACACGACAAAATGGGTAATTAATTTCCTAAATAAAACCGAAAGCCTAATTCGCTTGGTAGAGTTACATCGACCAGTTCCTAGACCCGCTATAGAACGCTCTATTTCTCACTTAGTAGCAGCCTTTGATGGCGTTGAAGATGACCAAATTCGGAAGGAATGGCAAAAGGCGATCGCAGCCCTTTGTCTAGTTCTAATTGTTGCTGCTCGTGATCAAGAACGGTCTCTTCAAAAAGTAGCATAACAACATTACAGCACCTGGGTTTGCTACTAACTGATGCAACTTACAGCGGTTCCCGCTGTTAAGAGGTACAGTAACAGCAACTAGCAAACCAATTTCTTAAATGTAGAGGATTGATTAAATCGAGGGCAACAGCAATGATTCTATCAATCATAGAGGTGGTAGTGGGAGCGAAGCTTCGCAAAAAGGATTTGAGTTGGGACCACCAAAGCTCAATAGGATTAAAATCTGGAGAGTAGGTCGATAAACAAATAACACTCGCACCTACAGCTTGAATCATCGGTACAATAGATGCTATTTTATGAGCGGGTAAATTATCCATCACTATTACCGCTCCAGCCCATAATTGAGGACATAAAAATTTCTCAATAAATACAGCAAAAGCCCGTCCATCCATTGACTCATTCATGGTCATCAATGCCAGTACTTTGTTAATACTAATTGCGCCAATCGCGGTGACTTTGGCGGCTCGATAAAATGGTTTAAGTTCAGTTACTCTTGTTCCCGGCTGTGAACGAGCATGAGTTCTGTTCAAACCCAGTAGAATCCCGGTTTCATCCAAAAATACGAGGTTTTCTGGCTCGATATGTTTAATCTTTTCCCAATACTCTACTCTTAATTTTTGGACTCTTTCTGTCGCGGCTTGGCTACTGTACCAGGTTTTTTTTTCGCTTGAGTCCTAATTTTTGTAAATAGCGACACATGGCTGTCCGACTCACCCAATTTCCGGTCTTAATAGCAAATAATTCACACAACTCGACCAGAGTAGCATCCAGATGCTCTGCCACCAGTGCTTTGACTTCTGCTTCCGCGCTTGTCAGATGACTGAATTGGGGTTTCCCTCTCGATTTCGGTTGTAAATTTCCCTCAGTTTGTTGTTGCTCGTGCCTATTTTTGAACTAGACTTTTACTGACAGAAAACCGGGTGGCTACTTTCCTAATTGACATCTTTTCTGCCAAATGTGCAGTCACTATTTTTTCTCGAAGATCGAGCGAATAGGCTTTCATTAGTTTTGAGGACAAATTGATATTTTATGATTACTTATTGTACTGCATAACAGCGGGAACC
>JAYFMV010000032.1:0-109004 GCA_042408245.1 Potamolinea sp.
GTAATCGAGGTAGCGTAGAGAGCGCCAACCTAAATTCATCGGGAATTGCAGGTGGTGGGAAAATTGAAGTTTCTGCTCTTAACCAGATTAAATTAGGTGAAATTAACTCTAGCTCTACCTCTGGTAATGGAGGTGCAATCGCCTTATCATCTGGTGACAATATTATTACAAATGCTATCAATTCTAGTGGTAACTTAAGTGGTGGGAAAATTACCCTTGAGAGCAAAGCAGGTACAATCAACACCAGTTTAGGAGAAGTAAATTCCTCTGGGAATAATGGAACTGGTGGAGAGCTCGCCTTCAAGGCTAATAGCAACATAATTACAAATGCAGTTAATTCCACAGGAAAAGCAAGTGGTGGCGAGATTTCCTTCAACAGCACAACCGGAAAAATTGACACCAGTGGTGGACAAATTAACTCTAGCTCAACATCTGGTAATGGTGGATTGATCGCCTTTACTGCAACTGACAACATTATTACAAATGCCATCAATTCTAGTGGTAACTTGAGTGGCGGTAAAATTACCCTGGAGAGTAAAGCAGGTACAATCAACACCAACCTGGGAGAAGTAAATTCCTCTGGGAATAATGGAACTGGAGGATCCCTCAACTTTGCAGCTAATGGCAACATTATTACAAGTAACATCAGGTCTAATTCTACAGTTGCTACTGGCGGAGAGATCAGCCTCAAAAGTAAGAAAGGAATCGTAGAGAGTGGTAATTTAGATGCTAGTGGAAACAGCCTTGGTGGAAACATCAGCGTTATTAGTCCTAACCAAATTACAACTAGACAAATAAACTCCAGTGCTACCACAGGAAAAGGTGGAAATGTTCTCCTCGATCCGCAAGGAAACATCAAAGTTGACTACATTAACGCCCAAGGTGGGACTCAAGGTACTGGCGGTAAAGTTGACATTACAACCGGAAGTTTTTTTAGAGCCACCGATACTTTCATCGATAGAAATGGGGTAAAATCCAGCATTTCCACTGCTGGTGGAACTGGTGGGGGAGAAATTATTATTAGACACGGAGGAGCGTCAGTTACCCCCTTTGTAGTAGTGGGTAAAACCGCGAATGGAACAGCAGGCAACATCACCACTGGCCCTAAGCCTGAAAATACCATTCAACCAGGTGCTTATTTCGGTCCTTTCAGTCAAGGTAACATTCAACTTGTCACTCCAGGTTCAGACATAATTGAACCAACAAGAGCCGTTCAAACGAGAACTTATAATTTCACGCGGTTAGATAGATCTGACGTGAAAAACAAAGTTTCGCTGGATACAACTGTGCAACTGCGTGACAACATAAATCAGGCGATTACCAATGGTAACTTAGATATTGCAGTAGCGCTGATTGAGAAACTTCGATTGCAGGAATATTCAAATTATTTAGGACTAGATTTATCTCAAAATGTCGCTCAGTCAGGCACAATTGCAGAAACTAAAACTATCCTCAAAAACATTGCTAATCAAACAGGAAAAACGCCAGCAATTATTTACGTTTTTTCCCAGCCAGAGCAATTACAACTGATATTAGTTACACCTGAAGGTAAACCTATTCTCAGAACTATCTCAGAAGCGCAACGAGAGGTTATCTTCCAATTTCGTGATAAATTGATCAGTGAAGTTACTAGGCCCAATAAAAGGCAAACGACTAGCTACAAAGCTAGTGCTTCGCAACTTTATAAGTGGTTGATTACACCGCTAGAATCAGAGTTACAAGCGCAAAAAATAGATACACTGATGTTCTCGATGGATACAGGACTCAGGTCGCTACCGTTGGCTGCAATGTACAATGGGCAGCAATTCGTGGTGGAAAAGTATACACTTGGTTTAGTTCCCAGCATCAATTTAACTGATACTCGTTATCGGGATATTAGCAACTCTCAGATTTTGGCGATGGGGGCGTCTAAATTTGTAGAACAAAGTCCCTTACCTGGAGTGCCATTAGAGTTGGCTACAATTACCAAAGAACCCTGGCAAGGCAAATCTTTTCTCAACGAAACTTTCACCCTAGCTAATCTAAAGTCGCAACGCAAAAAAGAACCAGCCGGTATCATTCACCTAGCAACGCACGGACAATTCCAATCCAGGAGATCCAAGTAACTCTTATATTCAAATGTGGGATACCCAACTGCGCTTGGATCAAGTGCGACAATTGGGATGGAATAACCCAGCAGTGGACTTATTAGTTTTGAGTGCTTGTCGTACAGCTTTGGGCGATGAAAAAGCAGAATTAGGCTTTGGAGGTTTAGCTGTATCATCAGGAGTTAAGTCAGCTTTGGCGAGTTTGTGGTATGTCTCAGATCAAGGAACTTTGGCGCTGATGACCGAGTTTTATCAACAGTTGAAAACAGCACCAATTAAAGCCGAAGCGCTACGTCAAGCCCAAATTAGCATGATTAAAAAACAAGTGCGCATCGAGAATGGGAAAACTGCGCCGTTCCTCTCCACAATCTGAAGAGTTAACTTTACCGCCAGAACTGCCATTCCAGAGGAAATCAAGATTTCTCCCATCCCTATTACTGGTCAGCTTTTACCCTCATTGGTAGTCCCTGGTAAGGGGAGATTGAGAAGTAATGTAGGGGCGAGTTTAAAAGATAACCTAACACAACAACAGACAATCTTTCAGCAAAACCCACCCTCCTGATGGGGAAGATTGAGCAGATTGAGAAGTAATGTAGGGGCGGGTTTAAAAGATAACCTAACACAACAACAGACAATCTTTCAGCAAAACCCGCCCTCCTGATGGAGAAGATTGAGGAGATTGAGAAGTAATGTAGGGGCGAGTTTAAAAGATAACCTAACACAACAACAGACAATCTTTCAGCAAAACCCACCCTCCTGATGGAGAAGATTGAGGAGATTGAGAAGTAATGTAGGGGCGAGTTTAAAAGATAACCTAACACAACAACAGACAATCTTTCAGCAAAACCCACCCTCCTGATGGGGAAGATTGAGCAGATTGGGGAGTAATGTAGGGGCGGGTTTAAAAGATAACCTAACACAACAACAGACAATCTTTCAGCAAAACCCACCCTCCTGATGGGGAAGATTGAGCAGATTGGGGAGTAATGTAGGGGCGGGTTTAAAAGATAACCTAACACAACAACAGACAATCTTTCAGCAAAACCCGCCCTCCTGACTTCCTTACCTCCCTCACCTCCCTCACTCCGGGTGAGAAAGCAGCGCGATAATCCTATCTAATTTCTTCCTATTTTCCTTCCCAATCCAAAGGGGAAGTACTTGAGCATCTGCTAATTCAAGTATCAAGGATTGAATTTCGCTGTCAGAGGCCTCTCCATAGATTAATAATACTAAAAGTGCCTCATGTTTACTCGCCATTGTTTTAGCACTAGGTAAAACATGGAGCGAGTGACTCCAGTGTACAGGGTACATCAAATGAAGTGGTCGATCCTCCCCCATGTTAATTAGTGTTGGCTGGTCAAACTTGCAAGTTCCATCTGGCCCCTCATAAAACGGAGGGCTATTTTCCTGGTACGTTTCCTCTGTTTCCATCATTTTTCTCCCTTACCAACCTGTTTATATTTCTAGTTTACAAAATTAGATTTTCGTAAGTATATGAATATATTATCTAGTTTTTCAGCAATCGACTGGCATTATTTAACAACTACGTAAGCGAGTTAGTAACAAAACAATTTCATCAATTGCCTGACGTAGTGTAGCGGTAGATTGCTCAGATTGATTTACCATAATGCTAAAAACTAAAGGTTGATAACCTGAGACATCTAAATACCCCGATAAAGCTGAGACTCCGGTTAATGTACCAGTTTTTGCCTGGAGATTACCTTGTACAGGTGTATTGAGAAAGCGACGCTTAAGAGTGCCATTGACACCTGCAGTGGGCAGAGAGGCGCGGTAAACTGATGCTTGGGGTGTTTGTGCCATAAGTTTGAGAGTTTGCGCGATCGCCTCTGGAGTGACTAAGTTTTGGCGAGATAGTCCGGAACCATCAACTAATACATAACTTTCTGGGTTAACTCCCAGATTGGTTAAACTTGCTTTCAACTCCTTAAGTCCAAGTTCGGCGGAGTCATTTGTAGCAGGAGAATTGAGGGTAGGCTTTGCAGATGTTGACAGTGTACGCAACAGTATCTCCGAGTAAAGGTTATTGCTTTCCTGATTAGTTTCCACCAACAAAGTAGCAAGAGGTGGAGATTCAATCGCTGCTAATTCTCGTTCATTACTAACACCAGTATGAAACTGTACCGATGCTTTGGCAACAGTAATTCCCTCAGCCGCTAAAGCTTTCTGAAAATGTTGTAAAAAATATTCAGCGGGAGCAATAATTGGCAAGCCGAATATCTCAGCTTCAGCATCAATTGCTAACTGACCTTTAATTTGCCATATCGGCTGGCCAAAGACAGCAGTAACTTCTACAGTTTTCTGTGCTGAGGGAGAACCAGTAATTGAATTATTGACAATTTGCCACCCAGGTGAGGCGATTTGGTCAGACCAGCTAATTCCTAAAGGTTGACCTTGCTTTTGAGGCGATAGTTTTAATTCCACAGCATTTTGATTCAAAATCAGACTATTTACCGCTGTTCCATAATCTGATTGCACATCTTCCCATTGCCAGGTTAGATTAAGAGTATTGCCTTGAAAGTAGCCATCATCAACAATTAAATGTTGTACAGTCACGCACTCCCTGACGCTTCAGTTGTTGTGCTAAATCTTTTAATTGAGCATTGCTTAAGCTAGGGTCACCTCGTCCTACCAACCTCAAAATTGTAGGAGTTCCATAAACAGATGTTCTAATCCGAAATGTTGACCCTAGCTGACGCAAAGCAGCAGCAGTTGTCAGCAATTTTACATTCGATGCGGGGATGAAGTAACGTTCAGCATCGCGGTTGTAGAGGCTATTTCTGATGTTTGGCGATAAAGGTAAAATTACAATTCCCCAACGCGCTTTTGCCAATTGAGGACGACTAATTACAGCATCAATAGCTGCTTGCAATTGTGCGGGACATATAGTTACAGAAGGTTGGGGATTTTGTGCAATAAGCAGACTGCGAGACTGTGGTATTAATTCCTTGGCATTAGTACGCACTGCAAACGCAGTTAAGTTCATCTGTGCGCCTAAAAAAAGCACTATAAAAACTGGAAATTTACATAGATAGCCAAGAAAACTCATAACTAAAGCCCACAATTACCAAGTCTGCTATATGTTAGGAATTTTAACAATATATAAACACAAAAAAACACAGAGAAAATTCATACATCTGTGTTTATCTGTGTATATAGCGTTTCTCAAATAGATGAAATACAGTAACCGCATTAACTCAACGACAGTCAAGGGCTTGTGGTGTATCTAAGTTATTCGAGAACCGCTATATCTGTGGTTTTTGTTTCCATAGTAATCAACTGCACTAGATAGAAAAATTACTTAAGCTAAACTTAAAGATCAAATACCTTGCATAAACACTATTTGTCCCGCCATATAATGTGCGTCATCGGAAGCTAATAAGACAAAGCTAGGTGCAATTTCTTCCAATAAAGCAGCTCGATTCATTTCCATTTGCGCCGCGAAATCTTCAACTTCATTAACAGGTAAATTTGAAGGAACAACCATTGACCAGACTGGCCCCGGAGCGACACCATTAACTCGAATTCCTTTGTCTTCCAAAGAGTTGGACAAAGAACGAGTAAAGGTCATGATTGCGCCCTTAGCAGATGAAGCATTAGGCACTTGTTCGTTACCCTTATCAGCAGTTACCGAAGTTGTATTAATAATAGTGCTTCCTTCCTTCAAGTAAGGAAGCGCAGCTTGGGTCATGTAAAACATTGGACACATATTAGCTTGTAATTTGTCCTCCAACTCTTCGGCGCTCATATTTTCAGCGCTATCTTGGCGATTCTGTTCAACCGCATTATTCACCAAAATATCAAGTTTGCCAAACTTATCAATAGTCTGTTGTACAACCTGCTGACAAAACTCTTCATCAGCAAGATCACCATTCATAACCAGACAGGAACGCCCTTGTCCTTCAACTTTTTGCTGAGTATTTTTGGCGTCCTCGCTTGTATTTAGATAAACCAGCGCAATATCCGCTCCTTCTTTGGCGAAAGCGAGCGCAACTGCATGTGTCAGTTCAGTCTCTCCAGCCGTAATCAAGGCAACCTTATTAGACAACTTACCCTTAACCTGAGCATTTTGGTTATCAGCTTTTGTTGGTGGTGTCATTTCCATTTCCCTACCAGGATAACGAGCCTGTTGCTTCACTATATTTTTCTGCTGAATTAATAGCATCCTTTTTTCCTGAAAATTTACTTAAGTAAGTGCTGAGCTCAGATATATTTTTTACAATAGAAAACTCCAGCAAGCAGAATCCAATGCTTGCCGCCTTCACTCTGTAACCTAAGCTGTTTTATTCCCCGAATACATTAACACAGTTTAACAAAAATTTAAGGTAAATTTTTCAATCTGAGGATAGAAAACACGAAAATTACCACTCTGTGTGTTGGTGATACTGATAAACAAGGAACCAAAAGCCTTTAACCAAATGTCTTTAATTACGTATTTAAATAGTTTATCAAAATTTTGTAATAAGAAAAAGAGCAAGTAGCTTGACTTGCTCTCTACCGTTTCAACAAATTGGATATTTCTAGTGACTCAAATTACTTTTCAGGCTTCAGTTCTGGATATTGTCCACTAGCCTTTAGTTCGGGATGCTTTTGGGCAAAGTAGTTGCTCACAAAAGTGTTAACAAAGGACAGAATTACTGGCCCTAAGATAATAGCGGCCAATCCATGTACGCTAAATCCAGGTACGAAGAGGGAAGCTAGCCAAAAACATACACCGTTAACGACTAAGGAAAAAGCCCCCAAGCTCAAAAAGTTCAGCGGGAGAGACAGTGCTGACAAAATTGGCTTAACAGATGAGTTGACAACTCCAATGGCAGCAGCAGCAATCAACGCAGCAGGAAATGTTTCAATGTTAACTCCTCTTGGAAACACGATGTCAAGGAGAAGTAAACTCAGCGCTGTTGCTAACAATGTAAAAAGGGTTCCAATCATAGTTTTTCTCTCGATTTTCCCAACAACAAGTTTTTAGTAAAGTGTTATATCTCATGTTCTGATATCCAGTAGTCGCCTACCTCTCTACAGAGATAGATTTTTTAGGAGTAGAAGTCTTTTAGTTTTGTTAACTCTACTAATACTCCTTAAGATGGATGTTGCTAGCAAGATTATTCAAAACAATAAAACTAAAGCACGTTTAGAAAAAAAGCAAAGGTAACAAAATGAATTTAATGCGAATTATCCTTGGCATTCTTATACCTCCCTTGGGTGTTTTCCTGACAGTTGGGGTAGGAGTAACCCTGGTGATTAATATTGTGCTGACGCTTTTGGGTTGGCTTCCCGGTAGCATCCATGCGCTCTGGGTTATCGTCAAGCATGAAGAAAAAGTAAGTAGGGAAGCAGGGGTTCAGGAAGGAAAAGAAGAAGGCATATATTAACAAAAATTAGTATTTGCCTGAGTTCGACTTTATCCAATCACTAGAATTTGTACAGAACTGATAGTTCTTTTCGTACGCCGAAGAGTTTAAGAGTCGAATTGGCATCCGAAGTCAATACCAGTAAGCAGCGAATCGGAAGAATTCTTTCCTGCGATGTGTGTCCCGTCAAGCCTACTGGGTGTGACGGGATTTTGATTAAATATTCATTTTTTACTGCAGATTTTTAATTAATTTATGTAGTCAGATGATGATGAAAAGCACGCGAAAAAAACGTCAAAGATCCAACTTAAGGTCAAATCAACTTGACGACATTATTCGCGGTGCTTCAGGTGGCTTCTTATTTGGAATTCCGCTGCTATATACGATGGAAGTGTGGTGGATTGGTTCTCAGACATCTCCACCATTAATGTTGGCTATCCTTGCTACTACCTTTATTGTAGTTTGCTTTCTGAACCGCACTGAAGGCTTTCGCAAAAGCAAAAGTAAGCAATTCATCGATACAATGATGGACAGCGTTGAAGCCCTGGCTATTGGCCTTGTCGGTGCTACTTGTATTCTGGTTTTGTTAGGTGAAATTACACTAGAAACGCCGTTGAATGAAGCCTTGGGAAAGTTAATCCTTGAAGGTGTTCCGTTTTCCCTAGGTGTAGCTTTAGCGGGTGCATTTTTAAGTGGCGATCGCTGGTCTTTTTCAGATGATCAGGAGGAGGGGGGTAATAAGAAAGATAATCAAACTAAGAAGCAAAATAAAACAGATCTTCATGCCACTATTGCAGACGTTGGTGCTACTTTAATAGGTGCAACAATTATTGCCTTTAACATTGCCCCAACTGATGAAGTTCCGATGCTTAATGCGGCTGCATCACCGCCGTCGCTTTTAGCAATTATTGCTGTATCACTGATAATTTCCTATGGGATAGTTTTCGAGGCTGGCTTTACTACTCAAAAAAAGCGGCGACAACAGCAAGGTATTTTCCAGCGACCGATTAGTGAAACAGTATTTTCTTATTTAGTAGCGCTTTTGGCATCGACTTTTATGTTATTTTTCTTCCACAGACTGACTTTTAATGACCCTTGGACGTTGTGGTTGAACTATACATTAATTCTAGGGTTACCAGCAACAATTGGTGGTGCAGCAGGACGCCTTGCGATATGAAAGATACTGATTTATCCGCACAAGTTGAAGAAAGGGCGCCGCGTTCACCGATGGAGTGGATAACTTTTAGTATTGCTTTGTTGATTTTAACTGGTGTGGTCGGACTTGTAGTTTACCAATGGATTACTCAGAAGCATGAACCAGTAATGCTGTCTGTGACGCGCAAAAATGAAATTAGGGAAGCACCAGGACAGTTTTATGTACCTTTTTCAGTTACGAATACTGGTGGAGAAACGGCTGAATTAGTGCAAGTGATGGCTGAATTACGCATTAATGGAGAAGTTGAGGAAACTGGGGAACAGCAAATCGATTTTCTCTCTAGTGGCGAAACTGAGGAAGGTGCGTTTGTGTTTAGTCGCAATCCCCGTGAGGGGGAAGTGGTTGTTCGGGTTGCTAGTTACAAATCACCTTAATTTTCAGGTTAAGAAGCATTTCAATTTGATTGTTCACTACACCTTATTTAGTAGGATTCTGGATAATGCAACTAAATAAGACAGTAGCAAAAAGGTGACGGGAAAGAAAATTTTGATGCTTGTTGGTGACTTTATGGATTAAGTATGAATTCACACTTTACTCTTCATACCTTCTCCCAATTACCAATTACCAATTGCCTCAATCAAAGCCTGAGAATCTGCAACTGTTCCGAAAACTCCTCCCTGCATTTTAATCATTTCCAAGGCCGCCAAATAGTTGTCATAATCAGTTGCACCCGTACAATCAGATAACAACAAACACTCGTAACCTCGGTCATTTGCATCCCGCATTGTAGTATGAACGCAAACATCAGTGGTAATCCCAGTCAAGATAATATTCTGAATGCCCTTGCGTCTCAGTAATAAGTCTAAATCCGTAGCATAAAAAGACCCTTTCCCAGGCTTATCAATGATTGTTTCTCCAGGAAGAGGCGCAAGTTCTGGTATTATTTCCCACCCAGGTTCACCCCTTACCAAAATCTTGCCACAGGGCCCCGGATCGCCAATACCAGCACCAATCTGACGCGATCGCCATTGCTTATTCTCCGGTAAATCAGACAAATCTGGGCGATGTCCCTCACGGGTATGCATCACATGAAAATTCTTTGACCGTGCAACTTCCAGCACTTTTTTAATTGGTTCAATCGGTGCACGAGTCAACGACAAATCATATCCCATCTTGTCAACATAGCCACCGATACCGCAAAAATCGGTCTGCATATCAATAACCAGCAGTACCGTATTTTCTGGACGCAAATCACCATTATAAGGATAAGGATAGGGGTTAGCCTTAACAAAAATTCCCATAATAATTAACTACTCCTCCTCAAATATTTCCTGAAAAACTCTGCGTACCTCTGCGCCAACCTCTGCGTACTCTGCGTTAAAAAAAACAACTTCTTCTACCACTTACCCTCTCTCAATCTCACTAATTTTTTTATGCTCAATATAAGCCCGCCAACCACCATATTCAGTAATTTCATATCCAGTTTCACACAAGATTGCTTCTCCTAAAACTCCCAAAGTTATTTCACCATCACTCAAACAAACTTTGCCAATACACAATCCCGGAGGTTCCTCTAACAAAATGGTGGCAATACCTGCTATAGGAACCTTCCAAACTTCAACAGCGATGGCTACACCTCCCTGAGAAACTCTTAGCATTGCTGGATATTTGTCATCAATCGACCAAAGCCTATAAACTGGTTCTGTTGTCGTTTCACACACAAAAATTGCTCCAATTTTTAGGAGGTTACCATTAAGTTCCAACCCCTGCATTAATGTGCCATTTACAGTAAAATTTATATTTTCTAGCATCTTCTGAAGAGATATTAACTATATATTAGTCCCTGAAAAAATGAAAATTGGAAATACTGTAAAAAATTAATCCTCCCATTACCCATTACCCATTACCCATTACCTATTACCCCTTAACCTTACCAATAACACCTTCTGTCAGCCAACTCATCTTTTCTAGCTCGCTGTCTTGCTGTTTTAAATCCTTATTTGGTGGAATGACAACCTTACCATTGTTGTCTTTTAGCCCTCCTTTATAAACAATCAAACTATCAGATTTTAACTGCGCTATTGCCTCATCAGCAGCCTTTTTCGCCTCATCACTAACCGCTGAACCGTAAGGCGACAGCTTTAAAAATCCCTCCTTCAATCCCCCGCGTACTATATGGGGAATACCTCCATTCATCAAAGTTTTACCAGCAAGAATCATTTCCACATATTGAGAGTAAACTTTAGTCCAATCCCACTCCGCACCAGTTAGATATCCTTTCGGTGCGAGAGAGGCTTGATTAGTATGGTAACCAGTACAGAAAATCCCTCGTTTCTCTGCAGTTTCCATAATCACTTTCGGACTGTTTACATGACAGGTGATAACATCATTTTTTTGGTCAGCCATAGTATGAGCAGCATCTGCTTCTTTTCCTGGTAAATACCAATCTCCTGTGAAGATTACTTGAGTAGTAATATCTGGCTTAACACTGCGTGCACCCAAGGTGAAACTATTAATATTGCGGAGTACTTGAGGAATAGGTTTGGCTGCAATGAAGCCTAATCTACCAGTTTTAGAAGTTTTTGCAGCAATAATTCCTGCTATGTACTGAACTTCATCAATGTAGCCAAAGTAACTGCCAACATTGTCGGGATGTTTATTCTGATCATAAAATCCACCGCAGTGGAAAAATTGAACTTCTGGGTACTCTTTTGCCAGTGTCAGGATATGGGGGTCAAAGTAACCCAAAGCAGTAGGAAAAAGTACGGTTGCTCTGTCCTGTTCAATCATGTTCCGCATAGCTTCCTGTACTTCCGTCGTCTCAGGAATTTTGGCTTGTTCTACAGTTTTCACCCCAGTTAATTTTGCCACACCTGCTTTGCCTTCTGCATGGGCTTGGCTGTAGCCATAGTCATCTTGGCGACCGGCGTATATAAATCCCATGATGATCGGCTTCCCTTCTTTACCTGCGCTGGCTTTATTCCCGCTCCAATAACTACATCCAGTCCCAAATTTTGCCGTTACTCCAAACGCTGAGGTGGCTAAAAGTCCACGAATAACTTGACGACGGGATAAATGTAGATACCTTCTAGTACTCACTCTGGGATTCTCCTTAGCGATTGGATGCATGGGCTAGATGAAAAAGATTGTACTATTCCTTTCTCATAAATTCAAAAAACCCTGTTAGAGATTAGATTTGACGCTCTTAAAGTTTAGGTATGTATAGTTACTTAAGTAATTTTTCTTCCTCAAGGAAGACATAATTCAAGCATCAATAGGCCAATATATAGATAAAGCTTCGTTTAAGTCTATCACAGTGGATTCCTCGCTTTTTCCTGGAAGCAACCTACAAATACAAAATAGATATTACCATGACTAATCCTCTCAAAACTCAAATTACAGAAGACCTAGAAAAAGCCAAGTCTGAAGGAAAATTACGAGCAGATCGCATCCGAGAAATTGTTCAATCTGCTGTTTTTCAGGCTACTTCCGAAATCAAGGAAGGTTCGGGCGAAGTTCGTTCAATTGTTAAAGATGCTGTCGGTACAGTCATTGAAAACTTGAAGGAAAAGGGAGAAGAAATTAAAGAAGAAGTTACGGCTTCGATTGAGGGAGCAATTCAAGGTATAAGTCGGGCAAGACGCCAATCTCTCGCCAAAAGTCAAGCTGAAGTTAAACAACTACAAGCTCAAATAGATAGTGAGGAAAGCGAACTGGAAGACCAAATTGATCAAGCCTTAAGGGAAATTGAAGAAACAGGTAAGGATACGTCTCCTACTATGAAAATCTCAATTGACTCTGCTATTAGTGCCATTAAAGATAGCGAAGAAGTAGCTTTGATGCGCAAGCGTTATGCTCAACTACAAGCTCAATTAGCAGTTTTACAAGCTAATTTGGCTGCACGTTACGGCGAACGCGATGATGATGTAAAAAGACATTTAGATGATGCTAAAACTTGGTACGATCGCACTCATATTCAAGCTGAAACTACGGCTGAGCAAGTTAAGCAGAAGCGCATCGAGTTTGAAAACAAGCTAGGTGAAGCAGGCTCAGCCTTAGCTAAAAAAGAGCAACGTGTCAAACAGCTTTTGAAAGAACTCTGGCAAACAATTACTGAAGGTTCTCACGACAAAAAATAAGTTTGGTAAGTATGAAGGTTTTTCCTACTTCATACTTATAAAATCTTCCCTAGACGCACATACCGGCCAGGAAATTAATTCCCACAGCGAGGATCTGCGAGTCTATTTTAATGGACTAGAATTTTTGTATATTCAACGTATAGTTCACAAAGCGATGACTTGGGCTATAACCTAGGGGTTTGAACCTCTGGTGAATGGTGCTACTGGTGCGACATCTCAATAGTTCATACTTCCTTCATCTCCCTCACATCTGGACTATCAAAAAAAAATTGGCTTTACTGCTGAGAAGCCGGAATTGTCGGTGTAGTTAACTTTAACAAGTCTGACTTCCAAACCTTAACTACACAAGCAGTAAACAATGGCTGATTATTTTTCCGGAAAAGTGCTTTTTGCCAATGGTTTACCAGCAGAAAGCGTCCTTGTGCGTATTTTCGATAAAGACGAACCGGGTAAAGGTGACGACGATTTAACCGTTGAACCTGGTCGTTCCAACAGCGAAGGTAAATTTACCGTCTACTACGAACCATCTCGCTACCTAGACTACAACACAATCCAAACGCAAGAACCGAAAAATCTTCCTTGGGATTGGACACTTGTCACCCGAACGCGACGCATTCCTGACATCACGGATATCTATTTACCGTATTTAGAATTCCGTTACACTTTTAACGGTAGACGTTGCGTTCATACTGCGATGATGGTGCCGTTCCAAAGTGAGTTTCGCTTACCAGAAATCCCAGCATTCGAGTTCAAACCAGCGCTACATGGCTTCAAGTTCGTTAACAACTTCTCTGGCTATCCATTACCCTTTTCTGTCCCTAATTTACCACAACTTTCAACTGTTGAAAAATCCTATGGACTTTGCGGGGGAATGTCTTCTGCGGTGTATGACTTTTTGCTTGCGGGTAGAAGTATTCCTGATGATATAACTGCGCCAACACAAGGTTCAATTTTGCACCATTACCTCTATCGTCGGCAAGTTGATACTTTTGGTGCGTTTGGCGAATATATTGCTAAGTTTGCTCAATGGATGGTGCTTCCTGATGATACAATTCTCGGTACTCAAAAGCGAACTTATGACGAATTTGAGGAAATTCGGGCGAAACTTGATGATGGAAATGCAGTGGTTTTGGGTCTTGTCTATGTGAGTGGTAGCGATAATTTTGCTATCTGGAAAAATCATCAAGTTTTGGCATATGATTACTCGGAAATCTCGGCTACTACAATTGATATCAATATCTATGACCCTAATTATCCGGAAAACGATGATGTTGTGATTCGGGTGGAAAGAGTTCCTGTTGGTACGACTTTTGTTCCTGGTGTTCCTCCTCGGAAAAGAACGGTTTTGGGTTTTAGTTGTATGCAAAAAATGTCTAATTTTAACAAGAGTATACGCGGCTTTTTCGCAATGCCTTATGTGCCAGTAGAACCACCTGCATAAGTGTAAATGCTTGTTATTTGTTAGAGCGCTTCCATTTTAGTACTCATTCTTTAATGGTTAAGAGGTAATGGGGAATTTAACTAATCAATTTTTCGTTACCTATTAGTCATAACTGATAGATTATATACGCAATAATTAACCAAGAACCTCAGAATCGAATTAATATTACTGTGTTAGACAATGCAGTAAACATCCTACCCAAGGCTTCGATTCATGCTGTTTTTACCCCTCAATATCATTATTATGTGGCTGCTTGGACTGCTGTCCATCGGTATACTTGGCGGAGGTATTTACATCATCTATCAGTGGTATATCGGCGAACTGGTTGAAATATTTTACTTGTTAGGCGGATGTGCGATGATTCTTTGGTCTGTTGTAGGCCGTCATTTCAGCTTACCGCTCCTACGTCGCCCAGGAAATGATGAACCTAAACTTATGCGTACTGGTACTGTACAGCGCGTGCCGCGTCCGGATGGTAGTGTACTGCAAGTAGAGTTTTATGGTCCTGAAGATGGTCAACCAATTATTCTCTCACATGGTTGGGGTCCTAATAGTACTGTCTGGTATTATGCCAAAAAACAATTGAGCGATCGCTTTCGGGTAATTGTTTGGGATTTGCCAGGATTAGGAAAATCTAGTCAGCCGAAAAATAATGATTACTCGTTAGAAAAATATGCCCGCGATTTGGAAGCAGTTATCGATTTAGCAGGCGATAAACCTGTTATCCTGCTTGGACACAGTATGGGCGGTATGCTTACTCTAACATTTTGTCGGCTGTTTTCTGAGTATTTAGGAAGTCGGGTTGCTGGCTTAATTTTGGTGGATACTACTTACACCAATCCGGTGAAGACGGCAATATTTAGTAAGTTGTTACGCGCTCTGCAAAAACCTTTAATTCAACCTACTTTGTATCTCACTATTGCCTTATCTCCTATCCTTTGGTTGCTGACTTGGTTGAGTTATTTCAATGGTTCTCTGCACATTACTGTAGAACTGTCAGGATATACAGGTAAAGAAACGCGAGGACAATTAGAATTTTCTGCTTTCTTATCAGCTTTGGGTAGACCTGGTGTTCTCGCTCGCGGTACATTGGCAATGTTCAACTTCGATGAAACGGCGACACTTTCAACAATTAATGTTCCGGTTTTGCTAGTTGTAGGTGCTTCTGATATAGCCACTCGCCCCGCTGCTAGCATTCGCATGAAAGCAGAATTACCTCAATCGGAATTCGTCGCTTTGCAGCCTGGTGGACATATGAGTTTAATGGAGCAAAATCAGAAGTTTGCTGAAGTTGTGAGCGCTTTCATTTCTGCTTGTTCGTAACTTCAATAGCATCAGACGTTGTGGGAATTAATTCCCACAGCGAGTAGCCAAAGTCCTCGCTTTGTGGACTAAGAGAGAAATCTACAAAAATTTCAGTTTATTTTAAGGGGCATCTTGCATCAGTAGCATCAGACACCAGGGGGCGGATGTATGTATAGGCGATCGCCTTTTTTAACAAAAGTTCCATATTTCCTGGAAGTCGGAAAATTTTGTGCCAAGATTGAGATCGATCAGCAAGCGAGGAGATCCCTTACAGGCTCCGTCCCTACTCTCTTGTTAACAGCGAAATCTTAGATTCAGGAAAATGAGCAAATATAAGGTCGTCCGAGAATTGGGGCACAACCGTGAAGGGGGACGCATTACCTACCTCGTCACTGATACCAGTCTCAATCCACCTCAAGAAGTGGTAATCAAAGAATTCCGTTTTGCCACTTCTGGTGCCAACTGGTCGGGATTTAAAGCTTATCAACGAGAGATAGAAATTTTGCGAGAACTAGATCACCCTCGCATCCCCCGCTACCTCACTTCCTTTGAGACAAAGGCTGGATTTTGCTTGGTACAGGAATATAAGAAAGCGCCATCTTTAGCTGAACAACGCAGTTTTAATTTTGAAGAAATCAAGCAAATTGCTATTTCAATCTTGGAAATTTTAATTTACTTGCAAAAGCGCACCCCTGCAGTTATCCATCGGGATATTAAGCCAGAGAATATTTTGGTTGATAAACACCCTCGTTCCTCCTTAAAAGAGGGGGAAGAACACAAGAGTAATTTGCCGCTTACTACTTATCTTGTTGATTTTGGTTTTGCCAGAATTCGGGATGGGGAACTTGCACTCAGTAGCGTAGCAGCGGGAACTCCAGGTTTTATGCCACCAGAGGAACAGTTTGGTCGTACTCTTACGGAAGCTTCAGATTTGTATAGTTTAGGAGCAACACTAATTTGTTTACTTACTGGTACGCGCTCGGTCGATGTTGGTAAGTTAATTGATGATAATTATCGCTTTAATTTCAAGAAGTTAGTTCCCCAAGTCAGTCCTCATTTTATCTCCTGGTTGGAGAAGATGGTGGCACCAAATGTTAAACAGCGTTATGCTAATGCTGCTGAAGCTTTAGACGCATTGAAGCGGCCGGTTTTAGTTAGTGATCTAGCTAAGACAAATAGGCGAGCAGCCGTTGTGCTGGGACTAATTATCTTTACCTCTGTAGGCACAACTTTGATGAATTCTCAGCCAAAGAATTCGGTAATTTATTCTCAGCCAAAGAGTCCGAGGATTTCTTCTCAGCCAAACAGTTCGGAAAGCAGAATTACCAACCAGGAAAGTTCAGTCAAGCAGTTACTGAAAACTAAAGAATGTCTAAAGTGTCATCTCGTTAATGTCAACCTGCCGGGTGCTAACCTGTCGCTTGCTAACCTGTCGCTTGCTAACCTGTCGCTTGCTAACCTGTCGGGTGCTGACCTGTCGGGTGCTAACCTGTCGGGTGCTTACCTGTTGGAGGCTAGCCTGTCTGGTGCTAACCTATCGGGTACTAACCTGTCTGGTGCTAACCTGTGGGGTGCTAACCTGTCTGGTGCTAACCTAGAGAATGCCAACCTGAAGGATGCCAACCTGAAGAATGCTAAGCTCAACGGTGCAAACCTGAAGAATGCAATAATGCCAGATGGCACCAAGCATCAATAAGCAAGATAGAACTCTAAAACTAAGCTTTTGAACTATTCATCAACACATCCTGACTCGCAATCCTAATCCCTATCCCAGGATTCAACAAGACAAAGAAGAGGCAACGCTAGAATTGTTAAGCACTATTTCGCGCTCTGCCTTCCATGTCTGACCGAACTGATATTTCAGATAGCTTGCCAACTGTCTCCCCTTTCCCAAATCATCACAACCAAAATACAATTCGCATTCGGGGTGCTAGGCAACACAACCTGAAAAATATTGACCTGGATTTGCCGCGCGATCGCCTGATTGTCTTCACTGGTGTCTCTGGTTCTGGTAAGTCTTCCCTCGCTTTTGACACCATCTTTGCCGAAGGACAACGCCGCTACGTAGAATCCCTCAGCGCCTATGCACGACAATTCCTGGGACAATTGGATAAGCCAGATGTCGATGCTATAGAAGGCTTAAGTCCCGCTATCTCCATCGACCAGAAATCTACCTCCAATAACCCCCGTTCCACAGTAGGCACCGTTACCGAGATTTACGACTATCTGCGCTTGCTGTTTGGACGAGCAGGCGAACCCCATTGTCCCATCTGCGATGCCTTCGGCAGACAACGCAACATCGCCCCGCAAACCATCGATCAAATGTGCGATCGCATCATGGAACTTCCTGACCGTACCAAGTTTCAAATCCTGGCACCGGTAGTCCGTGGTAAAAAAGGTACTCACAAAAAACTCCTCTCCAGTCTCGCCTCTGAAGGCTTCGTCCGTGTGCGAGTTAACGGCGAGGTGCGAGAACTCAGTGATTCTATTGAATTGGATAAAAATTATACACATAATATAGAAGTCGTCGTTGATCGCCTGATCAAAAAACCCGACCTACAGGAGCGTTTAACCGATTCTCTAGCTACTTGTCTTCGCCGTACCAGTGGAATTGCGGTGATTGAGGTGCTAAATGATACATCCTTACAGTCAGATCCGGAGCCAGCCTATCACAAAGCGATTATAAACGAAAATGCTACAAATGGCGCAAATTCTTATCAAGAATCCCACAAAGAATTAGTTTTTTCAGAAAATTTTGCTTGTCCGGAGCATGGTGCAGTCATGGAAGAGTTATCGCCACGACTGTTTTCTTTTAACTCTCCTTATGGAGCTTGTCCCCATTGTCACGGATTGGGAAACTTACGCACATTCTCACCAGACTTAGTAGTACCAGATCCAGAAGCACCAGTATATGCAGCAATTGCACCTTGGTCAGAAAAAGATAACTCATATTATCTCTCCTTACTATATAGTGTGGGGCAAGCTTGTGGTTTTGAAATCCAAAATCGCTGGAATCAACTAACAGCAGAACAACAGAACTTTGTTTTATATGGTTCTGAAAAAACAATTTGGATAGAAGAACGTAACGAACACCGACACTACGCAGGCGTAATCAAGATTTTGCAGCGACAGTATGACGAAACTTCTTCTGATTTACAAAAGCAAAAACTTGAGCAATATTTAATTTATCAGCCTTGCGAAGTTTGTCAGGGAAAACGCCTGAAACCAGAAGCACTTGCAGTACGCTTAGGACAATATCGGATGCTGGACTTAACCAGTACTTCCATCCGGGAGTGTCGGGAAAGGATAGATAACTTGCAGTTAAGCGATCGCCAAGCCCAAATTGGCGACCTTGCCCTCAAAGAAATCAAAGCCAGACTGCAATTCCTCCTGGATGTCGGCTTAGATTACCTCACCCTCGACCGTGCAGCCATGACACTTTCCGGAGGAGAAGCACAGCGAATTCGTTTAGCAACACAAATTGGTTCAGGACTGACCGGCGTACTTTATGTCTTGGACGAACCAAGCATAGGATTACACCAGCGAGATAACGGACGACTGCTGCAAACTCTGACAAAACTGCGTGACTTGGGGAATACCTTAATTGTCGTAGAACACGACGAAGAAACAATTCGTGCTGCTGACCATTTAGTAGATATTGGTCCCGCTGCGGGGATTCATGGCGGAAAAATTATTTCCCAGGGAAATTTGGAGACATTATTAGGGGCCGAGGATTCTCTGACGGGTGCTTATTTATCTGGGCGAAAGTTCATTGCAACACCTGCTGAACGTAGGAAAGGAAATGGACGAGGACTTGTCATCAAAGACGCCTACCGCAATAACCTCAAACATCTAAATGTAGAAATTCCCTTGGGTAAGCTTGTCAGCATTACAGGTGTTTCCGGTTCCGGTAAATCTACCTTAATCAACGAACTCCTCTACCCAGCTTTACAACATCATCTGACTCGTAAGATTCCCTTCCCTACAGAGTTGGAGGAAATTAAAGGATTAAATGCGATTGATAAAGCAATTGTCATCGACCAATCTCCCATCGGTCGTACTCCTCGTTCTAATGCTGCGACTTATACAGGAGTATTTGATGCGATTCGAGAGATATTTGCTCAAAGCATAGAAGCCAAAGCTAGAGGTTACAAATCTGGGCAATTTTCCTTCAATGTCAAAGGTGGACGTTGCGAAGCTTGTAGTGGGCAAGGAGTGAATGTGATTGAGATGAATTTCCTCCCAGATGTTTACGTACAGTGTGAGGTATGTAAGGGTGCACGCTACAACCGAGAAACTTTGCAGGTGAAGCATAAAGGACATTCAATTGCTGACGTTTTGAATATGACAGTTGAGGAAGCATTGGAAGTATTTAAAAATATCCCCAGAGCTGCGACAAGGTTACAAACTTTGGTTGATGTTGGATTGGGATATATTCGTTTAGGTCAATCTGCGCCTACTTTATCTGGTGGTGAAGCACAACGAGTGAAATTAGCTTCGGAACTTTCCCGTCGTGCGACAGGTAAGACTCTCTATTTAATAGATGAACCGACGACTGGTTTATCTTTTTATGATGTCCATCATCTATTAAATGTCTTGCAGCGTTTGGTAGATAAGGGGAATTCGATTTTGGTGATCGAACACAATTTAGATGTGATTCGTTGTGCTGATTGGGTGATAGATTTGGGTCCCGAAGGTGGAGACAAAGGTGGAGAAGTAATTGCTGTGGGAACACCTGAAGATGTGGCTAAGAATCCTAAGTCTTATACTGGGAAGTATTTGCAGCAAGTGTTACAACAGCATCCATCACAGGTAAGCGTAGTCTAAAAAGTTGCTGACATTTCCGGAATATTGCTTCTTCAACAAGTAAATAAAAGCGTAGTAGCGCGTCTACTCGAATTTGTTGAGATCAATCAACAGTTTTTCAAGCTTTACACCTCTGTTGAACCCAACATTTTAAGCTTGCCGCGCTAGTAGGTTGGGTTGAAGTGAACGTTACCCAACAAAAGCCAGTCTGGAAAGTATTTGCAGTAGGTGTTGCTGTAGCATCCACCGCAGGCAATTATGGCTATATCCTAGTTTGTGGAGATTTATAGCAGTGTGATTAAAAGGAAAAAGGCAAAAAAGAATAACTTGTGGAAAGTCATAAAACGTAGTCTAACGACCGTACTTGTAACTGTTCTCATGCTGTTAGGTGGAACGTTTTACGCCAACAAGATTGAGCCGAACTGGTTTGATGTTGTCTCGGTTCGTGTCACTCTACCTCATCTAGCACAGGAGTTCCAAAACTATCGGATTGTCCAAATTAGTGACCTCCACGTTGATGATTGGATGACACAGCAAAAGTTGCAGAAAATTGTGACGATCATTAATCAACAGAAACCTGATTTAGTCGCGCTTACAGGGGATTTTGTTACTTATATTCCCGATGACTTTGCCAGGAAAATGACTACTGCTTTTGGTCAACTCAAACCCAAGGATCTATCAGTCGCAGTACTAGGGAATCATGACCACTGGACGAATGCAAAAACTATCCGTAAGGTACTTAAGCAGAGCGGTATTGTAGATATCAGCAATGATGTTACGACTATTGAGCGTAAAAATGCAGTTTTACATATTGCTGGAGTTGATGACTTTTGGGTAGGAAAAGATCGCTTAGATTTAGTTCTCGATCAGCTACCTGGTAAAGATGCAGCTATTCTGTTAGCACATGAGCCAGACTTTGCTGACATTAGTTCATCTACAGGTAGATTTGATCTACAAGTTTCTGGACACTCCCACGGAGGACAAGTAAGCATTCCTTTTTTTGGGCCACCCAAATTACCTCTATACGGTCAGAAATATCCAGCAGGGCTTTATAAGATTGGGAAAATGTTTCAATATACCAATCGTGGAGTAGGTACAGTTAAGCCACGAGTTCGGTTTAATTGTCGTCCGGAGATTACTGTATTTACCTTAAAAACTGTTGGTAAGTAACCATAACGAAAAGGAACCAAAGATCCAACAGCGAATCCTAAGCTTGATAGAGGGAAGTATTGTAACTAGGTTTGGCAGTAGTATCGACCATCGGCAACTATTGTTATATCCTAGTGTGCCAAAATATCGAGCGGTATCATTAATATCATTTCCCTATCAAAATTAATCAAAAACCTCTGCGCTCCTCTGCGTCCCCTCTCTCTGCGCTCTCTGCGTTAAAAAACCTATTATTGCCATCATTCGGATTCGATATAAAATACAAAAGGCAAAAAAGAATAACTTCCTGAGAATTTTCCTATGGAACCGACAATTGATAGCAACCGTACATTTCAAATTTTGGATGGGGATAAAGATGTTTTGTTAATTGAGGAAGATTCTTTTACTGTAAGTAAACTTAAGGAATTAATAAGGCTAGAACTAAAAGGTAAATTTGATGGAGGAGATAATGGTGCAATTAGGGGTTCATTCGCTAACATAAGCATTGGCAGTAACCGACTTGCTTTAGACCATATGAGTTGGGTCTCTATAAAAGACGGAGAATTACTAAAAACTGGTTCTAAAGGGTGGGAAAAAGGAAAATTGAGAATTAAGTGTGTAAGCAAAATTACGCTTAGCCCTAATTATCAAGGAATAAATTATTATAGCACTGCTGTTCAAGTAGACATAGAATTCTCTCCTGACGAACCACCTAAACCAGAATCACCTTTAGATGATCTCAGAGCATTGCCCGAATATAAGCAGCAACTTTAGTCCCGTAAGTTCCCAGTCGTTGTTATTACCAAGATTTTTCATATACTCACTGATTCGCTGGGATTTCAACTCCCGTTTCCTAGCGAAAGTCGGTTGGTGTTTGTATCTTGCATCAGATGTATCATCCGCCAGGGAATCAATTCCCTGGCTAATAGCTGAAATCCTCTCAAGAGGACTATATGTATAGTGAATAAAAATGTCAGTCTACTTCAGAGGACTATATACATAGTGAACAAAAATGTCAGTCCACAAAGCGTGGACTTTCGCTATTAGCCAATGGTTTGAACCAATAGCGGTTGTTGTAACTGGTGTAAGATATCAAATGAAATTGACTAAATTTTGCTGTCAAATCCCTTCTGTAGAGCTACTATCTACCTGACGACAACCAAACTCACCAATCAAAATTTGTGTTATTCCTTAAGTAGCGATATAGTCAAATCTCGCTTCCCAACGCAAAGCCATATATTTCTCTGCAAAAATTAATCTGCCTCTATAAGAGTTCCCACCTTCCGATCACGGAATGAGGCTTGGAAATAACTCTCAAAGCAATAGGGCTAAGTTAAGAGTCTATCGAAACTTCCAAATGCTCCAACTCAGGAGGAAACACTAGAATCTCCTTACCCAAACGCAAGGCCTTACGATAGAGCGTTATCGCTTCAGCCAAGGAAAAACAGTTAATTGGAATCCAGCGCTCACTGTAAAAATAAACTACAACTCGGCTAGTGGTATATTCCTTCAGAGGTATAGGATTGCTCCAGGGTGAAATCATATTAAAAAATTCTTCTTTTAAGTATATAAACATATATCTTCTTTCTTCTGAAACACCAGATATTCCATCTTTCTTAAGAAATCTCTCCTTAGCAATGCACTTTATATTAAGAAATCTCTCCTTAGTAATACAGTATTACACCAAAAAAGTGGTATTTTTTTGGCTTCGCTGATCTTTAAAGCTAATATTTCCTGAATACTGTCAATAATCGCTGTCAACAGGAAAGGAGAGTGTGGTGAAGTAACCCCAATGAGCGAACCTTTTCTGCTATCAGCAAGTCTATTAACAGCAGGAGCAATATCAGTCCCACCATCACCTGTATCACTCCCAAATCTACAAGATAACTTCTGTGCCTTGTTTGCTACAAGCGCACCTCAGAAGTTGGCGTGTATTACCATTCCCAAAATCGTCCCAATTTTAGAATTAATTGCTGCTGAATTTAGTCCCATCGAGCCGCGTACACACCGCATCTCAGAACTGATAACCCCATTATTACCAACACCAACCACGGCTGAAGAAACAAGGGAACCCCTACCAACTCAGCAACCCATACCCAAACTCCAGTCAACTGCTACCACCCCAGTATCTGGAACGCAACTTTATTACCAAAGATTAGTTGCCCTGAAAACTGGTAGAATTTATACACGCTTGCCTGCTGATAGCTTCCAGTCATTTTGGGCAAAGGCGGCTGATCAAAGAACGCTGCTAGAAAAACCGACTCACAAGCAATGGCTACGCATCCTAGAACAGGAAGCCAAAGCTGTTGGTAAAGGACAGGGTTCTAATCGTCTCGCTATCTTATTGGGAGACTCCCTAAGTATGTGGTTTCCCTCAGAACGACTTCCTGGGGGTAAAATTTGGCTTAATCAAGGAATTTCTGGGGAGAACTCCGGTCAAATTCTTAAAAGATTGTCTGCTTTTTCTTCAACAAAACCTGCTAATATTTATGTGCTAGCTGGCATCAATGACCTGCGTCAGGGCGCAACCAATGCAGTTATTCTCGATAACTTACACCAGATTGTGCTTCGCTTGCGCCTCAACCATCCGAATTCTCAAGTAATTGTACAGTCGATTCTTCCTACACGCTTGACTACAATTCCCAATGAACGCATCCGCAACCTAAATGAGCAAATCGCCCTCATTGCTCAACAAGAAGGCGCAGGTTATCTCAATATCCATAATTTGTTTGCCGATAGTCAAGGTAAATTGCGACAGGATTTGACAACTGATGGTTTACACTTGACTGAGCGTGGCTATGAAGTTTGGCAAGAAGCGCTACATTATGCTGAATCTGCAATAGCAGCAAATCGTTGATTAGGGATTGGGGATTGGGGAGTCTTCCAATCCCCAATCTGTGCTAAATAGCTTGTCGTGAGACAAGCTTCTCAATATTTGCTTGGGTTTGATGTAATAGCTGCTCTCTGCTATCTGCTGCTTTGGTGAGGGTAGGTACTAAGTTACGGGCTTGTAATGCCATGTGAAGCTGAAGTTCAGCTACGTACTCACTGATATCTTCACGAAAAAAATTGTTTGGTGCTTGAGCAGAATGCAAATCCAAGGCTTCCTCCTTCCCTAACGCTTGTCACATCAACACCCATAGAAGTTATCACGCTCTTCTGCTGGACTTATAACTTTGCAATGAAGCTTAAACATTTTCGGCATACTTCGTAGAGAAGTGTAAACTTTTAATGCCGTCATCAAGCTTCTGGGCATTGATAGCTGATGTTAGCAAATTTACAGAAAAATATCAGTCTCTTAGAGGATGTTATTAAATCTCACCTGTGAACAAATCCCAAGTCTGTTGCTCAAGGGGGCGATAGCGAAGCGCTGCTGCAAGCAGATCGCTCTCCTCAACGCTTGAATAACCAACCTGGTAACGTTATCTTATTCCCCTCCCACACCAATGCATCCAATTACCGTAGAATTAAATGTTCCTCTACTAAGCCCAACGCCTCAAACCGCTAGCTACCTCGACACCGGAAGCGGTACAACAGTATTGATGCTACACGGATTTATGGGTAACAAAACCACCTGGTTACCCTTAATAGAACAATTGCAGCCACACTGTCGCTGCGTTAGCTTAGACTTGCTAGGCTTTGGTGATTCAAGTAAACCGAAAATTCGCTACGATATCGCCAAAGAAGTAGCCTTCCTTCGGCAATTTTTGCAAAAAATCCCGATTGAATCCTGTTATATCTTGGGACATTCCTTTGGTGGTTGGGTTGCAGCAGCTTATGCCTTGCAGTATCCTGATTCTGTAAGCGGTTTGTTATTAGCAGCACCAGCAGGAATTCGGGATGATAGTTTTTGCGGGCGTTATGACCATTTGCGTCCTTTGTTGTGGCAAACTCCAGTAGTAGACTTAGCTCTACAAGTGGCGAAACTAAGCGCGAAAATTATCGGGAAAAGCGAGATAATAGAAAGAATTTCCTGGTTTAGAAGGGAATTGAATGCACAGCCAGCCGCTCGATCTTTTTTAGTCGATAGATTGCGACCGGAAGATGCAATTGATACTGTGGAGAAAGAAATTTATCAGTTACGAGTGCCCACGCTGGTAATTACAGGCGATCGCGATGAAACTATCCCACTGTGGCATAGTGAAACTTACGCTAAGGAAATACCAGGAGCAAAAATAGCAATTCTTCCTAACGCTAGTCATTCCCTGCCGCAAGAATATGCTCCAGAATTAGCGTCTTTGATTTTACCATTCCTGGAACTTTCAACAGCCAAGACTGTCTAGTTGAAAACTTTGCTCAAGAACCGGGATATCTTATTTTTTAACGCAGAGTACGCAGAGAGAAAACGCTCCAGGTAGCAGAGTTTTTAGGGGAAGTGTTCGGAATTTGGGTTATTTTTAGTAACATACAAGATCGGCAATTTAAACCTTGATATGACATCACAGCTTGAATATGGCAGCATCTCCAATGCTGAGCAAGCCAAACGCCTTGGGGAAATTCTTTGTCAATCCTTCAATGAACCTGTTAGCGACTGGTTATTTTATTCCGAAAAAATTGGTCAGGACAACTTTCGCATTATCCGCAAAGCTGATGAAGTTGTTGGCGGTTTGGCAATTTTACAAATGAATCAGTGGTATGGTGGAAAGCCTATACCAATGGCGGGTATTGCTTCTGTAGCAGTGACACCGGAACATCGAGGTACAGGCGTAGCTGCTGAATTACTAACTAATACTCTCCAAGAACTTTACAGCAATGGAATACCTCTTTCAACCCTTTATGCTGCTACTCAACGTCCTTATCGAAAAGTGGGTTATGAACAAGCAGGAACTTGTTGTAAATGGGAGATACAACTGGACAGTATGGAGTTACGAGTCAGTGAAGTTTCTCTTAATGAAGTTCGCAGGTTACCTCTACATTCTGTTCCTCATAAACCAGAATTATTCAAAAAAATACACCAACAATGGGCGATTAAAAATAATGGCAATTTAGAGCGAAACCAGGTAATGTGGGAGCTGTTGTTTTTGCCACAACAGGGAGAATGTTATGCTTATCTCCTAGGAGCGGAAACACAGCCAGAAGGCTATATTATTTTCAATCAAACTTCACCAGATTGCCACCTTAATATTCGAGATTGGGTAGCGTTGACTCCCACAGCAGCCAAGCGTCTTTGGACATTCATTGCTGATCATCGTTCCATGATCAATAAAGTAATATGGCGAGGTTCAGGACTAGACCCAATGCTATTACTACTATCAGAGCAAACTGCTCGTGTAAGCAATCCAGAACGCTGGCTTTTACGGGTTATTAATGTTCCTAAAGCATTGGAGATGCGGGGTTATCTAGCAGGAATGGAAGCTGAATTACACCTGAAAGTTCGGGATAGTTTGCTGTTGGAAAATAATGGTGATTTTGTCCTCAAAGTTTCTGGAGGAAGGGGTGAAGTAAGCAAGGGAGGGAAGGGTGATTTGCAGTTAGATGTACAAACACTAGCTCCACTGTATACAGGACTATTTACACCTCATCAATTGCAACTAATTGGTAAACTAGAAGCTAGTACTACTACCCTTGCAGTTGCTGCCCAACTTTTTTCTGCTTCCCAACCTTGGATGCCCGATAAATTTTAGCTTACACTTGGTCATGGATAATCAATTAAATTAGCCATTACTATTTCTTTGATTTTAGATAAGCATCACAAAGAAAGTTAATTGCGGTCAGGCTTTCCCGACCGCAATTGACCTGCCTTTCATTCCCAAATTCTGCTAAGATCCATATGGGGTCTTCTCGGCGGATAAGATAAAGTAGAAGGAACTGATATTGGTCTATTGGTCGTCAAGAAGATTTTTGAGGGTCGAGGTGGACGAGTGTGGATTGAATCAGAAGTAGGCGCTGGAGCGACTTTTTAATTTACTGGCATAAACAAGCCACTGTCTGTATCAAGTCATGATCCTTTTTGGTGGAGATCCGCACGGTAATTTCACTTCTATTATTAGGGCTGTGGAGACTTATTCCCCCAGCGCTGTGATTTTACTTGGCGATTTTGACCTAAAGCAACCGCTTGAAGACGAACTAAAAGCCATATTAGATAAAACAGAAGTTTGGTTTATTCCTGGCAATCATGACGGTGACCAAGATCGTTTGTATGACAACCTTTTTGCTTCAAAATTAGGCGATCGCAATTTACATGGCCGCGTAACCACAATTGATGGCAAGCGAGTCGCCGGTTTAGGTGGCGTATTTCGTGAGAAAATTTGGATGCCTCCCCATCAACCAAAATTCCGCTCTCAGAAACATCTCTTATCTACCTGCAAGAAAAACGAACGCTGGCGCAACGGTATCCCACGCAAGCATCATGTCAGCATATTTTGGCAAGAATATGAGACACTTTGGGATGAACACGCAGATATTCTAGTAACCCATGAAGCTCCCTCTTGCCATCGTTACGGATTCTCAGAACTCGATGATTTAGCACAAGCGCTGGGAGCAAAAAAAGTTTTTCACGGTCATCACCACGAGGAGTACAGCAGGAAAATTTGTGCTGGTAGAATAGTGGTTCATGGAGTTGGTAAAGCTGGGGTGAGTGACGAACATGGAAATGTTTTGATCCCAGGAAAACAAGAAGAACTACGCCGAACACGCTGGTACGGTAGATGAAGGATTAAGCGGACTAGGGACTGGGAGACGGGGAGACTGGGAGACTGGGAGACTGGGAGACTATTACCCATGACCCATGACCCATGACCCATGACCCATGACCCATGACCAATATCAAACTTTTGTGCGATCAGTTAAGATTTCGTAGCCATTCGCTGTCACCAATACAGTATGCTCAAACTGAGCCGACAAAGCGTTGTCTACTGTTACCGCTGTCCAGCGATCGGAGAGAATGCGCGTCACCTTGGAACCAGCATTTAAAATTGGCTCGATCGCCAAAGTCATACCAGCGCGAAGCTTGACATTCGGCATTTCACGGGTGCGGAAATTGAAAACTGCAGGTTCTTCATGGAGATTTCTCCCGACACCGTGACCAGTAAAATCTTCCACCACAGTGTAGCCATGCGCTTTTACATGGTCTTCAATCGCACCAGCCAAGTCAAGTAAGTAAGCACCCTCTTTTACCTGTTCAATACCTTTGTAGAGCGTTTCTTCAGCCACACGAATCAACTTAGCGGCCTCTGGAGTCACATCACCCACCCCGATCGTAATGCAAGAGTCGCCGTGAAAGCCTTCGTAGAAAGCCCCTGTGTCTACTTTCAGCACATCTCCAGCACGAATCACCTTTTTGGGATTGGGAATGCCATGCACGACTTCGTGATTGATGCTAGAACAAATAGAACCAGGGAAACCGCCGTAACCCTTAAAGCTAGGAGTCGCACCCATCTGGCGAATACGTTTTTCTGCGTAAGCATCCAAATCTGCTGTCGTCATCCCCGGTTCCACCATCTGGGAAATTTCTTTGAGTATCGTAGCGACAATCTTTGACGCTTTTCGCATAATTTCGATTTCACGCTCAGACTTGATTTCAATACCTCGGCGTTTTTTTTGAGCGCGGGGAGGTTCAGCAGGTTTGAAGAGCAGATTATTAAAAATATTCATGTGTTGGGGCTAGAGGATGAGTTTATTGCGCCAGACTGTTTGAGCTACGAGCCAACTCTCATTAATTTGTCAGGTGTTTTTAGACACTTAATTATCCTAACATTGCTTTAAGTTAGGCGGACACGGAGCCTAAATAATAGGTAATGGGAAAAATTTTTATTGATATATCCCATTACCTATTACCTATTACCAGCCCCAACAATCTGCTTTCTTCAAGGCGCGACAGCTTATCAGTAATGTTAGCTTTGACTCTCGTTTTTTGGCGCTTTTTTGTCAAAACAAACTTTGTTGAGAACAAGGCTCTCGGTAGAGGCATCTCTTACCTTTGTCGGTTGCATATTTACTGGTTGATCTTGTAGCTTTTCTCCCATGTTACCGAGGTGAACTTCTTGGTATGTCCGGAAAGTACCTTCACGACAGTTGAACGAAGCATAAAATTCAGTGGAATTTCGCCCTGGAGTTGGTGGTTTTTTGTGATCGACCCTTACCCAAACTTTGGAACCATCTTCATTATTGACAAAATTAATGGTATCTACCGAAATCACATCGCTATCGTTGTTTTCACCAATTGGTATCCATTGACCCACCGGAGTTGGCGCAATTGAAACTTTATTGGCACAACTTGAAAGGACAAGACTGGTGAGAACAAAAAGGGCTGCAAGTTTCATTGGCGATCGCTCCTGTTTTGACAAAAAGCTGACAAAAAAAGACCCTCCAGGGGTTTTCCCCTGAGAAGGCGCTATTTACATCTAGTCAATACAAATCGTACTGACTAGATGTGAATTATTTGTGAAAAAATGTAACGATATTTTTGACATACAGGCACAATTGCCTGGTGAGGGTGAGGCAAAAAATCCTGAGTGCAGTAGCCCAGAGGGTATGAAATTCCCGCAAAAATCCAGAAATCTTTCGGGAAAGTCCCGAAAAAGGACTGAGAGTTATCTGTAGTATCTCATCTATCAGACAGATCATCTAAAAAGCTTAGAATACCTGGGTTTTTAACCAGGGGATGAAAGCTAGTCGCAGGTTTTAACCCAAGTGTGTCTGGAGAATTCTCCAAAATATTTGGGGCATACGCAGTATCCTATAAATAGCGGTGAGTGTAGGGGTTTCTAACATCGAAGAAATTTTATGAGTTGAATGTCTAGTTAAGAGCCTCTTGAGACAGCGAAGTTGGGTGAAGAAGCGCGTCTGGTGACGACTTCGTAACATCCTTTGAGAATCCCCTCGACTTTAGTCAGGGGAGTACGTCAAAATAAAGCAAACGGTACTAGCTATAAACGGTAAAGACGCCCCTAATTACTAAATGATCAATTCAGGCTTGCAGTACCCCATATTTGGTTCAGAGATTCAGTGTCCTCACTGCCGTCAAATGATCCCGGCATTGACACTGACAGATACCTATCTCTGTCCACGTCATGGTGCTTTCGAGGCAGATCCAAAAACGGGTGAACTGATTCATTTACAATCTGGGCGTCACTGGCGTCAATGGAAGGATGAGTGGTATCGACAGCATACCCATCCTGATGGTATTCGCTTTGAAATTCACGAAGCGCTAGATCGACTCTACACTCAAGGCTACCGAGCAACACGGGTAATTATTGCTAGTCGCTATCGAGAGTTAGTGAGCGCCTACTTGGAGCGTAGCACGCCTTGGCGAGGCAACTCAGAGCCATCGCGACCCAGACTTTACGGATTGCCGGTAGAATTTAGCCCAGAACCGGAAGAAGATCCTTCCTGGGAAGTGATCAATTTTGATTTGGAAAAAGAACCGGGTGTCCCTGTTCGTTATCCCTACTTCCGAATATTTGAGTAGGTACGAAGGATGAAGCATGAAGGATGAAAGATGAAGGATCTCCCTAGTCCCCAGTCCCCAGTCCCTAGTCCCCATTGCCCCTAATCCCCAGAGGGGGCCCCGAGTTCCCCAATCCCCAATCCCTATGCATCACGCTTCAATTCGTACAGCGAACATTCATCGGGCGATCGCCTTTTACGAACACCTGGGATTCACAGTTTGCGAACGTTTCACAGCTGGGATTACCTTGGCCTGCTGGATGGAAGGACTCGGAGGAAGGATTGAGCTCATCCAAATTCCCGAACCGCGACCAGCACACGATGCTTTTGGGGATGAGCATTATGTAGGCTACTACCACTTGTCTTTTGACATCACCAATGCTACAACTGACCTGCCAACTTGGTTAACAAATCTACAAGAAAGCTTTGCCGAAGCATCACGTAACAACCCAACCCAGTTGCAACCCCTAAAAATACTTTTGGAACCAACCCAACAAATGATTGGTTCACGTATTTACGAAGTTGCCTTTATTGCCGATACCGACGGCTTACCCTTAGAATTTATCCGAGTTATTGGTAATAGGTAATTGGGGATTGGGAATTGGGGATTGGGGATTGGGTAATGGATAATGGGTCATCATTGTTCATTGGTCAAAAGCTTACGTGCAAGGATATGCGTATAACAAATAACAAACAACAAATAACAAATAACAAATACCATGTTTTTTGGGTCAATTTTACGTCGTCGCAATCTGCTGATTTTATTTTTCTGTATTTGCTTGAGTGCAGTGCTATTTACTCCAAAAGCAACTTCAAAAACACTCCCGCTAGGTTATCAGCCAGAGAACACCCAGTTTCAGCAAAACCTTACCCCACAGCTATTAACAAAAACCGACGCTACATCACTCACCCTCACCCAAAATGTACGCAAAACAGTATTAGAAAATGGTCTAACTGTCCTAACAAAAGAAGTGCATACCGCACCAGTTGTAACCGTACAGGTATGGTACAAAATTGGTTCGCGTAACGAAGCCCCAGGAGTAAACGGCATTGCTCACCAACTAGAACATATGCTGTTTAAAGGCACCAAAGATCGCCCCATTCAATTTGGGCGTCTTTTCAGTGCTTTGGGAAGTGCATCCAACGCTTTCACCAGTTACGATCAGACTGCTTACTATGGCACCGTAGAGCGAGAAAAATTGGAAGCGCTGCTAACTTTGGAAGCAGATCGGATGCAAAATTCCAACATTGAAGCGCAACAATTAGAGAGTGAAAAACGTGTCGTAATTTCCGAGTTACAGGGATACGAAAACTCTCCTGGCTATCGACTCAGCCGCGCCGTAATGCGTGCAGCATTTCCTAATCAAGCTTATGGTTTGCCCGTAGGTGGAACTAAAGCAGATGTGGAAAAATTTACAGTTGAACAGGTACAGTATTATTACCAAAAATACTACAATCCCGGTAATGCCATCTTGGTACTTGTGGGCGATTTTCAAACTGAACCTACACTAAAATCAGTCCAACAAATATTTAGCAAACTCTCACGCAAATCATCATCTGATTTGGCTGGTATAACCTCTGTCCCTACAATCCAAAATGCAAAACCTGACCCCCCCCAACCCCCCCTTATTAAAGGGGGGAGTCAAAATCCCATAGTTCTACGGGAAGCCGGTAGTGCTGCGATGTTGGAGGAAGTATATCCCTTACCAGCAATTAATCATCCTGACGTACCCGCTTTAGATTTGATGGATTACATCTTGACAAGTGGGAGGAATTCTCGACTAAATCAGGCTCTGGTGGAATCAGGTCTAGCTAGCGGCCTATCAGGAGGTGCTGCTAACTTATTAGAAGCTGGTTGGTATGAACTATTAGCGACGGCCGCACCCGGTCAAAAACTAGAAAAAATTGATCAAGTTCTCACCTCAGAACTTGCTAATTTGAGAGACAAAGGCGTGACTGAGGAAGAACTAAATCGGGCGAAAACGCAACTTTTAGCTAACGTGGTTTTGGGGAATCGGGACATTACCAGTCAAGCAATGCGACTCGGTTCTGATCAATCAACTGCTGGTGATTATCGCTATACAGACCGCTATCTAGCAGCCATCCAGAAAGTGAGCATAGCCGATGTACAGCGCGTTGCTCAAACTTACTTGGCGAAGTCTTCGCGGACAGTGGGCTTTTTTGAGCCGACTCAGTTGGATGGAAAGCCTGGTACCGCAAGTACTAGCGGGAATCAAACTAACGAAAGCTTCAACGCAGGCCCCCCTGTAGACCCCGCAGAAGTGGCGAAGTACCTACCCCCAATAGCATCACGTACAACAGCCACAACTCAATCCCTACCAGAACAGTTTACTTTAGCAAATGGGATGCGAGTCTTGCTGTTAGCTGACCGCAACAGCCCAACTGTGACTCTGAGTGGCTATATGCGTGCTGGAACAGAGTTTGATTCAGTAGCAAAAGCAGGCTTAGGGACGCTGACAGCACAAAATTTGCTGAATGGCACAAAAACACGCAATGCTTTACAAATTGCCAAAGTTTTGGAGGAACGAGGTGCAAGTCTCAGCGTTAGTGCAAACCGCGAGGGTGTGAATGTTGAGGGGAATAGTTTAGCAGCGGATTTGCCCATTCTAATAGAAACTCTGGCAGATGTAGTAAAAAATGCTAGTTTTCCTAACGAGAAGCTGGAACTAACTCGCCAACAAACTTTAGTTTCCCTGAAGGTAGAATTAGATACACCTTCAGCGGTGGCGAGAAGAACTTTTCAACAGACAATTTACCCCCAAAATCATCCTTTCCATGCTTTTCCCACACCGGAAAGTGTACAGCGCATTACCCGTGAAGACTTGCTGGAATTTTATCAAAAGTATTATCGTCCGGATACGACAGTATTAGCTTTAGTGGGAGACTTTGAACCAGCAAAAGTGCGATCGCTTCTTGAATCTCAGCTTTCGGCTTGGAAGCTTCAGGAAATCCACCATTAGCTAATTATCCAGCAGTGCAGTTGTCAGAAAAAATCATTCAACTAAATCCCGTTATCCCTGGCAAAACTCAATCTATTACCTTGTTGGGTAATCAGGGAATTGACCGCAAAGACCCGCGTTTTTATACTGCATTGGTGCTCAATCAGATTTTGGGTGGAGATACCTTAGCCAGTCGCTTAGGAAGTGAAATACGCGATCGCCTTGGCTTAACTTACGGAATTTACAGTTATTTTCAAGCAGGGGTACATTCGGGGCCATTCCTAATTCAAATGCAAACTGCTCCTCAAGATAGCAAAAAAGCGATCGCCAGTACCATTTCCCTACTCAAGCAAGTAAGAGAAAAAGGCTTCACCAGTGCGGAAGTTGCTAGTGCAAAACGTTCCCTTACAAGCCAATATCCTGTTTCCTTAGCTAACCCAGACGAATTAGCGCAGACTATCTTACATAACGAAGTTTATGGATTAGCGAAAAGTGAAATTCGCGAGTTCGTCAAGAAAGTTGAGTCTGTAAATGTAGAACAAGTAAATCAAGCAGCTAAAGAGTTACTGCATCCAGATAAGCTGGTAGTTGTGACTGCTGGTCCAGCGGTGTAGTAGTTTGTGAAAATAAACACAACATGGGAAAGGCGGGTTTTGAACATAATATACTGGGAAAGTAGCGACGCTTATCCCTAAACCTGCCCCTACAAATTTATCTTGTTTTTTTACAACTAGAAGGGCGGGTTTTGAACATAATATACTGGGAAAGTAGCGACGCTTATCCCTAAACCTGCCCCTACAAATTTATCTTGTTTTTACAACTAGAAGGGCGGGTTTTGAACATAATATACTGGGAAAGTAGCGACGCTTATCCCTAAACCTGCCCCTACAAATTTATCTTGTTTTTACAACTAGAAGGGCGGGTTTTGAACATAATATACTGGGAAAGTAGCGACGCTTATCCCTAAACCCGCCCCTACAAATTTATCTTGTTTTTTTACAACTAGAAGGGCGGGTTTTGAACATAATATACTGGGAAAGTAGCGACGCTTATCCCTAAACCCGCCCCTACAAATTTATCTTGTTTTTTTACAACTAGAAGGGCGGGTTTTGAACATAATATACTGGGAAAGTAGCGACGCTTATCCCTAAACCCGCCCCTACAAATTTATCTTGTTTTTTTACAACTAACAACTAACAACAAATGACAAATTATTGGACTCCTCCCGACCTTTCAATAGCCGCATTTGTAGCACCAAATGCGGTAGTAATCGGTCAGGTATCCGTAGCGGCTGGGGCCAGCATCTGGTATGGTGCAGTAGTGCGGGGAGATGTAGAGCGTATCGAAATTGGCGAATGTACCAATATTCAGGATGGAGCAATTTTACATGGCGACCCTGGGACGCCGACGATTCTAGAAGATCATGTAACAATTGGTCATCGAGCCGTGGTACATTCGGCGTACATCGAACGTGGTAGCCTAATTGGTATTGGTGCTGTAGTGCTAGATGGTGTTCGTGTCGGCGCGGGTAGTATTGTTGGTGCTGGTGCTGTGGTGAGTAAAGATGTTCCCCCCATGTCGCTGGTTGTGGGAGTTCCAGCTAAGCGATCGCGGGATATCTCCCAAACCGAGGCCAATGGGTTAATTGCACATGCCAAAGCTTATGAAAAACTGGCTTTAGTGCACGCTGGGAAAGGAACTGATTTGGGATTCAGGGCGCCTCATTAACTTATTGTGTTCAGCAGCAAAAAAATGTCTGGCAAATTGTCCCACTTTGCCTAAAAATAGAAATATGAGAAAAGTGCAAAAAACTTCAACTAAGTGAGGGAATTAAAAACATGGAAATCGATTGGCGTATATTAATAGTTTTGTCTCCTTTGCTCCTAGCTGCAGGCTGGGCAGTATTCAATGTTGGTGCGATTGCTTTGAGACAAGTCCAGGCTTTTATGAATAAATCCTGAACCTAGAATCGGGAAGGAGGAAGAAGCAAGCGTTAACGCATCCTTCCCCCTTCCTTTTAGCCAACAAGCCAAGGTGGAATGGCCCCCTCGCGATTAATTCTGGATGGGAAGTTGAATCAAAAACTCTGTTCCCTTTCCTGGCTCTGACGTACACTGCAATATACCACCGTGCTTTTCAACAACGATTTGATAGCTGACAGATAAACCTAAGCCGCTACCCTTCCCAACTGGTTTAGTGGTGAAAAACGGATCTAAAATCTGTTTTTTCACATTCTCTGTCATACCAATGCCGTTGTCAGCAATTCTGATTACAATATCCCCAGATTCTGAAAATTCAGTGCGAATGAGAATTTGAGGTGAAAATCCCGAATCTTCTAAAAGCCGCTTGTCTATTACCTCCTCTATCGCCTCAGCCGCGTTATTAAGAATATTCATAAATACTTGGTTTAGCTGACCTGCATAGCACTCAACCAAAGGAAGATTACCATATTTTTTAACAATTTTAATATCAATTTTTTTTGAACAAAAATTTAACTTATTTCCCATAATTAAGAGAGTGCTTTCAATTCCTTCATGCAAATTAACCAGCTTTTTTTCTGCTTCATGTAGTCGGGAAAAATTACGGAGCGATAAAACAATTTCTCGAATACGTTCACTGCCAAATTTCATGGACGCCAGAATTTTCGGCAAGTCTTCCTTGATGAAATCTAGGTCAATTTCACTGACTTTATTTTGAACTTCTGGAACGGCCTTTGGATAGTTATTAGCATAGATTTGTATCAGGTCTAGCAGCTCTTGAGCATATTGATTCGTATAGTCAAGATTGCCATGAATGAAGTTGATAGGATTGTTAATTTCGTGGGCGACACCTGCAACCATTTGCCCAAGAGCAGACATTTTTTCATTTTGCACCAGTTGAGATTGAGCGTATTTCAAATTTTGTAAAGCTTCCTGTAGTTGAAGAGTTTGTTTCTGCAACTGTGCTTGAGATTTTTCTAAAGCTTCTTGTGCTTGTTTACGTTCGAGAAATTGACCTATCTTGCTACCAATTGCAGTCATCATTTTGAGTAAAGATTGGTCTTGTGGCAGAATTTGTTGATTGAAAAAAGTAATTATGCCAAGGATTTTTCTACCACTAAATACAGGGAAACCAAAGGCTGTATGCAGACCAGATTTTTCGGCGATCGCCCTTCGCTCAAAGTTGCTATCCTCAAATACATCTGGGAGCCACTGAGGATTACCACTAACCCAGATACGGCCAGGTAGACCGATTCCTGGAGCAAAGGTAATCTTCTTAGTAGCTTCCTCAAATTCTGGGATTGAAACTGATTCGTCATGCCATATTTCTAGACAACGCAATACTGTAGTTGGTTCAAGCTTCTCTACCTGTTCGATCTTCCAGAATTCCCCTATTTGCCATGCCATTTGTTTACAGAGGACTTCAAGAATTTGGCAAATGGCTTCCTGAGAAGTGGTTGCTTCTGCTAAGACGCGATTGGTAGCTTCCAAAGCGTTGGTGAAACGCACTAAACGGTCTGTGTTATTTATTGCTATTTGCAGCATCCGCTTACCTTGCTCAGATTTCGAGTCTAGCATTCCACTGCGCAAAAGTCCCAATGCACCTCTAATTGAGGTCAAAGACGTGCGAAGTTCAAGACTGACATCTGCGACAAATTCATTAGCTTGAGGAGGTAAAAAAACACCTGCATCATCAGATTTTTCCACTTCAGTGTAGTTAACATCAATACTTTTCATGTTGAGTATTTTCCTGTAACCTTTTTTCCCAAAAGCTAAATCCTGCTTGATTTTAACGAGAAAAAGTGAATAAGTTGCGAAGAAATCCTATTAAGTTTTAAGAATAGGACTGAAAAATATTAACTTTCTTTAAGAAGAAGGCTGAAGTAAAAACGCCTGACGACCAAAGTCGCGGCTACATGAACGAAGGCTACCTGCGCCGTCTTCAAGTATTGAGCCTGCTAAGCTGGGGAGATAATTTGTATAGTCTTACCCTTAAGCTTGTAGGACAATATTTGCAACAGTAAGATTCTCCCACAAAAAATAGATAATGGCTCATCAGTATGCACCAATTACCCATTACCAATTACCCATTCCTCATTCCCATTATTCGTGTTCCACTCGAAAAACATTGGCGTAAAGATTGGCAACAATTTGCCTTCCGGAAACCGTCACCTCTAAGTAACTTAATGCTGGTTGGATGTACTTAGAGACAACATTCCAGTAGAAACCTGGGTAATTTTGGCGTAGATCACCAGGAGAGTGATAACCGAAATTTTTATGTACACCAGTTTCCTTAAACTCGTAGAATAAAGCAGGAATTTTTTGTAAATAACGTGGATCAGACAACTGACCAATCAAATCAGCCGCTCTCACTAAACCAGGATAATTTACCGTATCTGAATGATCATCATCTGCTGGAACAGGGAAACGAGTCAGCTCAATATTGTGCTGAATTTCTTGAGCATTAATTAACCAGTGATTGCCAAAGCGTTCCTCAATAAAAAGTTTACCTCGGTCAACATGAAAAGGAGTCAACGCCGCATCAGTTGAACCAAAAGGTAGCCAAATCATCATATCCTCTATACCAGTAGCATAGGTTCTTTCCGCTGCTCTATCACTGCGGCAAATTCCCTTAATATAGCCAATATCATGACACAACAAAGAAATGATTACATTCAACCAATCTTCGCAAGAAACACTACCTTCACGGATCTGCTTACCCCGCAAAATTTCTTGTCCCGCTAAGGTTACTAAAATAGTATGTTCAACGTTGTGATAGAGAGCATCGCTGTTGGCAATAATTTCCAAAGCCATGTTTGCAGCCCAACCAATGATCTCTGCATAATCAGGTTTGATGCTGCCGTAATTCTGGCGGTAACCAGATTGTAGACTTTCTACACAGCTATTAATCATCACCTTTGTAAGATTCCACATCTTGCTCTCCTCTTGATAAAAAATTCAACTTAACTAGAGCGTGTATGCTAAGTCCAAAATTTAATGTAGGGGCTAAACATTCGGGCGATAAATTATCGGTAAAACCCTAAATTTACTATCCGAATGCTTCGCACTTCCAGGGTTTGAATACAGACCATAGGTGAAGCAAATTAACAAGGTCAGGGGCTTAAACTAGCTGTTGTTGAATGAGGTTGTTTTTGGATTAAGGTTATTGGCTGGAAACCTCATCTATTAGAATTATCTCTCTTTATCTTGACGTATGAATCCGGAAAAAGTAACCAGGAAAGCTCAGGATTTCGATATTTTTTTTATTAAGCGACCAAATAAATAAGCACTTATCTGAAGAAGATACAACTCCGTAAAACTCAGGAAAGCTCAGATAATTTATCTTGTCAAATAAACTTCAATAAGTGCGACTAGAATAAAAACACGACTGTAAATCCTCAAATCAAGAAATACAGACTTAGATGAAGGTATTATGAGACATTCTAGTTTAGCGAAAACTTGGCAATCAACCTATCTGTCTCCAGAGAGGTTGTGCAATTATATATCTATAATAGCTACTCGTTGTGATGGATTTGGCCAAGATGGAGATTAACAAACTTATGTAAAAAGAAAAGATTTTTTAGAAAGCTCAGCTGATACTGGAAACTTCATAAAGTTTTGGTAAAGCTGTAACCTTAGCAGAAAATGCAAAATCTCTCTAGCAACCGGAATATGGATATTGAAGAAGCATTAGAATTCGTAGTTCAATTAACTTTTGCTAAAACAGGTAAGCATCTAAACGATTTGGAAAGGGAAGTATTTGCAGGTTCCTGGCAAGGTCATACTTATGAAATAATCTACCCGCTGAACCCTGACTATGTAGAGAAAGATGTTGGTTTCAAATTATGGAAAAAACTCTCAAATGTCTTGGGAAAAAAAGTTACAAAAAAAAGATTACAAGGCGCATTAGAGCGAGCAATTAAGCAGAAAAAAGTTTTTATTTCCCATCAAACGCAAGAACCAGCCCTTAGTCTGGCTTCAGATTTTTGTGAAGCAATAAATGCTTCTTTTCACCAAGCATTTATGACAACTATCGGGGTTACTCCTCAACGTGGGGAAGACTGGTTTGCTCGCATCAATGCACAGTTGAAACTTTGCGACTACTTTTTGTTGTTGTTGTCTCCACAAGCAGCGGTAAGTGAAATGGTAATTGAGGAATTACGCAGGGCTAAAGAATTGCGAGATTCCCATCCCAATCATAAGCCAGTGGTGCTACCAATTCGGGTGAATTGCCCTGCAAATGAAGCCCTGAACCACGATTTACGCTGCTACCTCCAAGGAATTAAGCAGCGTGAATGGAAATCCTCTGATGACACCCCAATCCTTGTACAAGAACTCTTGAAGCTGTTAGCAGAAAGCGACAGTACCAAAGCGCAGGAGTGGGAGAAGGGAACAGTGGAGGAATGGGAAATTTCCTCTCCTTTACCCATAAACCCCCACCAGTAGCAGAACCGGAATTGCCGAATGGTCAAGTGCGTCTTGCGTCTGCTTTTTATATCGAGCGAGTTCCCTATGAAGCTCTTTGTTATAAAGAGATTTTGCAGCCAGGGGCTTTAATCCGTATCAAAGCACCCAGACAAATGGGCAAAACTTCACTAATGGCGAGGATTCTTGATCAGGCAAAAGAAAAGGGATGTCGTACAGTACCATTAAGTTTTCAACACGCAGATGCAGCAGTTTTTACTAATTTGAATGCCCTTTTGCAATGGTTTTGTGTCAAAATTACTCGTAAACTGCGTTTACCTCATAAATTTGATGATTACTATAGCGATCTTTATGGCAGCAAAGATAATTGTACTAATTACTTTGAAGACTGTTTATTGTTAGAAACAGATGCGCCATTAGTCTTAGGATTAGATGAAGTAGATCGAGTTTTTGAATATCCCCAAATAGCTGATGATTTTTTTTGTTTGTTGCGAGTATGGTATGAGGAAGTTGGCTATGGTGACAGTAACAGTGAATTGTGGGAAAAACTGCGATTGGTGGTGGTACATACAACGGAAGTTTATGTACCAATGAATGTTAATCAATCGCCCTTTAATGTAGGATTACCGATTGAGTTACTGGAATTTAGCCAAGAGCAAGTACAGGATTTGACTCAGCGACACGGCTTAAATTGGAATGCCAACAAAGTTAAGCTATTAATGTCTATAGTAGGTGGTCATCCCTATCTAGTGCGAGTGGCTCTTTATCACATCGCTCAACAGGAAACTACACTAGAGAGATTTTTGGAGATCTCCCCCACAGAAGCAGGACTTTATGGCGATCATTTGCGCCGACATTTATGGAATTTGCAACAGCATCCAAAGTTAGCAGCAGCCTTCGCCAAGGTAGTGACAGCCAGTGAACCTGTAGAATTAGAATCAGTGCAGGCATTCAAATTACACAGTATGGGTTTAGTACAATTACAGGGAAATTATGTCACGCCTCGTTTTGATTTATATCGTCAGTATTTTTCCATGAAGCTTTCACCGAACCTTCCTTAATCCTCAAAACACCTCTTACCAAAATCAACTAACACCAACAAACAAATCCAATTTCATTGGTATTTATCTGCGTTTATCTGCGTACCGCTAACGCGGAAGCAAGCTATATCTGCGGTTCTCAATCCTCAACTCTGATTTAGCAAGATGTCTAATCTAAAAACAAGTTGCAGTAAATATGTAGAAATTGTAGAGCAAGCATCTTGCTTGCTACTAACAGGCTGGAAACCTATCCTACATCTCGCTGGCTACTGACAGGTCGTCAGCCTATCCTACATTGTACATTTGAACGCAACTTGGTATAAAACCAAAATCTCAAACTTTTAGTCATTTGAACAGAAAATTAAAACCTTGGTTCATTGCTTTGCTCTGCCTAGCACTAACAATGGTACTCTTAAAAATCCCTCCCCAAGCTGTCGCCAGTTACCCATCTATCCCAGCATCAACTGAATTACGAGGCGTTTGGCTAACTAATGTGGCTAGTGCAGTTTTCTTTGTTCCTTGGGGAGTCAACCGAGCACTAGATCAACTATCTAAATTAAACTTCAATACTGTATATCCAGCAGTCTGGAACCGGGGTCATACATTTTACCCCAGTGCTGTTGCCAAAAAGGTTACAGGTCAAGCTCAAGCGCCAGTTCTTAGAGTCATGCGCTTAGGGCAAAATAACCTAGCTGAAATAGTCAAACAAGGACATCTACATAAGCTGAGAATTATCCCTTGGTTTGAGTATGGTTTCATGACTCCTCCCAGTTCAGAACTAGCTAGGCTTCACCCAGATTGGCTAACTAATCGTCGGGATAGTACCAAAATTCTCAAAGAAGTTTCTAAGGAACAAAAAGGCTTAAAAAAAGTTCCAAAAGCCATCCGTCAAGCAGTTGTTAGTAACCAAGTCTGGCTCAACCCTTTCCACCAAAAAGTGCAGCAGTTTCTGCTCGATTTAATTGTTGAAGTAGTTACTAATTATGATGTGGATGGAATTCAGCTAGATGACCACTTTGGCTTGCCAGTTGAGCTTGGTTATGACCCCTTCACAGTGCAGCTTTACCAACAAGAACACGAAGGTAAAAAACCACCCAAAAACTACAAAGACCCTGAATGGATGCGCTGGAGAGCTGACAAAATTACTGATTTTATGGAAGTAATTTACCAGACCGTCAAAACCATTAAACCTAATGCGGTAGTTTCCCTATCTCCCAACTCGCAAAGTTTTGCTTATGAAGCATATTTACAAGACTGGCATACTTGGATCAAGCGTGGTTTGATTACAGAATTAGTTTTACAAGTGTATCGATCTGACATGAAGAATTTTTCTTGGGAATTGTCGCAGCCAGTTCTTAAAATGGCTCGTCGTCGCATTCCAGTAAGTATAGGCATATTAACCGGAACCTGGGGGCGTCCTGTGAAAATTTCCCACATTCAGAAGCAAGTAAAGATGGTTCGTGATCGCGGTTTTAAGGGAGTATCTTTTTTCTACTGGGAGAGCTTATGGGGTTATATTACTCCAGAGTCGCCTCAAAAGCGCAGAGAAGCTTTTCAAGCACTTTTTTCTTCCCCAGCTCGGAAAAACACTAAATGATTGTCAAACCTCTAAAGATTGGATACGGCTTTTGGCTACAGTGGGTATTAGTTACACTTGTCGGTTTTTTATTGAGTTTATATTGGGTTGAAATTGGTGAGAGAAGCGATATCAGTGCTGTGGAGGGAGCGATCGGCGGAGACGTAATTGGATTGGCCCAATGGCTTGTTCTCAGACAACAATTTTCCCAAGCTTGGTGGTGGGTATTAGCAAGTATTGTTAGCTGGGGTTTGCTTGCAGCTAGTGGAATTGGTGCTTTAGGTTGGGTTGCACCTAGAACCACTTACATTCCCCTACGATTATTCTACGGAATTCTCAATGGAATAATCATTGGAGCTTTCCTAGGAGTAGCCCAATGGTTTGTTCTCAACAAGCAGGTTAAGATAGGTTGGCAGTGGGTCTTAGTAAGTACTATAGGCTGGGCAATTGGGCTTACATTAGGCTGGGTATTAGGGGGAGTTTTGCGGTATTTTACTGGCATATTCCTAGCTGAAATTGTGGGTTTAACTTTGGGATGGGTTATAGTTGCTGCAATTACAGGATTTGCTCTCTGGAAAGTAAGTGAAAGTGCTGCTACCGAATCGTTTTTTGATATCGAATTCACAACAAATAAGAAGTAATATCGGCTTAGTACCCAATAAGATATTTTTTTAATGCTCAACTTTTGGCAGCACTCAAACAACAAGAAGTTTCACTACAAGATAGCTTGAGTGCAACCTCAGCTTCATGAGTATCCAGTGCCTTCCTAAGAATCAGCGTTACACCCGTTTTCGTTAAGTTTTGTTCTCTCCTGCTTGACCCATCTAGTGACCTTCGCTACAAAGTTTAGTTATAGAGTTTGTTCACCAGTCTTGATAACAAAAATCAATACAAGGAATAACTAAAACAAAATTCCCTGTAGTGACGCTGGCAACGCAAGATGGCGTGGGCGAGACAATAAATAACACAACTGAAGTAACTTTTATTAGATTTAAGAATTAATTATGAAACGTTATTCTGAAGACTGGCTAAATGAGTGGTGCATGGAGAATGGTTGGACAGATTTATATATAGAACGTTACAATTACTGGGCTTTTCCTCCAGGTGCGGTAATGCCTGAGCCAATTCCTACTCAAGCACTACGATTAATTAAAGCTCAAAAAGGATTAAGTTGTGAAGAAAGAGTGTTGTCAATTTCAGCAGTTGCTGTGACTATTTTGGCTGCGATTTTGACCTTTTTCTTGCATTCCCCAATGCCACTGGTTTTTGCTTTTGCTTTTGGTGCTATAACGGTGGGTATGCTTGAGGTTGATGAAAATTAGTGAAGAGCCAACTGTTGCAATGGCTTAAATTCAAGCTAGGACAATAGGCGATTGCGCAAGGCGCAGTGCCAAAGGCGATCGCGCTGCTGCTTACTTGCAGCTAAAACCGACATAGATGAGCGATCGCTTGATTACTCAATCAGTAGTTCCATTGGTTTAGAATAATAAACTGATTCTCAATGGTGTAGCCTGCTGCTTCAAGATTTGCTATTGCCTGCACAATCGCTTGGTAATTCATATTTTTAGCTAGGTCAGAGTTTTGAAATACTGCCAAGATACCTGGATGTACTGGATGAGCCTGATGAAGTTCCTGAAAGTCATTACAGTTACGGGTTAACAGCACTCGTTCCTGCTGTCTTGCATAGTCCAGTACAACAGAGTCTGACCGACTCATCAAATCTGCTTCATTAACAGTAAGTACATCATGACCTGCTTTCTGAAGTAAATTGACAAGATATTTGGCCTGAGAATCTTCGTCAAGGAGTAGCGCTAGACTCAAAGGAGACTCCTTTTTCTTCTAGACGATAGCGTTCCTCATCTCCCTCTAGCTTCAACAGTTCCCAATGACTCTCGCAATAACGAATAACTTCGTAGATTGCTCTTAGGGGTAAATCCCAGTTTTCTGCTGCTTGTTCTGGAGACATCTCATTTGCCATCATGTCTTGCCAAACGGTTGAGGCCAGGAGTTTACGTCCTTTGATGTAGAGTTGTCGTCGCCAAGGATGGGGACGTGTCACGAGATATTGCCAGTCTTCATCCTGGGCTGTATCTTGCAGGGAGCGGATGATAGTACTGACGAGTGTGAGGCGATCGCTCACGGACAACTGGCGAACCTGCTCTTGGAGTTCTTGCAGGGACATGAGGGTACTCCAACCTATGCTGGTGTTTTAATTCTAGTATGAGCGATAGCACCAGTGCCTACATACGGCTAAAACCAACCTACGCGATCGCACGATCAATCTTATTACCACTAGCATCAGATACTGGCAAGATAGCGACTGTAGTCATGTCTTTACCTGAGAGTTTCTTGCTCACCAATTATAGTTAGCTTAACTTTAGACAGGGTTGGTGGCGGTTAGGCGATCACTCGTAGTAGGTTGGACACCAATCGCGAGGTGCGTTACGCAAAGCTAACGAACCCTAACACTGTATTTGACTTGTAAGTATTTTGGGCTGTTATTGAATTCAAAGTCTTATCAGTCAACACTTTTAAGCTAAAAATGTAAAACAAGATATATTTGTAATAAATATTATACTTGTCAAATATGATATACAATGCTATGTTGTAGAACAATTGAGTCAAATACTAAGATAGTATTTTTGTACTATCTAATAAAGAGGAAAGCCCGTGAGTTCTTTCAAGCAGCTCCCACTGTCAGACCTAAGAGAGAACCTGCCAAAGTTCAAGCGTCAGGTTCAGCTAGGGATGAAGAGAATTGCTGCTACCTATTACGGTCAAGTAGTTGCATTTTTAGTTCCTCTAAAGGATTTGGAAGAAGCTGAAAAAGATGGCGCAATCAGTAAGAGTGAGGAAATATCTTTATCGGATTTCCGGCTACATATGACGGAATGTTGGGAACGTTTACAAGTTGATGTTGATTGCATTTATGTGACGTATCACACGCGCAGAGCAGTTGCCTTTGTTAGTCCTCGTCTCGCGAATTATCTTCCAATTCCAATTTCAGAGGTCGCTCACAAACTTCTTGCCATAGAGAGCGGTCTTATTCAACTAGAAAATTTAGTAGAGGAGAAATAATTAATGTTCAAAATCTGCGCCGATCCAGAGCTTCAAAAAAAGCTGAATAATCCAGAGAGGTATTTTCCTTCTGAGGTCTGTCCAGAGCTAAATCAGTTTCTAGAAATTCTGAAAAGGTATGGTCAATTCAGCCAGACAGATTTTTACGATATCAACACTAACAAAATTTCTGGAGTGACTTGTAACTTATTCTACAAACCTGATTTTGCAAAGGAAGAAGTGTTACTAATTGAAGTGAAGGTGAAACCCGCAGACGTGTTCAAACAGAGATTCAAAATTAAGGACGAATGGGATGACAAGAATGTTGTAGAATCAATTCCCCAATAGGATCAACCCAAAAAGATAGTTAAGGCTATTGTCTTGATTCATCAAGGAGTAAGAGATTCTTATGATTTAGGTGACAAGTTAGGACATCAAGGAAAGAAGAGGGAATATATTTCTCGGCACGGACAGTATGCAAAGCACGCTCTAGAGCAACTCAAGCTGATTACGAAAAAACGACAAGGCAATCGATGGGTAACAGAATTGACTGAAAAAGGAAGGCTAATTGCCGAAGCTCCCAATGAGGACTTGCAATTCAGGTTACTCGTTGAAGCTATGTTAAATTATCCTCCTGTTTGGCGAGTTCTTGCTGCTGTTTCCGAAAGAGAGGGTCAACTAAATGATGGAATTATACTAAATGATGAATTAGTGAAAACTCTAGTTTTTCCAGAAATCTTGCGAGGTGCTGATACCAGTAATCGTCGTTCCCAAACTGTGAAGAATTGGATTAAGTGGATTTCTCAATACTGTGGAATTCCTATCCGTCTTCACAAAGAGGGTGTACAGCTTACCATTCCAATGCTATACAGTGAAGGTTGGGAATATAAAAATGCAAACCAAGAGTAAGAATAAAACCTACGATTTCAAGAGCCAAGAATTGATAGGTAAGCACGGTGAGGGAATACTTGATAAATGGCTTAGCTCTGTTTACAAAATTCTAGATGTTTCTGGCATTAAGAAATATCAGGAGAATTGTATAGATAGAATCTTGATGCGTCTAGATGGAACTACAGTCAGTGTTGAATACAAGTTTGATTTAGCATCATCTAGAACAGGAAATCTGTTTTTTGAAACGGTCTCTGTGGACAATCAAGATCTTCCTGGTTGGGGATGGCGATCACAGGCAGACTACTGGGTATTTTTGTTGCCTACATTGGAAATTTTAGTAGTTGAGCCCTGGAAGCATGAGAACCCTTGTTTGGAGGTATCGAATGGAAGCTAGAGAGAAAGAAGTTCAAAACGTAGGTTATAAAACTTTGGGAATTCCTATTCCTTTATCCAAAGTTAGAGAGATTGCATACTATACCGTTCAGCTAGACCAAGGAATTCCAGACTTAAAGTAAACACACAAACTTGAATATCGAATTAGAGAATAGCAGCCCCATGTTTATAACATGAGTTATTCAAGGAAACCTCACCCCAATGAAAGCTAGCAAGGACAGATAAAATTGGAACAACAACTACAGATCCAACTACCTCAGCAAGCAATGGACGCGATCGCTTCCCGCTTCGATATCGCAGAATTTTGTCAACGGTGGCAAATCAAAGAATTTTACCTATTTGGTTCGGTATTGCGAGAGGATTTTCGCTCTGATAGTGATATTGATATCATGGTAACATTTGAGGAGAATGCTCCTTGGGGTTTGCTAGAGTTTGTTCGGATGAAACGCGAACTACAAAACTTTTTAGGGCGTGAGGTTGATTTAGTTACAAAAAAGTCAATTGAGCAAAGCCACAATTGGATTCGTCGGGATGAAATTTTAGGCACAGCTCAGGTTGTCTATGTCTCGCGATAGTGCATACCTACTTGATATTGCAAGAGCTGGGCAATTAGTATTACAGTTTGCTCAAGAAATCAATCGAGAACAGTTAGCATCAGACTTACTGAGGCAATCAGCAATTCTCTATCAAATCTCGATTATGGGAGAGGCTACAAAACGATTATCTCGCGAGTTTCGAGAGCAGCATTCAGAAGTGCCTTGGGATGATGTTGCGGGTATGCGAGACATCATTGCTCATCAGTATGATCGCATCGATTTGGATATTGTTTGGCAGGTGATTGTGCGAAACATCCCAGAGTTACTCGATATGATTACGCCTTTGTTACCTATTCAGGACGACTGATAATATCACCCTGATAAATGTGTCCGACTTGGCGAACTATACTAACAACTACCCAACATCGTTGAAGCCACCTGAATATTTTGGCGAACCGACTCAGCAGAAGCCTGAAGAGATGCAATTTCCGCATCCGTAAGTTTGAGTTCCAAAACACTCTCAATCCCGCGACATCCTAATCTGCAAGGAACTCCCATAAAAATATCATTTAAACCATATTCACCCTGCAAATAAGCCGCTACTGGCATCAACCGCGATTGATTATTTAAAATAGCTTCCACCATCACACAAGTAGAAGATGCAGGTGCAAAATAAGCCCCACCTGTTCGCATCAATTCGACAATTTCTGCACCACCATTCCTGGTTCTTTCTATCAAGCGCTCAATGGTTGCAGTATCCATCAATTCCGTAATCGGAATCCCACTCACAGTAGAATACCGAGGCAAAGGTACCATTAAATCCCCGTGTCCCCCAAGCACCAAAGCATTGACATCAGCTACAGATACTCTTAACTCCATTGCAATGAAGGTTTGAAACCTTGCAGAGTCGAGAATTCCTGCCATTCCCATGACGCGCTGTGGTGGTAGTTTGCTATGCTGCCATGCTAGGTAAGTCATGACATCCAAAGGGTTGGTGACAACAATTAAGAGCGCGTTTGGGGAATGAGCGATCGCCCCTTGAGCTGCTTCTACGACAATCTTAGAATTAATCTTCAGCAGATCATCCCGACTCATTCCCGGTTTGCGAGGGATTCCAGCCGTAATCACCACAATATCGGAACCAACAGTATCAGCGTAGTCAGTGGTACCGATAATCTGACAATTATGGCGTTCTAGCCCCTGTGCTTCCAGCAAATCCAGGGCAATACCTTGAGGCATACCAGCCACAATATCTAGTAGTACCACATCAGCAAGGTTTTTCTCAGCGATGCGTTGGGCCAGGGTGCTACCTACTTTCCCGGCGCCAATGATGGAGACGCGGTGGGTATGACAAGGAATCGGGAAATCAGGGGAAGAAGCCATAGAAGCGATCGCTCTTTTTTTACACTACTTTTGACTAAGCGTCAGACGCAGCAGCAGTTCCCACTCCTTCTAGCTGATCGAGACGCAACCAGATATTGGGGGTAGGAACCTGACCGAATTTGACAAGTGCATAGTCGCCTTTCATTTCTAACACTTCCCCCTTGGTGTCAAAAAGGTAAGACGGAAAGCGTGAATCACTGGCTTTTGCTTCCAGGCTATTTTCCAGATTTTCGCGGATAGCGCGAACCAAAGATCCTTTTTTGATTTTGTCTGCCATAATTGCTGTGTTTCCCTTTCAAGCCTGTAAATCTCTTTGTTTAGATTTTAACCAGGCTAAGACCATTAGTTATCAATAGAGCTGTTGCAAAAATCCTTGAAAGACCCCTCCCCAACCCTCCCCTAAATAAAAGGCTTCGTCCTCTGTCCTCTCCCCTAAAAGGGGAGAACGAGAGGGGTGGGGAGGGGGTCTTGATTCTTCCCCCGCTTCGGGGGGATTGAGGGGGGTCAATTTGACTTTTGTAAGAGGTCTAATGCTGACATTTTGGGCAGAAATGAGACGATCGCCCTGCTAATTTCAGCTTGTCAATGGAGGTACCGCAGACACGACAAGGTTCCCCTGTGCGACCATATACCCAAGCACTACCACCGTAGTTACCATTAATACCCATGACACTGATAAAGTCACTGAAAGTAGTGCCACCAGCTTCAATACTCTTTTGTAGAACTTCGATAATTGCCGTGCGCAAACGAAAAATCTGTTCTAGATTTAAAGCAGCACAAAGAATTTCTGGTCGAATACCACTCAAGAATAAAGCTTCATCTGCATAGATATTACCAACACCAGCAATGAGCGATTGATCCAGAAGCGCTGTCTTAATTGCACGCTGACGCTTGTGCAGTTTTCCTACTAAATATTCCACAGAAAACTCAGCAGAAAAAGGGTCTGGGCCAAGTTTTTGTAGCCCAGTAATGATACTTTCGGGAGGGTTTGAAGGCGGTACCCACCAGATTTTCCCAAAAGTGCGTGTATCAACAAAGCGCAACTCGTAGTTATTTGGGAAAAACAAGCGTACTCGCGTATGTTTTTGTAATAAATCTTCTTGATTTAGCCACAGCAATTGACCGGTCATGCGTAGGTGAACACCCAACCAACCAGCTTGACTTTTGTCAGAATTGGTAAGTTCTGCGAGTAAATATTTACCGTAACGATGCCAATTAGTAATGCTAACGTTTTTGACACCAGCTAAAAATTCAGCAGCAGAAAAAGGGTAGGCGATGGTGCGATTAAGCAACACATCCCCACCCTGAATTTCCTTACCTAGGGTCAATTTATTTAGACCCTGGCGGACTGTTTCGACTTCGGGCAATTCGGGCACGACTTAGCGGGATTCTGTTCCCTGGTTAGGAGAACCTTCTGTAACACCGCTACCTTGTCCAGTTTCGGTTTTAGCGCTGGTTTTACCACCGCTTTTGACCTGAGTTCCCGTTCTGCGGGCGCCAGCATCGAGTTTGGTTTGCTCTCCACCAGAAGCCGCAGGTGTGCTTTTAGCCTTAGCCTTGGGTGCTTCAAGCTCTAGGACTTCAGCCGCTGAAAAGTTATTGGTGTTGACACCGGCGTAGTTTACGTTATTAAAGCGGACAATAACAGAGTATTTGATGCCGCTCTGGTCTATACTGGCGACAGTTCCAGTATCTTGAAACCAGAAAGATTCTTTTCTGAGTATGCGAACTTTAGAACCACGTTGAACCATAAGAGTTTTTACCTTTCGTTCTAGTTCTACAGATTACTACTGGATTGGGGTTGTCTGTTTAATCCAGTTTTTAAGTTTTATTACGGGTGTTGAGACAGGAAGAGATTTGACGAGATAGCTGAAACAGTGCTGAGAAAATCTTCCCAATTACCGATTTCTCATCCCAAATCCACAGTCTTTAATCTTTCCAGCGCACTTGGACGAAGTGGGAAGGACGTCCCCAAATATCAGGAGTTAGCGCAATGTCTTCAATCGCCAGATTAAAAGGAATTGCAGTCGTCAGGTATCTTTGAGCTAGGCTACCCACATCCGGTGCTAGCTGAGTCGCAGCGGTGGTTGCTATCCCAAGACCTAGAATTTGCTCGATTGGGCCTCTTGGTAGCAGCAGATGCGCTCCTAACGCCAGTGTAGCTGTTAAAAACATTCCCACAGAGAGATTCGTGCCGCAGCGAGGATGCACAGCCAAGTTCCATTCTCCCCTAGTCAGGCGTCTCAAGGCGATCGGTACGGCTCTTTGCAAGTCAGCCGGGTTTACATCACCATAGAGATAAAATCCCTGGTCAGTAGATAAGCCTCCTAAGTTGTTATCTTCCAACTCAGGGGGGTTTGTTGTAGAACCTTGGCGCTCCCCAAGCACCCAAACTGTGGCATGTTCTAAAGCATGAACCTGACGCAGCATGAGAATTTCTTTTAAGCCTGGAACAAAGTTTAACTGGCTAAGCAAGTCAGTATCTTGTGTAGGATGTGGCGCTACAAAATCAAAGTCCCAGATGTTATCTGTTTGAACAGAAGCAGTATTAGTCATGGCAGCACTACTCCAAAAGCATTCGTTAGTAAGAGAAGGTATTCTTAACTGTAGCGTTCTCACAGGCGTGGCGTTGTAAAGCTTGGTGAATGACGAGATCCGGCAATCCGTCTAAGGTTATTCTTGTTTGACGAGTCCAAAAAAGCGATGCCAACACAGCTTTTTCTGAAAAATTACTTAACATTTGAAGCCTCTAGCTGCACCTGATTAAACTTAAGAAAGTTAACCTAATTTCAACTTAAAAAAAATGGCAGTTTTGAGAATTGGCTCGACTGGGACAGAGGTGGAAAAAGCACAGGAACAATTAAAAGCCCTAGGATTTGACCCAGGTACTATTGATGGCATTTTTGGAGCAAATACAGAAACTGCTGTAATAGCATTTCAACAAGCAAAAGGAATCTCCCCGGATGGTGAGATTGGTCCGATAACCGGGGGACATTTACAGCCAGGAGGTATCTAATCAGTTAATTTTCATGGGGAAGGGAAGAGATTTTCCCTTCCCCAAAATTATGATGATTTCTTCACCTTTTAGTAGCGGGAGTTACAGAAGTTGCAGGATTAGACTTGCTTTTAGGAACAACAGGAACAGAACCAGTAGGTAAAGAAAGTTCGACATCCGCACCCCGGTCATAAATCTCAATATCCCATTGCCCAGTACGATTAGATTCAAAGGCAATAAAACGACCATTACCACTAATTGTAGGATGTCGGAATTCCGCCAAGATATTTTCAGTTATCGGTTCTGCTTGCAGGGTTTGACGGTCGTAAACAAAAACATCCGGCTTACCCAACTGCTCGGAAATATAAACAATATAGCGAGCATCAGCACTGATATCTGGTTGTTCTTGAAAGCTAGAGGGTTGGTTGAGTCCAGGTAAATCGATCAGGCGCCTTGAAAGAACGTCATAGAGGTAGATGCTGCGCTGTGCCTTGCGATCGGAAGTAAAAACGATATAGCGACCATCATAAGAATAGCGGGCTTCTTGCTCGGCTGCTGAACTGTTGAGAGTCGCACCAAAATTTTGAGTGGGAGGAGTCAAGAAACCGCGATCGCGACAACTAGCTAATCCTACGATCAAGCTAATTGTCAACAGAATTAGCAAGGAATGACTAAGCTTAAGAAAACGCTTCATCACTACTCGGCGCTGGTAAGGTACAGCAATTGACATCATTCAAGCAAACCTTACCCCACTGCAAAGCCCAACGTACCAGCGCTACCCGATTATCTGTCACTGTTTTTGTCAGGATATTGCTGATGTGATTATCAACAGTGCGCTTACTAATTTCCAACTTTTGGGCAATTTCCTGATTGGTTAAACCAGACGCTACCAATTCTATAATTTGCAATTCCCTGTCTGAGAGAGACGCGGGAGAATGAGACTCAGCATTAGTCATAAGTATTTTATCCTTAGTATATCTACTTAGTATCTTCTTCGATTTTAGCGAAACAGCACTCAGCACTACTGAATAACCTTGGTAATATTGGCTACCGTATTCTCCCCATCACCCCTCAACCGATAGCAATCTTGATTAATTGGGGGTTAGACCTTTGCAACCGGAGGTTACGGCTCTGCTAGTCTGAGAAAGTCGAGATATATCTAGCCATGACTAATCCTCGTGTTCTCTGCCTTGGTGAAATATTATTTGACTGTTTGGCCGACCAGTTAGGGCGATCGCTCAAAGAGGTTGAATCCTGGACTCCTTACCCAGGAGGAGCTCCAGCTAATGTTGCTTGTGCATTGGTAAAATTGGGAACCTCCTCTGGTTTTGTGGGTTGTGTGGGAGAAGATGAACCTGGAGACAGCTTGGTAAAACTGTTACAGGAAGTTAAAGTAGACAGCACAGGTGTTCAGCGACATCCAACCGCACCAACACGACAAGTTTATGTTGTGCGTTCTGAAAACGGTGAGCGTGAATTTGCCGGTTTTGGTGAACTGAATACCGCAGAATTTGCTGACTGCTACCTCCAAGCATCAAAGTTACCAGAGTCCTTATTTGTAGAAGCTGATTTTTTAATTTTAGGCACCCTAGAATTAGCTTATCCCGAAACTCGCGAAACGATTTACAAAGCGCTGCATCTTGCAGAGCAGTATGATGTAAAAATTTTAGTGGATGTTAACTGGCGTCCGATGTTTTGGTCTGATCACAGTGTAGCTTTGCCACTGATTCACGAACTTTTGAAAAAAGTCGATTTTCTGAAGATTACCAAAGAAGAAGCAGAGTTACTATTTAACACTACTGATGCTGGTGCGATCGCCCATCGTCTTGGTTCGATAGAAGGTGTCTTAGTTACTGATGGAGATAAAGGCTGTAATTACTGTCTGAATGACCATGAAGACAAACTACCAGCTTTTGCTATGGATGTTAAAGATACCACAGGTGCTGGTGACGGTTTCGTTGCCGGTTTCATACATCAAATATCTCAGCACGGACTGAAGATTCTTGCTACTGCTGAGTCTGCTAAGGATGTTGTTAAATATGCTAGTGCAGTAGGAGGTCTTACTACTTTAAAACCAGGAGCGATCGCCGCTCAACCTACAGCAACAGAAGTGGAAACTTTTCTCAAGGAAATGGGGTAATTGTCATTGGTCATTTGTCATTTGTCATTTGTCCTTTGTAAGAGTGTCATTTGTCATTGGTCATTTGTCATTGGTCATTTGTAAGAGTGTCCTTTGTCCTTTGTAAGAGTGTCATTTGTAAGAGTGTCCTTAGCTTGTGACCACTGATCACTGACCACTGACCACTGACCACTGACCACTGACCACTGACCAATCCCCAATCTCCCCAAAGTACGAGGATTTCATCTTGATTTCATTTTTATATGAAAAAGTGAAACAAAGAAGTCCTCTGTACTTAAGGACATGGCCAATGCTGGGATTCTCGTCTTCCAATCACCTGAAGTTTCTGTGTAGTGTTTCTTTCGCACTTCTGAGCCTTATATTAGTAAATTCTCCCACAGCCGTTTTTGCTCACGCTGGACATGGAGATGAATTTCATAACTCAAGCGAAGCAACACAACCTACTGATTCTATTCAAGTAGATGCAGAAACAGCAAAACGCATCGGAATTAAAATAGAACCAGTCAAACGGCAACAATTAGCTGTTGGGATTAAAACTACAGGACAAATTGAAACATTACCCAACCAAAAAGTAGAAGTAAAAGCACCAGTTGATGGCACCTTAGTAGAATTATTAGTAAAACCTGGTGACCAAGTATCCAAAGGTCAACCTGTCGCTGTTTTATCCAGTTCTGAACTAGCTTCCTTGCGGGTCGATTCAGCACAAAAAAGAGCAGAAGCAGAACCAGATTTACAAAAAGCACAAGCAGAATTACAACTAGCAAAAGCAAATTACGAACGTCAGCAAACCTTAGTAACCGCTGACTTAAAACAAGCACAAGCACAATTAGCCTTAGCTCAAGAACGCTACGATAAGGATAAAGAATTAGTAGCAGCAGGTGCTATTCCGCGCCGACAATTATTAGAAAATGAAGCAAAATTAACCGAAGCTAAAGCAATTGTCGCCAAAGCAGCTAGTAATTTACCAGTCTTAGAAGCCGAAGCGCAAACGAAACGTGCTCAAGCAGCAGTAGAAGTATCTCAATCCCGAATTCGTCTCAGTAATGCAGGTTATGAAGCACGACTACAACAATTAGGAACTCGCGCTAATGAAAAAGGACTTGTAACCGTAGTTTCTCCTATTTCGGGAACAATTGCAGATAGAGAAATCACCCTAAATGAATCAGTTAAAGCGGCTGAAAAACCGTTGATGAGTATCCTGAATGACAGCAGTGTTTTAGCGACAGCGAATATCTATGAAAAAGATTTAAATCAGGTACAAAAGGGACAGCAAGTGAAGGTTAAAATTGCTAGTTTACCTAATCGTACTTTTAAGGGAAGAATTTCCTTAATCGGTTCAATAGTGGAAGGAGGAACGCGGGTAGTACCTGTGAAAGCAGAACTGGATAATTCTGATGGCGTTCTCAAACCAGGAATGTTTGCAGAATTAGAGGTTTTGACTGACAAAACACCAACAGCTATTTTAGCAATTCCTAGTTCAGCAATTGTTGAGGCAAATGGTAAAAAACTGGTCTATGTTCAAAATGGCAATGCTTTTCAACCTACTGAAGTTATTTTAGGTCAAACTTCGGGAGACATGGTTGAGGTGAAAAGCGGTTTGTTTGATGGAGATGCGATTGTTACTCAGCGAGCTCCTCAACTTTATGCTCAATCTTTAAGGGGGGGTAGCAAGACTAAAGATACTCATGACAAACCTCTCGTAGCATCCCAGATTACTGATTCTAGCAAGACTGGATTTGTCTTACCTTGGTGGTGGGTAATTCCTACTGGGGGAGTAATCGCTGCTGGTACTTTTTCTGCTGGTATTTTCTGGGCAAATCGTCGTCATAAATCCCAATTATCATCACTATCTCACGAGCTTGTTCATTTCATAGAAGATTCTTCCAATGCTGCGGTACATAACGGACATTCTATTTCTAAGTCAGCTTCGTCCGTTGGTACAGGAATAAATGAATCGCCATCCTTTAGTGATAACCATCACGTTAAGAGTCAAAATTCCGAAAATAACAGTCATCTCAAATCCAGCTAATTACTACACTTATAGCCTTTCCTTAAGTGGTAATTAAGTCTAGTTTCCCCTTACCAATTATATCATTTACCTAGCAAAATTATTCAAAAACCTCTGCGTTTCTCTGCGTCCCCTCTCTGCGCTCTCTGCGTTAAAAAAACATATTATTCAAATACAAACGGATTCCATATTACCAATTACCAATTACCAATTACCAATTACCAATAAATAAATGTTCAGCGCCATTCTCAGATGGGTGATTAACCGACGATGGCTAGTACTTCTCGCCACCATAATCGTTACCCTTTGGACATTTTACGTCATCCCCCAAATGCAGTTGGATGTCTTCCCCAGCTTTGCACCTCCCCAAGTTGAAATTCAAACAGAAGCACCAGGACTCGCACCCGAAGAAATCGAATCTTTAGTAACCTTACCAATCGAAAGCGCCATCAACGGAACTCCCGGAGTAACAGCAGTACGTTCATCCTCCGCTGTAGGAATTTCGGTTGTCAAAGTAATTTTTGCTTGGGGAACCAATATTTATCAAGCCAGACAATTAGTAACAGAAAGATTACAACAAGCTCAAACTAAGCTACCTTCAGGAGTAAAAACACCCCAACTTTCTCCCACAACTTCTCCCGTTGGTACAGTCATTACTTATGCTTTTACCTCAGAAACCACTAGCTTAATGGAAGTACGCCGACTTGTAGATTGGCAAGTAACCAATCGTCTCTTAGCAGTTCCTGGCGTCTCTCAAGTAGTAGCATATGGCGGCGAACAAAGACAATATCAAGTATTAGTCGATCCAGTCAAGTTAAAAGCTTTTGATGTCTCCTTGCAAGATGTCACGGAAGCTGCTACTTCTGCCAATGTTAACGCTCCTGGTGGCTATTTAATCACTCCCGATAAAGAAACCTTAATCCGGGGAATTGGGCGAATTGAATCCCTAGAAGACTTACAGCAATCCGTGATTACTTCCCGCAAAGGAACACCTGTAAGAATCGCTGACGTAGCTGATGTGAAAATTGGGGCTGCTATTAAACGGGGTGATGGTAGTTTAAACGGGAAAAAAGCAGTAATTGTCATGGTAAATAGACAACCAATTGCTGACACTCCTACTGTGACTCGTGCGGTACAATCAGCTATGCAAGAGTTGCAGTCAACTCTACCCAAAGACATCAAAATTACCGTAACTTTCCGTCAGGAAGAATATATTGATTCATCAGTAGAAAATGTTAAGTCAGCTTTAGTTGAAGGTAGCATCATTGTCGCTGCTATCCTCATCCCATTTTTGATGAATTGGCGGACTCTTACTGTAGTTCTGCTGGACTTTTTTCTAACTTTGTTATTCGGCTTACTGGCGATGGATTGGCTAGGATTGGGGCTAAACACAATGACTTTAGGAGGACTTTCGGTAGCGATTGGTACAGCAGTTGATGATGCAATTGTCTATGCAGAAAACACCTACCGTAATGTCAGAGAAAATCAGCTATCTCCTAATCCTCGTCCGATATTGGATGTCATATTTGATGGTAGTCAAGAAGTACGAGACTCTTTAATAGGAGCTACTGTAATTGGTATAGTTGTCTTCTCCCCAATTTTTACTTTACCTGGTGTAGAAGGTCGAATTTTCACACCGATGGGTATTACCTATCTCGTGGTAGTTGTGGTTTCTAGTCTGGAATCACTCTTAGTGTCTCCGGCTTTGTGTGCTATCTTTCTACCAAGCAAACGTATGAGGGCTACAGAACCTTGGTTCCCCAGATTTTGTAAGCGAGTTTATAGTTTCTTTTTAGAGTTTTCAATGCGAAACTCTGGGATTATTTTAGCTTTAGCTAGCGCTGGAATGATTGTCGCCTTAATTATTCTTCCGACCTTTGGAAGAGCATTTTTACCAGAGTTTCAGGAACAAACTTTAGTCAATACTCTCACTCTCTATCCTGGTGTATCTCTTGAAGCGACAAATAGCGCATCTTTCGCCCTAGAAGATAAACTCAAAGATGATAAAAGATTTGCCTATATTCAGTTACGTTCTGGACGTGCTCCTGGAGATAGCGACGCAGCAGGTGTTAACTTGGCACACGTGGATATTGGTTTGAGTGAGGAGGGAATGAAACAGCGTCCGAAAACTCTTGAATATCTGCGAGAGGAGTTTGCTAAATTACCAGGAGTTGCACCTAATATTGGCGGTTTTATTTCTCACCGTATGGATGAGGTATTGTCGGGAGTTAGGAGTCAGATTGCTGTTAAAATTTTTGGTTCAGACTTGGAACAATTACGTACTCTTGGTAAACAAGTTGAGGAACAAATGAAAACTGTTGAGGGAATTGTGGATTTACAATTAGAGCCACAAGTACCAATTCAACAGATTCAAATTAAGTTTAATCGCCAAGCTGCAGGTAGATACGGGCTGAAGGTGGGAGATTTATCTAAAATTATTGAAACTGCTTTGAATGGACAAGTTGTGTCTCAAGTTTTGGAGGGACAGCAAACTTTTGATTTGCTTGTCTGGTTAAAGCCGGAAAGCCGTAATAACTTAGAGACGATTCAAAATTTGCTGGTTGATACCCCGACTGGGAATAAAATTCCTCTCGCTCAAGTTGCTACTGTGAATTATGGTACTGGCCCTAACACGATTAACCGCGAGAATGTTTCCCGTTTACTTGTGGTTTCTGCTAATGCTAAAGGTAGAGATTTACGCTCGGTGGTGAAGGAAATTCAAGCTAAAGTAAAGCAAGCTGTACAATTGCCTGTTGGTTATTTTATCCAGTATGGCGGACAATTTGAAGCTGAACAACGGGCGACACAGAATATCTTGATATTTAGCGGAATTGCTTTCGTTGTGATTACGGTTTTGATGTATCTCTCTGTCAAATCTATTCCTTCCACTGCGATGATTATGATTAATTTGCCAATCGGATTGGTGGGGGGAGTAATTTCTGTGGCTTTGACTGGGGGAGTGATTTCTGTGGCTTCTTTGGTTGGCTTTGTCAGTTTATTGGGTGTCGCTACTCGCAATGGTTTGCTGTTAGTAGATAACTACAATACCAAGTTTGCGGAAGGTATGCCTTTTAAGGAGGTGATAGTTAAAGGTTCGATGGAACGACTCAATGCTATTCTGATGACTGCTTTAACTTCAGCTTTGGGTTTATTTCCCCTTGTAATTGAGGGTGGCCCAGGTAAGGAAATCCTCCAACCTTTGTCAATTGTAGTGTTAGGTGGATTGTTTACTTCTACTGCTTTGACGTTGTTAGTGTTACCGGCTTTGTATGCTAAATTTGGCAAGATTTTGATACCTAGTAGAGATGTTTCATGAAATGTCTTTACAGATTAGACCTCTGGCAAAACTCAAAATCATGGGTTGAAATCACTAATTACTCGCTGCTTAGGGTGCATTTATCTGCGTTTATCTGCGTTTATCTGCGGTTCCTAATCTCAAATCTAGGATTTATGCAAGAGGTCTATTGGGGGAATATAGCTGACGTTGGTATTGGAAGGGTCTGTTTTTTAACGCAGAGAGCGCAGAGGTTTACGCAGAGAACGCAGAGTTTTTTGAGTTGAATCTCGGTTAATTCCGATGAGAGTTGTGAGAAATTAGAGGGAATAAGATGAAATTATTGAAGTTAAGCTTGGTTGTTGTCGGTAGTGCGGGACTGATTTTCTTGGGGGCTTGTGGTAATAGCAGCTCAGATACTAAGGTAGATAAAACTACGGTTGCATCTCCTGTAGAAAAGGTTACTAAAACTGAGCCAAGTAATGAGAAAATATCATCAAATAAAGACGGTATACCTAGTAAAGGTGGTCAAGTAATTGAGTCTGGTAAGTATCATTTAGAGTTTGTACCTGCGAAAGAAGCTGATGGAACCAACTTGGATTTTTACTTACAAACAGGGGACAACCATGAAGCAGTATCTAATGCTAAGGTAACGGCTCAAATTCAGTTACCTGATGGTACTCAAAAGGAACTTCCTCTCCCCTATGACGCTGCGGGAAAATACTATGGTGCTTTGCTTCCTGAAAAGGCTACTGGTGAGTATAAGGTTGCTGTTCTTTCTGATATTAATGGAGAAAAAGTAAACGGGCGCTTTTCTTTCAAAAGATAGATGTTTTGAAGGCGGTTAAACGCTAACAATAATCTTTGACATCCCACAGCTTGTAGCCGTGGGAGGTTTAGTAATTTTGGGTAAATATTCTTTGAGAAGCTGATATTTCATCTCGATTTCATAATTATCTATCAACATAGTTAATACAAGGTTCATTCATTCAAGATCAATCTGAAGTTTGTTAACGTGGTTGATTTCTTTATGGAAACACTGCATCTGCGATTGCAAGGTATGAGTTGTGCTTCTTGTGCTGCTAATATTGAGCAAGCTATCCAATCCCTCCCAGGCGTAATTGAATGCAACGTCAACTTTGGCACAGATCAAGCCACTGTCAAGTATGACGCCAAGCAAACGCATTTTGACCAGATAGCCCAGGTGGTAAATGAGCTGGGATACTCTGTCTCTCCCATTCAAGAAGCAGGGGAAGAAGAAGACGATGCTGAAAAAACTGCTCGACACGCAGAACAGTTAGACCTCAAGCGCAAGATTTTGGTTAGTGGTGTGTTGAGCGTTCTGTTGGTGTTGGGAGCGATACGCTCGATGACGGGGATGAGCGTACACCCAATTCTAGACTGGCTTCACAATCCTTGGGTACAACTGCTGCTAGCTTCCCCTGTGCAATTTTGGGTGGGACAATCTTTTTACAAGGGGGCGATTTCGGCTTTTCGGCACCGCACGGCTGACATGAACACCCTGATTACTTTAGGAACCACTGCAGCTTACTTCTACTCCCTTTGGGCCACAGTGAATCCTGGTTTTTTCGAGTCTCAAGGACTCATGCCAGAGGTTTATTATGAGGCATCAGCCGTCATTATTACCCTAACATTGCTTGGTCGCTTTCTGGAAAACCGCGCTAAGGGTCAAACTTCGGAAGCGATTCGTAAGTTGATGGGGTTACAACCGAAAACGGCCCGTGTGGTACGAGATGGCCAAGAACAGGATATTCCTCTAGCTCAAGTAATTGTAGGGGATACAGTGGTGGTGCGGCCTGGGGAACAAATCCCTGTTGATGGTGAGGTGATTGCAGGTTCTTCCACGGTCGATGAGTCGATGATTACTGGTGAAAGTCTATCGGTTACCAAGCGGCCGGGAGATGAGGTAATTGGTGCGACGATCAACAAGACTGGTAGCTTCCGTTTCCAAGCGATACGGGTGGGAAAAGATACAGCTTTGGCTCAAATTGTTAAATTAGTGCAACAAGCTCAAAGTTCCAAAGCACCGATTCAGCGTTTGGCTGATCAGGTGACTGGATGGTTTGTCCCTGCAGTGATTGGAGTGGCGATCGCTACTTTTATTCTCTGGTTCGACCTCATGGGTAACCTTACCCTCGCCACGATCACTACAGTTGGTGTTCTGATTATCGCCTGTCCCTGTGCTTTGGGATTGGCCACTCCGACATCAGTGACAGTTGGCATTGGCAAAGGTGCAGAAAATGGTATTCTGATTAAAGGTGCAGGTAGTCTGGAACTTGCTCATCAAATTCAGACGATTGTCTTAGATAAAACTGGTACAATCACCCAAGGGAAACCAGGTGTTACAGACTTTGTGACGGTTCGGGGAACAGCCAACCACAATGAAATCAACCTCTTGCGTTTCGCAGCAGCCGTAGAACGCAACTCAGAACATCCTTTAGCAGAAGCGGTTGTGCAGTACGCCGAGTCTCAAATTGTGGAGAAACCGCTCCCAGAAGCAGAAGACTTTGAGGCGATCGCTGGTAGTGGTGTCCAAGGTATTGTTTCAGGCAAACTTGTACAAATCGGGACTGACCGCTGGATGGATGAGTTGGGGATTGAGACTCTACCTCTCCATTCACACAAAATTGCTTGGGAAGACGCAGGTAAAACAGCCGTATTCCTAGCTGTGAACGGGCAATTGGAGGGACTAATCGGCATTGCAGACACCTTGAAACCTTCTTCAGCTACAGCGATTTTAGCCATGCGAAACATGGGCTTAGAGGTGGTGATGCTCACGGGAGACAACCGACGCACTGCTGAAGCGATCGGGCAACAAGTCGGCATTAAGCGTATTTTAGCAGAGGTGCGCCCCGACCAAAAAGCCGACACCGTGAAAAAGCTACAAGCTGAGGGCAAAGTTGTAGCGATGGTAGGAGATGGGATTAACGACGCTCCTGCATTAGCTCAAGCAGATGTGGGGATGGCAATTGGCACCGGCACAGATGTGGCGATCGCCGCCAGTGATATCACCCTGATTTCTGGAGATTTGCAAGGCATTGTCACCGCCATTCGCCTATCACGGGCCACCATGAGCAATATTCGCCAGAATCTCTTCTTTGCCTTTGCCTACAACGTCGCTGGTATCCCTCTAGCCGCTGGAATTTTATTCCCTGTTTTTGGCTGGTTACTCAACCCAATTATCGCTGGTGCAGCTATGGCATTTAGCTCGGTTTCTGTCGTTACCAATGCCCTACGTTTGCGTAATTTCAAAGCAACCCCATCATAGTCAATATGATAGACAAAAACTATGAAAAAGTCAATCAAAAACCAGATTTTTGGTGGAATCATAACGCTGTCGTTTTTGCTAGGAATTCCTGCGGTCATGGCAGCCGCAGAACAACCAGTTGATTCCTCAACTCCTACAAATCAATATCGTCAAATTCAGCAACCTTTGAGCCTAAAAATCGGTGTAACCGTGGGCGGTTTAGCACTGATTGGTGCAGAAGTCTGGTGGTTTTTACTCAAAAAACCTAAAACAAAGCAAGCTCAACTGCAAGCAGGAATTCAAGAACTTACCGTCACTGTTGATGGTGGATATGAACCCAATTACATTGTTGTGGAAGCAGGTCAACCAGTGCGGCTCAACTTCTTCCGCAAAGACGCCAATAGCTGCTTAGACGAAGTGCTGTTACCTGATTTTGGGATTGCTACCAACTTACCGCTAAATACAGCAACTCCGGTGGAATTTACCCCGCAAAAACCAGGTGAATATCAATTCACCTGCGGTATGAGAATGTTTCGGGGGATATTAGAAGTAAAAGAGGCTATTGCTGCTAGTAAATAACCAAACTATTCCACTGGAATAATGCGGTTGTTGTCCTCACAAGTTCCTCATATTTTTAGGTCAAACTAAAGACAAGAGAAACAACCTAATCTTTGCTTAAAAGAGGTAAAATCATGAATAATAAATCTTTAATTTACGGCTTTGTAGGTTTAGTCACAGGCACTGCTATTACAGGATTTTTAGTGATTAATCGCACACAAGCTCAGTCTCAAGTTTCCCGACAAAATCCTCTCAACCAAACACAAATTCAGTCGCAAGTTCCCCGACCAAATCAGCAGCGCGGTATGGGGATGATGAATCCCCAACAAGCAGATCAGCACTTTATCCAGATGATGATTCCTCACCATCAAGACGCCATAGAAATGGCAAACCTTGCCGAGAGTAAAGCTAAACGCCCTGAAATTAAAAAGCTTGCCCAAGACATTAAAAGAGACCAAAACCGAGAAATACAGCAGATGAAAGCTTGGTATAAACAATGGTATGGAACCGAAGTACCTGCTTCATCTGGAATGGGACATCAGGGAATGGGAAATCAGGGAATGGGCATGATGGGAATGGGTATGATGAACATGATGGGAATGGATTTAGAGGCACTAAAAAATGCTCCTGACTTTGACAAAGCCTTTATTGAGCAGATGATTCCTCATCACAAAATGGCAGTCATGATGTCATCGATGATCCTGGATAGCAAGCGTCCTGAAATGCGTAATCTGGCAAAAAACATTATCCAATCTCAAAGCAAGGAAATTGAGCAAATGCAGGAATACCATCAAGCTTGGTATCGATAGTTTTCAAGAATGCCTGCTGAATTGAACTCAAACGCTTGCAGCTTTCTTAAGGAGAGAATTTTATGGTTCACAACCATCATCAACAACAGGATTGGTGGCGATCTCCAGCAAAAATTGCCTTGTTCATCTTCCTGGCAATCGCCGCCTTCTTTCTCTTCACTGAACACTTAGCACATCTAGCTGGTATCTTGCCTTACCTATTGCTTTTAGCCTGTCCACTAATGCACTTATTTATGCACGGTGGGCATGGAGGACACGGAGGAGGAAATGACCAACCACCTCGTTAAAACATATCAGCATAGTTCTGCCAACATTATCATCTTGACATATCATATCATTGACCTATGCATCGCAATTAACCGAGATTAAGCTCCAAAAACTCTGCGTTCTCTGCGTGAAACTCTGCGTTATCTGCGTTAAAAAAAATATTCCAAGGCCAACGAATTCGATATCACAAGTAATTTACCGGACATGATATCAAAGCCAACCCAAGGAAAAAATAGGAGATAAAAAATGAGCAACGCTCCTGCTTATGGTCTTTGGTTTCTAGTAGTAATCAACTCCCTAGTATTCATCATTTTTGCCTTCAGCTTCACGAAGCCGCATAGTCCCCGTGACTGGCGCTCATTCGGTGCTTTTTCAGCCTTCATCGTGGCACTATTCACGGAAATGTATGGCTTCCCATTGACCATTTACCTGCTCTCCGGCTGGCTGCAAAACCGCTATCCGCAGCTTGATCTTCTCTCTCACGATGCTGGACACCTATGGTACACATTGTTCGGACTGCAAGGCAATCCACACTTTAACCTGCTTCATATCCTCAGTAACCTACTAATTTTAGGTGGATTCATCCTACTAGCATCAGCTTGGCAGGTGCTTTACAAAGCCCAGCGCAACCACACCTTAGCAATCACTGGTCCTTATGCGTGGGTGCGCCATCCCCAATACCTTGCTTTTATAACAATTATGCTCGGATTTCTGCTCCAGTGGCCCACAGTTTTGACGCTGCTGATGTTCCCCGTGCTGCTGTGGATGTACACTCGGCTGGCATTCCAAGAAGAGCGTGAGGTGCAAGCTTTCTTTGGCGAAGAATACGTCCGCTATAGCGCAACTACGCCGGCCTTTTTGCCGCGCCTTGGTAGTGTAGCTAAGCGCAGCCAATGAGACATAACAAGGGTTTCATTCTAATTTCATTTTATACCTTTAAGGTGGATAGTGATCGACCATCTAAAAAAAACATTTTATGAATCGATTTGTTGCTGCACTTGCTATCACTTCAACCCTCCTGATAACTCAAGGTTGCTCATCCTCCGTTAAATCTGGAGAAACGCCAGTCTCTACTGCAACAAAGCAAGAGCAAAATCATGCAATGGGGAATGGAGAAACAGCAGCCAATCCATCGAATCCTCATGGAGGACATTCGATGGATAATATGAGTGATGGAGAGCAATCTTCTCTCGCTCTGGTAAAACTCATTACTCCCAAAAATATCTCTCCCAATTCTCCTGTTCCGTTGGTGATTGATGTTCAAGATAAATCTGGGAAAGCCATCACTAAGTTTGACACGTTCCAAGAAAAAATAATGCACCTAATTGCTGTCAGTGATGACCTGCAATTTTTCAGTCACCTTCATCCTACTTACAAGGAAAATGGACGCTTTGAAGTAGAAGCTAATTTTCCCAACACTGGTAGTTATACACTGTTTAGCGATTACAAACCATCTGGACAAAAAGAACAAGTCTCAGTGCTGAAAACAGAAGTTCCTGGAAATAGTCCATCCTCCTCAAAAATTGACCTAAATCGCACTAAGATTTTTGCTGATACTAAGGCAAAGCTTACCTTTCCTGGGCCAACTATCAAAGCTGGCCAAGAAATAACCCTGATGTTTAACTTACAGGAAACTTCTAACAATCAACCGATTAAAGACTTGCAACCTTATTTAGGAGAAAGAGGACATTTAGTGATTATCAAACAGTCATCTAACTTGACAGCAGCAGATTACATTCATGCTCACGCTCTTAAAGATACGACCTCTGGACAAGTTCACTTTATGACCAGTTTCCCTCAGCCAGGGACATATAAACTTTGGGGGCAATTTAATCGCAATGGCAAGATTGTAACTGCTGATTTTTGGGTAAATGTAATTTAGTGCTCTGGTCTTTCATCTTGATTTCATAATTCTCTGTCAACCTAGTTAATAACAGGTTTATTCAGCCAATATAAACTTGAAAATAGGTGAGCAAAATTAATTAAGGAAAGAAAGATGTGAGATGATGAAAACAATGATTTACGCAGCGGCGTTTACTCTGTCATTTGTCGCTTTAGTTCCCGATGCTCAAGCAATTACCATCAAAGATGATAGCAGGTTGACTCATGTCGTTAGTTCAGGGCAATTTCCTGAAGGGAAGATGAGATTTGTTCGACATACATTCCTGCTTCAAATCTCTCAAGAGGATAGTGCTATTTCTCAGCTTAGCATCGGCATTCCCTTGGGTTTAGCTCTGACCGATAACATCAGTGTATCTGACCCAATAGGTCGGAAAATAGATGCCAGTATTTTGCTCAAAGACAACAAAATTATTATGGTATTTTCTCAACCCGTTGCTCCTGGAACTAGACTCAATATTGCCATCAACGATGTAAAAATAGTAGGAATATCCAATGCTTGGCTATACCGAATTTATGCTAAATTCGTTGGTATTGATGCCGAGTTTCCCCTCGGTGTGGCTCAGGTTCGTGTTTATTAAATCAAAAAAAAATAAGCCTAATTTCATCTAGATTTCATGACGGGATGTCAAGCTAATAAATAAGGAGAACATCAAGTTAATTGTTCAAGAATTCTCGTCATGAAAAAGTTAATTTACGCAGCAACATTCACCCTCATGCTGGCATCTTCAATCCCGTCTGCATATGCAGGAGGAAGCAGCAGAAGCGATGCTAAAGTTCCCCATATTCTAGAGAGTGGGGCTTATCCTAATAGCGCTCGTACTTCATATGCTACTCATCATTTTACAATTCATGTTCAGGGAAAGTCCCTTTCAGAACTTTCGATTGATTTGCCAGAATACGTGAGCATATTGCAGGGAATTGAAGTAACTAATCAATCTGGTCAAAAAATCGATGCTAAAGTTTCTGTTAATAACCGAACAGCTACGGTAGTTTTCTCTCAACCAGTACAACCTGACACAACTCTATCAATTGAGATGAAAGGCGTTAATACTTTAGGGATTGATAATGTTTGGAACTACAGAGTGTATGGCAAAATAGTTGGTATAAATGAAGAGATACCCCTCGGTACTGCTCGGATTCAAACCTACCGCTAGCCTAAGCTTAGCTGGTTTCTATGAGAGTGTTGCTAGTCGAAGATGAGTCAGATTTGGGTGCTGCAATTAAGCGTACCCTGAATCAGGAAAAGTATGTGGTTGACTGGGTTATGGATGGTAAGGAAGCTTGGGACTATTTAGAATACCATTCTCCACAGTACACAATGGCAATCTTCGACTGGTTGCTACCAGGTTTGTCAGGATTAGAACTGTGCAAAAGGTTACGTGCTAAAAATAATTCCATGCCGATTTTGATGCTAACAGCAAAAGACCGCATGGAAGATAAAGTTGCTGGCTTGGATGCGGGAGCGGATGATTATTTAGTCAAACCTTTTGGGATGGCGGAATTATTAGCAAGATTGCGAGCACTGCAAAGGCGATCGCCTCAACTCCAACCACAACAACTTCAGGTGGGAAACCTCACCCTAGATTACGGTACTCGTACAGTTTGTTTTCAACAAGCAGACGGTATTAAAGATGCTATTTTCCTCACAACAAAGGAATTTCAACTGCTAGAATATTTCATGAAGCATCCTAACCAAATTGTTACCAGCGACCAAATTAGAAATCAGCTTTGGGAAGTGGGCGCAGAACCTGTTAGTAATGTAGTAGCAGCTCAAATGCGTCTGCTGCGACGCAAACTTGCAGATTCCGGTTGTGTGACGCCCATTGAAACTGTACATGGCGTCGGGTATCGTTTCAATCCCAACCATGAATCAAAATGAACTGTTCCGCATGACTCGCTGGCGACTAGCTAGCTGGTATGGTGGTGTTATGGGTGTGATTCTGAGTGTCTGTGGGTTGGGTATCTATCAGGCGATCGCCCATGCTCATTGGATGACTATCGACCGAGAGCTAGAGTCTGTCTCTGGTACGTTGCATGATAGCATTGAACCGCTCCTCAAGCAGCCTGGACGCTTGGAACCAGAGACAAGACGACTTTTACCCGATTTATGTATGGTTGGCCAAAGCTGTCTTAGCAACGCAGAACGCCACACCCTTGGTGCAATGACACAAGGTAATTACTATGTGCGTTTATTAGATAGTTTAGGACGCCCGGTTGCTTTTGCAGGAATTTTGCCACAAGGATTACCTTCGACATCAACCAAGAAATTATGGCAATCTCTCAAAGATACCAAAGGTAACCGTTACCATCAAATTTCTCTATCTCTACATACCCATGACAATCGTGCTTGGGGATATATGCAAGTAGGGCGAAGTTTCAAAGAATTCGATGACTATCTTACTGCTTTGAGATGGGTTTTAGTACTAGGATTGCCAGTAGCAATGATTTTAGTAGCTGTCTCAAGTTGGTGGTTAGCAGGATTAGCGATGCAACCGCTTTATCAATCTTATAGCCAGATTCAACAGTTTACTGCAGATGCTGCTCACGAGTTACGAACGCCTTTAGCTGCGACACAAGCAACGGTAGAATCAGTGTTACTTTCCCCTGATTTATCCGAGTTAGAATTGCGCGATATCCTACAAACTATAAAGCGTCAAAATCAACGACTTACTCAATTAGTTGCTGATTTGCTGTTTTTAGCGCGTCTGGATAGACAAGCTATGCTGATGCGAAGCCAACTTTGTTGTTTGAATGATATTGTGAATGATTTAGTAGAAGAATTAGCGGCTTTGGCACTTTCTGCAAAAGTGATGCTAACTTCTTCTGTACAGATGCAAGTAGGGGTTTATGTCCATACTCCCCTACTGAATATTGTCGGTGATGAAGAACAACTTTATCGCTTAGTTTCTAATTTAATTGTCAATGCTATCCAATATACTTCAGCAGGAGGAGAGGTAAAAGTTGTCTTAGAACGCAGTGATAATCATGCTATTATTCAAGTCCAAGACACTGGTATTGGTATTCCTGTAGAGGAACAAAGGCGAATTTTCGAGCGCTTTTATCGTGTGAATAGTGATCGTTCACGTGGTACCGGTGGTTCAGGATTGGGATTGGCGATCGCTACTGCAATTGTTCAGGCACATCACGGTAATATACAGGTACAAAGTGAGTTGGGTAAGGGTAGTATTTTTAGTGTTCGATTGCCTTTAGGAGAAACTGCAGATAACTACTGATATCGAATCCGTTGACATTAGAATACTTTTTTTTAACGCAGAGAGCGCAGAGGGTCACGCAGAGAACGCAGAGTTTTTGTAGCCTAATCTCGGTTAATTCCGGTTATTCTGAAATGATATGACTACTGATTAATGACTACTGACTAATGACTAATAACCAAATTCTCCAAGACATAATTGCTACTAAAATTGCTGCAACGCCAAATCAGCGGATTACTTTTGCTGAATATATGGACTTGGTGTTATATCACCCAGAACAAGGTTACTACGCGACTGGGGAAGTTAATATTGGTTCAGAAGGTGACTTTTTTACCTCTCCTCATTTAGGTAAAGATTTTGGGGAATTACTTGCTGAACAGTTTGCCGAAATCTGGGAAATTCTGGGACATCCCAAACCTTTTACTCTTGTAGAAATGGGAGCAGGACAAGGATTACTTGCAGCAGATATCTTATATTACTTGCATCGCCAACACTCAGATTGCTTCCAGGTTTTAGATTACATCATCGTTGAAAAAGCAGCAGGATTAATTGCTCAACAACAACAGCAGTTACAAAGATTGATGCTGGAAAATCAGCAGTTACCTGTACGCTGGTTGTCCTTAGAAGAAATCTCAGAAAACTCAATTATCGGTTGCTGTTTTTCTAATGAGTTGGTCGATGCTTTCCCTGTACATCAAGTTGTAATTGAAGAGGGGAAGCTGAAGGAAATATATGTCACCACATCTGATGAATGTAACTTTGTGGAAGTCATAGATAGTCCTTCAACACCTCAACTGCAAGATTATTTTGACTTTGTGGGAATTGATTTGTTTTTGGGTGCTTATCCAGATGGCTATCGTACTGAGGTGAATCTAGCAGCATTGGATTGGATAAATACTATCGCTAAGCGACTCAAGCAGGGTTTTTTGTTAACAATTGATTATGGCTACCCAGCGACACGCTATTATCTACCAGCGCGTCATCAAGGAACCTTACAGTGTTACTATCGCCACCAATATCATGACAATCCTTATTCCTATATTGGGCATCAGGATATAACCGCTCATGTAGATTTTACTGCCCTAGAGCGCCAAGGAGAATTGTCTGACTTGCGCAAGGTGGGTTTCACTCAGCAAGGTTTGTTTTTGATGGCTTTGGGATTAGGCGATCGCCTCACTACTCTTTCCTCCCCTGATCATCCCAACTCTCAAGCGATCGCCAAAAAACAGGATGTGATCACAATCATGCAGCGTCGCGATGCTTTACACCAGTTAATGAACCCAATGGGATTGGGAGGTTTTGGTGTTTTAATTCAAAGCAAAAATTTGACACAAGAGAAACAAGAACACACGCTTAAAGGATTGAGTGTACCGCCAATGTTTTAAGAAAACAACTTCGGCAATTTCTCTCAAATAAGTAAAATCATTTCCGTTTGTATCGTAATTATTTAAAAACCTCTGCTACCTGGAGCGTTTCCTCACTCTGCGCTCTCTGCGTTAAAAAAACATATTATTCCAATTATACGGACTTGAGCTAATATCAAATAACTATAATTTCTCTTAGCTACTCTCTCTGTAATACTGAAGCAAGGTAAGCAGGATGAGACAGATAAGGGCAATGTCCTCCAGGTAACTCTATAGCATCAACTCCCAAGCGCTTGCGTGCCGCGTAGCGCGACCATGTAGGGGAAAGTATCCGATCATCTTTGCAGACAATATACGTGCATTCCACATCAGGGAAAACTTGCAGAGGATTGACCTCAAAAATGTAGGACATGTATGGATGATTTCGCAGTTTCGAGATGGCCCAACGCGCTACATCTGGTTGACAATCGTGAAAGAAAAACTCCATTGCTACTGCTTCATGTGAAAAGTTTTTCCCTTCACAAGCTGGGTTAAACATCTCAGGTTCATCACGAAACTGTTCGAGCTTAATTGCGTCTTTTGGCTCGTAATTTAAGGATTTGAGACTATGGTCATCTAGCTTATGATAGATCTGATCAAGTGTACTGCTTCCGGGGTGTGGGATAAGCGCAGTGAGGAACACTAACCGACGCACTTTTACTGCTTCTGCTACCAAGGGAATGATAGTTCCAGCCATTGAGTGACCAACCAACACAATATCATCATCGGTTTCTGGAAGTGCTTGAATTACTACCTCAGCAAATTGGGATAAACTTGCAGACGGATCTTCAATTGGCAAATCCATTGTTACTGTTTTGTGACCTCGCGCTTCTAGGTGAGGAATGAGCAAATCCCAACACCAAGCACCTTGGTAAGCTCCGTGAACTAAACAGAAAAGACTCATAACGATTTTAGATTTTGGATGGGTTCAATCTTTGACCGAATTATTAGTTAAGTCTTCCACTGAGGATGTTGATTTTATAATAATTGTAATCCCAAATCCACTTGTCCATCCCCCCGAAATTCGAGGGGGAATCCTCAATCCCAAATTGCCTGGTTATTTCTTAGGTAAAGGTGCATACTCAAGATCAGCTTCCCAGAAATAAACGCGATCGCAAAATCGTAATTGATTGCTACAAGCAACTTCTAATGACACATTTTTAGCGTTACTAACATCCAGCGCTAACGACTCTTTTTGTCCTGGAAGTATGGAACGAGACAGCGCACTAACTTTTCGACCATCTACATAAATATTAACAGTCGCTCCAGGACTACCCACGTCGTTATCACGCATTCCATAGGATAGTCGTAGCCTTTGAAAGATTACTCCCCCTTTATTTGGCTGTAGTCTACAGGTAAGTGCAGCATAGCGATCGCCTGCGCCCATGTACAGTCTTGAGGTGTAAAATGCTCTACCTACAGAAACATCTTCTCTGCGAATATCCCAGTTACTAAGTCCTGTATTGACACAGGGTTGTCTGAGGAGAAATCGAGACAGTGGTGCTTCCTGAGCAATTTGCTTACCTTGAGGTGCCAGAGCTAAGAAAAGTATCGTACTGGCAATAATTTTGCTAATCAACTTGTTTTTTTCCCCTTGATAGACAGCCTACGCCAATAAGCGCCACTGTACATCATGCCATCTATCGGTAGATAAGCGAAGTGTGATTTTACACATCCTCCTCACTTTTTTTTGATGTCTCTCCTTGCTTCAGAATTTCTTGGCTTCGCATCAGTAAATCTGTCATAGTTTTCAGTTAGGCAGATTGTAAGGGAATTACGCCTTTGTCGAATACTCCATTATCAGCATCAATACCATTGATGATCATGCGATCGCTATACACTTCATAAGCCGCAAAACTTAGTTTACTTGCAGCATACGCTGTCCATTCCGAACTTCCTACAGGTCGAGTTCCCGCACCACCACCACAAATTAAATATGTCGTACCATTGATAGACTTGGTTCGCTCATAGTTATGTTCGTGACCGTTGATATAAAGCTGAACGCGGTACTTTTGGAAAATGGGAGTTAGAGTTTGAATGAAAGGTTGATTTAAACCGTAAATACCCGATGAATATATCTGATGATGTCCAAAAATAATTTTCCAGGGAGCATCACTACTGCTGAGTTCTTTCTCTAACCAAGGGATCTGATTTTTCCAGTCGGCATTATTGTTAGTATCGAGGGTAAAAAACTGCACATCCCCACGACGAAAGGTATAGTAACGCCCTTGCATATTAAAGCCAGGATAACGTACTTGAGGATCGCCATTATCTGTGCGAATATCATGATTACCTAGACAAGCTTGAAACTTAACACCTTTTTGTAGCAAAGCTTGATAAGGCTTCTCAAAAACTGCACCAATCTTTTCTATCTCACCATTGTTATAAATATTGTCTCCAGCGAGAATTACCAAATCGTAGGGATTTTGCTGATGATAACGAGTCATTGCTGTCGCTACAGCATATTGTTCTTGAGTACCGGTACCTGTATCGGCCACAGAAACAAAGCGTAATAGAGGCTTTTCTTTTGTTGAGTTAGAGTTTGCTGGCTCCGCAGCAAGTTTGGTAGTATCGGTAAAATTGACATTGGTATTACTAGCAGTCTGACTTTGAACGATTTTGCCTAAAACAGCAAATAAACCAATACCACCTAGGCTACTCAAAAAAAGAAAATGACGACGCTTAATGCTCATGGGTGTCTCGTTTATTGGCTCGCAATTATTCTGTTCTAGGATAAGGGCAATATAAAAAGAAGTGCTAGATTTGTCCTGTAAAGGCAGCTTCCTGTAAGAATCTATAAAATTTAAGCAGATTGTGCTGTCTGGGAGAGAGATTTAATGTCAGAAGACCAACAAAAGCAGCCAGAATCGGTAAATTCAGAGCCTCAAGTGCCGTCTAAACCTTCTGTGGCTGGTGAAACAAGAGCAAAGGTTCAGAAAACAAGCAAAACTGCTGCTACAGCTAGGAAGCCTTCTCAACCGTTTCTGAAGGCTCAGAGTATCAAAATTCTGCGAGGAACCATTGGGTTACTAGAAGGGGTTGTGGAAAATCTGGAAACAGAACCAGTTGCTAAACCTGTTACAACAAAACCTGTAGCGACACCGTTCTCAGATACCACAACAGCAACATCAAACTTAAATCCGGTGAGTAGTGTTGAGGAAGCAATTGCTTCTGGAGCAACCTCGGATACTCCCACAGTAGCGCCAAAACCAACTACACAGGAACTTAGCGAAAAGCAGTTTTCTGAGACAGCAAGGCCGAAACTGACCGATCGCATACTTCCCTCTTTTCCCGCTTGGGAAGCTTTTTGGGATGGGACTTTACAAAAAGTTCGTTCTCTGATACCAACAGCTTGGAGTGAGAAGCTGTCTGATTGGGCTTTGACAGGGGCGATCGCTACTATTGTGGTAGTGCTGTTGGTGACAACTGCAACACTGTTACCAGAAACTCCAGCACAGGTAGCAAAAGCACCTCCAAATAGCATTGAGGCGCCACCGAAATTAACCGCACCGGAACCACCGGAACCTGTGGAAGAAGTCCCACCTCCCGCACCAGAGTTAACTCCAGAACAAAGTCTGATTGCAGGAATTCAAAATCAAGTTTCTGAAATTACTGATAAATATGGTAACGGATTGATTCAGTCAATTCAAGCTAATTTTGAAGCGAGTCGTTTAGTTATTCAAGTCAGTAATGGCTGGTATTACTTAAAGGAAGCTCAACAAAACAAGTTAGCAGATGAAATCCTGCGTCGCTCTAGCGAACTTGATTTTAGCAAACTAGAAATTACTGATACAAGCGGTACGTTACTCGCTCGTAATCCTGTTGTCGGGACAAATATGATTATTTTGAAACGAGAGGATTTAGCGGCTAATTTGTAAGGGATTTGTCATTTGTCATTTGTCATTTGTCATTTGTTCTGTAGGGGCGTAGCATTTGCGCCCAAATATTTGGGTATAATCGATAACTTAACAACGCAAATGCTACGCCCTTCGCGTCAACTACCCATTACCCATTATTACCCATTTAAAATTGCTTGCTGATAAGCTTTTACTTGCAAATCAACACCAGTAATTGCCGTACCAACGACAACAGCAAAAGCTCCCAATTTCATCGCCTCAACAGTCATTTGTGGTGAAGCAATACCACCTTCGCAAATTGCTGGAACATCCAATTTTTCTACTATCTGAGTAAGTAGAGCAAAGCCAGGGGGAGAGAGATGTTTTGTTTGACTTGTATAGCCATAAAGAGTTGTACCAACTAAGTCAGCACCAGCTTTTGCAGCAACGATCGCATTCTCAAGTGTATCCACATCTGCCATTACTAACTTACCCAATTCATCGTGAATTCGGCTAATTAAACTATTAACAGTTTCTCCCCCAGGACGTTCCCGTAATGTCGCATCAATGGCAATAATATCAGCACCAGCAGCAGCCACAAGAGCAGCATGGTAAAATTGGGGAGTAATATAGACTTCAGAGCCTGGTAACTGTTGTTTCCAGAGTCCAATGATCGGAACATTAGCGGGAATTTGCGATCGCACTGCTTTGATATGTTCTGGAGAATCAATCCTGACACCAACTGCTCCCTGATTCACAGATGCTTTAGCCATTGCTGCAATTACTAATGGGTTATGCATCGGTGAGTCAGCAGGTGCTTGACAAGAAACTATTAAACCATGACGTAGAGCCTGAATTGTATTGTTAGAATTATTTAGCATAGTTTAGAATTATTTAGCATAGTTTAGAATAGGTAAGAGGTAATGGGGAATGGGGAATGGGGAATGGGGAATGGGGAATGGGGAATGGGGAATGACAAACAACAAACAACAAACAACAAACAACAAACAACAAACAACAAACAACAAACAACAAACAACAAACAACAAACAACAAACAACAAACAACAAACAACAAACAACAAACAACAAACAACAAACAACAAACAACAAACAACAAACAACAAACAACAAACAACAAACAACAAACAACAAACAACAAACAACAAACAACAAACAACAAACAACAAACAACAAACAACAAACAACAAACAACAAACAACTAATTTCCCATCAATGTGGTAATTTTGTCCAATAACTGCATTGGTTCTACAGGCTTAGACAAGAAATCATCTACTGTCCAACTCAATTCTTGCTCATCCAAATCTGTCACCGTAGAATTTGTTAAAGCCAGAACTTTGATGTGCTTGGTTGCGGGTGAGTTGCGTAAGTATTCGATAACTTCGTAACCATCCCTTCCCTGTAATTGCCAATCTAAAATAACAGCTTTGGGCTGAAGTAGTTCAATTTGATCAATAGCCGTGGAACCATTAATCAGCCAGACAATTTGATAGCCTGCTGCTGTCAAAATATCACAAATCAACGTAGCATTTTCTTCCTGCTCTTCTATTAAGAGAATGCTACCTTGAGGCTGGTAATTTTGCTTGTGCACATGGGCTTCTTTAGTTAATTGTGCTGAAATTTTTGGTTGATTTGGCAAACAAACTGTAAATAAAGAACCTTCATTAAGTACAGATTCAACTTCAATTCTTCCCCCATGCAATTCTACCAATTGTTTAGTCAAAGCTAAGCCTAGTCCAGTCCCCTCATATTTACGCTGGTAGGTACTTTCTAGTTGCTGAAACTTTTCAAAAAGTAGCGGTAAATTTTCCTCAGCAATGCCGATACCAGTATCTTCAATTTGAAAAACTACCCACTGTTGTTCTCGCCAAGCTCTTAATATTACCTTGCCACCTTCTGGGGTAAATTTAACAGCATTGCCCAAAAGATTAAAGAGAATTTGTTTAACTCGGCGTTGGTCTCCATAAAAGCGATCGCTCCCTATTTCTACCTGAAAATCCATCTCCAAGCTTACCTGTTGACGAAAAGCTTTTTCTTGTAAAGTTCTTAAAATTTGGTGTGTCAACTTAGTTAGGGAAAATTCACTGATATTTAATATTGTCTTTCCGGCCTCAACTTGAGACAAATCCAAAATATCGTTAATTAACTCTAGCAGGTGTTCTCCACTTTCCTGAATAGTTGTTAAATAGCGCCGCTGCTTGTCCATAGGTAGCGTATTTGCTCCTTCCTGACCAAAAGACCAACGCAACAGTGTCGCAGACATTCCAATCACACAGGTAAGGGGTGTCCGTAATTCATGACTCATCGCTGCTAGAAATTCACTCTTAGCACGATTAGCGGATTGTGCAACTTGTAGCGCATCTCGGAGTTCTTGGGTGCGTTCAATTACCTGCTCTTCAAGAGTGATTTTTTGTTGTTGTAACTGAGCGTATAATTGACCTTGGTAAATCGCAACACTGAGGTGTTCTGCTATCTGCGCGAGAAAAGTTTTTTCAGTTTCTTTCCATTGTCGTGGACCAAAACATTGATGTGCAATTAGTATTCCCCACCACTTATTTTGAACGATAATTGGTGCGATTAATTTGGCTCGGATCTGAGTCTTGCGTAACATTTCCAATAAGCAAGAAGAAGTGGCGTAAGTTATTTCTACATCATCAACAGCAACTGCTATTCCTTTGCGATATTTATCTCTACAGTTCGGTACATGGGTAAAACAGTGTTCCTCCTCCATGAAATTTAGTACTGAGGATATATCATCGGAGGCTTTTGCTTCGTAAGTAACACAACCACAGCCCAATTCAGAGGACAGTGGTGAAAATTGAGGAATATTATCTGTATTTTCTTCGGAATCGCTAGTGTTTAGTTGCCTAATCGCACACTGAAAATTGTCAAATTGATAGATTATTAATCTGTCTACTTGTAGGAAAGTTTGTACCTGATCAACGGCTGTTTTTAGGATGACTGGCAACTCCAAACTTTGACGGATTTGCGTAATTACCTGATTGAGCAATTTTTCCTGTTCAACTTGTTGACTCAGCGCTTCGTTTAGCAATGGTTGACAAGCAACAAAAGCAGGATACGTTGAGTCTGATGCTGCTAAATCGTTGGTGTTGGGGGAGGAGAGAATTTCCAGTAAAGAAAGTGTAAATTCACTCTGAATTGCTGCATCATTAGGCTGGAGATATTCTCTAGCTCGATTCAACAAGCTCAGTGTATCAGGGCTGTTTTCTCTGTTTTCTAAGTGTTGAGTTAGTTGAGAGAGGAAGGAGGCGATCGCCTCTGGCTCGAATGTCAACCATACCTGGTATAGTATATGCTGGGCATCATCACCTGGGCTGACATTTAGATCTTGTGGTACAGCCAATAACAGCGCACTGAATTTTTCTGATACCAATACAGTAAAATGTTCAGGCTCCAGAGTAATACTGAGAGAAGAAAACGCATCATTCGTTAAAACTACAGCTTCTTCCCCAATGGTTGTTGTCATGCGCTCTAACAACTCTTGCAATTGCTCGAACATCCTCAAGGGTAAAGTTCGGCTGAATTTTGGATTACCTAGTATAGGCATTACTATAGTCTTTAATATCGACAGCGCGTTACCCATCTTCAACCATCCACTCATCCAGAAGCCTGATGATTTGGTGTTGGTATCACCTCTTCTTTGATGCTATCCAAGACTTGACTAGCCATGTGAAATAAATTCTTTAATATTCATCTTCAAAATCTCTACAAGTAGCAAAGAAGAGGTAACAATAAAAGTCGCTATATCTACAAGCCAGAGGACTATAATATGCATCGTATCGCCGCAACGCCTGGAGGATGGAATCCTCAAGCAGAAGGTGTCATATTTATTGAACAGACACCAGCACCGATCGTTTTTCTCACTGCGGCTGATACAGATATTCAAACTCTAGCAGCGTCAATATCTAAGTTGCCGATTGACTTCCCTGCGATACGGGTTGTCAATCTGATGCAATTGCAGCAGCAACTTACTATTGATACTTATGCAGAGAATGTTTTGGCATCTGCGCAGGTTATCATTGTACGACTTTTGGGCGGGCGTTCCTACTGGTCTTATGGATTAGAAGTTGTTCGAGAGACGGTTCAACAAACAAATCTAAATTCTTCCTTATCTTCCCCCCACCCCCCCCATTCTCCCCTCCTGTTAGGGGGGGTAGGGGGGGGTGGGGAGACCAAGGAAGTGGATTTAGTTAGTGAGGGAACACAGGGGGGTGCTACTTTAATTGTGTTACCTGGAGATGACCGTCCAGACCCAGATTTAATCAGTCACTCTACTGTTTCTCTTGGGGTAGTTAATCAACTATGGCGCTACTTCACAGAAGGTGGTGTTGAGAATTTCGTTAACGCCTTGATGTTTATTGCTGATGTCTGTCTGGGAAAAAATTATAATCCCTCACCGCCACAAGTTGTACCTCGTGTCGGGATTTATCCTTGGAGAACACACCCCTCCTTGGAGAACACACCCCCCCAACCCCCCGAAGCTTGGGGGAAGAATCTACCTCCCCAACCCCCCGAACATCAGGGGGAGGACCAACAACCAACAACCAACAACCAACAACCAACCACAAACAACCAACAACCAACAACCAATAACAAAGTTGGTATTCTGTTTTACCGTGCTCATTACCTTGCTGGAAATACATCACCAATTGATGCACTTTGTCAAGCTCTAGCACAGCGGTATTTGGAACCGGTACCGGTGTTTGTCTCTTCCCTACGAGACACTGATGTACAAGAAGAACTGTTGCAATATTTCCAACCTAAAGATGATTCAGGAATTGGGATATTGCTGAATACCACCAGTTTCTCTCTGGCAAAATTAGAAACCGATACACCACAGTTGGAGTTTTGGAATTGTCTGGATGTTCCAGTATTGCAGGTTATCCTCAGTGGTGGCACTGTAGAACAGTGGGAGGAACAATTGCAAGGTTTGACTCCCCGTGATACAGCGATGAATGTGGCCCTACCAGAGGTAGATGGACGAATTATCAGTCGTGCTGTTTCCTTTAAATCGGTACAAACTCATAATCCCCACCTGGAAACCGATGTGGTGGTTTATGAACCTGTAAGCGATCGCATTCAGTTTGTGGCTGACTTGGCTGCGAATTGGCTAAAATTACGCCAAACTCCCCCATCTGAACGCAAAATTGCCCTAATTTTGGCAAACTACCCCAACCGCGATGGACGCTTAGCCAATGGAGTGGGATTGGATACACCTGCTAGTTGTATCGAAATTCTCAAAGCTTTGCAACAAGCTGGTTACCAGGTTAAGGATATCCCGGAAACTGGGGATATGTTGATACAGCGTCTCACTGCTGGAGTGACAAATGACCCTGAAGGACGAGAGTTACGAACAGTACAGCAGCATTTGTCTTACCAAGAGTATCAAGACTATTTTGCAACATTACCCACTACAGTGCAAAAAGGAATAGGCGATCGCTGGGGATGGAGAGATAGGGGAGATGGGGAGATGGGGACAATATTACCGATTAGCGATTACCGATTAGCGATTACCGATTACCAATTACCAATTACCAATTACCCATTCCCAATTCCAGGTATTCAACTAGGTAATATATTTATCGGGATTCAACCATCACGAGGTTACGATCTTGACCCTAGTTTGAATTATCATGCACCAGACTTAGAACCAACACATGCTTATCTTGCTTTTTACTATTGGTTGCGGCAACATTTTACTGCTCATGCTGTTGTACATGTCGGCAAACATGGCAATTTAGAATGGCTACCAGGTAAAAGTTTGGCATTGTCTGAAAACTGTTATCCAGAAGTAGTATTCGGTGCAATGCCTCATTTATATCCTTTTATTGTCAATGATCCAGGTGAAGGTTCTCAAGCAAAACGTCGTTCACAAGCAGTAATCATTGATCACCTAACACCTCCCATGACTCGCGCTGAACTTTATGGGCCTTTACAACAGTTGGAAGGATTAATTGATGAGTATTACGAGGCGCAAAGTTTAGACCCAACAAGGCTAACAATAATTAGCGAACGCATTACTAAACTAATTCTACAAGAAAACCTGTACCAAGATTTAGGAATTGACAAATCCGAAATCCAAAATCCAAAATCCGAAATCCAAAATCGTATCGATGGTTATCTTTGTGAATTAAAAGAAGCCCAAATTAGAGACGGACTGCACATTTTTGGGCAATGTCCAGAAAATCGTCAACTACGAGATTTAATAGTAGCAATTGCTCGTCATCCTGGGAATAATCGCCTCGGTTTAACTCGTGCTTTAGCTAAAGATCAAGGATGGGATTTCGACCCACTCACAACTGATTTGTCACTCTTTCTTGATAAGTCATCAGTGGCAAATGGTAAAACTTGTCATACTATTGGTGACATCGTTGAAGTACTAGAGCAGCAAGCAGCAGAATTAGTTCAACAACTGATAGCAACCGACAACAAACATCAATCATCAAACATCAAACAACAGACAAAACAAGAATTAGACTGGATAGGCGATCGCCTTCTCCCCTCCCTCCGACAAACCAATCAGGAACTCAGCCACTTGTTACGAGGATTAGATGGACGATATGTCCCCAGTGGGCCATCTGGTGCACCCACACGAGGACGGCCGGAAGTTTTACCTACAGGTCGCAATTTTTACTCAGTAGATATCCGTGCAATTCCCACAGAAACAGCTTGGGATGTAGGACGAAAAGCGGCTGAAGTCTTAATTGAGCGCTATACCCAGGAAAATGGCGAGTATCCAAAAACACTTGGACTTTCAGTATGGGGAACCTCAACCATGCGTACCGGTGGGGACGACATCGCAGAAGCATTAGCCTTGCTTGGTGTTCAACCAGTGTGGGATTATCCATCACGTAGGGTGGTGGATTTTGAAATTTTGCCCGTGTCAATTTTAGGTCGTCCCCGTGTCGATGTAACCTTGCGGATTTCTGGCTTTTTCCGCGATGCTTTTGCTAATTTAATTGACTTATTTGATCAAGCTGTAATTGCTGTTGCGGCCTTGGAAGAACCAGCAGAACAAAACCCTTTAGCGTCGCAAGTTAAGCAGGAAAAAGAAGAATGGGAAGCAGTAGGATTAAGCAAACAAGAAGCAGAAGTGCGATCGCGTTATCGCATCTTTGGTTCTAAACCAGGAGCTTACGGTGCCGGCTTACAAGGTTTAATTGAAGCTCAAAACTGGACTTCAGAGCAAGACCTAGCTCGTGCTTATATTAACTGGAGTAGTTACGCCTACACTAGCACTCCTCCAATCCCTCTTCAAGAATCAGAAAATATCCCTCTTGTTCCCTCTCAAAAATCAGAGAATATCCCTCTTGTTCCCTCTCAAAAATCAGAGAATATCCCTCCAGTTCCCCCCCAAGAATCAGAGAAATTCCCTCCAGTCCCCCCCCGGAGTTCGGGGGGGTTAGGGGGGGTTTTAGCACCCGAAGCTTTCACCAAACGTCTCCAACAGATGCAAATTGTTTTACACAATCAAGATAATCGCGAACATGACTTACTAGACTCTGACGACTATTACCAATTTCAAGGAGGTTTAACAGTAGCAGTACGTGCTTTGACTGGCAAAAATCCGCAAACATATTTTGGTGATAATTCGATTCCTGAAAACCCAAAAGTTCGCCAATTACGAGAAGAAATTGCGCGAGTTTATCGCTCTCGTGTAATTAATCCCAAATGGATTTCAGGTGTAATGCGTCACGGCTACAAAGGTGCTTTTGAAATGGCAGCAACAGTAGATTACTTATTCGCATACGACGCTACAACTAATTGTGTAGAAGATCATATGTATCAGGGAGTAGCTGAGGCTTACTTATTTAATCCAACTGTTCAGGAATTTATCCAACAAAAGAATCCTTGGGCTTTGCGAGATATGTCAGAAAGGTTACTAGAAGCGCATCAACGAGGATTATGGAAAGAAGTTGATCAAAAAATATTGGATGAATTGCGATTGCTGGTTCATCAAGCAGAGGCTGTAATTGAAGGTAAAATACCTAACGACTGTTAGCGTAGCGGCGCGTACAGCCTGCGGCATGAAAACAGCGCCAGTCGCGGCTACAGAAACCAAGTCCGCCTTCGCGGACTTCCTGAAACCCGCAGAGGCAGGTTTTGTTTGTGTAGCCACACCCTTCTTTCTTGTCGGCTAAAAAAATACCTAATATCATTTCCGTTGGATCGGAATTATTAAAAAACCTCTGCGTCCCTCTGCGTTTTCCTCAGCGCTCTCTGCGTTAAAAAAACATATTATTCCAACGCAAACGGATTCGATATAACTTCTTGAAACCCGCTTCTGCGGGTTTTGTTTGTCTAGTCCCCACCCTTGAGGGTGTGGGTGCTAGATATCAGCTATCAGCTATACCTTTTTCGCACCAAGATTTGAACTATCAAATCCTTGTTTGATCCAGCTTATACATTCTTGTTCAGAGTTAAAAATTTTCGGTGCCGCGAGATTATTTAATTCTTCAGGTTTATAGTGGTCATAAAAATACTTACCAGCACCTTCGTAGATAATAATCAGATTGTGGCGATAAGTATAGCGACACTTAAAATAATCAACGCTACTGACAACATCTGAATTTTGAGAGAGATGTTCCTTAGCCACCTCAATAATTCTGTCAATACTATTGGAATAGGTTACAGCCGGATTCTCTGATTTGTGAAACTTACCTTTATGTCCCACTTCCGACAGTAACTTATAGGAATAAATTGCTTGAGTGTCAGCAAGTACAAGAACAAAGGGAATGATTAAATGTCCTTGTGAGGAAACTGATTTTTCGTATAGTAAGCGACTCATTTTAAATTTCCGTGGTAATTGTTTCAGCTGTGAGTTTATTTATCAGGCTTAAAGTAAAGGGAAGATTGATACAGAACTTGTTCCTGATGAGTTGCCAAAGTGCAATCAGACAAAGGATAAGCGACACAGGTTACAGTATACCCAGCCTGTATTTCTAATGGTTGCAGAAACTTTTGCTCCCGTTGATCTACTTCACCATTAACTAATTTGGCGACACAGGAAGAACAGGTTCCTTCGCGACAACCAGCCGGTAATCTAATACCTGCTTCCTCCGCCATATCTAAAATGTACTGATCGTCCGGTACTGAAATAGCGTGATCGAGATTCATTGCTGGATTCACCAGCCGAACTTGATAAACTGCCATCTATTGCTTATGACTAAATTTTATTTTAAATATGGTAAATCTTTTCAGCCAACCTGATTATTAAATTCTGCTTAAATCTCAAAGAGTATAGCAGATTAAATTGTGGAATCTTCTGAATAAATTTCGGGAGGATATTAATTGTCAAGGAAAAAAGCCAAAACTAAGGGTAAGCTTGGCTTCCTAGTTCTGGCTCTCAAGGTTCTATGTTGTCAATTAAAGTATTTCCTACTCAACAGCAAAGCTTAAGTTACTTGTACCACTTAGAAAATTGTCCACTCGCCAATCTCCAGTAAACCTTAATCATTCGTCTCAAGTCACAGTAATTGCTAGTCGTTTAAGCAAGTAGCATATTGCAGTTCCGCAATCTTTCTACAAGAATCTACTCTTGAAGTATCAACAGCAGAGGATTGATATATGGAAGTAGTTCTAAGTCTTGCAGCTATTGGCACTTTTTGCTTTGTTGCTGGCATCATTGAAGTTATGATCGGAAGCGAGATACAACCCACTCCTACACTCAAGCAAAACAAGCGAGACAGCGATAAGTATGATTACAAAATCTAACCTACTGCTAAGTTCCCAGCAGTCCTTACTTTTCCCCCTCGTTTCTCTGGAATCCGCTTAGCGAGAACTTGTAACTCTATTGGAAATCCAACGCAAGTTCAACATTTATCAGGGATTGAAATATGAATGAACTCAAATCCACTACCAACAAAAGTTTATATACAGCCTACAAAGAAACTCCCGGTGCGTTAACTAAAAATGACATCGGAAATATTCTACGCTGGGCTGATGCACATAACCTATCACATAGCGACACAGCCAAGCTAGTTTTATTTCTTCAAGCTAAGAAAAAAGCTGCTTATGCGAAGAAGAGAAAGTAGTCAATTGAAGGCGCGAATGGCGCAATATAAAGTATAACTTCACACTAATTTTCTCTGGTAGAGACGCTACATCTAGCGTCTTTACTTTGCTAAGAGGGGACGGTTGTCCTAAATTTTAGTCTACAAACAATTTTTATAACAAGTATTTCATTTATCCTTCTGAATTAATATTCAAATGATTGTCATTGAAAGCAGATCTTGATTACCTTTAGCTACAAACAATAGACAAGATTACTCAAATCATTATATCTCTTACATAAATCCTTATTTGAGCAAAGGAACCGCAGATATAGGCGATAGCCTTCCCACAGGGTACGCAGATAAATGCAGATAATAGAAATTTAGACAAGAGGTGTATTATTACTGCTCTTAATATGAAAGAATGGATTAAAGTTTTCTTCTGAAATCCAAATGGTGAATCAATTAAGACCAGGTGACGACGATCTAGTTTTTGTGGATTATAGCGATTTGCTGACGCAGATTTTAGCAGTACTCCAGAATCCACAGACTCTCAATCCATTTAGCATATCGAGCGAAAACAATCGTCTGATCATCGACATTGACACCATAGCCACTGAAGTAGCTAATCAGCAAGTAAACAATCCCCTAGGTGCAACTGCTTTTAGTCCTCGTGCTGCGACAGTTAATTTTAGTCCAGGTTTTTGTGAACAGTTTCCCAATCAAATTCAAGCCCTAAAAACCTGCTTGATAACTTTACTAGATTCCGTACTGACTCGCAGTAGCCAAAAGTTTTCAAGAGAGCAGTTTGTTACTAGCTTAATCAGGGATTTGCAGACTTTTCAGGGAAACGCCTCTTTCGATTTCACCTATCCCTTTAGCAAAAATTATGAATTGCAAAAGCAGAGGTTAACCTTGGAAGACAGCAGTAATAGTAACAAAGAGCTGCTGAAATTTCACAAGCTAGCGATCAGCGTACAGAATACCAGTAATTTTAACACTCATCTCAAACAGGGCTTAGCCAACTACATCAATATTCAATTTGCTGATGCTAGCGAAAGTGAAAAGGAAGACCTCGGTGACATTCTTGATGACCTAGAGGAAGCAAAAGAAAATCCTAAGTCTGACTTCTACACCTTACGGGAAATTGTAGATACAGAAACATTAGGAAAACTCAAAAAACAAGCACAGATAAATTATTTAGAGTTTCTCGCAGAGAATATCAATACTAGCAAGAGTTCAACTAACAATTTTGCTGCTATCTACCTTCAAGACCTAATCCGGCGTCTCAAGCTGATCAATCAATACATTAGCGATCTTGACCAACCTGATGGACATTACCAAGTAAACTATGCTGGTGTATCAATTAATTATAGAGATATGTTTAACCGTGAGGAGGCATTTAGGGAACTCCCCATTCTCCCCATAGTCGAAGGTTATTTAGGAGAAACCAAAGATGAAATCAAGGGCGAAATACAGTTTATTTTTGGTCTAAAAATTAAGCTTGATGGCAAAGTTCAGACTGATCAAGGCCAAACTGTATTTGAATATTATCTCAATCAGCTTGACCCAGATAGCGAGGAACACAGAGAGGAATTAGCAGATACTTCACGTAAGGATATTTTCGTAAGAAAGGTCTTAAAACTAGCATTTTTGTACTATTTTGTATTTGCTTGTGATGACCCCAGCGTCGAGGGTTACACCCCCAGTGCTGACTTAAAGTACGACCCCAGACTTAAATTTGAAAGAAGTGTTCTTCCTCAATTGAAGCAGTCTGATGAGCAGGTACAGAATATTTTACGCCTGATCAAGAAAGGCTTCCATAAATATAATGTTCAATCCAAAATCAAGCAGCTAAATCAGCTGATGAAAAACCTGATGAAGCGAGTGACAACATTCCCAACCAGGGAATATCCTCTGCATATTTCTGTCAAACAAAGTCTCCTTGAACATGACATTAGCACTATTTATAACAGCAATACATTTTTCAAACCTGTCCTCAAAGGAAACCCAAAACAAGTCCTCAAATATATAGCCATCGGTGAAGCTAGCGCTGAGAAAAATTCCCTCTTGACTCTCCCAGCTAAGATTACCATCAGCGACATTCATTATTTTTCTACTGATGAAGCTCAAAATTTGAGCATGGAGTATGACATCCAAGGTATCAAAGCATTGCCAGTGCTTTTAGTTCCCAAACATAGCGAATGTCGTAATTTTTACGAAACTAATTTCAAGAAGCGTAATCTCCTTGTCTTTCCCTACAAAATAGAGAACAACAATTCCTCCCCTTCCCACCTTTTCGTTTATCAGTTTACCTTTTCCTTACTTGCCTATATTAGCCTTAACTTGTTACTGGACAAGAGAAGGTTATTTATCCCGATCTTAAGACTGCATCTAAGCAAACATGAAGATGCTGCCAAGAGAGAAAAGTTCATGAATTCTTTCTCTAAAGTACTGTCCCATTTATTAAATGAAAAACAACGCTCTAATTCTCAAGGAATTGACCTCGTAAATTTAACTCATAAAGCTCCCAACGTTCTCAGTTCTCTGTACTCCGTACTACCTAAAAAATTCAAGTTTACAGATTCCTCACCACCACCCCAGTTAGACAAATTAGCAATTATTATAGTCTCCAGTAGGGAAAGCGATGCTAAGTGGAATAGTTCCCAAAAAATGTCAAACCTAATGGGCGAAATTGTAGGAGTAAGATTGCAAAAAGATGGTAGTGTCAGACTACAGTTACTCAAAACTTTTTCTAACAACTATAACCACCAGCAATTATTTACAGAACCAACGGTTATTAGCGATGCGATACATGAGATATATAAGCTGGGATTCAAACACTTTGTCTATATTGCTAAAGCTCCCTATTCCAGCACCTTACACATGACACAAACTGAAGATAATGATGGACTATTTTTTATGTCAAGAGAGGTAATCAGACATTTGAAAGCTGACTATGATGATATCAAAATTTACCCGATGTTTTTTGATAAATACTATGTGGTAAAGTTGGACAAGGAACTTGGGGGAAGCTCTTTGTATATTCAGGATACAACGGAGTTGACAAACTTAGTGGAAGACCCAAGTAAACAATCTGCTGTATTTTTCAATTTGTTTAATGGTTTGGTTGTCGGCAAGGCTGACGAACGCCACTACAATGGTGTTATTTCTTATGCCACTCTACTCAACATTTATGATGGCATACTTGATGACCAAGACATCCGCGAAGGTTTGCTTTACGAGGGTTCGCTTAAAAATGATATCTTGCAGTATTTGACGCTATTCCACTTTTCACGCTACGAAAAAGCCAAAGATATAAAGCTTAAGTTAGACCCCTACGAAAACTTAATTGGAGAAAATTCTGTGGGTAACCTTTCCTTGTTTAACCACATGGGAGGTAAGGGTAGTTTTAACTCATTGGCATTTTTAACCGAAGTTAAGAAAATATTAGATCTAGCAGCAAGAGAGAATTAGTTATGAAATCCAAGATAGCTGAAGACTTGGGACGACTATTTGAAGTAGGCTTCAATATTGGGATGCTTACCTATATTCAACAGCAGCAAATCAAAACTAAATTTGGTAATTTATATCGTCAGGATTTGCAGCATCTAAAGTTCCAGAAGATGCTGAAACAGATTACCAATAAACTTGTCAGTACTCAGGAAAGACAGACTGTGGAAAAATGGACTACCTTTTTCCTGATGAAAGGGTTTCTGGCTGGCTTAAACTTTTTCTGGGAGTATATCCAGTCTAATGGTTGGAACGATGAGCGACACTTACGACGTCTAGAGATTGTATATTACCAGTGCTGTTTTTCTGACGAAAATAGTATAGGAACTTATCCCAAGGGTGAGGAACAGTGGTTTAGAGAAGTTTTGTCTCAATTTGAGCAAGTAGATAATATCTCCCAGTACATTAAAACATACAAGGAGAAAGGTGAGTTTCTCAAAGCAGATACACTCATACTATTGCGGTATCGGAGAGAGTATAGAGTTATCTGTGTAGATTTATCGGTGTTTGCTCTGAATTCCTTTGAAGATATTAGCAATCTCAACTATATAGAGATTCTGCGTCGTTTGTTAATCCGGGAGATTTACTATTTACGCTCAAAAAGTGTCTTTTCTCAACTTCGCATAGATACTAGCTGTTTAGATTTTCAGTTTTCTGAAGATTTGAAGAGTTACTTTACGGCGTTTAAGTATGATGACAAAGAGAGTGCTAAGTTAATTCAAGCAGCAGGATATGCCTATAGTTTCTCTAATTTTCTCCGAGAGACTGGCATCATTAAAGATGATACCTCATTAGTATTCAATGTACTGGGACATAGCAATCGCGGACTCAGTGCGATGTGTGTACGTCAGGAAAATTTAGATGTCTTGAAAACTTGTCATGAAATTTATAAGCATGACTCAAGTGGTAAAGATATCGAGTCGGCACGTAGCAATGTTTTAAATAAAATCAAGCGCAGTGCTTATACAAGTTTTACCAAAGGTAAGGAATTCGTTGAGCAATTGTTAGCTATTCCTCCCGATGCTACAACTCCTGTAAAGCATACAGAAAAATTGGATAATTTTTTCAATTCTGTGGGGAAAGTACCTGCGGAACTTATGCAACAGTTAGGGTTGAGTGGTAGCATGAATTTGCGCGATGCTCATGCAAGATTGATTGAAAAAGCGCTGATTGGTAAGGAAACTTATATTTTTTTAACTGGTAATCCTGGGATTGGTAAAACAACGGCGATTGCTAATTTTCTCAAATCTCATCTAGACGAAGGATTTTTATTTTTATATGCGAGTCCCCGCAAACAAGTAAACCTGGACATTATCGAGAAGTTTAAAGACACAAATACAGGTGAGTTATGCGATGACCGTCTCTTGGCGATCAATAGCCATTCAGATTTAATTACAGATAATTCTGGTCAATATACTGTACAGTATCTCTCGAATCAGAAGCAAGGTGATTTCTCTCGGCAAGCTGTTCATTTTCTGGATAGTCGAACGACTGAAAGAAGGGGTTGGAGAACAGATATTTTAGAGAGAAAGTCAGAAGACCTCATTCAAGATGCTGGGAGAAAGTCTAGGGGTGTACTCAACAGCGTTTGTGAGGCGGTATCTACTATTATAGATACTCAGTTTTCCAATAATATTGTCGCTACTGTTTCTATCCAATCTTTAAAGAAAACGGTAGTTGGCGATACTTTAAAGCATTTGGAAAAAATCTTTAGAAATGCCTACATTGAGAGGGAATCAAAAGTCATTACTCCTCGTATGCAAGAAATTTCTGGCAGAATCAAGCATCTCTTCATCATGATCGATGAAATTACGGGAGATGAGGGAGGTGTTGAGTTTTTGAGCGGAATTAGCAAGATTTTATCTAAGTATAAATTAACCGATACTCAAAATGGCTTTAACACCAAGGTGATTGTAGCAGATGCTTCAATTGTTGATCCTGCTGTGATTAAGCAACACTTGGAAGATACCTCAGCGGAACCGGATAAAATATATTGCCGACGGGGAACTGAGACACCTCAACCTCTTATAGTACAGCCTTTTAATTTTAAAGGTTTGGCTGCTACTGTTATCAATGCTAATTCTTATCCTGCTAAGAGTTTATCTATTACTTACAAGATTTTTGTAGAGTCTTATAAGTTTAGTCAACAGTTTCGTTTAGAGCGAAATAATGGCTTAGAGAAAATGACCATAAAATCGATTTTGCAGGATATCGAGTGTTTAATGAAGCGGTCAGATGTTGACCAAATCATCGTCTATATCCAAAATAAGCCAAAATTAACACAATTAATTGAGGAAATTAGGATAGATAGGGGAGAATTTGAGAAGGGTAAGGATTATCTGGAGATACACGCGAACATATCAGAGGAGGATAAGCAACAGATAGAGAAGTATAAGAATCAGGTAAAAATAGTCTTTATGACTGCTTCTGGAAGTCGGGGTTTATCCTTTCCCAAAGCTAAACATCTCTTGGTGGAAATTCCTAAGTTTGAGATTGAGAAAAACCTGATGGAAGTGATTCAGGTGATTTACAGAGGTAGGGGAAACGATGAGATAGATAATCAGGATAAGGAGTTGATTTTCTATTTAGCAGATCGCTCTGTATATTATGACGAAAATTCTAGTCTTTCCTTACAGGAAAGTGTACTTAGTATCTTGAATCTTCTGCTGATTTTGAAAGCCTCGATTATGACACGAATTACTGGGGTAGGTCAGATCGGCCGAGATAAGTTTATGATTATCCCAATTGGGGGTAAGTCTGTATCAGCGGCTGGGGAAACTTTTTCTGGTAAGATGGCAAATCTGATCAGAAATTTGCAGAAAGAATCTAATATCAAGAGAAGCGATCGTTATCTGAAACAAGTCTACCAAAGCCTAGAGCAATTGCTAGGTCAAGCAGATTTTGTTGTTAGAGATACTCTTGAATCTAAGCGCAATTCATATCTTTCTCTAAGAGATTATTTCAACAATCATTTTTCTCAACTGGTAAGTAAGGGTTTGGATGGGTTGCTAAATTTTCCTCAAATTGAACCTGGATATATTAATGGTAGCCTGCTGGTAGTGCCTATTTCTGATCGGACTTTAGAGGAAACTTACTTGATGAGACTGAGAGAGATTAAAACTTACGCTAACGGGGAACTGTTGAAACAAATGCGTTTTATGACACGCAGTCAGTCCTATCCAGAGAACTTGCGAATGGCGCTTAAGGATGCGATCGAGTTAGTGACAGAATTAAAGGATTCTGTGAAGTCTCAAAGGTTTGAACAGTATAGCCAGCGTCTCGATCAGTATTATGCTATTCCATTATTTACGTTAATTGCTGGTGAGGTGATCAGTCAATATTATGAAGCGGAACCGCAAGAACCAGAAAACGAGGTATTCCGTGATATTTTGGATATATATGTCCGCTGTTTGTACCCAGTTGGGAGCAATCTCTTGCCCATAGGAAACAAGTATAAAGAATTTCCGTTTGTTGTGTTTAAAAGCTACAGTTTAGGTGAGATTAGAAGTAAGATTTTTGCTGACAACTATCTGCTAAATTCCCCAGAATTAAATGTCCTAAACTTGATTCTTTCTCAAAAAAATTAGTAAGCTGCACATGATTCCGCCAGGGAATCAATTCCTTGGCGGATGATGCTAATCTCAGTTTATCCCAGCAACAATTAATAAAATTCAACCTATATTAGCTGATTGTTGTTCGTCTTTATCCAGCACATCTGTCACAACTTCAGGCTGTCGTACTCTGCCTTTATTAGCTCGCGTCAGCACTTTGTTGGAGGGTGCAAAGAAGGATTTTATGGCGCTGATTAGTGAATCATTAACTTTAGGGAAGCTGATAGCAACCTGCTGATTACCAACGGACATAACTTGAAACCATTTCGCCATAGTTGGCGGTAATTCTCTACTGAAACGTAGAGACATTGTTGGGGTAGAAAGAGACTGGGCGTAGGCTGGACTCAAAAAGGGTTGATAGAGTTGGGCTTCTGGGGTTAACTGCTTAACAAATGCTAAACTAACGCCTCGGACAAGTTGCCGTAAAGGCTCTACTTCTTTGCCAATATTTTCTTTAACAAGAGTGCTGCGAGCGATAGATGTATTGAGATTATTGATGTCAGTGACACTCAAGTGAGTACCGCCAATTGCTGACAGTAGATACTTGGAACCACCCAACTGGCTAAAGGTTCGTAACTGATGATCAATGGAAGGCGTAATCGCGTCCTCCGTACCAGTTAAAACTAAAGTTGGAACAGTCACACTAGACAAACCATTATTACCAAACAAACGCCCTGTTAAAGGGTTGAGAGCAATTACTTGTGCGACTCGTCGATCCTGCAATTGCAGTTTGTTACCTGGTAAATCAGTGGCCGCGCACTGCATCCAATCTGCTGGCGATCGCCCGATAGGACTGCGATTTTTACAATACTGGCGTAGCTCCTTTAAGTTTAGTTCTCCACCAGCTAAAGCCAAGGCTGTGTAACCACCTAAAGAGTGACCGAGAACGGAGACTTGTTGAGTATTAAGTTTGCCTTTCAAGAAACTTTCTTGCTCATTAAGTTTGGCCAATTCGTCTAACATAAAGCTGACATCTTTGGGGCGCTCAATAAGCTCAGTACCTGGCAAGAAATCGCCAGGATTACCACCAAGAGAAACGCCGCTGATCCAATTAAAATTACTACCGGGATGCTCTAGGGAAGCGACTGTAAAACCGTAGGAAGCTAAATGACGCGCTAAGTAAATTAAGAATCTGCGGTCAGAACCAAAGCCGTGAGAGAAAACGATCAGCGGCCCTTGAGTATTAGCTGAAAAATAGAGGTCTACAGGGATTGTACGCTGTCGTTGTTCGTCTCGCAGCACCACCGTGTCTTCTTGCACAAATTGGCTATTGGGGCGATCTGGTTCAAGGCTGGGGCGAAAAGTGGCAAGATCAGAGACAGTCAGTTCCTTTTCTAACATCGGCCCAATGGCGACGCTTTGCCAGTAGGAAGTGTTAAGTTGCAGGGCGATCGCAATCAGGGAAGAAGCATCCACTGTCACGCTTTCAGTTGGGTAAGAGCGCAAGAAACTTAGCACAGAAAGACCATTGGCTTGTCTTGCTGCTACAAACAGCGCTGCTTGTAAATCTTTTTTGCTGCTATTGGGGAAAGCTTCTGCTATTTTTTCCAATATTTTTGCCCCCTCCGATGAGCGGAGCAAGTCATTGAGGAACTTATCAGCCATGTTGGGGTCAACTTGCAGGTGTTTGTTCAACAATTGCCGTACCTGTGGTGTCAAGACCGCGCTGTAGGGTTTGAGCGCAGGTGGTAACTCGCCAGTTTTGGCAAAGCTTTCTAATTCCGAGATAGCGATAGATTGCTGCAATGGCCCCAAGCGGAGAGTGAGGCGTTCAGCGGCTCTTGCTGGTGTGGTAAGTCCCCAAGAGAGAGTAAATACAATAGCACAGGCAGCACTTTGCCCGATCGCCTTAATTTGAGTCATAACTGGAGAATGGGGGACTTGTGTCCCTAGTCTCTTCCCGTTTACCAATTGCTTTTTTTTGTTGTTTAACGGCTGGGATGCCCTCCCCAGAGAGCTTTTGACCACCTGAAACTTCCTCATGATTGATTTCACTACTATGTGAGTGGAGCTATTCATAATTTTGCTCAAAGCGACCAAGTTAAAGCTCTACAAGTTTCCCATTCCCCAAAAGCATTTGTTTAAAAGATGTAGCGGAAATTATCAAAAGGGCACTGAGCAATACAAAACTAAACTTATTGTGCTGTATTTTTTTGTGCCTTTTCATGAAAAGTCCTGATTTCTGTACAAACGTGCCGGCCGAACATCTCTAGGTCAAGCTAAGGACTCAGGACTCAGAAAGGGCTAGGCCCGCTGCACTAAAAGGACTCAGAAATAAGTTTTATGAACACCGACTCAACAAAACATCATCGATCGCGCTGGCTCAATTCACTATCTAACCAGCGAGGGAAGTTTATTCTTGGCATTCCAGTATCATGTCTAGTCGTATCCCTCTGTACATTTGGGTGGTTGGAAGTCAAGACGGCAAAAGGCGAATATTGGGTGCAACATAGCCAGCAAGTAGGCCTGGTAGCACAACACTTACTTACTGCTGTCTTGGATGCAGAATCAGGAGCCAGAGAATATGACATCACTCGTGGTCAGGAATTCCTAACACGCTATGAAACAGCAGTTGCTACCGTTCCCAATTCCTTAGAGCAACTAAATCAGTTAGTTACTGATAATCCTACACAAACTCAAAGAATCCAGCAAATTCAATCATTAGCAACAGACAGACTCAAGCGCTTAAAAACAAATATTCAGCTAATCAATAGCCAGCCAAAAAATGTCACTCAGTCAGAAGAACTAGCTTCCCATCTGCTAGAAGGGAAGCAAACTACCGATCAGACAAGAGCAGAAATAGAGCAGTTTCTTGCAGAAGAAAAACGCTTAGAGAATCAATACAAAGAACGCTCAAAACAGCAACAACAACTAACCTGGCTAGTGCTGAGTTCTTCCGTCTTTATCGGTATTGGTGGTACGCTGTTAGCTGCTTACTTGATGAATCGTCTGGAGAAAAAACTAAGCCAGCGAGAGCGTAACTTGCGAGAAAGTGAAGCTAAATATCGGACTTTAAGCGAGAACTTTCCTAATGGTGCAGTCCTCTTATTTAACTCTGACCTACGTTACCTAATTGCCGAAGGAAGGGGATTAACCGCAGTTGAAATATCCAAACAACAATTAGAAGGCAAAACTATCTGGGAATCCTTATCACCAGAAATTTGTGAACTAATTGAACCAATATATCGCAGTGCACTCACAGGATTTGCAACCACCGCTGAAATACCCTTTGCTGATCGGATTTACCTGACACATACAGTACCAATTAGAGATGATCGCGGCGCAATCTTGACAGGAATGATGGTTACACAAGACATCACCGAACTGAAGCAATCGCAAGCAGAATTATCTCAAGCTAACCGTTCCCTAAAAATCCTCGAACGTTGTAACCAAGCCTTAGTGCGTGCCACAGACGAACTAACTTTACTACAAGAAATTTGCCAGATTATTGTAGAACTTGGCGGTTACCGTTCAGCTTGGATTGGCTTTCCCGAACAAGATGAAGCCAAAAGCGTGCGTCCAGTAGCTCAATTTGGATACCAATCAGGATATCTCGAATCCTTAGATCTCACTTGGGCTAACAATGAAAAAGGTCACAATCCCACAGGTACAGCAATCCGTACCATCTCAACAAGCATCGTTCAAAACATTTTAACTGACTCAAAATTCGCTCCTTGGCGAACTCAAGCAATTGAGCAAAATTTTGCTTCCAAAATTGCTCTACCTTTGATTGCTGATGCTAAACTGCTGGGTGTTTTGAATGTCCAAGCAATACAACCAAATGCTTTTACTGAACCAGAAATCAACCTACTTTCTGAACTAGCAAATGACCTAGCCTATGGGATGACAACCTTACGTAACCAAGCTGAACATCGACAGGCCCAGTTGGAACTACAAGACACCAAAGAAAAACTTCAGGCAATCTATGACGGCATTGTAGATGGAGTTTTGATTATTGATAGCCAAACCAAACAATTTTTAGGAGCAAATACTGCCATTTGTCAGATGTTGGGGTATTCCGAAGAAGAATTGTTGTCCATGTCCGTGAAGGATATTCATCCACCAGAACAATTAGACTATGTGCTAGCGCAGTTGGCATTAAAACTGGAAGGAAAAAGCCATGAGGCTAAGACAATTCCCTGCTTGCGTAAAGATGGAAACACCTTCTTTGCCGACCTGGCTGGCCAAGTCATGTTATACAGAGGACAAAATTGCATTGTCGCCTTCTTCCGGGACATTACCGAACGTCAGCAAGCAGCCATCTCTCTCAGAGAAAGCGAAGCCAAATTCCGTGCCTTTTTACAATCAGCTTCAGAAGCCATTATTGTCACCAAAGTTACTGGCGAAATTGTCATTTTTAACGCCAAAGCTGAAGAATTGTTTGGCTACAATAGCAGTGAAACTTTAGGTCGCCAAGTTGAATTTTTGATACCAGAACGCTTCCAGCAACGCCATACCCACTATCGCACTACCTATCATACTCAACCAATCAAACGCTCGATGAGCCAAACAAAAAACTTGTTTGCTCGACGCAAAGATGGCACAGAATTTTCCATCGAAGCCGGACTTAGTTCTATTCCCACAAAAGACGGCACTTTTGTGATGACATTTCTGACAGATATCACCGAACGCAAGCGAGCTGAAGAAGAAATTAAAAGACTCAATCAAAGCCTGGAACGTCGCGCTCACGAAAGTGAAACTCGCTACCAACAAATCGTAGAATTAGCCGAAGAAGGGATTTGGGTAGTTGACAGTGAAGCCAAGACTACCTATCTCAATCATGCAATGGCGAGGATGCTTGGATATACCGAACAAGAAATGTTAGAACGTTCATTTTTTGACTTAATGGATGAAGCCGAATATCAAACAGCAAGCTCCCATTTTGAGCGTCGTAAACAAGGTTTATCTGAAAAACATGAATTTAAATTAAAGGCAAAAGACGGCCAAACTGTATGGACTTATATGGCCACCAGTCCAGTATTAGATGAAAAGGGCAAAATGTTATGGTCTTGTGCGTTAGTTTATGACATCACAGAACGCAAAAAAGCCGAGGAACAATTGCGCCAAAGTACAGAAAGAATTAGTCTCGCCAATGCCGAATTAGCCAGAGCAACACGTCTCAAAGATGAGTTTATGGCTAGCATGAGTCACGAATTACGCACACCCCTCAACGCGATTCTCGGACTTGCTGAAGCCTTGCAAGAAGAAGTATATGGCTCCCTCACTGATCGGCAACATAAGTCCCTCAGAACAATTGAACAAAGCGGCAAACACTTACTTGATCTAATTACTGACATTCTCGACCTCTCTAAGATAGAATCAGGAAAAATGGAGCTGCAACTTGCTCCCATTTCCCTAAATCGCCTCTGCGAGTCCAGCGTAACTTTTGTTAAACAGCAAGCACAGAAGAAAAAAATCAAACTGAGTACCAAGATTAGCGCCGATTTAGAGGCAATTGAAGTAGATGAGCGTCGCCTCCGACAAGTGTTAATTAATCTTTTGAATAATGCGGTAAAATTTACTCCAGAAGGAGGAGAAGTTGTTCTAGAAATCACTACAAACTCAGAAGAAGGTATCCTACAATTCACCGTGAGCGATACAGGAATTGGCATTGCGCCAGAAAATATTGATAAGCTATTTAAACCTTTTATGCAGTTAGATAGCAGTCTCTCCCGTCGCTATGCTGGTACGGGTTTGGGCTTAGCCCTAGTGCGACGCATTGTAGAGTTACATGGTGGTAGCATTTCCCTGGAAAGTGAGCTAGGAAAAGGGAGTCGCTTCACTGTTACTTTTCCTTGGAAGGAATCGGATGGGACAAGCATCAGGGAGAAAAATAACATTGAGTTAGAATTGCCGATTATTCACCAAGCTTTAATTGTTGAAGATTCAGATACCGCTGCTAAGCAAGTAGCTCGTTATTTGGCTGAGTTAGGTTCACCAGCATTCATCCATCCTGATGGTGAAGGGGCAATGGAAGCAGCAGTAAGATTTGAGCCCGATGTGATTTTCCTGGATTTATTGTTACCTAATATTTCTGGTTGGGAAGTTCTGGCTAAGCTAAAAGCCAACCCGAATACAAAGCATATCCCAGTGCTAATTGTCTCCGTGGTAGATGAGCGATCGCGTGCCTTATCGTTAGGAGCTGCGGAGTATCTAACTAAGCCCATATCTCGTCAACAATTGCAATCAACCTTGAGTAAGATTTTATCTCTTCAAGAAGATAACCAAACAGAAGGTCAGCCGCCCAAAGCACTCCCACGTCAAGGTAATACTGCTTTAGTCGTCATGTCGGAAAGGGAGAGAAATTTCCCATTAATCTTGTTGGCAGAGGACAATGAAAGCAATATTTCGACTATGATTGATTATTTACAGGTTCACGGCTTTCGGGTAAGCTTGGCGAGAAATGGCGTAGAAGCAATTCAAATAGCCAAACAGCAAAAGCCAGACCTAATCTTAATGGATATTCAAATGCCAGAAATGGATGGTTTGGAAGCTACTCGTCGGATTCATTCCGACCCTGATTTAAGGTCAATTCCGATTATCGCTCTTACGGCTCTAGCAATGCCAGGTGATCGAGAAAGATGTTTAGCAGCCGGCGCGATCGATTACCTGACAAAGCCAGTTAGTCTGAAAAAATTAGTGGACATAATTACTCAAAACATTAAGCCAGTGGCTAATAGTTAAAGCGCTCTAGTTAAAAGCTAATGGTTAATGCATATTAGTAATTATAACTTAACCATTAGCAATTAGCCATGAACGAACAAAAGTCTGTATTAGTTGTTGATGATGAGCCATATGGCTTTGATGTTGTTGAGGCGCATCTTTATCGAGAAGGTTACAATTTAACCTATGCTTCTAGCGGCATTCAAGCCTTAAACTTGATAGACTCCCTTGAGCCTGATGTTATCTTGCTAGACGTGATGATGCCAGAAATGGATGGTATAGAAGTTTGCCAAATAATTAAGTCAGATTCACGCTGGAAACACATTCCTATCATCATCGTAACAGCCTTGAACTCTAAAGAAGATTTAGCCAAATCCCTTGATGCAGGAGCCGATGATTTTTTAACCAAACCTGTGAGTGGACTGGAACTTCGCGCTCGTGTACGCTCGATGTTGCGGATCAAGCAGCAATACGATGAACTACAAGCAACGCTGCAAATGAGAGAAGACCTTTCTAGCATGATTGTCCATGACTTAAGAACCCCGCTAACGACCATTATGTTGATGACCAGTTTGCTACTAAACAACGCGATTGAAGCTAAAAACATTGATAGACTTAAACTCATTCTTTCAGCAGGGCGTCAACTCAATACAATGCTCAACGACTTGTTAATTTTGGCAAAAATGCAGTCGGGAAAAATGGTACTCAATCTTGCTGAGGTTAATCTAAGTGACCTAGCCAAACAAGCTTTGTCAGAATTTTCTGCTATAGCTGACGCCAGAAAAATTAAACTCAAAAGTAAAATTCCCGAACAGATTTATCCAGTCTCAATAGATGCCAATTTATTACATCGTGTCCTCGATAACTTACTTTCAAATGCCCTTAAGTTTTCTCCTCCTGAGAGTAAAATTACCTTAGAGATTGATTACCCAAACCAGCCAGTTGTTGAAGCGCCTAAAGGGGCTACCGCTTTGCTAGCTAAGTCAGCACAAAAACAGGCAACAATTAAGATTACTGATGAGGGTTACGGCATTAGTGAACAATTACAGCAACGAATCTTTGATAAATATGAAGTGGGAAATGTCATGAATGGAGTTCCCCAACTTGGCCTGGGCTTAGCTTTTTGTAAAATGGTAGTCGAAGCGCATCAGGGCCAAATATTTGTAGAAGATAATCACCCTCATGGTTCAATATTTACAGTAATCATTTGAAGGGCTTTCAATATTAATTGTGAGTTGTTGGTTGTTTTTGAACAGATTAAAATCACGAAATTATTTTATTTATAGTTTGAATCTCTTTCCCCCATAAACAGGACTAATATCTGCTGATGATTCTCCACAAGCTCCAAAATCTGCCACACTGGTATTTTTTCGCTCTCTCACCCATTCGCCCTATCTGAGATTTTTGACAGAAGCAAAGCAGACACGCCCTAGGGTTGCGAGTAAAATAATTCAAGAGCTACTAAGCAGACAGCTCAGCGCTAAAAAATGAGTCCTCCCCAACAGCCGAAAACCATCCTAGGTCAACTGACCCAGGCAGTACAGACAATTCACGCTAAGGTTAACTTTCAGGCACTGGCGCTCAAGCCCAATGCCAGAGTTCCCGAACTCTGGGTACAAGACGCGACGGCGCCGAAAGCCGAGAAATATCCCCTTCTCGGAGAGCGTTACCTGCTGGGACGCAGTTCTAAGCAAAGTGACATTGTGGTGCGCAACCCTGTAGTCAGTCAGACCCATCTCTCCTTAGAGCGCTATGGGCGTTCTCAGAATTCCTTCATTATCAAAGATGAAAACTCGACCAACGGCATTTACATGGGGAAACGCCGTTTGCAGTCTCTAGTTCTGCGTCACGGAGATGTGATCACCATCGGCCCACCAGAATTAGCAGCATCGGTACGTCTGGAGTACTTCGATCCACCTCCTTGGTATATCAGGGTAATTCGCTATGGACTTTATGGGATTGGTGGGTTAACGGCTTTAGTAGTATTACTGATCTTCTTTGAATCCCTGAAAGTGCCTGTGCGACCTTTACCAGCAGGCGTTCAAGGGCCAGTAGTCGTTTATTCCGGTGACGAAACGCCTTTGCGGCAACCGCGTACACAGGCCCACAGAGAACTGCAGCGCTTATCAGATTTTTCCCCTTACCTACCAAATGCGCTGATTGCTTCAGAAGACAGCCGCTTTTACTGGCATTTTGGGGTAGATCCCTATGGCGTAGCGCGAGCGGTGATCACGAATATTGGACGTGGAGGAATTAGTGAAGGAGCGAGTACGATCACCCAACAGGTGGCGAGAAGTCTGTTTCCTGGCTATGTAGGGAGGGAAGATAGTGCTGGAAGGAAAATCCGGGAGGCTATAGTTGCTCTGAAGTTAGAGACTTTCTACAGTAAGGATGAGATTTTAAGGATCTATTTAAACCGCGTCTACTTGGGCATTGAGGCTTTTGGTTTTGAAGATGCAGCCCAGTTTTATTTTGATAAATCAGCTAGTACGTTGAGTATCTCGGAAGCTGCAACTTTGGTGGCGATTTTGCCAGCGCCCAATGTTTATAACCCGATTAAAAGTTACGATAAGTCCCTGCAACTGCGTAATCGTGTAATTAGTCGGATGCGTGGTTTGGGGATGATTAATGAACAGCAAGCCAACGAAGCCAGGCGATCGCGTATCGAAGTCAGTCCCAAAGCCCGTCAATTCCTGGCCAGTACCAAAGCCCCCTACTTCTACGACTACGTATTCGACGAACTGGATAGCTTACTGGGAGCAGAATTAGCCAAAGAAGGTAACTTTATTATCGAAACGGCTCTCAATCTTAAGGCTCAAACACAAGCAGATGCGGCTGTGCGCAACTCAGTTTATAACGAGGGAGCCAACCTCGGATACTCTCAGGGCGCTCTGGTTACCCTCGACAGCACTACAGGGGAAATCGTCGCCCTGGTTGGCGGCGCTGACTACCAACAAAGCCAGTTTAATCGCGCCACACAAGGACTGCGACAGCCAGGTTCTACCTTCAAAATCTTTGCTTATACAGCCGCTATTGACAAAGGTATCCCACCGGGAAACGCCTATTCCTGCGCTCCCGTAGTTTGGCAAAATCAAGGCTTTAGTGGCTGCGAACGCGCTGGTGCAGGCAGCGTTAATATGTACACAGGCCTGGCTTTGAGTGAAAATGCGATCGCCCTGCGAGTTGCTCAAGAAGTCGGTTTAGATGCTGTTGTAACAATGGCGCGACGCCTGGGGATCACAGCTAAACTCAATCCCGTACCAGGCTTAGTTCTCGGTCAAAGCGAAGTCTCCCCCCTGGAGATGACAGGCGCTTTTGGTGTCTTGGCCAATCGCGGCGTTTACAACCGTCCCCATGCGATTAAGCGCATTCTCGATAGTAGTGCTTGCAAGGATTATAAAAATCGCGACACCTGTCGCGTGATCTACTCCGACAAGCAGGATAACGCCATGAATCGCCAGGTGCTGCGACCTGACGTTGCAGATGTGATGACAGATCTGCTGCGAGGTGTTGTGCAAGGCGGTACCGGTCGTCCTGCGGCTATTGGACAGGGCGAAGCGGGCAAAACTGGTACAACTAACGATAACGTTGACCTTTGGTTCATTGGTTATATACCCAGTCGCCAACTGGTGACAGGTATTTGGTTAGGTAATGATCAGCCTTCTCGCACCAGCGGAAGTAGTGGGCAAGCTGCACAGTTGTGGGGTAATTATATGCGTCAGGTTGTGCAGTAAAGATCTGTTATAATGTTTTTTCCGAATCCAGAAGCAATTGCAGCAAGCTCGGTGCAACCCAAAAAATAATGTCTTGCAAACTTTCAAAAGTTGCTGCTATGTCGATTAAAACCGATGAGTGCCAAATCTTTCACCCCTCCCGACTAAGCCAACGGGACAGATCTTCCTACTCTTTTCTTGATTTATTCCCCATTTCCGGAAGCCTCTGTGCTATGATATTAAGTGAGAATAAATTCGGTTGCAGCGTTGGTTTCTAGTATTGATAGTCTTTTTTCTTTTCGTCAGTACAAGCTTCTCTCCGAAATCTCAATCTCTACACACCTTTGATTTTGGAGACAGATTATGTCAATTTATGTAGGCAACTTATCCTACGAAGTCACACAAGAAGACCTTAATGGTGTTTTTGCAGAATATGGAACAGTTAAGCGAGTTCAGCTACCAACTGACCGTGAAACTGGCCGCCTGCGTGGCTTTGGTTTTGTAGAAATGGGTACAGAGGCTGAAGAAGCGGCTGCCATTGAAGCACTTGACGGTGCTGAATGGATGGGCCGTGACCTGAAAGTTAACAAGGCAAAGCCCAAAGAAGATAGAGGTTCTTTTGGTGGTGGTGGTGGTGGTGGCCGCGGAAACGGCGGAGGAAATCGCCGCTCCTACTAAGCTTGATGGCTAACCCTTGCGAGTCCATTCTTGCTTTGCAGATACCAGCATGGCTAGATAACTCGCTCGTGTAAGCTCAATAAGTCTTAGTTACTCACATTCAAACAAAAAAGGTTTAAGTATTTGTGCTTAAACCTTTTTTGTTGTAGCTTGGGCTCTGTCTTTGGCACTCGGCAAGAGTTTCTGCTATATCTCAAGAAGTTAGAAAATCCTCGTTCGTAAAATTCTCTGCATACACACAAGCAGGTACTCGCTTAAAAGCAGGTGTACCAGAACGCTCCTCAATTGGTGCATTAAAGATAACATTAACCTCTGGGTAAAACATCACGGCTGCCCCTTCTCGCACCGCTCCATAAATAATCTCAACATTTTCTAATTTTCCTACATTTCCCTGAACCGTGACGCGCTGATGTGCCTGCAATCCGGCGCTTTCGGCATCGGCCCGATTCATTAAAATACAGTTACGATGTGGCATTCCGCGATATTTATCCTCAATCTGATAAACCACCGTATTATGTTGAGCATAACTTCGCCCTGTCATCAGTGCCACAACCACACTACGAGTTTGATCAGGAACACCAAAATCTTTGGCTTCAGGAAGCGTTAACTTCGGTAACGGTGTCACAAACATTTTCGCTTTACCGTTAGGAGTTGCAAAGTGAGGCTTTGTGACAATCCTCCCGCTAATCGTAAACTCCTCTTTAGTTTCATCAATTGTCGCCATTTTCTCATACCCAGGAATAATTTCAGCAATCAAATGCCGCACATACTTGGTATCCTGAAGTTTGCGCCAGTTGACTGGATATTCCCCATGAATCCGATGAGCAAGTTCAGTTAAAAAATCCACCTCAGCAATTAAATCCGCATCCTTGAGATGAGTCTTTCCCTCATCATTGAGACGCACAAAATTATTCCCTGACTCCACTGTTGTTTTATGGGGATTTTCAAAGCGATTGAGTACCGGAATGATGATCGTATTTTTATTAGCTAATCCGTGAAAATGTCCTAAATTTGGTTTAGTTGCGAGATAGATAATCGTTTCAATTTTGCCCAACGCACGCTTAACTTTAGTAGAGTCAGGATTAGCAGCATACAAATTTCCACCCACACAAATTAGGGTATCTACTTTGTCGGCGTCTGCTGCTTCAATTAGCGCGTGAGTGTCGTATCCTTGGACTTTGCTGAGCGATCGCCCTAAGAGTTTTTCCAAAGCTTGCTGAATTTCTTTTCTGAGCTTAACAGTAACCCCCATCGAACCAAAGCCTTGCACATTGGAGTGTCCACGCACCGGCATTACCCCTGCTCCCTCTTTCCCAGCATTGCCTGTCAGCAGTGCAGTATTAGCAATACTATAAACATTATCAACCCCATTTTGATGTTGTGTAATGCCCATTGCCCAAGCAAATACTACTTTTTTGGATGTACCAATAATAGTGGCTGCGGCTGTGATTTCTTCTTGAGAGACACCGCAAGTTTTAGTAATAGTTTCCCAGCTTATTTCTTGAGCTTGAGTAATTATTGCTTCCCAACCTTCGGTATGAGCTTGCAAAAATTCTTGCTGAATCATTCCACGCTCAATCAAGTATTTTTGAATTCCCATAAAGAGCGCCACATCGCTACCCGGAATTGGTTGCAGGTAGAGAGAAGAAATCTCAGAACCAGGGATTAAAGATTTGATAGGGAATGCAGGAGAACCAAACTTGACTAATCCAATTTCCATGACTGGATTAATTACAATTATCTTACCACCTCGCTCTCGTAACTTAATCAATTCGTTCATCAAGCGCGGATGATTGTAAGAAGAGTTGGCACCTGATAAAACTACACAATCTGATTGTTTCAGGCTCTCTAAACTGACAATTGAAGTATTGGTTCCGAACATTTGCTTTAGCCCAAAAGTAGAGGGAGCATGACACAAATCGGAACAATCTGCCAGGTTATTAGAACCCAAGGTTCGCATCATTAATTGCAGCAGAAAAGCAGCTTCATTGGAAGAGCGACCAGAACTATAAGAAGCGACTCGTTCCGGTTGTTTGCGAAAGGCAATTTCGGCAATTTCGTAAATTTCAGTCCAAGTAATTCGTTCATAGTGAGATTTGCCTTGGCGTAAAATAACAGGGAAACTCCATCGACCTAATTTGTCGGCTTCCATCGATGAAAGTTTTTGCAATTCTGCGAGGCTATGTTGTTCAAAAAAGTGCTTAGGAATTGGCGGTTTAATTTCAGCCGAAATCGCCTCAACACTTTTCATACACCGTTGTATTTTTTCCCCCACCTCATTGGTAAAACCACCTTTTTGTCCACCCGTTCCCCAGGAACATGACAAGCAAGCGCTTTTGTGCAATAAAGTTTTCCAGAGTTTCGGCCCTTCTGGTGAGAGAGTGTGTTCGGCCCAGTATTCGATAACAGGTAAGCCACCTCCAATCTCTGGGGTGTGTTCATTTTTCTCATCAAATGGTGGAGTGGATTGAAGATGCTGTAGGTTGTCTGGGTCCATGCTGCTTACCTCGGCGTTGGGTTGCTCTACTGGAAAGCTAACTTAAATGTTGATGGTTGTGAAATTAGCCTAGAGAGAGATTTAGCGATGAACCGCATCGGATACTGTTGGCAAGTTGGCTAAAAGATTTACTGCCTTGTTGCTTGTTGGTTGTTGGTCAAAGAATACTTAGGATAATAAGACGAAATTACAGTTTTTTTTAAAGCGGGGGATGAGTTAATTCATTCGGGATCTGTGTGGACAACTAGACTTGAAGCAGACCCAAAATTGTGTGTGTTAGTGACCTAGACGGTTTTCCGAAGATTTAAGTAGTGAAAACAGATAAATCTTCCTAGGGAATTGATGTTATTATATGAGCAGTCGCATACAGGAAATGTCTACTTAAATAATCTGAATTTGTTAATTATGGTAGGCGCAGAAATAATTCAAGCAATTGAAGATTATCGTAAGGGGAGGATAAGTCAAATTGACTTCTGATACACTTCTACAACGAATACGTCAACATCAACATCTGCGCGATCTGCGAAACAAATTGCTACAGCTTCACCGGATGTTACTTGACACAGAACGCATCACCTACGAACAAATTCAGGGACGAGTATCTAACACGGAACTGCTTAAACTAGCTCTCGAACACGAACAATTTGCTTGGTTACGTCGCATATCTGAACTGATTGTGCAAATTGATCAAATGCTGCAAGCAGATGAACCTTTATCATTGGAGGATTTCCAAAATTTGATTAGCGGTGCCCGTATGCTGCTTGTACCGTCAGAGGAAGGGAATGGGTTTGCCAGAAAGTACTACAACGCCCTCCAGCGTGAACCAGGGGTTGTGTTGGCACATGCAGCAGTGTCAGAGCTTCTTGGCTCCCAGAAATAAGTCTAAGCAAAGGATACGCACCGCGAGGGCTCTCGCGGTGTACTTCCATAACCAGAAATAAAATTTCCCTCTCCAGGTACATACAACAAACGTTTCACGCCCTCTCGCATCTGAAGCCCTAAAATAGGAAGAAAGAGTGTATAGATTTATGTAGCCTATCCAGGCAGAGAAAAATTTATGGCTGCTGCTGTCTTAATCCAGAATCTCCAGAAACGCTACGGTTCAGTTGAAGCCGTGAAGGATATTTCCTTTCAAGTTGAACCTGGAGAAATCTTTGGGCTACTAGGTCCAAATGGTGCCGGAAAAACGACTACAATTCGCTGTCTGTGTACCTTAGCTACGCCAGATGCTGGGAAAATTGAAGTATCTGGTATTTCCGCAATTGATAACCCTAGATCTGTCAGACGACGCTTGGGTTATGTAGCTCAAGAAGTTGCTTTAGATAAAGTGCTAACTGGTCGAGAACTTTTACAACTGCAAGCCGCACTTTATCACATTCCTGGTAATATTACCAAACAACGAATTGCCGAAATAATTCAAGTTTTGGGTTTAGGGGAATACGCAGATCAAAAAACAGGAACCTACTCTGGAGGATTGCGTAGACGCCTTGATTTAGCCGCAGGATTGTTACATCAACCAGAGGTTTTGGTGTTAGATGAACCAACGGTAGGTTTAGATATTGAAAGCCGGGTTATTGTCTGGGATTTCTTGCGTCAATTGCGAGATGCGGGAACTACTGTTTTGATTACTAGCCACTATTTAGAAGAAGTTGATGCTTTGGCTGATAGAGTGGCAATTGTTGACAAAGGTGTGGTGATTGCTGAGGGGACACCTTCACAATTGAAAGATCGGGTGGGAGGCGATCGCATTACTCTGCGCATCCGTGAATTCTCCCCAATTGAGGAAGCAGAAAAAGCTAAAGATATGCTGCAAACTTTGCCTTTTGTGCAAGAAGTCATTATTAATGTAGCTCAGGGGAATTCTCTCAACTTAGTGGTGAAGCCCCAAAGTGATGCTTTGTTGAACATTCAGCAATCTTTGAAAGATGCGGGTTTGCCAATTTTCGGAATTGCCCAATCGCGTCCAAGTCTCGATGATGTCTATCTTGCTGCTACTGGTCGGACACTAATAGATGCTGAACTTGAAGCAGCAGGTTCACGGGATTTGAAGGCAGAAAAAAAGCAGAGTATGCGTTAACTTTGGTCTGTTGTTGTGATAATAGCTAAACACATCCTTGTGAAAGATAGAAGCAAATAAAATGAGTCAAACAGTTACTCCTTCCCAGTCAGAAATCAAATGGCAGCCAAAGGTAGCAGAACAAATACCACTTGGCGACTCTCCTAATTTAGGTGAATTTATCCAAGAAACCCTAGCTTTAACCAAGCGTCTGTTCATTCAACTCCAACGGCGTCCCTCATCATTAATTGCCGGAATTATTCAGCCGCTAATGTGGCTAATTCTCTTTGGTGCTTTGTTTCAAAATGCCCCACAAGGATTATTTGGCAATAACTTGAGCTACGGACAATTTCTTGGTGCTGGGGTGATAGTTTTCACAGCTTTTGCAGGTGCGCTGAATGCTGGGTTACCAGTCATGTTTGACCGAGAATTTGGTTTCTTGAACCGCTTATTAGTCGCACCTCTAGCATCTCGCTACTCAATTGTTGCCGCCAGTGCAATTTACATCATTGCTCTCAGCTTAATTCAAGCTGCAGTAATTGTCACAGCCAACGCCTTTTTAGGAGCAGGTTTACCCGGTGTAGTTGGATTGGGTATGATTGCTTTGATTGTCTTTTTGTTAGTTGTCGGTGTGACTGCTTTGAGTTTAGGATTGGCTTTTGCTTTACCCGGTCACATTGAGTTACTAGCAGTAATTTTTGTAACTAATTTGCCTCTGTTATTTGCTAGTACAGCCCTTGCACCTCTCTCCTTTATGCCAGGATGGTTACAGGTAATTGCCTCTCTCAATCCTCTTAGCTACGCCATTGAGGCAATTCGTTATCTCTACCTCCACAGTGATTGGGCCTTGGGTAGTATAGTAATGCAAACTCCTTGGGCGTCAATTAGCTTTGGTGGGGCACTGCTGCTACTGCTGGTTTTTGATGCTGTAGCTTTGTTACTAATTCAGCCGCTACTGCGTCGTAGATTTGCTTAAATGTAATTAAAGATTTCAAGTGCGGGTAAAACAAATGAAGATGAGTAATTCGTTGGTTTCTGAATTCACCTCAACGCTGCTATCTGTCCTTAATCTAGGTGTAGGTGTCTCTACTTTCTTAGTAGTTGGTATTACCTCTGCTGTTCTACCAATAGCTGCTTCTGCGCAATCAACAGGGAATAGCCAACCTATAGGAAATGTGACTACTCAGCAAAATGAACGAAGCACAATGTATGGTGGTAATGGCGAAGACTTTAACGTTTTTAACCTGATTCATCGTGCTCAAATGGGAACTCCACGGGATATCAATGAAGTTTCAGCAGAACAGAGTCAAAGTATTACTAATGCTGCTGAAAAGTACCGACTTGAACAATTACGCAGGCTTGGTACTCAACAACAAAACGAAAATCAGGTGACAACTCCTACTACTGGAAAGTAATCGCTTGTTGTTAAAAACATCAGAATTCGTAGGGACAGGGTATAGAAGCATCTCGTTTTTGCAAAAATATGCCCGCA
>JAYFMV010000033.1:0-26197 GCA_042408245.1 Potamolinea sp.
TACTCAAAAAACTTGGTCAGGATGTAGGCTTGGGTTACAGATTTGCCACTGCCTGTGTCGCCTATGAAAAGTGTTGAGCGCCTGGTTGTTACGATGCCATCAAGGATGTTCAGTCCTGGTGAATCAGGTACATTCTCTTGGGCGGTTAGCTTGTCGCTGGGGTCGTTTACCTCATCCAGGCTCATCCCTGGCAACGCTGCTTGTGGTTGACCAGTTACTTGGCTTTGCTGGATTTGTGCTTCTATTTGGGCTTGTAGCCGGGACTGCTCAGTATAAATAGCTATTTCTTCAGGGGTGAGCATGGATATCTGTTTTGCTCTGGCTGCACGGTCAGCACCGAACTGCCAGAGCTGAAAATCTAGGTCAGCAGCGTACTGTCTCTTGCGGTCATTATTAAATACCTCCAAAGATTCCTGGCGGAACTGTTGCCAGTTGGATAGCTTGGTTAGCAACCAGGACTGCTTAATTTCTTCACGGTAGGTAGGAAGATATTGAATTAACTTCCTCTCTCTTGCCTTAGATAAACCATAAGCCGTACCCAGTAGTCCAGCGCTAATCAATCCCCACAGCCACTTGTAAGGGTTGGTAGCGGGTAAAATCCTGAGCCTGGTTGCTTGGGCGATAGCACGTTCATCGGTAGTCAGTGGGTCGTTTAGGATACGGGTAAATTCGGAAGCTAGCATCAGGTAGCGTTTCTTGGCTGTGCAGAACTGTGGTTGATTGTTGGGTTTGAAGCAATACTCAACGAGGTCTGTTTGTCGTCCATAACAGCTAATGCCAAAGGCGATCGCCCCAGCGGCAATCAATCCACCAACCACGATGTTATTAAGTTGTCCCTCTCTTCTGATTTGATTAACCTGCATTTCGTTTTCCTCCCTTTACCAGCGCAATCGCAATCAATAACAGCACTATGCCAATTCCAGCCATACCGACTCTGCCAAAGTCAGTTGGTTGTGGTTTAACTTCAAAATTCCTCACTTCGGTCAAAAACTCATTTCTACCTTTGGCTGCTAAGTCCTGAATGTGTTTTTCACTTCCCCCTACCCACATCGCTCCTGTGACTCCTAAAGCTTGGGAGAGAGCAAGGAAAAATTGATTATCAAGAGTGGGTCTTCCTTGGCTGATGCTGATTTTGGTTAGAGCGTTTGCAAAGACCAAAGCTAAGACGATTCCCCCCATCGTCCCAGTGGCTACAGCAGGAATCCCCAGACGAGCGAATAAGTGCAATGTGGCACTACTGCCAGCAACTACACAAAAGGTTTGTAGCGCTTGATTAAGTAACTGTCTTGTCGCAAAAATTCCTTTAATGTCAGCTTCTAACCGCTCTAGGTCGTTTTCTTCTGGGGTGGGTTCTCGCTGTTGCAGTGCGGGGTCAAAAAGATTTGTAAAGTCGTTAGCTTCCGGTTGTGTCGGCTGAAAGCTTTTGAGTAGTTCGTCAAAACTGGTCATAGACCGACCTCCATAAAAAAACCGAGGCTTTTGGCCCCGGTTGTGACTAATTGTTGGGCGGGACTAAATACCCATGCGGTTCTTGAATCCTTGCCAAAGTTTCCCTAAACCAGTGGTGTTACCTGTGTAATTTGGTTTTGGAATACGGCTGATGTTGGCTTCACTGCCTTGTTGCCAGAGCAATTGAGTTACGGCTTTGTCGTATGCTCGGTCAGCAGCGTCTTGTGCGTCTGAGGGTTTGTTTGCTTCCTTGGTGATGTCGGTTTGGTATTTGGCGATCGCCATTAGGTCAGCCGTGGCTCCTTGAATCTGGATTAGTTGGGTGGCTCTTAGGTTTCTGCCTACCTCTGCGCTAACGTTGTTGGCTTGTCGCTGGGACATTTCTGTTAGTTCGTTGCCCATACGACGCTCAGCTAGTGTGGCGTCATAAATGGCTCCCATTGTCTGAACGCCTGATTTTTGAGTTTGTTTGGTTAACTCTGCTAATGCTTTATTGATGTCGCCAGTAGTTTGGATGGTAAGTTTAGCTGCTTCTAAGGCTCGTTCTAAATTGTCTTGAGCTACTTGGCTAAGTCTTCCCATGTCTGCCAACTTTTTAACTGATTCAGGGTCACCGTAGACGGCTTTGAGGAAGTCTTCGAGACTAATACCAAACATTTTTTCCATTGCTGCTAGAGTGCCGGGTGCAGCTTTGGCAATGTGGTTTTTGAGTGTGGCGTTTCCGTAGTTTCTCATCTGTTTTGCTGACTCAAGTTAAGCTAGCAGCTTCATTGATTGATAAATTACCCAGTCGCACTCTGGGTGTCGTGGTATGCTACTCGTCTTCTGGTTCCCGATAATCTGCTTGAGCTTTCACATAGCTCGTCTGCCAACCGCGCCGCTCTGGAGGTTTAGCCAAGGTTTCAGCGGCATCAAAATTCCAAGGACAAGTAGGCTTTTCTGTGCTCATTTGTTCCAGCAGTTGCTGAAACTTCTCTGGGTTAACTTCGCTGGAGATGTAGCGTGAATTCACTACTGCACCTCCCACTCGTTGTCGTCGTAGCAGTAGGAGCCACCACCATTTGCCTCGTAATCCAAGTACTCAGGCGTGTCTTTAATGCTTCCGTATACATCTTTTGAGAGTTCTAAGGCTTCCCCGTTGTCTACTACCCCGTACTGGTCAGATGGTGTACCGAGGTTTTCGATAAGCTCTAGCACACCTGCGACTGCCTTGAAAAATGCTGATGTGGGCTGCATTACCATTCCTCCCGTGCTTTGAAGCAGCGTTCTGCTACGCGGTCTAGGTTTTCGTCTCCGGTCAAAGGTTGCGGTTGCCCTGAGTGCCACGCTGCACTAATCTCAGCAGTCTGCTCGTTAGTGGCACCATTCGCCATGAGTTGGCCCTCTGGGAATCCAACGCGGTTTATCTCGTTCTGGGGATATCCGAATTCGATGTCTCCCAGCAGGTCGTCTAAATCTTGCTGTGAGTATTGATGTCTTGTCATAATGAAAAATCCTCAGTTTTTTCTGGGTTGTGGGTCAGCGCTAGAGCGGTCAACTGTTAGCGCTGATTCTTCTGATTCCAGGAATCCGTTTCTGGTAGCCAGAGCGTCAAAATCTGTATCGCGGTCAAGAACCTGTCCTTTATCGATCACCTGAAACTCACCGGTAGCCTTATCAAAAGAAAGTTTCATGATTGTTTGTTGAAAGCTAAATCAAACACTGCGTTAAGGTTTTCCATCGCTTCTCGGTGCTTGGTGCCGTCTTCTTCCTGCTTTGAATCCTTGCAATCCTTGAGTTGTCGGATCATGTCGTAAACCTCTCCCCAATCGTTTTTGAAGAGAGCCACCAAGAGCGCATCTTCAAACCAGAGCAAGACCTGTTCCCAGTTCTCTCTTGCTGTGTCTAAGTCGAGCCCTTCTGGGAGGTTTGTAGGTTTGTCAGCGGCGAATTTCAGCCACGTTTCAAGTCGCCCAAGCACTTGTCCTGCAATCTCTGCGTTGATTTTGTGGATGTGGGCGATGAGTAAGTCGTTGTCTGTGATAGCCATACTTTCTCCTACTCCGATAACTCCGAAAATAGCTCTGCTAGTTCGCCCACGCTTGACCAGCCGCGACGCTCTTTAATCTCAAGCTGACGATTCGTTATCAAAACAAAAGGCGCCTCTCTTGGCAAAGCCTTTGTTCTTCCAAGAACAGTTACCTGATACCCGTTAATCCGCCCTTGTACCGACAATGGGTACACGCCGCCAAGAATCGAATCAAATCCGTACATACACATCAAGTGTTTAATCTCGTCATGCTGACGCTGATAAATCTTGAGTTCGATTTCTGATACGTCCATATTTTGTAAAGTTTTAGGGTGTATGTTTTGCAATGCCTTAATCCCTTGAGGAAGATTGGCTGTTGCTATGAAGTTTTCAAGGTTCAGTAGGGTGACGGTTTAGGCTACGTCGTCAAACTGGGAGGCAAAATCAGCAGCAAAGTCTAAGTCATCGCTGGGTAACGCTGGCTGTTGAGATTGAGGTGCAATCGCTACAACCTTGTTTGTATTACTACCTCCCAGACCTGGTAGAACACCCTTAAGCCAACTAAATAAGCGTGGGATGAACTCTTGCCGCATCATTGCTTGAGCGAGTTTGTGTTCGTAAAGAATGCGGTTAGTGAGAGTGGTTAAATCAGTCCCCGTTAAGCTTTCAGGGGCGATACCCATTACTCGCTCTGATTGCGATCTCAAATAGGACTCAATATCGCCGTCAAGTCGTATCCGTGTATTTTGTGCCATTTCCTAAATCCTCCGTGCCAGTAATGCAGCAGCAATAGTTTGAAGTCCAATCGCGTTTGACCAACAACCATCAGGAACGGTCACGACCTTCTGTGTTGCCAACATCTGAGAAACTCCAGACATCTGTACCCCTCCACCCCAAGCGACGAGCGACCCAGCAGCATCACGCCATTCTTCAGTTGACTTGAGCGCTAGTCGTAAACGGTCAGCAAGCCAAGGTTTTACCAACCGTGCATAGACGGGGCGAAGATTAAAGTCGCGGGTGCCGTAACAGAACTCACCTGACTCAATGCCCTTACGGACAAGCTCAACACTGCCAGCTTTGCCAGTCCCTAAAAACTGGATAAGTTCAGAGTCAGAGGCGATCGCTTCCAGCAAATCAATGCACCCTCCCACCTCTAGAGGTTGGTGGTAAATCAGTTTGCCACCAGGACTAAAAACTTGAGGAATAACTGTAGAAGTCCCAAAGTCAAAAGCAATTACATGGGCAGATGGGTCGATAATGTTTAATCGCTTGGCGTAGGTGTAACTACCAGCACCTTCTGGAGCAACAGTTCCAATGGTGATAGTAACCCGTGTCTGTGGCTTAGTTTTGCCATTGAAACTAACAATATGCACCCCATTTGTTAGTTCCTTTAATTTGGCATTGAACAAATCACGGCTATGGGTGCTGATAACTACGAACAGGTTCCACTCTTGCCGATGTGAAATACCAGACAAGGCTCCAAGTATAGAATGGAGGCAGTATTCAGCCTTGAGAGCTGGGTCATCACTCAGTTTAACGTGAGTGGTGGGAGCCTTCCATGCGGCCAATTCACCTGTTAGAAATTCTCTGCCGATTAAGTCGGTTCTATCGCCTGAGTGGTAGAAAAAATGTCCACCTTCTTTTGATGCCAGTTCGTCAATTAGAGGTGTCTTTAATTCCAGCACTTTAGAGGGCTGTCTCAAGCGCATTTGTGAACCGTTGGAATCGACGCACACCTTGATTAATCCCGCCCCGCAATCGACTCCTGTAGGGGTAAATGGACGTGATTGACTCATTCCAGCCTGAATTGGCTGGTGTGTTGCAACCATGATTTTTGCTCCTGAATTCTGTTGATTACCCTCTAAGCCATATACAGCAAGGCTTAATGGATGTTTACGTGTATATCTGCAATCAACCCAAAGTGGCCGAGTTTGTTCAGCCAGTTCTCTCTGGTGGGGTGTTTTGGGATTATGTCTGTTATAGTAACACTGATAGTGCTAATCGTGTCAATACTGTTAAAAGAACTTTTAGCGCTATTAATGAAAGTAAATGCTTAAAGCGGGTTGGAGAGTATGATTGATGCCAGATACAGTGATTAGTGCCGAGTTAATGGCTAGACCGCGAATAACAGTAACCGTCTCAGAGGAAGTCTACGAATTTCTTTCTGAGTGGGCAGAACGTGAAGAAAGACCACTTGCAAACCTTGCTGCTTATCTATTGAGTCAGGCTGCAAGGGAAAGACAAGAACACCAGGAGCAGGACGCAGAAGAACCTCCCACATCTACCCCTAAAGCTAAGCGGGGTAAGGCGTCGTGAGTGAATCATTTAGAGCCGTCAAAGGTAAGGGAAAGGCGGTGAAGGATGAGTAAAAAGGAAAACAGGCACAGCGCTACCGATAAGGAGCAGTGCAAGAAAATGGCTAAGCTCAACGCCTGGAAGCTGATCCGCGTTGAGCCAACCGGGGACAAAATTCTCAAAGTCGATTGCGTCTTTGAGGGCGAACAAACCAGTTTTATGCAGGATGACTAACCATGAACGAAACTTGGATTATCTTTCATGCAGAACCCAACCAACCAGGCTGGGAAGAGCGTAAGTTACCGATGGGTGGGTTGACGGATATTTTGAACGAACAATGGGATTACTCAGGACGCATCCCAGAAGTGGGCGATCGCTTCCGTCAGTTCTTGCGGATTGAGGAATTTGTCGAGCCACAGTACCCCCAGTCCTCAACTCACAGTAGAGAGGGTGATTGGGTGGTGACTCGGATTGAGCGCTATCCATCTGGTAACGCTGACTGTTCTAAGCGAGAAATAGTGCTGTGTTACTGCAAGTTCGAGCCTGTACTTTCTGCTCTGGAACCGATGGGGAGAGGAGAGCCAGTGGCAGAGATGCTTGAACCAGTTAACGCCTAACTCACGATTTAGTCCCGGCGCACCGGGAGTAAATCATACTGAATCTGAGTTTCCTGGATGCGATCGCACTTGGCGTGGCTTCGCCAATCGCACTAGAGATTACACAAACCTGGAAGACCCCAACAACGGCATCACTCACGGCTGTGATGGCGATTGGGTTGTAGAGCGTATCTGCCAGTTCTCATCTCCTGATACTGAACAGCGGATTGTGGTTTGTTACTGCTCATATCAGCCGATTGAAATGCTGGTTACTCCCGGTGCGCCGGGACTAAATTGAGTAGAAAGTAAGTATGCGATCGCATTTTATGTGCTGATTTATACCCTTATCAAATTATGTTTGTTTACTATTGGGTTGCTACTGAATTGCTATTGAACTGCTATTGAGTGCTATTGAGTTGCTATTGAATTGCTACTCAACATCACCTATTTTTCTGGTTGTGCGGCATCGTCAGGCGCTGAAACCCCTGATTTTCCGTTGGAGAAACCACCTTTCCGTTGGTTCATCCAAGACTTTTTGTACAAATAAGCCCTACTCCCGTTTTCCGGGAGTAACTATTTGACAAGTCAAAGCAGAAAAAATTGCCAATTTGTCAACTACAAACAACCGTCAACCTCTTGCTGGTTGGGTATTGCAAGGGTTACGGCTAGAAAAATATTGACTCATTAAGGGGGTCAGAATTGATAAACCGCCCTTGGTGGTAACGCGATTAGTCGGATGAAAAAATCAACCACCCCCAAAGCACGAAAAAATTCCTAAAATCCTGTGTTTTTTACAGAGTATTTTTTTGATTTTGTCAAAATCAAGTGATTGTATGTAAGGCATGACTTGTAACCTGCTTTTCTCTAGAAAAAACTGCGCTGCGATCGCACAACTTAATATTATGAAAATGATTTTATTTGAGAAGAAAAATTGCGTATAGTAGTCTATAAGCCAAAAAAAAGCTATTTTTTGGCGCGTCTATCTATTAGCACACAGCAATACCTATTGCTGCGCGTCTAAATAAAAAGGGCCTAAAAATAGCCAAAACCAATTAACTCTAAACTATCATCACTAGCCCATAGACGCGCAAAAAAAATAGCTGACCCACTCATTTACGTCAAGGAGTCAGCTTATGCAAAACAATAATATTTTCTTCTATTGTGATAATCATACCACACCACTGAGGAATGACTCACAATCTTCAATTGCAATGCTGGTGGGAGGTGCACGCTAATGCAATCTACCAGCAAAAAGCTTCACCCGGATTTTATTGAGGAAGTAAAAGGGCGTACCGATATCGTCGATGTCATCTCGGAGTACGTGCCCCTACGCAAGCAGGGCAAAAGATACATGGGATGTTGTCCCTTCCATGACGAAAAGACGCCTAGTTTCAGTGTTGACCCAGATAAGGGGCTAGCTTACTGCTTCGGGTGTTCGTGGGGAGGGGATGCAATCAAGTTCATGATGGAGCATCTTCACATTAGTTTTGGCGACGCCGTACTCGATCAGGCCCGCAAGCACAATATCCCGATCCGATATGCGGACGGCTCGACTGATTCCACTTATCCTGCTCCCTTACCTCGCAAAGCACAAAAAACCCCCACATCGGCACCAATCCCCGAAACCAGAGAACTTGCCAAACTACCAGCACCAGTAACCCACCCTGAGAAGAGAAAGCGCGGTGCAAACCTGGAGATTGAATATCCGTACTCTGCTACTCAATGGGTATTGCGTACCGAAAAGCCGAATCCCGAAAAGCCGAAGGGATATGAGAAAATTACCCTACCCTACCATCTCAAGGAAAATGGTGAGGAAGTGTGCGGCAAGGGTAGCGAAGCCTGGCCCGCCTACCGCATGGATGAAGTGAAGGCTCACGGTGGTGGTAAGTGGGTGCTGGGAGTGGAAGGGGAATCCTGCGTAGAAGCGGCTCGGTACCTTGGCTTGGCGGCTTTCACTCTTCAAGGGGGAAGCTGGAGTGAAGACCAACTAGCCAGCGCGATGCTTCAAATCAAAGAAGCTGGTGTACTTGGAATGACCTACCTCCCAGATCATGATGCCGCTGGCTATGAAAAAGCCAAGAAGTTGGCCAAGGCTGCGGCTAAAGCTGGGATGCCGGTCATTCAGCTAGATCCAGTTGCGCTCTGGCCCGATATACCTGAGAAAGGAGATATCGCAGATTGGGTGAAATGGGGGATTGACATGGATTGGCAAACAAGAGAAGAGCTTTTAGAAAGGTTGGAGCGCTCGTTTAACAGAGAATGTGCCTTGCGTTATGAGGAAGAAAGAAAAATCCAGGAAGCAATAGCAGCAAACAACCCGCTTACTCGATTTCGGGCTGATTTGTTAGTGCTGGCGAGCTCGAACGACGATTTAGAGCGCTTATTCAAAATCAACGAGATGGCCAGCACTTACAGGATGCCAGCGGCGGAAATCAGAAAGGCGATCGCTCAAAGCAAAAATGCTACTCGCACAGTCAGGGCCGAGAGACTTAGCGGCAAAGAACTGATGCAGCGAGAGACAGAGGCGATTGGCTGGATATTCCCTGGTATTGTTCCCAGTCGCGGCGTCTCTGTTTGGGGTGGACACGCAGGCTGCGGAAAAACTACTCTTGCCTATGATGCAGTCGGGTCTTTGTTGCTGAACGAGGAATTTTTAGGCGAAAAACCAGCCAAAACAGGCAAAGTCCTTATAGTTAGCAGCGATGAACTTCCTTGCTTCACCCAAGACAAGCTGATAGATCGTGGCATACCCATCGATAACGACAACTGGGAAATCATTCTCAACTGGGACGTTTCGCAGTGGGATTTTCTGGTAGAAGCAGTACGAGATATTCGCCCCACATTGGTTGTCATTGATTCTTTTTCATCTATCCATCGTGATCCAAGCTTCGATGAGAATAGCGCACAAGCTAAGTCCACCATTTATGATTTGGAAGCCCTAAGCAACTCCTGTGACTTCGGACTGATCTTGATTCATCACCTAAGCAAATCGAAGGAAAATCAGGGTGTGACTAAGCTTCGCGGCTCTAGTGCTATCTCAGCAGCAGCCTCAACAGTATGCATCATGGAAGCCACTGCAACGGGACAAAGAAGACTCAGTTTCCCCAAGATGCGAGGTGCGCAAACAGACCCCTTCCTGGTCTCTCTAGACCGATCTACGGGGCGATTCGATGTAGAGCAGGGAGGCGACGACTCAGGAACCAAAACTTTGGGCGACCGCATTCTCTCATTTCTACAAAAATCACCCCACACCCGTTACAAGCAGAGTGAAATCTCTGAATCATTGGGTATCCCAGACAGCAACAAAGATAGCGTCTATCAGGCCCTGGGAAGACTTTTTAAACGTGGGTTGATTACCAAGCGTCCATCAAAGTTTGGAGGAAAACGCAAGGTTTATGGTATTTCTAACCCCTCTACTATTTGTGATAACAACGTAGGTGACACATCGACAAAAAATGCAACTGACACTAACGGTAAACAAGAGAAAATTCAAAGGGTACACACACCCCCCCCACCCTCTGTCAATGTGTCAGTTCAAATCTCCGAAATAGTTGATATAGGTGAATTACAGGTTACTGACATTTTACTGACAGATAACCCGCAGGTTACTGACACTTTACTGACAGACGAACTTGAGCAGTTGTCGGTTAATAGCTCAAACGCCGACACAGCAAGTATTTCGGCAAAACTGACAGACATCGATAGTCAGGGGGGGTGTGTGTGTGATGCAGACTCTTCTATGAATTTGTCAGTTCAAATCTCCGAAACCATTGATAAAACTGAGCTACAGTTGAGCTTACCGCCAAGTCAAGAACTGTCACACACGGAACCTGCAAATATACGTAACCCTTCTAACGAGTTTGCTGTAGGGGATTGGGTAATGATCGATGCTGGTGGTGGAGGCTTTGATGGTAAGTACGCAATCGTGAATGCGATGCCCAATGAAGATGGACAATGGGAAGTGATTTTGGAGGGGACCGATATCAAGCTTTGGTTTCCTGGCAAGTACTTGCAGCTCGACTGGTGAAATATTGCACAATACTTTTCAAAACGAAGATATGCGAGGCGATTGCCTTCGGCATGGCTTCGCCAATCGCCCTATGTGAGGAGTTTTAAAATAAAAACGAACTGAACAGGATGCTACACCATGCCGCGTTGGACACCAGAAGCTAGGATGCGCCAATCCGAACTAGCCAAAATCACAAAACCCTGGAAGCACTCGTCCGGCCCACAATCCCGGTACGGAAAGTGGGTAGCTTCCCAGAATGCGAGAAAAGGCAAACTGCACCAAAGCGCCTCTTTTGTGTCACCCCTCATAGAGAGTGACAAAATACCGGAACCCTCTCAAGATGAGGATTCCAGACCATTGGCAGTGGCAGATTATGTCATTTATGTCGGTGATTGGGCCCCGACGCTTCAGCAGTGTCGAGGCGAACCGATGATGGTGCTGGGTTTTTCCAATGGAGCAGTAGCCTGTCAAGTTGGAGGTGGCATACTTTGGATTTACCCAGTAGATTTAGAGCAATGCGATCTGCGCTAGCCTACGGCTCGCTTCGCTAACGCAGCAGCGCTTCGCTATCAACCATCACTCCCAGCAGCAAAAACCTGTTGGGCAGTCAAAACCATTTCTGGGAAATTTGGTGAAACCATCACCTCACTACCCCGAAACTGCTGCACCTGATACTCACCATCGACTAGCCAGTAAACCGAGATAGTAGGTTGTTTGAAACTACCGATGTAGCGTCTACCCCCCAGTCCCCTGTAATCAACAATCCAATACTCAGGGATACCCATCGCCTCGTAGTCATTCAGCTTCAAGGCGTAATCATCATGCCAATTGGTACTGACCACCTCGACCACCAGGCGCACTGTTGACCCCAAAGTGATAATTGACTCTTTACCCCAACGTGGCTCGTTAACAATAGCTTGCCTGTCCAGCACAATCACATCTGGCTCATAACCCGACTCACCAGGATTGGGTTTGAGAATGCACTCCTTGGGAATGAAGTAGGGAAGCTTCAGCCGTCTAATCTCAAAATTAAGTTCAGCCGACGTAAAACCCGCTACCTCAGAATGCTCCCCAGTTGGCTTAGGCATCTCAACAATTACCCCATTGTGTAGTTCATAGTGATGCTCTGACCCCTCTGGATACCAGGCGATGAATTCGTCAAAGCTGACTTGTTTGGTGATGGTTTGAATCATGGCGCTCCTATCCAGGTAAATATAAGGCACTACTGTCATTAGGTTTGGCATGAAGATAGCGGGAAGTCGTAGCCACCGAGGCGTGACCTAACGTAGCTTGTACTAATTGGATAGAAGCACCCCTATCAAGGCTGTGGCTAGCGTGACTATGCCGCAACCAATGACACGAGACACTCCCATCAATCCCAGCACGTTTTCCAGCCGCGCTAACAATGTTTCTGATTTGATTAGGCTTAAGAGACTTACCCCCTTTGCGGCTAACAAAAACCGGGTCATTAGTAGTCGCACCCCCCCTAAGTGAATTCAATTCTTTAAAAAAATCGGAGGGTAAGGCTACAATCCGTGTCTTTCCCCCTTTGCCAAATAACGTAACCTGACCCCGTTCTCCCACCGCTTTTAAGTCACACCAGCACAGTTGGGACACCTCGGATACCCTGGCCCCACTCAGGTAGAGAAACCGAACTAACAACTTATTCCGGTGGTTCGTCTCCAGAGCAATCATCGTCATTACCTCCAGTTCACTCAGTATCCGCTCAGCCAAAGTATTTTTGACTGGGGGTGCTTCTACAGGTGCTCCAACGTCATAAGGTAAGTAACCTATCTTGTGGCCAAATGACAGCAGCGACTTAACTGCTGATAATCTCCGATTCTGAGTAGCACTACTGTATCCCTGTTGCTCTAATGCAGTGCTAAACGCCTGGACATCATTTAGTGTTACCCGCAGTAAACTTTTGCCATCACAGAACACCAGAAATTGAGTTACATCACCCCTATATGCCCGTTGACATTGCTTACTCTTCCCGTGTAGCCACAAGTCCAGTAATTGCTCTATCGATTCACAGTCAGCCATCTTGCTTGTAGCAACATTACCCGAAGCTTGAAGTGATAACATAATGTTTATGGGTTGTAAGACCTTGAGAAGCACCTTTGTTTTCCAGACCGGGGTGCTTCTCTATTTGCATTAACATCCTAACCTCGAATTGGTGATAATGCTACTTATCACCAATTCAAATTATCAAGTTTTACCCTCCCTAAACACACATAAACCTCTAGTTACACCGTTAGTTAGGTAGCTATAGGAGTGTGTAATTGTGATAATATCTACCTGTTTAGCCTTAAGGGATGAAGGTAGCTACTGCATAGCGGCGGGTAGCTACCTTTTGGCATTTCACCTCAATGGGGGGAAAAGTAACGAAGCTGTCATGAAGTGCCAAATTCATTCAAAGCCTTACTGTGCAATTGTTTCAGCTTTCATTTTTCCCAATGGGGATTTTTCAGTAATCTCCTGACTAACTTTGCCTAGTTCGTATCAAACTAGGCAAAGTTATGATTTGTATTACTTATTGAAAAAGCCTCAAAAAAGGGTTGACAAACGTGACAGATTACTAGGCTGCACCTGGTTGCACGAACCCTATATTTCCGCCGCAAAGTCTGATTAACCGAAGAGCGAAACAATGAGGGGTTGAGGTGTGTTAGTAACACGCTACAAAGTTCTGTTTTAGGCAAAGTTATCTATTTGGCACTTGGTAACACGTTGGTTACTTTTCCCCCTATTCAGGCTTAAACCACTGGTAACACACTAACTGAATATCTTCTTCTTGAATCATTTGCAGTGGAGTTAATTCTTTTTCCTCTCCAATCTCGTTGTATTGGTCATTTTCAACAAAGCACTCGTCTAAGTCAGAAGTCAGTACGTTTAAATCTTGATGCTGAACATATCTATCCCAAATCTCCTTGATGTCACGCTCGTAAATACGAAGGTTAACCGTGGTGATTACTTTCAGAATGCGCTCTCTAGCCTCCTGGTCATCTGGCTCCTCTTGGAACAGGTAAAGCTGAGTTAGTGCATGGTGAATCTTTTGTAAAAGCTTGGTCAGTTGAGGTTTTAACTGCCTACTGGTTTGCTGTTTCTTGAAGTAGTCTAGCAAGTTACGGGTAGCACCTTCCACCACTCGGAAGATGGCATTATCGAATGGTACTGGTAAAAGTTGGTCTGGAGCGGGAAAATCAGATTCTTTGCACTTAAGCCAGTTAAAAATTTGGCGTTTGTCGCTAATTAGTCTTTCTGAATCTAAAGCTATGGCACCACTAATGCGGGGATAGAAGTGCCAGAAGTGCTTATCTCTAGCACGAAATGCTAGAAAAATTCCTCCATCTCGAACTTTGGAATCGGGGATATTAAAATATCGAGTGCTGTGAATTCCCAAAGGAATTTCCTCAACGAGTTCCTGACCTGCTTGTTTAATGAATTCCAGTAAGGGCAAGCGCATCTCATCGAGAGATACCAAATCAGCCGCTTGTTCTAGCTCCTCTAGGATGGCTTCTTTTTCAGCGTCGGTGTCAGCTCTCTTAAGTCGGTATAGTTCTTCTAAAGATTTATCTGAAATGAGTTCTCCTAACACACTAGCGTCAAGTCCTACCTCACGGTCAATGGTTGCAATCCTTTGCTGTAACCGTCTTACCAATCCCAGTAAATCCTCTAGACCTTGCTCTGGAAAACAGTTGTAGATAAATAGCTCGTCATAGTCAGTTCCCAGACGGTCAATCCGACCCGCCCGTTGTATCATTCGTACTGGGTTCCAGTGAAGGTCATAATTAACAAGTACCCCAGCATCCTGTAAGTTTTGCCCTTCAGACAGAACATCAGTACAGATAATGATGTCGATAGGGTTCTGTTTGAGTGCTTCTAATTCCTCTTCGCTTTGGTGGTTAGCTTTAGGGGCAAAGCGTTTGACCTTCTCTTCTCGCTGTTTTCCCGACGTTGCACCTGTCAGGAGTTCAATAACAGGCAACCGTCCGTTGACTGCCATCTGTGCCAGCCAGTTTTGATCATTTAGTAGCTGGTTGTACACATAATCAGCAGTGTCTTTAAAATAGCTGAACACCAGAATCTTTTGACCCTGGAGCTGAGTGGTCAGCAGATGCTTAAAAGCTGCCAGCTTGCGATCATAGTCGGTGTCTTCTTCAACAGAGTGTTGAATTTGGTCTAACTTGTTAAGAATGTCATTGAGGATATTTAGGTCTGATTCAATTTGCGATTGCAACTGGTTAATGTTGTAATCTTTAGGGTCAATTTCATCTAAAGATTCAATGATGGTATCTATTGAGCCATCCTCTTCTTCATCTTCAATTGATAAAATTAGCCTGCGGAAGTTCTTGCTGTCTAGTAGCCTATATTCATTGGTAATGACTTCGTAAAATCTATCCTGAAAGTCTCGTTGGTTACGAATACTATTTCTAAAAGCAATTAGCGAACTTTCTAAACGCTTGAGATATAAAGCTTTTTGCAGAGCTACTAAGGCAGTATTCCGCTTGATTTCATTTTCATCTGTCCTCTGTTTTTTCTTCTTAAATGCCTTGATGTTATAAGCAGCAAGGTGTAATTGGTCAATCTGGTTGCCAATTCCAGCATAGAGTCCAGTATAGATATCTTCAAAGTTATAAGTGAATTGCTCTAGCTGGCGCTTGGGGAAGTGAATTAATTTACCAGCAATGCGAATTTCCTCCCCAGCTTCTTGTCGCCTGATCACGTCTTGACGAGAGCGCCTTACCATTGTCTGTAGCAGCAGTTCAGTAATTTCAACACTGCCTTTAGCTAAAGCTTTAAAGTAACCCTGAAGATTGGAAATTCCCCACTCTCGATAATAGGTTTCACCCCCACGAGTGAGTAGCAATATCTGATGGTAGAGGTCAAAAATACTGTTATTGATGGGAGTCGCTGTTAGTAGCAATACTCGTTTATTCCGCTTACCACTGCTAATTAGTTTTTGTAGGTTTCGATAGCGGTTGGTTGAACTATTGCGGAAGTTGTGGGATTCATCCACTACAACAAGGTCATACTTACTATAGTCACCACTCTTAAAAGTTTTGCGACTCACTTCCTCATGGGAGAGAATATCAGCTTTAATGCCAAATTCATCTAGCTTCTTGCGCCATACTAAATCCCTCAATTGAGCCGGACAGACCACTAAGGCACGGGGAACATAACCAGGACGGCGCTCTTTAATCAGGTAGTAGTCCAGTACCCGTAAGCCGATGTAGGTCTTACCCAAACCTACGGCATCAGCAACCATACAACCTCGGTGACGCTCTAGCAATCTAACTGCACGTTCAAATCCTTCCTGCTGGAAACTGGCAAGTTCTAACGTAGTGCGATCGCCTTCCCCGACGATGGTATCTTCCTTAAACAGTTCGTAAAGTGCTTTGAGGAATACCTGATAGGGGGTATACGGCTTGCTGCCAAACTTAGAGGCGTTGAGTGCATCAATCAGCCTGTCTTTATAGTCCAGGTCAACACTGGGGTCATCCCAGAACTTCTCAAACCAATTATGGCGTAAGTCATGAGCAACAGCTCTCTGTTTGTTCAGGATATTTAGTTCGGTATTACCGCTGATTCCAGAGGGAGTGAAGTTGCTAGAACCAACGATGCTGTAATTATCAAAAATGTAAGCTTTGGCATGGAGAAACTGATTTTTATCACCTAATGCCCCAAACAATCTGACCTGGATGTGTTCTTGTTGGAGATAGGCAATCATCCGGTCAATCTGCTGCTTATACTCCAGCTTAAATTTCTGCTGCTCTAACTGCTGCTGAACGTCGTGCCGAAAATGACGGATGAGGTTAATGCGATCGCTCTCTGCTGGTCTGATAGCGGGGTCACGCCCAATCAGTAGTCGCAAGCTTGTGAGGGTATTCATTGCATCTTCCAGACGCAACCATGCCTCAATGCGGAAAAAGCCAGTGGCGATGTCAAGGACAATTTGATGTTCTTGCTCAATCAGAGTTTTGAGAACATCTTGGAGTTTGTGTTGGGAGTTGTCAATGTAGTCGGGTAGGGGCATGATTTCAGAAATCAACTAAGTTTAAAATAAGGTTCAAAATTTTCTACTTTTTGACCATTAAAAAATATTTCGCATAATTTAGGTAATGCCTTTCTTGCTTCCGAATCTCCTAACCCTTTTAAGGATTGAATTTCTTGAATTGTATCTATGCCAAACCTATTTCTAGGCACTACAGGGTCAATTCTAATTACATTTTCGTGACCAGCTAGAAGCTGTGCTGTTCCTAGTGAAACAGAAGATTGAGCAGCCATAAAAACACCAACAATTTTAATTCCCCAATATCCGAATCCTAGTGAATATTTACGACCTTTGTTTATATCTAATGGCTCTTTAGTACATCCTAAACTTAAAATTTTGAGTGATTGTCTATCCCAATTCAACATTCCAATTGCTTCAACTACTGCAAGTCCCATCGGATTATTTGCAAAGAGTCCACCGTCTATGAGAGGTGTTCCTGATGAATTGACTTGAGTTGGAAAGTAACTAGGAGCTGCTGATGTTGCTAACGCAACTTCAACAATCGATTTTTTATAATCTCTTTGTAATCTGGGATGATGAGAAGTTTTGTAAACATAAATTTCTCCGTTTTCTAAGTTAACTGAAGGAATGACAAGTCTTTTTTGACTTTCTCCTAATCTCCGATTTCCAAACTTAGATTCCAAAGATGTTTTTAATGGTTGATGACGATACTTAGAAAATCCTATTTGTCTAATAACATTAAGCAATTGATTTCCTTTAAATACTTCAAACCCCAATGCTTCGTAAAACTCTAATATTTCTTTAGCTGATAATCCTATACCTAATGCCAAAGCAATAATTCCACCTGTTGATGTACCAACTATTAAATCAAAATAGTTAGAAACTTTATCTCCTATAGTATCCTCAATGGATGCAAGGAATGAAGCTGGAAATACTCCTTTTATCCCTCCCCCATCTATAGTGAGAATACGTCTAATTTGTTGCTCTGTCATCTGGCAGCCTCCTTTGGAAAATACTCTTTACCTAAAAGTTGTTGCCAGTAATATATGGCAGATTCTATTGAAGTTGCTTCAGTTGCTCCTTTAGCTAAATGTGCCCAGTTTTGAACGTAACGATGAAAAATTTTCCAATTACCAAAATTCCATTCTATATCTGTAAACAAATATCGTTCTTTGCAAGGAGTTTGTATTGCCCAATTCTTGTACCAATATTCTGCTGAATAACTAGCGAGACAAATCAGTAAATTTGTAATAAATGTTGCTGGATTGCCTTTGAACAAATCGTCAGGTAAAGAAAACAGCAAACATTCAATATGGAAAGAGACAGAATCAATATTATGATAGTGTCGCAGATGTTTAAATGCCTTAATAGCAGGAATAAAGTTTCCAGTAGTTTTATTTTTATCTGTTAAATATTGCTGATGATATCTAGCGTAACCATCTTCCCACCGTTGATTTTCAGGACGATATAAACAAAAAGGTTCTTGGCTATCCAAGTCTAAATAATACTTACGAATGACTGGTAAAATTTCAATTTTAATACCTAAATTGAGTTTAATACACATACTTCCTGTGTGATAATCAACTTTTTTTCTGTAGCGACCATCATTTAAAAGAGAGGCTGCAATAGTTCTAAATATTTCATCCCTAGTCCAAATTTCTCTGGAAAAGTCGTTAAGAAAATACATTGTATATCTTTGCAGGAAGAGATTTCTACAAAGAACTACAATATCTACATCATTAATTGTATAAATAGATGTTTGCCGATCATAAGAACCTTGCAAGAAACATTTAGGATTAAGTTCTTTAGTTAATGGAGAATTTTCAATCAAATTGGCGATAGTTGTATACTGACTAGAAGCAATTTGTCTAAAAGAAGGGCTAGGATTAATACGACTAAAGAAGTAATCAAAGTTTGCGGATAACATATAATTAGGAACATTCATAATTGTTACTCACCCCTAATAATCTTCATTTCTTCAGCCGTCAGCCCATACAAATGAGCTACCCTATCATCAATCTCTGCTTCCCAATGCTCCACACCCTGACCTTTGGCATCAAGACACTTCTGCACTAGGGCTTCAATAGTTTTATGTTCGATAGTAGAAACATTTGGAATAGGGAGTTGTGAAACATACATTGGCTTAAATTCGTAAAAACCTCCCTGCTTTGTTGAAGCAGTTTGTTGAATAAACCACCACATAATTCTTGAATTTAAAATTCCAAGCAGATAGTTAGTATCATCTGTTACACAAATAGTTGTCTTATCGTTACTAAATGTCCCCAAAAAATCTGGGGCATATTCAACATTTTGAGTAATAGTAGGAATGACAATTTTGCCTTGTTCAAATTCATGCCAGTACTTACATGAACGCAACTCCCAAAAATATTTACCTTGGTTATCACGGTCAATCAGCCTTTGACGAAATACTTGAAATCTAGAATAAATCGCTGGATAGCTTTGAGCAAAAATATTTTCTGCTTCTTCAGGTGATTTCTTAGACCAAGGATGAAGCTTGTTTTCAGAAGATTCTATTTTAATAAGATACTGATTAGCAAAATTAATATGCCAACGTTTTACATCTCTTCCCCTTAAAAAAGGTTTTAAAACCCTAGCAGATGAGGGATGTTCAGCAATTAATCTATCTCGTGTTTCCTGATCCATTACAAATGCTTCATTCAGTCCAGTTAATATTCCAAGATAAAATCTACCGTTAACATAATTATTTAAAGGCTGCCCAGCTTGACGAAGCTTTTCTAGTAATCTTAGAACAGACGGAGTTTCTAGCCGCCAACTGTCAGGCTTTAATTCCTTTTGAGCAATTAGGAAATTGTTAGACTTAAACACATTGCTGAACTGTTCGACTGATTGCCCTATTTTCCAGGTAAGAGTACGTGTTTGGTAATTATTTGGTGGTGTTTTACTTGCTAAAATTATGCTAGGGTAAGCGATTGCCTCAAATACAGGTGTATCCCCAAAATCAATTAAGCAGTGGATTGCTACTTGTTCACCTAAATACTTCCGTAGCTTTTTTCCGTAGCCAGAACGGAAGTACTTATTAGATGATATATAGGTGAGTAAGCCGCTAGGTTTAAGTAAGCGATAACCTCGCTCGTAAAAGTAAACATACAAATCAGCTATGCCTGTATAGCACTCGTACTCTTCTTGCAACAAAGGCTTGATTTCATCAATCTGTTGATGTCTCACATAAGGCGGATTCCCCATCACTACATCAAAGCCACCTTTCTTATCAAACACATCTCTAAAATGCAGATGGTACTGAAAGAAATTGAGAGAGCGTTCCCCACTTTCTACTTCAAGAGCAAACTTATCCAACTCAGCCAACTTAGCAACAATTTCGGCTCGTTCCTTCTCTTGAACCTTAGAAACCTTACCCTTCATTGCTGTAATTTTGCGTTCTAAGTCTTGCTGTCTGCCTACCCAATACTGGCGACGGTCAGCCACAGCCACCCGAAACACATTGGCTTCTGCTTCTAAAATCTGCGATCGCAACTGGTGACGTTCCTCAGTTTGGGCATCAAAATACCGATGCTGCAACTCTAGTAAAGGTTGTATCGCCTGTTGAATAGGCGTAACATTTAAACCAAGCTGTAGTTTATCTTTGTTAGGGTCAGGAATTAACTGCTCACCATGAATTGTAGAGATAAGCGAGTCACCGCACATCAGTTTGTAATCCAAGTTGGGCAGTGGTTCCACATCCTCAATATCTGGGATATCTACTACCAGTGATAGCCACATCCTCAGCTTGGCGACCTCAATCGCCTCTGGCTTGATGTCTACCCCATAGAGATTATTGGCGATGATGTCCCGCTTTAACTGACTCATCCGCAGACTACCGCGCCTGATAGTTTCTCCCTCCCGCCGTCCGATGGCTTGCCGTGCTGACAGAATCATCTGCATCATGCCAAGGGGGAACGCACCCGACCCAACAGCGGGGTCTAGAACTTTGATATCTTCCAGCGCCCGTTTTAACTTCCGTGCCTGTTGAGAAGTCATTAACTTGTTAAACTCCGAGTCTGGCTGGTCAGGGTCAAACTCAATAATCTTTTCAACCGTTTCTAAATCCATCTCGCTTTCATCAGCCAGATAGCGGCTTAACACTTCCGTACACATAAACTGGACGATACCGCGAGGAGTGTAGAACGTACCACTCTTACCTCGTTCCTCAGCCGCCAGCATATTCTCAAAGACCTTACCCAACATTTCCGGGTCTACAGCGACATCTTCATCCCCCTGGACATTCTCGGAAATAGTAAAGTTATAGCCATTAAAAAACCCTAGAATGCTGTCTTGGCTACCAGAGTCAAACAGAGAGTTAGGCAATTCGATAGTCTCTGGAGTCTGCCGTCCTGCTGCATCTTTAATCCCGTCTCCATAATCTCGGTCAAACAAACCACCGTTGAGGTAGGGAATTTTGCCCCAGCGTGACTCTAGATTAGGGCGCTGCTTGTTGAGAGTGTCAAAGAACAGTGGTTCCAACACTTCAGCGTAATAGTCCGTATCTTCCGGGTCTGGTCTTAACCGCTGATACTGATTGGTTAGGAACTTGCGATCACCTCCCAAAAATTCCTTCTTCTGCAAAAAGTACAGAAACATGATTCGCCCTAACAAACGTTGGGAGAACTGATGCAAGCGTTCTGAGTCATCAAAGTAAGCATGAGAGTTATACTGCTTGATGACCTTCTGAACCTTCTCGAATAAATCCTTGTAACCCCTGTAGAACTGCTTGGTCAGCTTCTCAACATCAAATGCTTCGCACTGAGCCTTGTAGAGTTCCTGGGGAGTGCGACCACGAACAGAAATCTCATTCAAGCGATCGCAGTCATAGGCAGTAGGATTGGTGCGGTCAATCAGTAGCTTTCTGATGCTGGCTTTGAGATTCATCTGAGCATCAAAGCTCTTACGACAGTTAACCAACATCAACTGGTCGTAGTCCTTAGTAGCTAGTAGCAGAAATTCTGTGCTGCGTCTACCAATTTGACTAGCGATCGCTCTCATCCGACTACTGGCTATGCTAGGAGAAGTCCACTGATCCGGTTGCAACTGAAACAGTAAAACTTGGAGTCCACCATTGCCCTGGTCAGCTATCAAGTAAGTATCATAAATCGCTTCAGCACTTCTTGGTGATAACCCAAGGGTGTCAACATCTAGCGGTTGTGCATTAGCGTCATAACCTAATTTCAAAAATAGAGATGCTATTTTTTCTGGGCTACCGATATCTCGCAAATTATCCAGTTGTAGTGACCGCTCAGGCATAATTTCCTCTAGAATTAACTATCTTTAGCCCTAATTTGTTATCCTTTCAACTCATGAACCCGCTGCCATTCCTGTGATACAACCTTGTAGTTCGTACAGTTAGGTTGACGAATTACCATTAAAGATTTCAATACTGAGTCTTGCTTTAATTCTTCCCGTAGTAGCGGTTTCTCTAATAGCTTGCTCGTAAAACGAATTCGCGCTTGAGGTTTACTACCAGCACGGCTGGTATCAATCCAGTACCCAATATCAGGCGGTTTCTCAATTATTTTGGGTGATTCAACAATCTCTGCTATCGCATAAATCCCCGCTTTATCACCAGATTTCCAAACCAGTACTCCATCACCAGGAGCCATATCTTTTCCATAACGAGTTACCAACCAGAGCATCTGCTCAAAGTCTCGGATGGCATCAAGGATACGGTAATACTTGGGATTACCTTGGAAAAGCCAATATGCCATTAACTTTTACTCTCTGCAAAATACTTCTTCAGTAAATCAGTTTTGTAATCGCACCTATTCTCTACCATAGCTTCAATCTGCTGGAGAACCCCTGGTAAAAACAAAGCTATCTGCTTTTATCCGCCTCAATATCGCTCCCCCATCCCATAAATCCCCTAGAAAACCCACCAGCTACAAACCTCAGCTAAGATGTTGGTTGCCCGTCCACTAACCAACAATGACAGCAGCGGTCAAGATTCAACCCCAAGGCTTTAGCGTCCAGTATCCTAAAACAAACTGGCGCGTGTTCTTCGTTGAAGATGCAGCGGGGAAGTTTCAATTCCGTCTAGCTGGCAATAGCTTTAAGTTTGAGCCACGCGATGCCTGCGGCGGGCGGTAGCCATCGCTTCCGTTACCCTACACACGACCAAGCTAAACAAGCTGCTTGAGAAACGACGGCTACCTCAACAAAGCGATCGTGACAACCTTAAACCTATGAAATTCTTATGAATATACAAATACGTAATTACAAGGACGCTGAGTTCCCAAACTTTGAACAATTATTAAAAGATACTCAAAGATGTCGGATTTCCGCAAAAAAAAACGACATTTTCTATCAGTTTTGTGGCCTCTCCAGTTTTAGTATATTTTAGTAACATACTAAGGGCTACTCTTTGTCTGATGAGTGTTCCTCTCTAGTAATACCTAGTAGCATACTAATAACTTATAGGTAGTCCACTCATGAAGTAAGCAGAGGTATGCTGTAGTAGTTCACTAATAAAGGAACTTATATGGCAACCGAAAACCCACGGGTAGCAACCTATCTAACAAAGCCAAACCATGAGGATCTACAGGATTACTGCACCCGCAAGGGCATTAAGAGCCTGAGTGCTGGCATCGACCGCATACTGACTGAATTCTTTGGTAGGCTACCAGAAGACCCCCGTAGCACACCACAGACATCTAGTAGCATGAGTGCGGATGTAGTGGATCGGATAGCAGCACTCGAACGACAGATGGCCGAACTAGCGACGGTGAGAACTGCCTTGGGGGAATAGCAAGCCTGAGAGAGGAAGCAGATAGGCTCAAAGCTGAAAACTCTTCTCTCAGGCAACAGTGTTACTGTTTGGATGACCGGAACTTGGAATTAGAAGGCTTAGAGGGCGACCTCAAGAATATAATCGCGCTCAAGGATGAGGAACTGGAACGGCTACGGCAAGCAACGACAGCGGCATCAGTCGGGATAAGTAAGGAGGAACTGGAGGCGATCGCCCACCGCATCCTTGCTTCCCTCAAACTAGGAACCCAATCACCTCAGCACAAGTCCGCAAGGAAAGCACTTTCTCAGTTTGTTGGGGCAATGTGCAAGTCACACAGTACCGCTTCTGTCGGCACCCAGCTAACACACAAGGAATTAAGGTTGAGGCTGGGAGTACCTACCTCAACCTTAAGTCAATGGAAAGTGAAGGACGGTTTCCCCCAGTGGAGCTTTGAACGTGACCCAGAAGGAATTAGCTGGCGGTGGGATGAAGGGATAAAGAAATTTCTCCCAGCACAAGCCAACAACTAATAAGCACAAAAAAAGACCCCCTAGCCACATCAGCTAAGGGTCTTAGGTAATAGGTCTTGGGTAATAGGTAATGTGCAAAAGCGCGATCGCCAAATGGGTAATAGGTAATCAACGCGCTCTATCCAAAAACCCAAGGTAAGCTCTCCCAACTTCCTTCTGAGCCTCACTATCAGACTATCGCTAACCGTGTACTCGCTTCTCTCAAACTAGGTACCCAATCACCTCAGTACAAGAGTACTAAAAAAGCTTTAGCAGCATTCATCCAGCAACTGACAACCGACAACTGACCAACAAAAAAAGACCCCTAGCATAACAGCTAAGGGTCTTTTGTATGGGTAATAAATAATAGTTCCTAATTTTTTGCTCCTAACTTTTGGATATCCTGCTGGCAAGGTTGAGCGCTATTCCAGGCTTTTTGTTGCAAGCCACGGAAAACATCCCACGCCTGAGAATGTTTTTTGGTTTGTCTCAGTACTCGGTCAGCTTCTAGAGCCGCCTTTTCCATATTTTCACCATAGGTTTTGAGGCAATTGTTGTTAGTGTTTGATGCCAGTCTCCGAAAATTAATAGCAGCAGTGTTGTACTGTCCAGACCCACTTCTACTGGCATAGCCTTCAAGAGGAAGATAAGCCTGTCGGTAGTGTTCCTTTAACTTGGAATTGATACCAGCACTACCAAACATTCCTGCAAGAAAAAAGACTATTCCCACTACTACAGCAACAGGGATAAGCGGTGGTAATTCAGTGTGAGAAGGTTCTCGGTAATAGTAGTTATAAGGTTGTGGTTGTGGTTCGGGTACGCTTTCGTCGTATCTCTTGAAAACTGTCACAACCTTATTGATATCCACGCTTCTAAAATCAAACCATTCATCCCCACCACCGTAACTCATTCTATAGTCAGCAAATAAACGGTGTAGTTCAGTTTCTACAGCTTGAGAATTAGTAACCTTGATTGTAGTGTGCAAATCGACTCTTCTAGCATTACCAGCTTGATATTGTCGCTTTCTTTGTTCAGCTTCTTTAGTGGTTTTGCCGATTTTATACAGTCCTGTAGGTGTGCCATCAAAATCGATTTCTTGAAGTAAATAAACACATTCCATGTTCGTTAAATTGCCAAATATGTGATAACAAAATAGTTCTGCAAGGGTGGTGCGTTCTGCACTCGTTCTGCACTCGTTCTGCGTCGTAACCCTTGATTCTGCATTGCTATGCAAGCTCTGCAAATTCTGCAACACCCTCTTTTATCCATCCTCGACACCCACACAGAACGAAGAACGCGAGAAATTAATTATTAGTTAACCTGTACAGTTCACCGTCTTGTTTTACAAGTTCGTATTGAATCAAGTCCTTAACTAAATCTCTGGTTTCAGGTAGTCCCCAACGACGGCTATCTGCTATTTGCTTGAGGGTTCTTGCGCCATTAGCTTTTAGGTAGTCCATCAAGGCTTTATGTTTCTCTGTTAGCCTTGGTTCATTGTTAGGATTTAAGTCAAATTCTAGCTTGTAAATCCGCTCTAAATATTCTGTGGGCCCTTGCTCAATTGGCGGATTATCTTGTGTTTTGTACTGCCTTAAATCTGGTAGTAGTGCCAGACGAGCAGGTGAGAGTGTAGTAAAAACAATGGGGCGTTTACTGGATTGAGATAAAGGTTGAAGCTTTTGGAATTCTGCCACCAATTGAGCGCGGGTTGATTCTTCGGAGATGATGTAGCGGTCTGCTATCAAATTTCGTAATACCCCATAAGATTCATTGGTCTGTCCCCGTGCATCAACGTAGTAGTTACCCAGCCCAACAATGTTAAAGTTTTTGCGGCTATTCTTATCAGCTTTCAGACCTACAGCAGCGAGATTGTAGCTTTGTAAATCAATCAACAAGCAGACATTTAATTCCCGTCCGTTGTAGATAATGTCTGCTAGCCGGGAAAGGTATTTTGATTCTTTCACCGCTTCATCTGACTTTAATTCTTCTAGTGATTGATTGATGGACAACCAATCAGCAAGAATGAGACGAACTGGTGATAAATTTTCTCTTTTCGATTCAGGAAGCTTGCGTCGCTGGTCGTAAATTGCCCATACTTTATCGATTACCTCAAGAGCGGCGCTGGGATTATTCAAATCGAATAGTGTCACACGTCCCTTTTTGTCTAGACCACAGAACGAGTCAGCTTTTTGTGCGACAGCCCACACTTCGGCGTTTTGATAATACTCAAAAAACTTGGTCAGGATGTAGGCTTGGGTTACAGATTTGCCACTGCCTGTGTCGCCTATGAAAAGTGTTGAGCGCCTGGTTGTTACGATGCCATCAAGGATGTTCAGTCCTGGTGAATCAGGTACATTCTCTTGGGCGGTTAGCTTGTCGCTGGGGTCGTTTACCTCATCCAGGCTCATCCCTGGCAACGCTGCTTGTGGTTGACCAGTTACTTGGCTTTGCTGGATTTGTGCTTCTATTTGGGCTTGTAGCCGGGACTGCTCAGTATAAATAGCTATTTCTTCAGGGGTGAGCATGGATATCTGTTTTGCTCTGGCTGCACGGTCAGCACC